>CAVXJY010000090.1:0-209186 GCA_963761855.1 Bryobacterales bacterium | reverse complement strand
TTTCTCTTTGCGGCAATGTTCGGGCGAAAGGGTATTCATGCGTGGAAAGCCCTGGCCAACTGCCGCCGGAAAGTTCAACATGCCGCCACGGCGTCAACCGCCCCGAATGACGTTGCCGTTTCGGGCGCCTACGCGAAAACGGCTCGAAGAACCTGACTCCGGATTTAGCCGGCCACTACGACTGCCAGAGCCTGGCCAGAACCACTATGAATACCGAAGCCTCGCCGCTCGTCAGTGTCCTCACTCCGCTTTACAATGCGGCGCCCTATTTACGTGAGTGCATCGAGAGTGTTCTCGATCAAACATACAGTAACTGGGAATGCATACTCGTCAATAATTGCAGCACAGATGGCTCGGCCGATATTGCCCAACAATATGCTGCCAGTGACTCGCGGATCCGCGTCGTAAATAACGAGTACTTCTTGCGTATCGTCGAGAACCATAATAAGGCCATCTGCGAGATGTCGCCTGACTCCAAGTATTGCAAATTCGTTTTCGCCGACGACTGGCTTTATCCGACGTGCATTGAGGAAATGGTCAGGCTCGCCGAGCACAATCGTTCGGTCGGATTGGTCGGAGCATACACCATGGATGGCCGCGCCGTGCTTTGGCACGGGCCTCCGTATCCAAGCCACCGGGTTTCTGGCCGCCAGGTGTGCCAGGACTTCCTGCTCGGAGGGCAATACATCTTTGGGCCGATGACCTCCCTCTTGGTGCGTTGCGACCTGATCCGAAAACGGGCGCCGTTCTTTGACCCGCGGACCCTCCATGCAGACACGGCGGCCTGCCTCGATCTTCTGCAGGAATCGGACTACGGCTACATCCATCAGGTCCTAAGCTATAATCGCCCGCCCGTACACTCTACCGGCACGTTCGCAGAGTTCTACGACAGCGTTCTCCTTGGGAATGTCGTGGTTTTCCTGAAGTATGGCCCGATCTTTTTGACTCAAGCCGAGTACCAACGGCGGTGGAAGCAGATCCGTTGGAAATACCACCGCGTTTTAGCCAACAACGTGCTCCGGCTTCGTTCCAAGCGGTTCTGGAGCTATCACACCGAAACTCTGGCCGCTTTCGGTGGCCGGATCGAGCCAACAGCACTGTTGAGTAACCTAGTCATTGAAGTAGGCAGCCGTCTGTTGCATCCCTTCGACAGTTCGAGCAAGGCCTCGCGATGGTGGGTCCGCGCCCTAGATCGTCTTACATCCCCAAGCGACAGAGCGGAGTCTCTTCCTTGATGCTCCAAAGGCACAGTGTAACTGATATGAACGCTTCCTCGAGAGGGCCGGAACTCCGGATTGGACTCTTCGGCCACTTTGCCGGTATAAACCTCGGGAACGACAGCACCCTTATGGCGCTGATACTTAATCTCCGACGGCACCTGCCGAATGCGAGGATCACGTGCATCTGTACCGCTCCACAAGAGGCGACACGGATATTCGGTGTTCCCGCCGTCCCTCTCGATGGTGTCTCCATAAAACCCACATGGCTCCGTCATAACCGCATCCAGAGATTGCTCCGAGCTATTATCATCGGCATACCCGCGGAACTGTGCCGATGGGCGCAGGCGCTACGCTCGGCACGGCGACTCGACGTGTTTATCGTGCCAGGAACCGGCCTGCTTACAGATGCGTTCGGGGTTTACAACTGGGGTCCATACACTCTCTTTCGCTGGACATTACTGGCTAAACTCTGCCGCTGCGAGGTGCTGTACCTCAGCGTCGGCGCGGGGCCACTACAGAGCCGCCAGGGCAAATGGTTCGCGGGACTTGCGCTTCGATTAGCCGATTACCGGTCGTACCGGGATGAGGCCACTCGGCGATACATTGGAACGCTTGGGCTTAACACGGATGCCGACGTCGTGTCAGCGGACTTGGCCCTTAGCCTGCCCGGAGACGTCCCGCCGCCCTCCGCGCGCACCGGTACCGGATCCCGGCCGGTCATTGGCCTCGGCGTAATGCTCTATAGCGGCGAGTTTACTTCCGGCTCACGGCGCTTCGATTACTCAGCGTATCTTCAGGCTCTCGGGGCGTTCACGGACTGGCTCATATCGCGCGGGTACGACATCCGGCTTCTCAGCGGCGATCAGTGTGACCGGCGTGTCTTGTCGGAGTTTCGGCAGTGGCTTACTCAGCGGAGCTCCATTGACAACACCCGCATCATTGAAGAGCCCCTGCTCTCTGTGGCGGACCTTCTGTCACAGTTAGAAACAACCGAGGCAGTCGTCGCCACGCGCTTCCATAACGTCGTACTGGCACTTCTTCTGAATAAACCCGTCATCTCCATTGCTTTTCACCAGAAGTGCGTCTCGTTGATGGAAGACATGGGCTTGGCTGCCTATACTCAACGCATCGAAGAGGTGACCGCCGAACACCTTATCGCACAATTCTGTAGTCTCGAACAAAATACGAAGGGCCTTAAGGCGCTGATACACGCACGAACCACTGCGTGTCGCGCAAGTCTGGATGCTCAGTACGCCGCGTTGTTCGGTCGCGCGACGTTACCGGAGCCTTTGTGACGCCGCGTAACCTCACTCGGGTGCCTTCACAACTTCGGGCAGAACGTCATGGATAAACGACAAGAAACATACCAAAAAAGGGAGTTTTGGATTCGGGAGAATGTAAAATACGTCAAGCCGCACTTTCGGCTTGAAAAGGTCGCCCGCTTGGTCAACAAGATTGCTGGGCGGCGGGAGGTTGATCTCCTTGATGTAGGCTGTGGGCCGGCAGCGCTGAGGGGACTGCTCTCTAAGAACATACACTATTACGGAATTGACATCGCGATACACGGTTCCGATCCGGAACTGTTGGAAAGGGACTTTCTTGAGTCGCCGATTGAGTTCAAAGGAAGACGCTTTGACATTATAGTGGCTCAAGGCGTATTCGAGTATGCTGGCCGGCGTCAGAGTGGCAAGTTTCAAGAAATCGCACAGCTCTTGAAGGACGGCGGTATCTTTATCGCTTCTTATGTGAATTTCGATCACATCTCCTGCGACGTATACTCGCTTTACAACAATATTCAAGGGTTTCATGAGTTTCACAAGAGCTTGGCAGAGGTGTTTTCTGTAGATAGGGTCGTGCCAACCTCGCATCACTGGCATCATCGGGAACCGACTCGCTGGCTTGCGAAAGCCGTCGAGATGCATGTGAATGTGAGGATTCGCGGCGTTAGTCGCTTCTTTGCCGTGGAGTATTTGTTCGTCTGCTCCGCGCTCCACTGTAGTGGCCATGATATTTCGTGAAACGAAGCTTCGGGGAGTGTTTGAGATTGATTGTGAGCGCAAGACAGACGAGCGCGGATTCTTTGCGCGATCCTGGTGTCAGAGGGAATTTGAAAGCAACGGACTGAATCCCAAGCTGGTGCAATGCAACGTTTCGTTCAACACCAGAAGGGGAACGCTGCGCGGCATGCATTATTCGGTGCCGCCGTATGCTGAGGCCAAAGTAGTGCGGTGCACTAGGGGAGCGATCTACGACGTGGTGGTTGATCTACGCCCAGGCTCGCCGACATTCAAGAGCTGGGTTGGCATGCTCCTGACGGCCGCAAACCGCCACATGGTTTATGTGCCAGAGGGGTGCGGACACGGTTTTCTCACCCTGGACGACGAGACCGAGGTGTTTTATCAAATGTCGGAATTCTATAATGCGGAGTCGGCCCGGGGAGTGCGGTGGAATGATCCGGCATTCCAGATTGTTTGGCCGGAAAAGGTGGCAGTGATTTCCGAGCGGGACGGGACGTACCCCAGCTTTGAATAAAGCAGTGGGTGTTACGAGCGAACTCGGTCAGAGAGAACCGGCGGATATCGGCCGCGAATTGCACGATTTCGCGGCGGATCTTTATCCGATCTGTCGGAGTATCACGGGCGACGGCATCCGGCGGACTCTGGCCATGATTCAGCATCGCATTCCGCTGCAGACCTTCGAGGTACCCACGGGCACATCAGTCTTCGATTGGGCCGTTCCCAAAGAGTGGAACGTTCGAGATGCCTATCTCAAAGCGCCGGGCGGAAATCGAGTAGTGGACTTTCAGCAATGCAACCTGCACGTGATGAATTACAGCACACCGGTGCATGCGACCATGCCGCTGAGCGAGATTAAGCCGCATCTCTTCACGATCCCCGAGCATCCCGATTGGATCCCTTACCGGACCTCGTACTACAAGGAAGACTGGGGATTGTGTCTTTCCCACAATCAGATGCTCGCACTCGAGGACGGCGACTACGAGGTGTGCATCGACTCCAGTCTTGAAGACGGGCACTTGACCTATGGAGAATGTTTCTTGGCCGGACGGTCGTCCGATGAGATTTTGATCTCGTGTCATGCATGCCATCCATCGCTGGCGAACGACAATCTCTCCGGATTGGTCGTGGCAACGTTTCTGGCGCAGTCGCTGTCCGCGCGTGAGCATCATTACTCGTACCGGTTCTTGTTTATTCCTGGGACAATCGGGGCCATCACGTGGCTAGCGCAAAACCGCGAGGCCGTGGAACGCATCCGTCATGGCTTGGTACTAACTTGCATCGGAGACGCAGGCGGATTCCATTACAAGAAGAGCCGCCGCGGCAATGCGGAGATCGACCGGGCCGCCGCGCATGTTTTGCACCACCAGAGTGGACCCGCCGAAATCCTGGAGTTCTCCCCTTACGGCTACGACGAGCGGCAATACTGCTCGCCCGGTTTCAATCTCCCTGTCGGCTGCTTGATGCGAAGTGTTTGGGGCAGCTTTCCTGAATATCACACTTCAGCCGACAACCTCGAATTCATTCAGCCGCTTCAATTAGCCGGATCGCTGCGCGTGTGCGGCGCCATCTTAGACGTTCTTGAAGACAATCGGCGATATCGTAACCAGAGCCCATATTGTGAACCGCAGCTGGGACGGCGAAACCTCTATAGGTCCACGGGCGGCGAAGCGCCCGGACTGGAGATCTCCGCCCGCCTGTGGGTGCTGAATCTCTCCGATGGAGCGCACTCCCTGCTGGATATCGCGGAGCGTTCCGATATTCCGTTCTCGGCCATCAGCGATGCGGCGAAGTTGTTGTGTCAGAACGGCCTGCTGGCTGTCATCCCCGACGGTCCCGCGGGATTAACGGCTCCGGATATTCCTCGCTTGCGATCCTAAGGATGAGCCGCTACGCGAGTTGAAAAGACACTGGGCACGCCTCTGGTCTGCACCGACTCAATGGAAGGCGTCGGATAAAGCTGACGCCGAGTTCCCAAGTTTTTGGATTGGCGCTCTCCTGGAGCAGGGTTGGCTGGCTATAACTGCCTTACGATCAATTATATAGCGATTTTGGGGCCCATTGGCCTCCGGCGTGCTCTGTGGGGGATACGACATGAGAATACTGTTGACTGGCCACAAAGGCTATATCGGCGCTGTCGCGGGGCCCATTTTGTGCTCCGCCGGCCATGAGGTTATCGGTCTGGACACGGACCTGTTTGCCGGTTGCGAGTTCGGCCAAGGAGCTCAGGAGATTTCAGAGGTCCGCAAAGACATACGCGACCTGACGAAAGCCGACCTCGAGGGCTTTGACGCGGTGGTGCACTTGGCCGCGTTGTCGAATGACCCGTTAGGCAATCTCAATGGTGACCTCACCTACGACATCAACCACAAGGCCTCAGTCCGGCTGGCCGCGTTGGCTAAAGAGGCAGGTACTCGTCGCTTCGTTTTTTCCTCGTCCTGCAGCACCTATGGTGCGGCGGGAGACGTGTTCCATGATGAGACCGCTCCGCTCAGCCCGGTGACAGCGTATGCCGAGTCCAAAGTCCTGGTGGAGCATGACTTGGCTCGGCTAGCAGATGAGCGTTTCAGCCCAACCTACCTGCGAAATGCGACCGCTTACGGCGCATCTCCGCGACTGCGGCTGGATGTTGTCTTGAACGACTTAGTGGCATGGGCGCATACCACTGGTAAAGTATATATCAAAAGCGATGGCACACCATGGCGTCCCATTGTGCACATTCGCGATATCATTGCGGCCATCCTGGCCGTGCTTGAAGCTCCGCAAGACGCCATTCACAACGAGACCTTCAACGTCGGCCTGACGGATGAGAACTACCGCATCCGCGACCTGGCTGCTATCGTTGCCGAAACCGTTCCGGGCTGCCATATCGAGTACGCTGCCGACGGTGGACCAGACAAGCGTTGCTACCGTGTCAATTGTGACAAGATCCGTCGCGTTCTGCCGAACTTCCATCCACAATGGAACGCGCGCAAAGGAGCGCAGGAGCTATATGACGCCTACCGGGCGGCAGGGATGAGCTTTGCCGATCTCGAGTGCGGCCGCTATACCCGGATCAGGCAGATAAAGAAGATGATGGAGGCAGGGCGTTTGGACGCCTCCCTGCGGTGGGCGCGGCAACCCGTCGAGACCGGTGTGGGTGTTTAATCGGGCGCGAGCCACCGGGAGAGCATATGTCCACCACGACGCTACTTGCCGACATCCGGCAGCAGGACGCCTCAACTAAGCCGTGCCGCTTCTGCGGTGCGGGGCTGCGGCGGACCTTCGTCGATTTGGGGATGTCCCCACTTTGCGAGAGCTACCCGTCGCGCGCCGATCTCAACCGCGGCGAGAAGTATTATCCGCTCCACGTCTACGTGTGCGAACAGTGCTTCCTGGTGCAGTTAGAGCAATACGAGAGCGCGGAGAATATCTTCAGTGACTATGCATATTTCTCCTCCTACTCCGATTCCTGGCTCAAACATGCGGAGAATTATTGCAACAGGATGATCGCACGATTCGGCCTGAGCGGGCAGAGCTTCGTGGTTGAAGTGGCCAGTAATGATGGTTACCTCTTGCAGTATTTCGTCGAGTGCAATGTGCCGGTGCTAGGCATTGAGCCGGCGGCAAATGTGGCCAAGGCAGCGGTCGAAAAGAGAGTCCCCACCCTGGTGCGGTTTTTCGGCGCTCAACTGGCGGAAGAGTTGGCGGCGGAAGGCCGTTGTGCCGACCTGGTGCTCGGCAATAACGTATTGGCTCAGGTCCCGGACTTGAACGATTTTGTCGAAGGGCTCAAGATCCTGCTGAAACCCGATGGGGTCCTGACGCTCGAATTCCCCCACCTGCTGCGGCTGATAGAACGCAACGAGTTTGACACGATTTACCACGAACACTTTTCGTATTTTTCAATGATCTCGACCGTGCGCATCCTGGAGGCGCATGGGCTGAAGGTGTTCGACGTGGAAGAGTTGGCTACGCACGGCGGCTCACTCCGTGTCTACGCCTGCCGGCCGGAAAGCCAGAAACACGTCATTACACCGAGCGTTCGGGAACTGCTCGACCAGGAACAGAGGGCCGGCTTGGCTTCGGCGGAAGGTTACGACAGCTTCGCTCGGCAAGTGAAACAGACCAAGTTGGCTTTCGTCGAGTTTCTGCTCACTGCCGCACAACAGGGTAAATCAGTTGCAGGGTACGGAGCGCCGGGCAAGAGCGCGACGCTATTGCACTACTGTGGCATCGGGAAGGATCTCATCGAATACACGGTGGACCGAAGCCAGTACAAGCAGGGACGATTCCTGCCGGGCACCCACATCCCGATTTATGATCCGAGCCGGATTCGGGAAACAAAACCCGATTATGTCGTCATCCTGCCCTGGAACTTGAAGGACGAGATTATGGAGCAACTGCAGTTCATCAGGGAGTGGGGTGGCCGGTTCGTAGTGCCGATTCCAAAAGTGGCCATCTATTAAAGGCGAAAAGTGGAGGTGAGTTTATGAAAGTGGTTCTTTTCTGTGGTGGGGCTGGCATGCGGCTGAGGGGATACGCCGATGACGTCCCCAAACCGATGGTGCAGATCGGAACGCGACCGATTCTGTGGCATCTGATGAAATACTATTCTCACTTTGGACACAAGGACTTCGTCATTTGCCTCGGCTACAAGGGTAACTCCATCAAAGACTACTTCCTGCACTACGATGAATCGGCTTCAAACGATTTTGTCTGGTCGCAAGCCGGAAAGAAGATTCGTTTTTTGAATCGCGATATAGACGACTGGACCATCACCTTCGTCGAGACCGGGGCTAATGCCACCATCGGTGAGCGGCTTAAGGCGGTAGAGTCTCACCTGCAGGGCGAAGAGATGTTCCTGGCGAATTACGGCGACGGCTTGAGCGACCTCCCGCTGCCGGCCATGCTGGAGGCATTTCGGCAGAGTGACGCCGTTGCTTCTCTGCTGCTGGTGCAGCCCACGGCGAGTTTTGACATCGTCAACGTCGGGTCCGAGGGGATAGTCACCAACATTTCTGCGCTGAACCGCACCGACATTTGGATTAATGGTGGCTTCTTCGCTTTGCGCAACGAGATCTTTCAGCACATTTACCCAGGTGACGAACTCGTGCGAGAGCCATTTCAGCGCCTCATTGAGAAGAAAGCCTTGCTGGCGTATAAGTACACCGGCTTCTGGCAGTGCATGGATACCTTTAAGGACAAGCAACACCTCGAGGAATTAAATCAGGGCTCGGCGCCGTGGAAGGTCTGGCATAAGGCGGCTCCGCTTTCGGACGAGGCAATGACGATATCGGTCCGTGCATGATCCACCTGAATTTGGGCAGAGGGTCGGCTGAAGCATTACAGATACTGTGCTTGGGCTCCCATTCCGATGACATCGAAATTGGCTGCGGCGGCACAATTCTCCGCTTGGCCGCGCAATACCCCGGCTGTGCATTCCACTGGGTGGTGTTCAGCGCGGTAGGGGTCCGAGAGACCGAGGCGAAGTGCGCTGCGGCGATGTTCGCCGGTACAAGCTTAAGAGGCCCACTGCTAAAGACGTTTCGGGACGGGTTCATGCCCTTCTTGGGTGCCGAGGTGAAAGATGTCTTCGAAGGGCTCAAGCAGTCGGTATCCCCTGACCTCATCTTCACCCACAAGCGAAAGGACGCGCACCAAGACCATCGCCTGATTGCCGAACTGACTTGGAATACATTTCGGAACCATTTGATTCTGGAATACGAAATCCCGAAATACGACGGTGACTTGGGCCAGCCCAACCTGTTCGTGCCGCTCGATACTGAGGTTTGTCAGAAGAAAGCTCGTTACCTTATTGATGCCTTCCCCTCCCAACACCCTAAACACTGGTTTCGAGAAGACACGTTTTTCTCCCTCATGCGGCTGCGGGGGATGGAATGCAACGCTCCCAGCGGTTACGCCGAGGCTTTTTACTGCCACAAGATAGCGCTGTGATTTGAAGACCGACGCGCTGCAGGCAGTCAAGATGACCGCTCCCGATATTCTGAGAACGCGATGCAGGATTTGAAACAGAAGACAATTCGGGGCGGTTTCGCAAGACTTTGCGCACAGGGGGCGAGTTTTATCCTGCGCGTGGGCTCCCTCATGGTGTTGGCGCGCCTATTGGGGCCGAAAGATTTCGGATTAGTCGGCATGGTCACAGCTTTCACTGGAGTCTTGACTTTGTTCCGGGACTTCGGGCTTTCGTCGGCCGCTATTCAGCGCGCGACCATTACGGATGAACAGGTTTCAACGTTGTTCTGGATCAACGTGCTGTTTGGCGCGGTCCTGGGGATCCTGACAGCAGCAATGGCACCAGTTATTGCTGCCTTTTACCATGAGCCCCGGCTTGTCTGGGTGACGGCTGTTCTCGCGGCGGGCTTCCTCTTCAACGCGGCAGGGATACAGCACTCAGTACTTCTCGTGCGCGAGATGCGTTTTACCGCCTTGGCGGTGATCGGCGTCGGATCATTGATCGTGGGTACCGCTATTGCCATTGTTGGGGCGAAGGCCGGCTACGGCTACTGGGCGCTCGTCGTGATGACGGTCAGTCTTCCACTCACCAACACGATCGGTTTATGGCTGGTCACGCGATGGGTTCCGGGGCTGCCACACCGAAGGGTTGGAATTCGCTCGATGATGCGCTTCGGCGGGACGCTCACCCTGAACGGCCTCATCGTATATATTGCAACTAACTTCGAGAAGGTCCTGTTGGGCCGCTTTTGGGGAGCCGCTGCCATCGGGATTTATGGAAGGGCATACCAGCTCATTAACATCCCGACGGACAACCTGAACTCAGCGGCCTCCGAGGTGGGCTTTTCCGCGCTGTCCCGGCTCCAGGACGATCCCGTTCGCCTCAAAGCCTACTTCCTGAAGGGCTACTCTCTCCTCTTGGCGCTCACCCTCCCTATCACGATTGCCTCCGCTCTCTTTGCTGATGACGCGATTGCCGTTCTTTTGGGACCAAAGTGGAAAGAGGCGGCCCCAATTTTTCGGTTGCTCGCTCCGACCATCCTGGTCTTTGCGATAGCCAATCCTTTGTCGTGGCTTCTCACTTCGATCGGACTGGTTGGTCGGCTCTTCAAGATGGCTCTGGTCATCGCGCCCATCATGATTGTGGCTTACATTGTGGGATTGCCTTATGGACCGAGAGGTGTCGCTTTTGCCTACTCGGCAGTGATGACAGCGTGGCTCGTCCCACTTGTTATCTGGGCCCTCCACGGCACAGGTATTTCGCCGCGGGATGTTCTGCTGGTGGTGATCCGCCCGCTCGCCGCAAGCATCGCCGCCGCAGCAATGGCCTTCGCAGTACGCTTCGGCTACGGCCAATGGTTGGCTCTTTTGCCCCGGCTTGTGCTGGAAAGTTCCGTCCTCCTCGTTACGTTTTTTGGGATCCTGCTGTTCGTAACGGGACAAAAGGCCTTCTATCTGGATCTCCTTCGCGGACTTATAGCGCGTCCATCGGGTTCAAAGAAGACACTGGTGTCGGCTTAGCCTCGGCCGGAAAGCGACTGGAGAGCGGTGTGATTGAGTCAACTAGAGATGGTTGCTTGGCCGGGCGCGTAGCCGTAGTTACGGGCGCGAGCAGCGGCATCGGGAGGGCCATTGCTGTCGCTCTGTCGCGCGAAGGCGCGCGCGTATGTGCCGTTGGAAGGAATCCCATAGCCCTGGCTGAGACAGTTGCGGCAGCGCAACAGCCTTCACAAGTAACCTGCTTTCAAATGGACGTAACAGCCGATGAAGAGTTCCAGCCGCTTCTTCGGCATCTGAAACAAACCGCCAAGCTTGACATTCTCATTCATGGCGCGGGGGTCATCCGCCAAAATATGCTCGACCGTGCCCAAATCGAGGATCTGGATCTCCAATATGCCACCAATGTTCGGGCGCCTTACGTGCTTACGCAAAGCCTTTTGCCGATGCTGACCGCCGCGCGGGGGCAGATCGTTTTTCTCAACTCCAGCATTGGGCTGACGGCAAATCGGGCTGAAGTTGCGCAATACGCTGCTACAAAACACGCCCTGAGAGCGATCGCGGACAGCCTGCGCTACGAGGTTAATCCAAAAGGAATTCGGGTCCTTACGGTATACCTCGGGCGCACTGCTACACCCATGCAAGAGGCCATATGCAAGGAGGAAGGACGGGCGTATCATCCAGAAACACTCCTGCAGCCCGAAGATGTCGCTTCGGTGGTCCTCCAAACGCTCAAGCTTCCGTCGACTGCCGAGGTCACGGATATCTCCATTCGCCCCATGACCAAGCCGTGACACTTTACTAAGGTCCATCGCAATGTCACCAGTCACAACAAGGGAGTGTGCTCCAACAAAACAGTTCGAAGGCAGCGGAAATCGTCAAGGTCAAGTGAGTAACGCCGTAGTCGAGTTTTATCGGTGCCCCGAAGAGTTTGCGGCGCTTTCTGTGTTGGAAGGAAGCAACGCGACGGACGGCTATTTTCAATTCGGCCCCGGGGCCGTGTGCTATGGGCCGTCGACCTTGAGTCCGATATCCGCGTTCAATGGTGATCCTCTTCCCGACCTATCTCAACACGTTGCGCGCCAAGGGTCAACGCTTTGCTTGCCATTTGACGCGACCAGAATTGTAGACAACCTTCGGTACGAGCGCTACCCGACCAACGCGCATGCTGGCGCGGGGGGCATCCTGTCAAGCAAAGCAGTCCGGCGCGCGTACTATCAGGCCAGACCGGCGCTGCCCAACCGTCTGCGTCGGACCCTGCAGCGGCTATATCTTCGCAAGTGGGATGAGCTGCTTTTTCCGAAATGGCCTGTGGACACGAGCGTCGAACTTTTGCTGGAGAGGCTTCTGCTCTTGTCAATGAGGATGGGGGATGCCGTTAGAATTCCATTCATCTGGTTCTGGCCTGACGGAGCTAGTGCTTCTGCAATCGTGACGCACGATGTGGAGACAGCCGCTGGCGCTAACTTTGTTGCCCAGCTCATCGATATCGATGACGCATTTGATGTCAAAGCCTCATTTCAAATTGTACCCGAGGAGCGATATCCGGTATCGAGCAGCCTGCTCAGTGCAATTAGGGGCCGCGAATGCGAAGTTAACGTGCATGGCTTTAATCACGACGGAGACCTTTTCCGGGATCGCCGAACGTTCCTGAAGCAATGTAGGCTCATCAACCGGTATGTCGAAGAATTCGGCGCGCAAGGGTTCAGGTCTGCCTGCATGTATCGGAACGTGAACTGGTATGGGGGGCTAAATGTTTCCTACGATATGTCTGTGCCTAATGTTGCACATTTGGAACCCCAGCGTGGTGGTTGCTGCACTGTTTTTCCGTATTTTATCGGCGGAACCCTCGAGCTTCCGCTGACGACCGTCCAGGACTACTCATTATTTCATATCCTCAGAGACTATTCGATAGATCTTTGGAAAAAGCAAATCGAGATAATTGCGGGTAAACACGGCTTGATCAGCTTCATCGTTCACCCGGACTACGTCCAGGCCGAGAGGGAGCAGTCGGTATACAAGGCTCTGCTGGCTCACCTGTCAAATCTGAGGCGCGAGCGAAACATCTGGATCGCGCGCCCTGGAGACGTGAACTGCTGGTGGCGGGACCGCAGTGGAATGAAGCTGGTGTTGGAAGATGGCATGTGGCGTATTGAGGGACAGGGGCGAGAGCGCGCACGGGTAGGGTTTGCTTGTATTAGCGACGGCCACATTGTGTACTCAGTCGCGCAGGGTTCTGAGGCGCCGGCTGAGCCGGCGGAGCTGTGACCGCGGGTGCGGCTGTCGTTGGGGCGTAGTCAGTAGTTCGTAGCTTTGTGGATCGAGGGGCGAGTTACGGCACGTCTGGACGCCGGAAACTGGTTGCGTTTAGAGAGAGACATAAGATGAACAATCTGCAGTTCGCTGGGAGTTTCTTGCACCATAAGGCGGTGCGCCTTGCAGCGTGTGGCGTTGTAGCTCTTGCGTGCTGGTTGCGACCGGCTATATTGCTGGCCGCACCAACTATCAGCTACGTGCAGGGCAATTACTCTGCGCCCCAAACGCCTGAAGCGGCGGTGAAGGTCACGTTTACGGCCGCGCAGGTCGCCGGAGACCTTAACGTCGTCGCCGTCGGGTGGAACGACAGTACAGCTACCGTTAGTACTGTCACGGATACCATCGGCAACGTTTACACGCGGGCCGTCGGACCGACAGTTATCTCCGGTGTCGAGTCGCAATCCGTTTACTATGCCAAGAACATCGCAGCCGCAGGCGCCGGAGCCAATAGCGTCACGGTGACATTCTCCACTGCTGCGGCATATCCCGATATTCGGATTCTTGAATACAGCGGTGCGGATCCCGGTAACCCGGTGGACGTGACGTCTGCTAGCTCAGGCAGCAGCGCTACCAGCAGCAGCGGCTCCGCCGCGACAACAAACGCGACGGATCTTATCTTCGGCGCCAACCTGGTTCAAACCGCGACCACTGGGGCGGGCAGCGGTTTCACTAAACGGCTGTTAACGGCGCCGGACGGCGACATCGCGGAAGACGAGATGGTTACGGTAACGGGCAGCTACAGCGCCACGGCACCGCTCAGTTCCGGGCAGTGGATCATGCAGATGGTCGCGTTCCGCACTCCATCTAGTTTGCCGACAGTGAGTAATGTGTCGCCCAATAGCGGCTCGACCGCCGGCGGGACAGCAGTTACGATCACGGGCACGAACTTTGCCACCGGAGCGACGGTCACGTTTGCAGGAGCGGCGGCGACCAACGTGGTGGTGGTGAACAGTACGACCATCACGGCGGCAACTCCAGCGGGAAGCGCTGGTGCAGTGACCGTGACGGTAACGGTCGGTGGGCAAAGCGGGAGTCTAGTCAACGGGTTCAGCTACACTCTTCCGCCTACGGTGAGCAATGTATCGCCGAATAGCGGGTCGACGCTGGGTGGGACGGCAGTGACAATCACGGGCACGAACTTTGCCGCGGGAACGACGGTGGCCTTTGGCGGGGCCGCGGCAACCAATGTAGTGGTGGTGAACGGTACCACCATCACTGCCACTACTCCACCGGGGAGTGCCGGTGGGGTGACGGTGACCGTAACGGTCAGCGGGCAGAGCGGAAGCCTAGCCAGTGGATTCACCTATGTAGTCATCCCGACGGTGAGCAGTGTATCGCCGAATGGCGGGTCGACGGCGGGCGGGACGGCCGTGACGATTACGGGCACGAACTTTGCCGCAGGAGCGACAGTGACGTTTGGGGGGACTGCCGCGACCAACGTAGCCGTGGTGAACAGTACGACGATCACGGCCACAACTCCGGCTGCAAGCCCCGGAGCGGTGACAGTGACGGTGATGGTGAACGGGCAAAGCGGAAGCTTAGCCAATGGGTTCACTTATGCTGTACCGCCCACGGTGACCAGTGTATCGCCGAATACTGGGCCGGCGGCGGGCGGGACCACGGTCACGATCACGGGAACCAATTTCGTCGCCGGAGCAACGGTAACGTTTGGGGGCACAGCGGCAACCAACGTAGTAGTTGCAAGCGCGACGCAGATCACAGCCACGACGCCGGCCGGCAGCGCCGGAGCCGTAGCGGTGACGGTGACGAACCCCGGGGCGCAGAGCGGGAGTTTGGCGAATGCGTATACCTATGTGGTGGAGACTCCGACCGCGCCTACCGGTCTGACTACCGCGAGTGGTCCTGGCCCCGCCTACGTAAATGGCCAAGGCTATTACAATTCAACATCCCTAACCTCCCACACAACTGCGCCATTTGACAGCACCGGCGGTGATCTCATTTTGTTGCTCGCCTCCTCTCATGCAGGTGTCACCTTTACTCCAAGCGACAGTTTCAACAACACCTGGATTTCCATCGCCGGGCCAACAAGCACGGCTGCCGGCTACGATTTACGTTCTGAGGTATGGTACGCGCCAAATCCTATCGTTGGACCGGGCCATACGATCACCATGAACCTTTCTCTGTCGCAACCACTGGTGATGTCGATTGTCGTTGTTAAGGGCTCGAATACCTCGTCGCCGATTGACGCAATATCCCTCATTGGCAGCGACAACGGAACCTCAACTGTCAATGTCGTCAGCCCAAGCATAGCCACCGCGAGCACAAATGATTTACTGGTTGGTTTTGTAAAGACCAATGGTAACGAGACTTTTACCGCTGGCACAGGTTTCACACTTCAATCCGCAACAACAGTTTTAAACCTTACCGCTGAGACAGAACCGGCGGCGACACCTAATGTTTACGACGCAACATTCACACTAAGCACGGGTGTCACCTGGCAATCTGTTATTGGGGCGGTTATGAATAATCCGGACCAAACGACGTTATCTTGGACTGCGTCCGCTGAGACTGGAGGAACCATTAGCAATTACCTGGTGGAGCGTTGCCAGGGTACCGGATGCGCCAACTTCGCGCAGATCGGCACGACGCCGACCACTGCATTTAACGACAGTGGGCTGACGGCCTCCAGTAGCTACAGTTATCGGGTTCGGGCAGAGGACACGGCCGGTACGCTGGGGCCGTACTCAAGCGTTGTAACGATCGCGACGCCCGCTCCCGTTCCAGCGCTGCCAGGGAATCTCACTGCTACGGTAGCATCCGACACGCAGGTCAACCTTTCATGGGTCGCATCGACGGAAACAGGCGGAACGGTTAGCAATTACCTGGTAGAGCGCTGCCAGAGTGTGGGCTGCGGCAACTTCACAGAGATTGGGACATCCGCCACGACTGCATACACTGATTCAGGCGTGACGGCCGGCACGAGTTACAGCTACAGAGTGCAGGCCAGCGATACTTCCGGGAGTTTGAGCCCGTTCTCCAACGTGACCACCGCCAGCACGAGCCCGCCGACGGCGCCGAGCAGTCTGACGGCGACAGCGGCCAGCACGAGCCAGATCAATCTGAGCTGGACTGCATCCACAAGCAGTCTCGGGCTGGCGAACTATATTGTGCAGCGATGCCAGGGTACAGGTTGCGCGAACTTTGCGCAGGTGGCCTCGTTCGCGGCGACCACAACCGCGTACAGCGACACCGGCCTACTGGCGGGAACGAGCTACACCTACCAGGTGCAAGCCAGCGACACGGTTGGGAACCTGAGCGCATTCTCCAACGCGGCCAGTGCAACCACACTTCCGTCGGGGGGCACCACCATTACCTACGTCCAAGGCGCCTATGCCACGCCACAATCGTCCCAGACCAGCGTCAGTGTCACATTCGCGGCCGCCCAGGCCGCCGGGGACCTCAATGTCGTGGTCGTGGGATGGAACAATAGCACTGCCACGGTTAGCGCGGTGGTCGACAAGACTGGCAATATCTACACACTCGCGGTAGGCCCGACTGTCCAGAGCAGTGTCGCCTCGCAGTCAATATATTACGCGAAGGACATTGCGGCTGCCGCTGCCGGCGCCAACGCCGTCACCGTGACTTTCTCGGCGGCCGCACCGTACCCCGACATCCGGATTCTGGAGTATGCCGGCGCCGACCCCAACAACCCGGTAGACGTGACGGCTGCCAGTAGCGGCAGCAGCGCCACCAGCAGCAGCGGCGCCGCGACTACCGCCAACGCCACGGATCTGATCTTTGGCGCCAATCTGGTCCAGACCCAAACCACCGGGCCGGGCGGCGGCTTCACCACTCGCCTGCTGACGTCGCCGGATGGCGATATTGCCGAGGACGAGATGGTCACTGCCGTCGGCAGCTACAGCGCCACCGCACCGCTCAGTTCCGGGCAGTGGATCATGCAGATGGTTGCCTTCCGAACGCCAGTGGGAGGAGGCACAACGCCTCCAACGGCGCCGGGAAATCTTACCGCAGCGGCGGACCGCCAGGGTCCTATAGATCTAACGTGGACCGCGTCGACCAGCAGCATCGGGATAGCAGATTACATTGTGCAACGATGCCAAGGTTTGGGATGTGCGAACTTTGCGCAGATCGGCACCGCGACAGGCACTACCTACAATGACACGACTGTGGCATCCAGTACAACTTATAGCTACCGGGTGCAGGCCGTCGATACATCTGGGAATCTCAGCGCATTCTCAAACATCGCGACCGCCACAACTGTGGGTTCGCAGCCGCCGACGGCGCCGACCAATTTGACCGCCACCGCGGCCAGTTCCAGCCAGATCAATCTGAGCTGGACTGCATCCACAAGCAGGATCGGGTTAGCCAATTATGTGCTTCAACGGTGCCAGGGTGCCGGGTGCGCCAACTTTGCGCAGATCGCCACCCCGACGGCCACGACGTACACAGATACGGGTGTACTGCCGGGTACGAGTTACAGTTACCAGGTCGAAGCCATCGATATTGAAGGGAATCTCAGCCCGTTCTCGAATACGGCCAGCGCGACCACCCCCTTGCCCGCCACGGCCATCACTTATGTCCAAGGCGCCTATTCCACGCCACAGTCGGCCCAGACCAGCGTCAGCGTCACATTCGCGGCCGCCCAGGCCGCCGGGGATCTCAATGTCGTAGTGGTGGGATGGAACAACAGTGCGGCCACGGTCAGTTCGGTGGTCGACAAAAGCGGCAATACCTACATGCTTGCGGTGGGTCCGACTGTCGAGAGCGGAGTCGCCTCGCAGTCGATATACTACGCCAAGAACATTGCGGCTGCCGTTGCCGGCGCCAACGCCGTCACCGTGACTTTCTCGGCGGCTGCGGCATACCCTGACATCCGGATTCTGGAGTATGCCGGCGCCGACCCCAGTAGCCCGGTTGACGTGACGGCTGCCAGCAGCGGCAGTAGCGCTACCAGCAGCAGCGGCGCCGCGACCACCACTAACGCCACAGATATGATTTTTGGCGCCAATCTGGTCCAGACCCAAACCACCGGGCCGGGCAGCGGCTTCACCAGCCGCCTGCTGACCTCGCCGGATAGCGATATTGCCGAGGACGAGATGGTCACTGCCGTCGGCAGCTACAGCGCCACCGCACCGCTCAGTTCCGGCGAGTGGATCATGCAGATGGTCGCTTTCCGCACCGCGACATGCTCGAGCTCAGCGCCCACGGTGCCAACCAATCTTACGGCGACCGCAGCTAGTATCAGCCAGATCAACCTGAGCTGGACTGCGTCAACGAGCTGTGCTGGGATAGCGCACTACGTGGTGCAACGTTGCCAGGGGACCAGTTGCACCAGCTTTGCACAGGTGGGGACCCCCACAGGCACGACATTCAGTGACACCGGCCTCGCCATCAACACCAGCTACAGCTACCAGGTGCAAGCCGTGGACAACAGCGGGAATTCCAGTGTTTTCTCGACTGTCTCGAGCGCAACAACCTTGGCAATTTCGATCAGCCCTCGGGTGACAGCTCTTACCGTTACGCGAACGCAGCAGTTCACGTCCAGTGGCGGCACCGGTGTGACCTGGTCGGTTGACGGGGTCGCCGGTGGATCCGCGTCTTCGGGAACAATTAGCGCCACGGGGCTCTACACGCCCCCGAGCACCGCCGGCACACACACTGTCACTGTGACTACTTCGAATCAACTGTATTCGGCTAGTGCCACCGTCTACATTACCAACTATCCTGGAACCTTCACCTATCACAATGACAATCTTCGCACTGGTCAGAACCTTTCTGAAACGGTATTGACGCTGAGCAACGTGAACCAAAATCAATTCGGAAAGCTTTTCTCCTATCCAATAGATGGCATGGCCTTCGCCTCGCCGCTCTATGTGGCCAACGTTAGCATTCCAGGACAGGGCTACCACAACGTCGTCTACGTCGCGACCGAAAACGACACCGTTTATGCTTTCGACGCCGACGGAGTCACCACTACGCCCCTTTGGCAAGTCAGTTTCCTTAAGTCTGGTGTCACCACGGTCCCCTGCGCGGATACAGGCGAGTGCGGTGACATCCTGACACAAATCGGGATCACCAGTACGCCGGTTATCGATCAGGCAAGCGGAACAATCTATGTAGTTGCTGCAACCAAAGAGGGCACCAGCACCTGGGTGCAGCGCTTGCATGCGCTCGACATCACAACCGGCGCCGAGAAGTTTGGCGGCCCGGTGGTAATTCAGGCAAGCGTGCCCGGGACCGGTAGCGGGTCCTCCGGTGGTAAGCTGGCCTTCGATCCGTTGCGCGAAAATCAGCGCCCCGGGCTTCTCCTCAATGGTGGAGTCGTCTACCTCTCATGGGGCTCTCACGGCGATAACAGCCCCTGGCACGGTTGGGTGATAGGGTACAATGCCACGACGCTTCAGCAAGCGATGGTATATAACGTTACGCCTAATGGTAACGGAGGTGGTATCTGGCAGGGCGGCGGCGGACTGGCAACCGATGCGACAGGAGACATCTACTACGTCACGAGCAATGGCAACTTTGATGCGAACACCGGTGGCGTGGACTACGGCGACTCGATTCAAAAGCTCAGTCCCAGTGGGACTGTGGTGGATTACTTCACCCCGCACGACCAGAGTAACATGGACGTCAACAACCTAGACCTCGGGGCTGGCGGTCCGGTAATGCTGGTCGATCAGACTACCGGTTCGTATCCACACTTGCTTATCACTGCCGGCAAGAGCGGAACCATCTATGTTATAAATCGTGACGACTTGGGCCAATACAACGCTAACAATGACAGCCAGATTGTTCAATCCCTCGTTGGTGCATTGCCCAACGGTACTGCGGAATCGGGGAACTTCAGCACGCCGGTTTACTTCAACGGCTATGTCTACTTTGGCGCCGTCAACGACACGGTCAGGGCGTTCCAATTGACGAATGGAAAACTATCCACTGCGCCGACATCGCAATCCGCGGAAATATACGGAATCCGCGGCGCGTCCTTCGCAATTTCTGCTAACTCGACCTCCAACGGAATTCTGTGGTCACTCCAGAATAACGGCGCGAGCGCAGACAGCGATGTTGGTAATCCGGGTGTTCTTTTCGCCTACAATGCAAACGATCTGGCGACGGAGCTCTATAACACCAGCCAGGCTGGAAGTAGGGATACTCTTGACAACGCCGTGAAGTTCTCTATTCCGCTCGTGGCAAACGGCAAGGTATTCGTTGCGGGCCAATCGCAACTCACGGCGTTCGGGCTGCTCCCGTAATCCCGACAGGCAATGTAATCATCGGGAGACGAGATTCGCAGATGATCGTTCGGTATCGGCTTGAGCGACTGCGAGCCGGGCGGTGTTTCTGGAGTCTAGTTGTTAACCTCCTGATGCTGTTCGCAGGTCCCGCTCGAGGGCTCTCTCAAGTCACCGCCGAGATCTCCGGACGCGTAGAGGATGCATCTGGCGCGGTCGTCAGCGGCGCAGCGGTCACCGTGCAGAGTTTGGAAACCGGTTCGACGCGCACGACTATCACTGACGAAGCGGGCCGCTATAGAGTCTTGTCTCTACCGCTTGGGCCTCAGGAGGTAAAGGCCGAAAAGGCGGGATTCAGGATCGCGGTGCGAACCGGAATCAACTTGGACACCGGCCAGGACGCAGTGGTCAACCTGCGGCTCGATGTGGGTGACGTAGTCCAACCGGTGACCGTTTCGGCGGGTGCCCCCGTGGTCAATACAACCACGGCGGCGGTCTCCGGAATGGTCGGTGAGCGAGCGGTAAAGGATCTGCCACTTAATGGCCGCAGCCTCGATAACTTGATTACGCTTAACCCGGGCGCGATTAACTATAGCGCCATGAAGAGTGCTAATACCAGCACCAGCGATGGCAACACCTTTTCGGTTGCGGGACGACGGACTGGAGACAACCTATTCCTATTGAACGGTATTGAATATACAGGGGCGAGCCAGCTTGCCGTCACACCTGGTGGCGCCAGCGGCGAACTGCTGGGTATCGATGCGGTGCGCGAGTTGAACGTGCTGACCGATACGTGCGGTGCCGAATATGGGAAGCGGGCCGGCGCTCAGGTCAGCATCGTGACCCAATCAGGAAGCAACGTGCTCCATGGAACCCTGTTTGAGTTTCTCCGCAACAGTGTGTTCGATGCGCGAAACGTTTTTGACCAGGCCTCCGTCCCGCCCTTCCGGCGTAGCCAGTTCGGAGGGGCCTTGGGAGGGCCTCTCAAGAAAAACCGGCTGTTTGCGTTCGGCAACTACGAAGGATTTCGCCAGGCGTTGGCGCTCAGCAGTGTGAGCGTGGTGCCCGACTTGGAGGCCAGGCAAGGCCTGCTGCCGAATGCCGCCACGGGTATCTACTCCGCAGTCCCTAAGCTGAACACGTCTATGTTGCCCTACATGACGCTCTGGCCCCTGCCTAACGGCCCGGAGCTGCTTTCGAACGGTGTGGCGAGCGGGGCAGCCCTGTCGTATAACAACCCTAAAGAATCCATCCGTGAGGATTTTGGCACGCTGCGGACCGATTACCTGATACGAGATCGCGACACTGTCTCGGCGGTTTACACGATCGACGACGGCAGTAGCCTCATACCCTTGGCGGATCCTCTGTTTGCCTCGCGCACCGATCTTCGCATGCAAGTCGCCAGCTTGGAGGAGACGCACATCCTCTCGCCGGAAATTCTCAACACATTCCGCGCTGGATACTCACGCGCAGCGTTCAATCTTGATTCGGCGCTGCTGGCCTCCTTTCCTGCGAGCCTGTCCTTCGTCAACGGAGTAGGTCCCGGAGGCATTGTTATTAATGGTGGCGTTACGACCACGGGCAACAACGGAACCATTACTGCCGCCGGCCCCAACAATGCGGCCGGCGTCTGGAATCGGAGAAACCTCTTCACTTATTCCGACACCGTGCAGGTCAGTAAGGGAAGACACCAGGTCAGTACGGGGGTTTGGTTTCAGCGGCTCGACGACAACGAGGACACTGCTTCGCGCCAGCTCGGTCAGGCGAGCTTTTCCAATTTGACGACCTTCCTGCAAGGAATCGTGACGACCTTCCAAGTCGTGCCCGACCCGAATGAACTGGGCTGGAGAAGTCTTTATGGAGCGTGGTATTTCGAGGATGCCATCAAACTTCGGCCCAATCTCACGCTTCGGGCCGGAATCCGGCACGAATGGAGTACCGGATGGAATGAAGTTTCGGGCAGGGCGGCCAACTATGTCGCGGACCCGGCCGGTATCCTTGCGACCACTCCGCGGATAGGTGACTCAGCCTTCACTGACAACAACGCGAAGCTGCTGCTCAGTCCCAGAATCGGTCTGGCGTGGGATCCCTTTGGAGACGGCAAGGCCGCGGTTCGCGCCGGATTCGGAACTTACTACTCCCTGATTGACGCCCTCAGCTTCCTGCTGAACTCGCTGCCGCCGTACAATGGGTCGGTCTCCTACTCGAACGTGCCCCTGTCATCACTGCTGCCGGTTATTCCGGGTGTGCAACCGTCGCCTTCCTGCGGCCCTGGAGTGACGGCACCCTGCACCGTCTATGCTCCCCAGGGTGTGCAAGCTAACGCGAAGACTCAGACGGTCGAGGAGTGGCATCTCACTATCCAGCGGCAACTCGGCAAGAACTCGTCGGTGCACGTTGCCTATGTCGGGTCGCATGGATACCATGGCTTGCTCAGCGTAGATCCCAATAGCATCCCTGCGCAGGTCTGCACCAACCCGAACGGATGCCAATCGGGCGGTGTTGCTTCTTCTCTCAGAAGCACTGTGCCGCAGGGCGCGCAGTACATTCCGGTGGGAGCCCGGCCCAATCCTTACCTGTCGGCTGGATTCTTCTGGTACACGGAGGGCAATAGCAGCTACAACGCCTTGCAAACGGAGGTGTCCCGCCGCCTGGCTCATGGCTTGGAATTTCGGGCTAACTACACTTGGTCCAAGAACCTGGACATGAATTCGGCGTTGACGGGGGCCCAGTCCCAGAATCAGGCGCAAATGATACTAGATCGAAATGACTTGCCAAGGGATTGGGGATTGTCCGCCCTGAACGTAACCAGTCAGGCGAGCCTGTCTGGCCGGTATGAACTGCCTTTCGGTGTGAAGAGACACTGGTTAAATGGAGGCCGCGGGCTAGGAAGCCGGTTGGCCGGCGGCTGGCAGTTGAATGGAATCGCAACGCTGTTGAGCGGATTTCCATTCACGCCCCAGATTGGTGCAAACCGCTCCGAGGATGGAGATACAAGGAACCCTGATCGGCCTTCGGTGAATCCATCTTTCTCAGGGCCCGTTGTGCTAGGAAACCCCAACCAGTGGTTCAACCCCAATGCATTCGTTTTGCCCGCCTTTGGCACTTACGGCAGCTTGGGAAGAGAAACGCTTACTGGGCCCAGCCTAGCTACCCTGGACATCTCTGTGTTCAAGTACGCACCGATTTCTGAGAAGGTCACCCTACAGTTTCGAGCCGAATTCTTCAACCTCCTGAACCAGGCGAATTTCGGCCCGCCCAATGCGACTGTTTTCACTAATGGTATTAGCACTGCATCTACTCTTCCCGCTATCAGTCCCACTGCGGGATTGATCACAACCACCGCGACCACCTCCAGGCAGGTTCAGTTCGGGGTGAAAATGGTCTTTTAGTGACCCTGAGTGAATGCGGCTTTGGACGGACTCTGCAACGCCATATATCAGCCGTCTTTGGCCTCAGTCGGCAAGAAGCGCCAGATCTATCGAGGCTGTGGAATAACAGAAAACTTGCAGCAAATCCAAATCGTCGTCCATGGCATAGTACTTGTTTCGGTAGTCTCACGTGAGTAAATCTCCGTTAAATATATGAAACATAACGCTATCTGCCGCCCCGTTCGGGTTTGGTAATCAAATTGCGTTTGCCCTTTAGGGAAATGGCCTGGCCGGCTTCGCCCGGGCTCGGATTGAGCACAGGTTGCGTTTAGCCGAGAGGCCGGCGCTCGGATGAAGACGGGCCGTTGAAGCGGGATATGGCGACAGATTTGTGCAGGATTTAAGCTTCGCGGCTTCGGCAACGATGATATGGAAAGCTCGAATAACGGCATCGCATTAGAAGAGACTGAAGGCGACCTCGGCGAAACCATAGCTCGGTTTGTCGGGGCAATCATAAGACGCCGCTGGTGGGCTCTGCTCACGGCGGCCACGATTATCATCGCCACGGTTGTTTTGCTTACCTTGCTACCAAACCGGTACAAGTCCCAAGCTACGATTATCGTGGTTCAGCAGAGCGTATCCGAACGATACGTCGTGCCGACGGCAACCACTGACCTCACCAGGGTTCTTGAGGCCATGATGCAAGAGGTGCTATCGCGACCTCAGTTGACGGGATTGATTGACGAATTCGGACTTTACCGTAAGGAGCGAGAGCACTTGGCCCCGGAACTTATACTCGCTAAGATGCGGAGTGACATTGACGTAAAGCCACTTGAGCCCGTGGGCGGTACCGGGGGACAAAAGGACTTGAATGCGTTTACGATATCATTCACTGCGGGCACGCCCTTGATTGCTCAGGAGGTCACTAGCCGCTTGAGCTCGATCTTTATCCAAACCAACCTGAGGTCTCGGACGCGGCAAGCCACGAATACGACCAGTTTCCTTCATGAGCAGCTCGACGCCACCAAGACTAAATTGGCCGACCAGGAGCAGAAGCTAAAAGACTTTAAGATGCAGTACCTTGGTACATTGCCTGAGCAGCAGCAGGGCAACCTTGCTATCCTGTCCAGCATTCAGGCCGAGCTCCAACATACCGAAGATGGCTTGAACAACGCCCAGCAGCAAAAGGTATACCTCCAGTCAATGCTCGATGGGTATCGACGGCTGGCTGCGCAAGCAGCCTCAATGTCGACGATAGGCAGTGTCAGCCAAGTGAATGGGGTGGTCATTCAAGCTGCCAATCCCCTCGAGGCCGCGCGGGTGAATCTGGCGCGGCTCCAAGCCAAAGAGGCAGAGTTGCGGGCGACCTATGGAGCAAAATACCCTGAAGTACTTGAGGTCCAACGCCAGATTGCAGTGGCGGAATCTGTTTTGTCCAGCATAAGATCGATGCAGCCCACTGCCGACAAAGAAGATGCAAAAGGCGAAAAGGTAGCAGCCCAAAAGCCATCGGTTGCTGGAAATTCACCTGCCGCGTCCGCGGATAATGCTTCGATCGCACAGGTCGAGAGCCAACTAGAGGCGAATCGGTTAGAGATCCTTAACCTATCCAAAGATGAAACGCAATTAAGAGCTAAACTCGCGACGTACCAGGAACGCTTGAATTTGACCCCCGTTCGGGAACAGCAGTTGGCCGGGTTGATGCGGGACGACGAACTCTTGAAAAAAGAGTACTCGGACCTGCTGAGCAAAGAGCTGGAGTCCCAACTGGCAACAAATCTAGAGGAACAACAGGGTGGGCAGCAGTTTCGCCTCATCGACCCACCCAGCCTGCCGACCGTACCCTCAAGCCCGAAACGCGGCAAAATTGCCCTTGGCGGTGCCGCAGCCGGCGTAAGCCTCGGCTTGGCTCTGGCATTTCTTATTGACTTGAAGGATCATTCATTTCACCGTGAGAAAGACTTGTTGCGGGAACTGCGGTTTCCGATCGTCGTCAGCGTGCCGTTGGTGTTGACCGCACGGGAACACAGGATCCACGCCTGGAAGAAAGCGTTCGAATGGCTCGGCGGAGCGGTCCTTGCGGTATCAGTCTCAGCCGCTGGGCTATATCTGTACTTACATCGTTAGGCCAATCTCTTGCGGTTTAACATCTTTGTGACGCAATGGCGATAAGCATCCAATTGTTGTCGGAGTCGAGCCGATGAGCCGGTTATTCGATTTGATGCACAGTTCGGGCCCTCCGCCTGAGAGCGACGAACTTCCTGCGGTGCCGGTCGAGAGCGCCGAGATCCGACCGGAAACCAGGCTCGTCTTTCACACGGATCCGCACAGCCCAAGCGCTGACCGCTATAGGCTTCTGCGGATGCGGCTCAAGGAGTTGGGAAAGACCCGCAAGCTGAAGACTCTTCTGGTCACAAGTCCACTTCCTCACGACGGAAAGTCCACGGTTTGCCTGAACCTCGCTACAGCTTTGGCAGAGGGCGGAAAGAAGCGTGTCCTGTTGATCGAGGCGGACCTGCACCAGCCCGCCTTGACAGACAAACTCGGCCTCAGAACGTGGCCGGGGCTCACAGAATGCCTCGAGGGTACGGTGGAACCGCGGTCGGCGATTCGGCAAGTTGACCCGCTGAACTGGTGCCTATTGCCGGCTGGCGGTTCCCGTGCCCACGCCTCGGAGCTGTTGCAGACTGCGGCTCTCGCTGGCGTGATGAGCAAACTATCGCCGCACTTCGATTGGATTATCCTGGACTCCCCGCCCCTTCTGGCGCTGAGCGATTCGACATCATTGACGCGCTATTCCGACGCCACGTTGCTCGTTGCACGGGCTGACCGCACAGTTCGCGAAGCCGTAGATGAAGCGATCGCCACGGTCGGGCGCGAACGCATCATAGGCATAGTGCTCAACGCCGTAAACTCGTTTGATCACTCTTATTCTAGGTACTACAAGTCTTACAAATCTTATTATTCTGGTAACGCGTCGCAGTCGGAAGATAAAGTCGGCTAATTCGACAGTAAACGTGTTGCCGCCGGTCTGGGTTCGTGTAATCCCACGCCGCGCGGCGCCGCGACATCAACATATTGCCGATGCGGGTGGGCGCATCGGTTTCTAAAACTGGCCCATGGTTCAGAGTGAAACTGACCTATGTGGGCCCTGTGACTGGATCACCAATGACACGAGTTCTGATTGCGGACGACCAACCGGGCTTTCGCCGCCGGTTGTGGCAAATGCTTGAGCGTAGACGCGACATTGAGGTTATCGGAGAAGCGTCTGATGCGTTAAGCGCTTCCAAGGTCATGCGGCAGTTGCGGCCCGACATCCTCCTCATTGACCTGGCGCTGTGCCAACGACCCGTGCCGCTCGACGTAGACGCAGACGGTTCGCCCCCGCAACGGATCATTGTTATGCTTGCGGCGATTGACAAGGATGCGACGGTTGAAGCCTTCCGTCTTGGCGCTCACGGCATCATTCTCAAGACGTCGGATCCACTAATGTGGGGGAAAACCATCCGGCGCGTTATGGATGGCCAATACTGCTTTGAAAATGGCAGCGTGGAGATTCTCCTGGAGGCTTTTCGCGCCTCGTTTACCTTGCAGAATGCCTTCGCACAAAAGGACTATGGGCTTACGCCGAGAGAAGTGGAGATTGTCAAGAAGATTGCCGCTGGCCACTCGAATCGGGAGGTTGGACAGCACTTTTCGATCTGCGAGCGTACCGTCAAGCATCATCTCACGAGCATTTTCGATAAGGTAGGTGTCTCCAATCGGGTTGAACTGACCTTGTTCGCAGTCAAACATCGGTTAATTGCAGCGGACGCGGTAGTCAGCCGGCGGCTGGAACCAGAGATGGAACGCGCAGGCGATCAGCGTTCCGCAGTCGCGACAGTCGGCATTTCGTGAAATGCAGTGGTTTAGGTAGCACAGTTAGGAAATCCTCCGGCTACCAAGGGACCTCGACAAGGATGAGTCTGCGATCAATGCCGCGTAGCCTGTCATTTCTGCTGGTCTTGTTGGTGCTGCTTGTTCCGTTCTGGCAGCCGTTGAGCTCGCTGTTCAAGCTCTCGCTTCAGAGCGATCGATACACGCACATCATTTTCGTGCCGGTAATAAGCTTGTGTGTCTTCTACCTTGAGCGTAAGGCGATCTTGTCAAACGCCCATTATGCGCCGAGAATTGGAATTCCACTCCTTGCATTCGGCCTGATTCTGTTTTGGATTCTGATAGAGCACCCGTCATCTGCGGAAACCTACCGCCTGTTTCTCCTCATGCCCTCAATTATCCTGGCGTGGGTGGCGGGATTTCTTCTTTGCTATGGCCTACAGAGCCTTCGAGCTGCGGTTTTTCCAGTCTGCTTTCTCTTGTTGATGGTTCCGATCCCTGTGGATGTACTGAACCAGATCACCGGGGGCTTACAGAGGGGCTCAGCGGACGTGAGTTACGTCTTGTTCAAGATTTCAGGCATACCGGTGTTCCGGCAAGGTGTCAGGTTCTCCCTGCCCGGTGTCGAAATCGAGATCGCCGAGCAATGCAGCGGCATACGTTCGAGCTTGGCGTTGCTAATTACGAGCATTTTGGCCGCCCATATGTTCCTCAGATCCTGGTGGAGCAAGGGCTTGCTCGTTCTGTTCACCATTCCAGTGGTCATATTCAAGAACTCAGTTCGCATTGTTACCATTTCAGCACTCGGAATCTACGTGAACCGAGCGTTCTTGTACGGCAACTTGCATAGGCGTGGCGGCTTGCTGTTCGCGCTGCTGGCTGTCATGATGCTTGTTCCCGCGCTTCTGGTGCTGCAAAGGGCAGAGCGCCGCCTGGGGCGTTATTCCGCAGGCGCGCACTGAACGGCCGGACATGTGGTGTGCCACCTCTCAGGCTGCATGAGATAGCACGGCGGCCAGTGCTCATTGCAGAGTCGCGCAACTACACCAGCATCGCGCCCGCTTTGGCGTCCTGCCGCGCGGCTCGCGGCCGCGCGCCGCGGCCGACGCCGGTGTAGTCGAAGCCCGCTGCTGCTGCCGCCTCCGGCGAGTACAGGTTGCGACCGTCCACCAGAATCGGCGATACCATCCGCCTCGCCAGGTCCGCCAGGTCCAGCCCGCGGAATTCGTTCCACTCCGTCACCAGCACCAGCGCATCCGCATCCTCGGCCAGTTCCGCCGCCGATTCGCAATAACGAATCCGCAGCTCCGCGTGCTGCACGCGGCAGGCCGGCCCCGCCACCGGGTCATAGGCCTTCACCCGCGCCCCCATCTGCAGCAGGCGCTCGGCGATGTGCAGCGCGGGCGCGTCGCGCAGATCGTCGGTATCCGGCTTGAAAGCCAGGCCCAGCAACCCGATCGTCCGTCCCTTCAGGATGAATAGCTTCTCCTGCAGTTTCTGGATTACGGTGTTCCGCTGCGCCACGTTGACTTCGAGCGAAGCCTCCAGCAGGCGCGCCTGGTAGCCATACTCGCGCGCCGTGTGCATCAGCGCGTTCACATCCTTGCCGAAGCAACTGCCGCCCCAGCCTACACCCGGGTTCAAAAACCGGGCGCCGATGCGCGAATCCAGCCCGATGCCCGCCATCACTTCCGTGGCCTCCGCACCCACCCGCTCACAAATGTTGGCGATCTCATTGGCGTAGCCGATCTTCACCGTGAGAAACGCGTTGGCAGCGTACTTGATCATCTCCGCGCCGGTGAGCGAGGTGATCAGCAGCGGCACCTGCCCCATCGAAGCCGGCCGCGGCAGCCCCGCCGGAGCTTCGAACGTCTGCGCCACCAGCGGCGCGTACAGCTCGCGCATAATGTCGAGCACCCGTCGGTCGCCCGAACCCACCACGATGCGGTCCGGATAGAGCGAATCGGCAATCGCCGAGCCCTCGCGCAGAAACTCCGGGTTGCTGGCCACGCCGAATCGAATGCTGCGGCGCTCTTCGGCGGGAGCCTCCGCCATCCCTTCCCGCACCAGCGTCTCCACCAGGTTGGCGCTGCCCACCGGCACGGTCGACTTGTTCACCACCACGCGAAAGCGGGAGCTGTCCAAAGCCGCGCCCACGCTGCGCGCGGCGGCTTCCAGGTACGCCAGGTTGGCCTCGCCCGAAGGCAGCGGCGGCGTGCCCACGGCGATGAAAATGACGTCGCTTTCCGCGGCTGCTCCCTCCAGCGAGGTGCGGAAATCGATGCCGCCGCGCCGTGCCGCCAATTCCAGAATCTCGGTGAGCATCGGCTCATAGATAGGCGACTCGCCGCGCTGCAATTTGGCGATTTTGGACTCGTCCGTATCGACGCACGTCACGCGGTGCCCCAGATACGCCAGACAGGCGCCTGTCACCGTTCCCACATACCCCGTTCCGATTACAGTTACCCGCATAAACCCCAGACCCATGCATATAAATGACCAAAGTTTCTCTCCGGGCCCACATTGAAAAGACACGCGTTAGCGGAAACCAGACCTCGTCCGGAGTGCGACTCTTTTGGTGCTTTTCTTCCTCCATTCGTTTCAATTCGCCTCTCACACTTGCACCGAAGTCCCCGCGAATTCCAGGCTCAGATGCATGCGATGGCCGTTAACCAGGGAGAAATGCAATCAGAACCCTACTCCTCCGACAAGCTCTTCCCGTTGAAGTTGTGGCCTGCCACCGGTGTCTGCCAACGCGAGGCCCACATCCGGCAACGGTGCGGACGTTGACTCAGTCCAAGCCTTTCGCTTCCAGGCCCGGATTGCCCCTCCATTAAACTGGGGCGATCGTGCGGCTCGGCCACTGAGCGTGCTCCAGTCTTACTTGAAGGCTGAGGCCATGGAGGACCAGGACCCCGCCGCGGTAGAGTTGGATATAAACGTCCATGTAACCGGGACCGCGTTTGTGCTGGAGACGACGAAGCGTCCCCAGCCGTTGTTCTCATCCACCGGCTCGGGCCCTGAGAGACTTTCACCGCTGAAGGTATCCGCGTCGTTGAAACCATTGACGAGGCCCGTAACGGTATTGTAGTCCACGGGCATCATGGCGAAGATAATCTCGGTCGAGGACGTGCTGGGGGTGATCGAAAACGCCGTGAGATTTCCCGCCGTGCTTTGACTTCCTGTGGCGCTCGCTGTCTTGTCTAGCGGCGATGCTGCAGCCCCTGCCACGTCATAGAATAGGATGGTCTGATCACCGTCAGTCGCGTTCCATTGGGCGGTCACCGTCAGGGCGCTTGAGCAACTGGCGTTGGCCGCGTAGAACGTCTGGATGTCCGTATCGCCGTTCGTCATGGACGAACCAGCCTGCTGCCAGCTATTGCCGTTGGAATCGGTCATGCTGGTGATAAGGTTGGTTGGGTTCCCGCCGCCCATTTGCGCAACCTCCAAGTTGCCGGAGCAGGGCAATTCCAAAGTCAATGGGTTAGGGAAGGGATTCCCGGTGCCACCAGAGGACGTGTGCGTGGGGATGTTTTCGTGGTCGAGATGGACGATCCTCATTCCGGACGGAACGCTGCCGGCGCTTCCGGTTTTGAGCAGGACCCCCGCCGAGATCCATCGGCCGCTCGTCCCCATAGTCATGGTCGGATTAATGGCGCTAGTCGAATTGTAGACGCCATACTGTGCCGCCAGTCCGTCCATCAAATCGGCGCTCAGCAGGCCCCAGGCTGCGTTGGCCTGCGAGCCAGCCGTAAAGCTGGTCTGATTCTGATTCGTCGCCAAAGCAAACCCAATCTGATACGCCAACTCGCCGCTGGCGGAGGGCGTCATGCTTCCCGCAGTCAGCGACGTGCCAGTGCCCTGATTTCCGGCGGCCGAAACGTCCACGCCCGTCACGTTGTCAAATTCGGTTGCCATGGGCTGGACGAAGCCGTCGGGATCGCCCGCAAAACACACGGAAATCTCCCTGGCGCCTGCCGCGACGTTAAATGCAGCGCCGATGGCGATGGACTGCGTGTTCGCGCTGTCGTAGTAATTGGCCACAATCTTATAGGCGTTGTTCCTGTCGTCCGTGACCGTCGGCGCGATAGCACTGTTGAAAGTAAATCCCACCACCACCGCGTTTCCGGCCGTCGTGTATCCGGGAAGCCACACGTAATAGCAGTATGGGCTTGAAAAGTTGTTGTTGCGCGTGTTCGAGCCGCTCACGTGCTGCACCAGTTCCGGCACAGCCGTTGACGACGCTGTAACTGTGAGAGTCGTGGAGCCGGTAACTGAACCGGAGGCAGCCTCAATCGTCGAGGTCCCCGCAGCCACGGCTGTCGCCAAACCACCCGTCGTGATCGTGGCGACGCTCTCGTCCATGGACGACCAGACAACCGAAGCCGTGAGGTTTTGCGTGCTGCCGTCGCTATAGTTTCCCGTGGCTGTGAATTGCTGCGATGCCCCGTTGGAAAGCGTGGAATTTGCGGGCGTCACTGAAATTGACATCAGGCTGGCGGCAAGAGTGTAGCTGAACCCACTGGTCAAACTTGCGCTTTGGCCGCCGACCGTCACCGTGACCGTCGCCGCTCCCGCGCTTCCCGCCGGCGTCGTGGCCGTGATCTTGGTCCCGCTGACCACCACCACGTTGGTTGCCGCCTTCCCCGCAAACGTCACCGTCGCTCCTGCGGCAAAGTTCGTCCCCGTGATCGTGACTGCCGTCCCGCCCGCCGTCGGCCCGCTATTCGGCGATATGCTACTCACCGATAGCGATGGTGTGCCTCCCGACGATGTGCGGAAAGCGACCATCTGCATGACCCATACCCCGGATGAATTCAGAGGCGCGGTGGCGCTATAGCTGCCTGCAGCCGTGACCATCTCGTCTTCCGCAATGTCGCCGTCCGGCGTCGTCAGCAGCCTCTGGGTGAAGCCGCTGCCCGGACCGGTAGTAGTGGTTTGAACTAAGTTGGCGCCGAAAATCAGATCGGTCGCATTTGTGGTTGTCGCCGCGCCACTGCTGCTGGTGGCGCTGCTGCCGGAGCTCGCCGCCGCCACATCCACCGGGTTGTTAGGATCCGCTCCGCTGTACTCGAGAACGCGAATGTCAGGGTTTGTCGCAGCACTCGCAAAGGTCACGGTGACGGTGTTTGCCCCGGCAGCCGCCGCTACGATGTTCTTGGCATAGTAAATGGACTGCGACCCGTATCCACTCTGGACCGTGGGGCCCACGGCCAGTGCATACTTGTTGCCGCCTGAGTCCGTGACTGCGCTGACCACCGCCGTACTATCGTTCCACCCCACCACGACGACGTTGAGGTCGCCGGCAACCTGCGCGGCTGTCAAAACGACGTTCACCGTGCTCTGAGCCGTTTGTGGCGTGGCGAAATTGCCCTGCACATAGCCGATCGTTGTGGTTGTGGGCACCATATAGGTGAATCCGTCCGCCAGGCTTCCACTCTGCGCCCCGGGGTTCGTCACCGTCACTGTCACCGCGCCGGCACTCCCCGCCGGCGTCGTCGCCGTCATCTCGGTCCCGCTTACTACCACCACGTTGGTCGCCGCCGTCCCTCCAAACGTCACGGTCGCCCCCGCGGCAAAGTCCGTCCCCGAGATCGTAACTGCTGTCCCGCCCGCCGTCGACCCGCTATTCGGCGAAACACTGCTCACCGCGGGGGTTCCAACATAAGTGAACCCACCGGCCAGACTCGCGCTCTGGCCGCTGACCGTTACTGTCACCGTCACTGCGCCGGCGCCGCCTGCCGGAGTTGTGGCCGTGATGGTCGTGCTATTCACAACCACCACGTTGCTTGCCGCCGTCCCGCCAAACGTCACCGTCCCCCCCGCGGCGAAATTCGTCCCCGAGATCGTAACTGCTGTCCCGCCTGCCGTCGGCCCGCTATTGGGCGATACGCTGCTCACCGTGGAGACGCCTCCGGCATAAGTGAATCCACTGGCCAGACTCGCGTTCTGCCCACTGACCGTCACTGACACCGTCACTGCGCCTGCACCGCCCGCTGGAGTTGTAGCCGTGATGGCCGTGCTATTCACAACCACCACGTTGGATGCCGCCGTCCCTCCGAACGTCACCGCCGCTCCGGCGGCGAAGTTCGTGCCCGTGATCGTGACTGCTGTCCCGCCCGCCATCGGCCCGCTATTCGGCGATACGCTGCTCATCGTTGGCAAAGTCGCTCCTCCTGATGGAGTCCGGAAAGCGACCATCTGCATGATCCACTGCCTGGCTGGACTCACCGGCGCACTCGCACTATAGCTGCCTGTAGCCGCGACTGTCCGGTCTTCTGCGATGTCGCCGTCCGGCGACGTCAGCAGTCGTCGCGTGAAGCCGCTGCCCGGACCGGTAGTCATGGTTTGAACCAGGTTGGCTCCAAATATCAGATCGGTCGCGTTTGTCGTTGTCGCTGCCCCACTGCTGCTGGTGGCGCTGTTGCCGGAGTTCGCAGCCGTTACATCCACTGGATTGCTGGGATCCGCGCCGCTGTACTCAAGTATGCGAATGTCGGGGGATGTCGCGGCATTCGCAAAGGTCACGGTGACGGTGTTTGTCCCTGCAGCCGCCGATGCGATGCTCTTCGCGTAGTAAATGGACTGTGACGCGCATCCGCCCTGGACCGTGGGGCCCACGGCGCGTGTATACGCGTTACCCCTCGAGTCAGTAACTGCGCTGACCGGGACCGCGCTGTCGTTCCAACCCACCGCTACAACGTTGAGGTCGCCGGCGACCTGCGCGGCAGTGTACGTCACCTTCACCGTGGTCTGAGGGGTTTGCGGTACTGCATAATTGCCCTGCACATAGGTGATAGTTGAGGCAGCCAGCAACCCAGCCGGATACAGCCACCAAACGAGCGCCAGAATCGCTAACAGCGCCAGGCGCACAGAACTCGATATAGTCTTTTTCATCTTCACAAGATCCTACTGGATTGCAGGAAAAGGGTTCCTAATAGCTGAAATTGGCTCAAACCTGCTCCTAAAATCGACAACCTGCGGGCAGCGCCAGCCCGACCACGCCGCAACCCGCTAAATCAACACTAAGCACCCGTATGGCCAACATGCTTGTTCGGATGGGAGGAAAAGGGGGGCTGCGGAAACGTAGCGGCCAAGTGCGCGGATGCCAACTTTCGATAGTATAACTATTACCACTTCAGTATGTCACCGCCGGGTGACGCACAGGTAAGTGGTGACACTAACGTACGGCAGGTGGCGATGCTGGCGGAGCACGTCGACGCCTGGTTACTCTAATTGCTCCGCCTCTCGACCGCCATTCTAAATGGGTATAACAGTCGTAGTTGGCAATGACGCCGAAGTGTAAATGCAAATGCGCAGGCAGCCTTTTGGAGTCCAGACACCTGTCGGTCTCTCGCTACACTACTGGCGCCCAGCACTAGCCAAGGAGTGGTCCGCGTTGCATCGGCATTCGCTCGAAGATCCGGCGCTGAAGTTGAACGTGTGTCAAATCACCCAGCCTACGCCGATCGCTGTAGAATCTTCACCCACGAAAGTGATCAACTCGCCGAGCACGGGATTGACGAATGGGCGGGCGGCTTGCTCGAAGATGCCGAAACACTCGTCGACTGCCGGCCGACAGAGTCGATTCGCTGGCCATCGACGAGAGCTGGGCGGAGGGGCGTGAATGAAGGTCGGCCATGGTGCATCAATGTCGACCTATTCGGACAGTAAGTCAGCGCCGAGCTTCCAAGAGGTTCCAGCAGGCGACGCTGCCAAAGAGTTGGTTATACCGTAACGAATTTCCACGCCCGGATTGTCCAGACAGGATTGCCAAACTGGGGCGATCGTGCGGCTCGGCCACTGAGCGTGCTCCAGTCCTACTTGAAGGCTGAGGCCATGGAGGACCAGGACCCCGCCGCGGTAGAGTTGGATATAAACGTCCATGTAACCGGGACCGCGTTTGTGCTGGAGACGACGAAGTGTCCCCAGCCGTTGTTCTCATCCACCGGCTCGGGCCCTGAGAGACTTTCACCGCTGAAGGTATCCGCGTCGTTGAAACCATTGACGAGGCCCGTAACGGTATTGTAGTCCACGGGCATCATGGCGAAGATAATCTCGGTCGAGGACGTGCTGGGGGTGATCGAAAACGCCGTGAGATTTCCCGGCGTGCTTTGACTTCCTGTGGCGCTCGCTGTCTTGTCTAGCGGCGATGCTGCAGCTCCTGCCACGTCATAGAATAGGATGGTCTGATCACCGTCAGTCGCGTTCCATTGGGCGGTCACCGTCAGGGCGCTTGAGCAACTGGCGTTGGCCGCGTAGAACGTCTGGATGTCCGTATCGCCGTTCGTCATGGACGAACCAGCCTGCTGCCAGCTATTGCCGTTGGAATCGGTCATGCTGGTGATAAGGTTGGTTGGGTTCCCGCCGCCCATTTGCGCAACCTCCAAGTTGCCGGAGCAGGGCAATTCCAAAGTCAATGGGTTAGGGAAGGGATTCCCGGTGCCACCAGAGGACGTGTGCGTGGGGATGTTTTCGTGGTCGAAATGGACGATCCTCATTCCGGACGGAACGCTGCCGGCGCTTCCGGTTTTGAGCAGGACCCCCGCCGAGATCCATCGGCCGCTCGTCCCCATAGTCATGGTCGGATTAATGGCGCTAGTCGAATTGTAGACGCCATACTGTGCCGCCAGTCCGTCCATCAAATCGGCGCTCAGCAGGCCCCAGGCTGCGTTGGCCTGCGAGCCAGCCGTAAAGCTGGTCTGATTCTGATTCGTCGCCAAAGCAAACCCAATCTGATACGCCAACTCGCCGCTGGCGGAGGGCGTCATGCTTCCCGCAGTCAGCGACGTGCCAGTGCCCTGATTTCCGGCGGCCGAAACGTCCACGCCCGTCACGTTGTCAAATTCGGTTGCCATGGGCTGGACGAAGCCGTCGGGATCGCCCGCAAAACACACGGAAATCTCCCTGGCGCCTGCCGCGACGTTAAATGCAGCGCCGATGGCGATGGACTGCGTGTTCGCGCTGTCGTAGTAATTGGCCACAATCTTATAGGCGTTGTTCCTGTCGTCCGTGACCGTCGGCGCGATAGCACTGTTGAAAGTAAATCCCACCACCACCGCGTTTCCGGCCGTCGTGTATCCGGGAAGCCACACGTAATAGCAGTATGGGCTTGAAAAGTTGTTGTTGCGCGTGTTCGAGCCGCTCACGTGCTGCACCAGTTCCGGCACAGCCGTTGACGACGCTGTAACTGTGAGAGTCGTGGAGCCGGTAACTGAACCGGAGGCAGCCTCAATCGTCGAGGTCCCCGCAGCCACGGCTGTCGCCAAACCACCCGTCGTGATCGTGGCGACGCTCTCGTCCATGGACGACCAGACAACCGAAGCCGTGAGGTTTTGCGTGCTGCCGTCGCTATAGTTTCCCGTGGCTGTGAATTGCTGCGATGCCCCGTTGGAAAGCGTGGAATTTGCGGGCGTCACTGAAATTGACATCAGGCTGGCGGCAAGAGTGTAGCTGAACCCACTGGTCAAACTTGCGCTTTGGCCGCCGACCGTCACCGTGACCGTCGCCGCTCCCGCGCTTCCCGCCGGCGTCGTGGCCGTAATCTTGGTCCCGCTGACCACCACCACGTTGGTTGCCGCCTTCCCCGCAAACGTCACCGTCGCTCCTGCGGCAAAGTTCGTCCCCGTGATCGTGACTGCCGTCCCGCCCGCCGTCGGCCCGCTATTCGGCGATATGCTACTCACCGATAGCGATGGTGTGCCTCCCGACGATGTGCGGAAAGCGACCATCTGCATGACCCATACCCCGGATGAATTCAGAGGCGCGGTGGCGCTATAGCTGCCTGCAGCCGTGACCATCTCGTCTTCCGCGATGTCGCCGTCCGGCGTCGTCAGCAGCCTCTGGGTGAAGCCGCTGCCCGGACCGGTAGTAGTGGTTTGAACTAAGTTGGCGCCGAAAATCAGATCGGTCGCATTTGTGGTTGTCGCCGCGCCACTGCTGCTGGTGGCGCTGCTGCCGGAGCTCGCCGCCGCCACATCCACCGGGTTGTTAGGATCCGCTCCGCTGTACTCGAGAACGCGAATGTCAGGGTTTGTCGCAGCACTCGCAAAGGTCACGGTGACGGTGTTTGCCCCGGCAGCCGCCGCTACGATGTTCTTGGCATAGTAAATGGACTGCGACCCGTATCCACTCTGGACCGTGGGGCCCACGGCCAGTGCATACTTGTTGCCGCCTGAGTCCGTGACTGCGCTGACCACCGCCGTACTATCGTTCCACCCCACCACGACGACGTTGAGGTCGCCGGCAACCTGCGCGGCTGTCAAAACGACGTTCACCGTGCTCTGAGCCGTTTGTGGCGTGGCGAAATTGCCCTGCACATAGCCGATCGTTGTGGTTGTGGGCACCATATAGGTGAATCCGTCCGCCAGGCTTCCACTCTGCGCCCCGGGGTTCGTCACCGTCACTGTCACCGCGCCGGCACTCCCCGCCGGCGTCGTCGCCGTCATCTCGGTCCCGCTTACTACCACCACGTTGGTCGCCGCCGTCCCTCCAAACGTCACGGTCGCTCCGGCGGCAAAGTTCGTCCCCGAGATCGTAACTGCTGTCCCGCCCGCCGTCGACCCGCTATTGGGCGATACGCTGCTCACCGTGGAGACGCCTCCGGCATAAGTGAATCCACTGGCCAAGCTTCCGCTTCGCCTGTCCACAGTCACCGTCACTGTCACCGTCCCCGCGCTTCCTGCTGGAGTCGCGGCTGTGATGGTGCTACTGTTCACCACCACCACGTTCGTCGCTGCCGCCCCCCCAAACGCTACCGTCGCTCCGGCGGCAAAGTTCGTCCCCGTGATCGTGACTGCTGTCCCGCCCGCCGTCGACCCGCTATTCGGCGATACACTGCTGACTGTCGGCGGATTTGTGCCTGGTGGCCGACGGCGGTATACGGCCGCCTGCGTGAGCCACGTCCCAGATAGACTTACTGGCGCCTGCGCCACAGCGTGTGCATATGTGTTACCGCTTGAGTCCTTCACTGTGCTGACAACGGCCGGTGTGTCGTGCCGCCCTACTATGACCACATTGAGGTCGCCGGCATCCTGCGCAGCAGTGAAGGTGACGTACATCGCGCTCTGAGGCAATTGCGGCGCGGTATAGTTGCCGTGCACGTAGCTGATAGTGGGTGCAGCCACCAAGCTGGCCGGCAACGGCCACCAACCAAGCGACACAGTCACTGACAGTACTAGGAGTAACCGTCCGACAGTAGTTTTTTTCATCTTCGCAGGTTCCGCGTCAGCACTCAGCACGCGCTTAGCCAACTTAGTGATACTAGCAGACTGATGAAAGATTTTACTTCGACCGCCCTTCGCAGCGGTGCGCCCATTAGCTGCTATTTGAATTGAAGAGCGTGTCCGGCCAAAGCTGGAATCCAAGACAGACTTTTAAACAACGTGCTGATTAATACTGCATCCAGTAGGTAGTTTTTACCGCGCCAGCACGTTGTCATCGTTGACCCAACAACGGATTGCGGTTGTTGCCAGAAGCCCACCAAAAGTCCGGCTCCTTAGGTTCCGCTCCGCTCGATTTCCGCCCCCAGAATTACACTAATTCCGGTGAATTCCACGCTAATAAGAAGGTGTTCTTGGCTTAAACTCGCCCTGACCCGAACCCCACCCATTTAAGTTAGCAGGTCACGGTGCAAGTTGATATCACACTGAGCTTGCCTCAGCAGAAACCCGTGTTTCGATTCAATGAAGAAAACGCAAAAGAGGTCCGGGCATGAACTACACGCGAAGTGCCGCACCAACTCGTGGATTAGCTGGATGCACTCGCCTCTCTGAATCGTGGACTTACACATCCTATGGCGGCCCGCCAGTCTCCCTCCGAATACTCGCGGGAACGCGCCCCCGGAATTTCGCTCAGCGTCATGCGTGCGAACACGCCGTTGCCGGAAGATCAGCAGTGCGCCACCGCGTCCATGGCATTCTGGCCCGTGCGGTCTTCGATCGTCACCGTTACTTGCATCTCCTTCTTGTTCCGCACCACGGTGACGGTGAAGGTCTGATTCTGATGGTTGGCGCGCAGCGTGTCCGTGATATCGTGCGAGCTGATGACCGGCGTGTCGCCGATCTTAGTGATCACATCGCCGGCTTTGATGCCGGCTTTTTCAGCGGCGGAATTCTTCACCACTGATTTCACCAGGACGCCCTCCTTCACTCCCAGGAATTCGGCGAATTGTGGCTCATCTCGCAGCCCCTCGCCCTCGATTCCCAGCCTGCGCGACGGCATGATCGTCATGATGTGCGGCATGTCGAACGGTTGCATGGGCGGCATGGACGGCATCTGAAAGGTCGGCGAGTTACCAAACGTTTGAATATCCATATCGGGTGCTTCCAGTGAAAAGCCCTTGCGCGCCTCCACCGAAGCCGTCAACGTGAGCGGAGCCCCGTTGCGCCATACCTCGATCTTCACCTGCCGCCCGGCCGGCGTCTCGTGTACCAGCCGCTGAAACTGGGTCATCCCTTCGACTGCCTCGCCGTTATATTCCAGCACCACATCGCCTTGCTTGATGCCGGCCTTGTCCGCCGGGCCGCCTTCGGTCACGCTGCTGATTTCCACGCCGCGGTCTTCCTTGAGCTTCAGTGCCTTGGCGCGCTCCGAATCGATATCCAGTACGCCCACCCCCAGGTAGCTGCCGCCGCCCGCCACCACAACCGTGGCCGCGCGGGCGCGTGGTGCCGGATTCTGCGCCCACGGGGACGGCGCCGCGGCGCCAGCCGCCAGCAGCGCAGCCGCCCACACCCATTTCGTTGTCATGTTCACCTCGCCTCTTGTTGCCGCCTGATGAATATCGTGCCGCCCGCTCCCGAAATACGCAGCACCGGTCCGCCGCCGTTGACGGCGCCTTGCGCCACCACGCGGCTGCCCACACGCTCCACGGGAATCGCTGGGAAGTCGGATACGATGCGGCGCAGCGTGTCCGCCATCCGGTTCTCTGCGTGAATTGTCACACCCAGGTTAGACGGGATCACCACTGTAATGTCACCGCCCGTCGTCGCCAGGAACGAATCGCCTGGATGTGAGCCTGTCAGGTCGGCCACAATGCTGCCGAGCGAAGTGGAAACCCGCATCGGCCCCGTCACGCCGCTCAAACGGATGCCGCCCGAAGCCGATTGGCACTCGAATCCGCCCTGCGCCGCGCCCACTTGGACCGGGCCGGCCAGGTTGCGCACGGTGACTGTGCCTCCCGCTTTTTCGATGGCCACTACGCCGCCGCCGGTGACAGCCGTCACCGGCCCGCCCGCCGAATGCACGCGGATGTTGCCGGCCGCGGTTTGGGCGCGCACACCGCCGCCTGCCTCGCCTACCACAATATCGCCGCCGTATGTTTCAAGCACCGCTTCACCACGCGCCGTCTTCAGGCTGATGCGTCCCCCGCCGGTCAAGCACCGCAGATTGCCGCGCACTTCGCCGATGCGCACATCGCCGCCGCCGGTAGTTACCGTGCACGGGCCGCCGATCCGGTCCACCACCACGTCGCCCGCGCGCGATTCCACCACCAGTTCGCCTTCGATTCCACTGACATCCACCGCGCCCTCGGAGTCGACGATCCTGGCCAGGCTAAGCGCCGGCGCTTTCACCATAATCCGCGCCCGGACCGGGCCGCCCGGCGCCGTCAGTGTTACGCCCTCGCCGCGCCTCACTGCCAGCGGCGCGCGGCCCAGTATCCTCCGCGCGTCGGCTTCCGAACTCGCCGCCACGCTCAACCGCACGCTGTATACGAAGGTCGCCGCAGTCCCGCCTTCCAGTGTCACTGGCCCATGGCCGTTGATGCGCAACCGCGGCGCCGCGGGCAGGCTTCCGCGATAGGTCATCGCCCAGCCGCCCGGCTCCCGCTCCAGCGTTTCCTGGCACGCTCCGCCCAGCGGCAGCAGCGCCAGCACGGCCGCTACGCTAAAAAGTGCCGATCGACGCATTCATTTCCTTCAGAGCCTTTTCGCACTTCAGCCGCACGTAGCTGTTGTCTTCCTTCTGCACCAGATTCTGCAGCACGCCCACCATGGCATCGTCGTGGCGCATCGTCAGCAAATCCACCACCTGCATGCGCACCGCGTCATTGTCGTCGAACTGCAGCGCTTCCGACAGCGCGCCTCGCACCGGCGGCTCCGCTGCCAGCGGTTTCAATCCCTCCAGCGCCTTCAGCCGCACGCCCGGATTGGAATCGTGCAGCAGCGCATTCATCAGCGCGTCGCGCACTTCGCCTGAACCCACGCGGTCCTTGAGCAGGTCGACAGATTCCACCCGCACGCCCGGATCGTCCTCTTCGTGCGCCGCCGCCAGCAGCAACTTCTGAATTTCCTGGTTACCAATAGCTCCAGTGACTTCGCGCCGCCTGGTTTCATCATACGCGATGCGCACCCGCCCTGAGCCGTCCGGCTGCGCCGAGCGCACATTGACGAACACTCCCTCCGACGGGGCGAGGGAGGCCGTGGAAACGCCGGACCCCGCTGGAACCAACCTGGCGGCAAGAAAGCCCACCGCGATCAGCGCCGTTGCCCCCAGCGGCTGCCGCCAGCGGGCGAAGCCGGCCAGCGTGGCCGCTGCCGCTTCCTGCCATAGCCTCCATGGGCGCCGCGCCGGTTCTGCAACCGCGCCGCGGACCGCGGCCGCCAGGTCCGCCCGGCAATCGGCCAGCAAGGTCGCCGGAGGTTCCATCCGCCTTCGGTCCAACGCCGCCGCCAGCGCCCGCGCCCCTTCCATCTGGCGCGCGCAAGCGCCGCACTCGTGCACGTGCGCCTCGGCCTCGTCTTCTTCTTCCGGCGTCAGCTCGCCGTAATAATACAGCGGGATCAGCTTTCGCACCGCATCGCAAGTCATACTAGGTCTCCCAACAAGCTGCGCATCTTCTGCGTGGCGCGGAAAAGGCAGTTTTTCGCCGCTTCTTCGCTCGTGCCCAGAACCTCGCCGATGTTGCGCAATCGCAAACCCTGGTAATGCCTCAACTCAAAAACCATCCGCTCGCGCGGCGTCAACTTCTCCAATGCGTCTTCGATCCGTCGGCCTAACTGCCAGTTCCATGTCATGCGCTCCGGGTTCGCCGCCGCCGATTCTTCCTCGAACCCGTCCGTCCGGTCAATCGCGCCTTCGGCCGTTTCCACTACCGCCGCTTCCTCTTTCCGCACTTTCCGCTTGCGCAACTGGTCCAGGCAAATATTGGTCACGATGCGGTACAGCCAGGTGTGGAAGCTGCAGTCGAAGCGAAACGTGTGCAGGTTCCGATACACCCGCAGGAACGCTTCCTGGTACACGTCGCGAGCGTCTTCCGGCGAGCGCAGCAGGTTCATCGCGAGCCGGAGCACACTCTGATCGTATGCGCGCACCAGTTGCTCAAAGGCGACCTGGTCTCCGCGCTGCGCCGCCCGAACCAGCGAATCCACCTCGGGACTCACCCGGGCCCCGGCCGTTCCGGCTGCGTCTTGCATAAACCGGCGGATGCCGAGCTGCTAACTCCCGTTTCTTCTCCTATGTCTTTCGACGCGCCCGTATCCAAAATGTCACGCCCCGTCTTCAACAGTTGCCAATCTACCACTCCGGGTAAGACCTGAGCGAAACGCTTGGAACCACTTGCCGCTCAGGCTGGCTGGCCCCACCACTCCGGTGGTGCAGAACCCCGAGGCTGGCTGACCACACCCAGCACCTTGCGCGAAAAGCCCCGGATGACCGATGCTACCCCCTTCATCTATACTCAAATTGAGGATTTTCTCAACGGTTTTTGTGGAATGCCGTTTGCAGCTACATGCGCCGGACTGTAGCGGCATCACTCCAAGGAGGCTCGGCTCAATGCCCAACGAAACCATCACTATTGTCGACAACCGGACGAATCAGACTTACACGCTGCCGATCTACCATGGCACCATTCGCGCCATGGACCTCCGCCAGATCAAAACAGGCCCGGATGATTTCGGCCTGATGACCTATGACCCCGCGTACATGAACACCGCCGCATGCCATAGCGCCGTCACCTATCTGGACGGCGAGCGTGGCATCTTGCGCTACCGCGGCTACCCCATTGAGCAACTGGCCGAACACTGCACGTTCCTCGAGGTCGCTTTCCTGCTGCTGTACGGCTACCTGCCGAATGCCGTCGATCTGGATTGCTGGAGCCAGGAGATCATGGCACACTCCCTGACCCACGAGAATGTGAAAAAGTTCATGGAGGGGTTCAATTACGACGCTCACCCCATGGGCATTCTGATCAGCACCGTGGCTGCACTCTCCACCTTCTATCCGGAATCCCGCCACGTGCATGACGCTAAGGTCCGCCGCAAGCAGATCGTGCGTCTGATCGGCAAAATGCCGACTCTGGCCGCCTACGCCTACCGGCACCGTCTCGGCCTTCCCTACGTGGCGCCCGATTCGGATCTGGGCTATGTCCAGAACTACATGAACATGCTGTGGCGGCGGCTGGAGCCGAAATACGTGGCCAACCCGGTGCTGGCGCACGCCTTAGACGTGTTGTTCATCCTCCACGCCGATCATGAACAGAACTGCAGCACCAGCACCATGCGCAATGTCGGCAGCTCCGACGCCGACCCGTATTCCACCACTGCCGCAGCCATCGCCGCTCTTTCCGGCCCCCTGCACGGCGGCGCCAACGAAGAGGTGCTGCGCATGCTGGCCGAAATCGGCTCCAAGGAACAGATTCCCGCCTTCATCCAGCAGGTCAAGACCGGCCACCGCAAGTTGATGGGCTTCGGCCATCGCGTGTACAAAAACTACGATCCTCGTGCCCGCATCGTCAAGCGTGTCGCCGAGGAAGTGTTTGAAGTGACCGGGCGCAATCCGAAGATCGACACCGCCATCGAGCTGGAGCGCATCGCGCTTTCCGACGACTACTTCATCAGCCGCAAGCTGTATCCCAACGTCGACTTCTACTCCGGCATCATCTACGAGGCCATGGGCTTCACCCCCGACCAGTTCACGGTCCTGTTCGGCATCCCGCGCACAGTCGGCTGGCTGGCTCAATGGCAGGAGATGATGGAGGATCCGGAGCGCAAGATCGCCCGCCCTCGCCAGGTGTACACGGGAGAAGCGCAGCGGGACGTGGTCCCGATCGAGCTGCGCTCCCAGAAAGCCCCCCTGGTACTTGCGTAGAGTGGGCAGGCCGAGAGTGCGGCAGGCGCCCCGGTTTTTGGGGTCCGAAGCGCATTTCGCCTGCCAATTCCGCCAACCTTGCCAACCCCGTATGTTCCACCAGCGCCCTGGTACCCGGTTCTCCCCGTAGTACTGAGGGCCACCCACCAGCCCGGCCCGTCCCGGCCGCCTGGAACTTTCCTTTTCAGACCGGTGTCTACCTTTACAGCGCCCGGACTTTCCTGATAGCGTGAAGTCAGGAAGTGAGCCCGAGAATGAGAGGCTGCCCGGTGGCCACAGCAATCCTGGACCTCACCGAACGCCGCGCAGTGGAAGCGTCGGCCAGCGACGATCTGTGTCTGGCCGAGAGCCTGCGCCGGGGCGATGAACGGGCTTACGAAGATCTGATCGCGCGCTTCCAGCAGCCCGTCTACACGCTGGCCAGCCGCCTGCTGAATGATCCGGCCGAAGCCGCTGACGTGGTGCAGGAAGTGTTTCTGAAGGTCTTTCGCTCGATCGGCCATTTCCGCGGCCAAAGCAGCCTCAAAACTTGGATGTACCGCATTACGGTTAATGAGGCCCACAATGCCCGCCGCTGGTTTTTCCGCCATCGCCGGCGCGAGACGGAGTTGGATGGCGCCACCGAGGAGAAGAATCGTCATTGGACAGAAACGGTGGCGGACCACAGCCGCTCTCCGTTCGAGGAGGCCTGTAACCAGGAGCAGCATCGCATCATCGAAGCCGCCCTGCTGTGCTTAAACCCTCTTTTTAAGGAGGCCGTGGTGCTGAGGGACATCGCGGACCTTAGTTACGAGGAAATCGCCGAGGTGCTGGATGTCTCCCTCGGAACCGTAAAGTCGCGAATCCTGCGGGGTAGGGAAGCCCTGCGGGCGGAACTCGCGGGCAGCCTCGGCGAGAGGCCGGCCCTGCGATTGGTGCCCAAGACGGCCGAGTGAACGTATGAGTTGCGAACACGCCCGAGCAAGAATCTCTTCACTCCTCGACCACAGGCTGGGAGCGCCGGAGCGCCGTGATACATTGGCGCACCTGCAATCCTGCGGCCCGTGTCGCGATGAGTACCAGGCCCTCGAAAAACAGCGTCTGGCGATGCGGTCCATGGAGCAGCCGGCGGTGCCTTCAGTCCTTACCCAACGGCTGCGCGTGCTCGCCTCCCACGAACGCTTGCGAATCATGGTGCGGGCCAGTTTCTCGGCCCGCTTCCGGCACATGGCGGACAACGCCCGCTTGTTCATGGATAATATGATGCGGCCGGTGGCCCTGCCCTTTGGCGGCGGCCTGCTTTCCGCCGTGCTTCTGTTCAGCATGCTGGCGCCCGGTCTGAGCGTCTCGCGCAGTCGGGGCTTTGATCCTTCCGTCTCCTCCATGGTCACTCTTCCGTATGGGAGGCTGGTTGGCGCGACCGGTGAACTGGCGGGTGCGACCGGCGAAGTCGTTAGCGTGGAGGTGGCCGGCTTTGTCAGCGTGGAAGCCGGCTCGATTCCCTCTTCCACCGACAGCACGCTGGTGGAGCTGACCGTCGACCGTTACGGCCAGATACGCGACTGGAGAATGGTGCAGGGCGAGCTGACGCCCGACGTCAAGAGCGTCATCTTGTTTTCCACCTTTGACCCCGCCACCTATTTCGGCGTTCCCACCGATAGCAAGGTCCTGGTGGCCGTGCATGCGGCCCGCGGCGTGGCCCGGAGCTGAACGCCCGGCGTGGCGCGGCAGCGGCTGGGACAACATTTCCTCAGCAAGGGCTCGGTCCTCGAGCGCATCGCTCGCGCCGCATGTCCTGGTCCCCAGCCTTTGGTGATTGAAATCGGTCCCGGCCGCGGCGAACTTACGGCCCGGCTGCTCGAGCGCGCGGCGCGCGTCATCGCTATCGAAGTCGATCCCGGCCTGGTCGCTCATCTGCGCCATCGCTTCGCCGGCAACAATCGCCTGGAAGTGATCGAAGCCGATGTCCTCTCCACCGACCTGGCGCAGTGGGGGCCTGTGCCCATCGCCGGCAACCTGCCTTACTACATCGCTTCGCCCATCCTGGAACGCGCGCTCCGCCTGCGCCCGCCGCGCGCCGTATTTCTGCTCCAAAAGGAAGTCGCCCGCCGCCTGGTGGCCCAGCCCGGCTCGCGCGACTACGGGTACCTCACCGTCGCCACCGCCTTGTTCGCCGCCCCCAGGCTGCTCTGCGAAGTCCCGCCCTCCGCCTTCCGCCCTCCACCAAAGGTGGATTCCGCCGTGGTCGAGTTTTCTCCGCGCGCCGCTGCCATGCCGGACCCCGATGCCTTCCTCGAATTCGTGGCGCACTGCTTCCGCCACAAGCGCAAAACCATCCGCAACAACCTCGCAGTGGTGTATGGTAGGGATGTAGTGGAAAGCTGGCCGGAAGCTGCCCTGCGCGCCGAACAACTCAGCTTGCCGCAATTGGAAGAAATGTGGCGTCGCACGAGGTAGGCTGGGACATGCTTTAGCTTGCGTTTCTGAAGGTAGGACACGCTTTAGCCTGCCCGTATCCGTGCGGCGGCACGCCAGATCGTGCCGTCCGGAGGGCACGCGCGCGCCGCTTTTCTGCAAGCGCCGGATGAAAACCGTAGAGAAATACCGCACTCCCCATTTCTTGGTTTCAGAGAATCCCATACAATTATGCGTGAAAGGCCTGATTTATGACGATCCGTCCTGAAGACGCTCTCGAATACCACTCGAAGTCCCCGGCCGGTAAACTGGCGGTCACCCCCACCAAACCTTGCCGTACGCAGCGGGATCTCAGCCTGGCCTATACGCCTGGAGTCGCCGTTCCCTGTTTAGAAATTCAGCGCGACCCATCCCTGGCATACGCGTACACGGGCAAGGGCAACCTGGTAGCGGTCATCAGCAATGGCACTGCGGTGCTGGGTCTGGGCAATATCGGCGCCTTGGCCGGCAAGCCGGTAATGGAAGGCAAAGGAGTGCTGTTCAAGCGCTTCGCCGATATCGACGTCTTCGATATTGAACTGGCGACCGAGGATCCCCGCGAGATCATTCGCACCTGCCAGGTGCTGGAGCCGACCTTCGGCGGCATCAACCTCGAGGACATCAAAGCGCCTGAGTGTTTCATGATCGAGGAAGAGCTGCGCAAGACCATGAACATCCCGGTCTTCCACGACGATCAGCATGGCACCGCCATCATTTCCGCCGCCGGTTTGCTGAATGCGCTCGAGCTCGCCGGCAAGAAGATCGGCGAAGTCAAGGTGGTGTTCAACGGCGCCGGCGCCAGCGCTATCTCCTGCGCCGCCCATTACTGCAACCTGGGTGTGCGCCGCGAGAATATTTTGATGTGCGACACCAAGGGTGTGATTTACGAAGGCCGCACCGAGCACATGAACGTCTACAAGGCCCGTTACGCCAATAAGACCCAGGCTCGCACCCTGGCCGAAGCGCTGGTGGGCGCCGACGTCTTCTTCGGCCTTTCGAGCGGCGGCGTGGTGACTCCCGAAATGGTGATGACGATGGCCCCCGACCCGGTAATCTTCGCCCTCGCCAACCCCGATCCGGAGATTGCCTACGACGTGGCGCTGGCCGCCCGCCCGGACGCCATCGTGGCCACCGGCCGCTCCGATTTTCCCAACCAGGTCAATAACGTTTTAGGCTTTCCCTTCATCTTCCGCGGCGCCCTGGACGTTCGCGCCACCACCATCAACGACCAGATGATGCGCGCCGCCACTCTCGCCCTGGCCTCGCTGGCCAAACAGGACGTGCCCGATTCCGTGCTGCGCGCCTACGGCGTGGAGCGGATGGAGTTCGGGCGCGAATACATCATTCCCAAGCCCTTTGATCCGCGCGTGCTCATTTGGGAGGCCTCGGCGGTGGCGCAAGCAGCTATGGAAACCGGCGTGGCGCGGCGGCCGATCGATCTCGACCAGTATCGCGAGGAGCTCGAGCGCCGCCTCGGACGCGCCAACGAAGTGATGCGCGCCATGATCCATAAGGCGCAAAAGCAGCCCAAGCGGATTGTGTTTCCCGAAGGCGAGCAGCCCAAGATTCTGCGCGCCTGCCAGATCCTGCTCGACGAGAGAATCGCCCAGCCAATCCTGCTCGGCAATCCGCAGAAGATCCAGGCGCTCACTCACGAGCTCCACCTCAGCCTGAGCGGCGCACAGGTGGTCGAACCCGCCGGTTTCACCCGCCTGGAAGAATACGTGGAAGAGTTCTACCAGTTACGGCAGCGCAAGGGCATCACCCGCACCGAAGCCGCCCAGACCATCCTCAACCCGGTCACCTTCGGCAGCATGATGGTGCGATTGGGCGATGCCGACGCCTTGATCGGCGGCTTGACCACCCACTATCCCGATACCATCCGTCCCGCCTTGCAGGTGATCGACGTGCGCCCGGAGATGCGTGAGGTAGCTGGCGTCTACCTGTTGATCACCGCCAAGGGCGATCTGTACTTCCTGGCCGACGCCACCGTCAACATCGAGCCTTCTGCCGACCAGCTTGCCGAAATCGCCATCATGGCCTCCGAAAAGGCGCGCCGCTTCAACGTCGAGCCGCGCGTTGCCATGCTCTCGTTCTCCAACTTCGGCAGCACGCGTCACCCCTTGGCGGAAAAGGTGCGCCGCGCCGTCGAGTTGGTGCGCCAGCGTGCCCCCGGCCTGATGATCGATGGCGAAATGCAGGCCGATACCGCCGTGATGCCGCAGATCGTCGAGGAAACCTACCCGTTCAGCACGCTCAAGGGCGGCGCCAACGTGCTGGTGTTCCCCAACCTCGAGGCCGGCAATATCGCTTACAAACTGCTGCAGCGCATCGGCGGCGCTGAAGCCATCGGCCCTCTGCTTACCGGCCTCTCCAAGCCAGTCCACGTTTTGCAGCGCGGCTCGGAAGTCAACGACATCGTTCACGTGGCCGCCGTCGCCGTCGTCGACGCCCAGGAAGTCGGTAAGCCCTACCACGCCATCGCCGCCGTTACGCCGTAGCAAACTGGGGCAGACGCTTTCCCAGGCGGAAGCGCCTACCCCACTGCCTGATTGCGAGGATTGACAATCGGCGCGCAGGTCGTCAATCTGGTCCTGGCTCGACTCATTTGGGAACTTTTTCCCGGCTCGCCGGAACTCTACAGCATGGAGTAGGGTTCAAGAGAGATATCAGGGATGGAACCGGTGTCGATCAGGCTAGTGAGAGCAGTTACTCCATTCACACGGAATTCTGGGGTCCACTCCAACACGGTGACGCTGTGAACGTAACTGTGCCCGTGGCGCGCACGCGATATGTAATCGTTCACTACCACATGTTCAAGAACGGTGGCAGTACGATTGAGTACGTTCTGGAGCGCGAGTTTCAGGGCCGGTTTGCCACGCTTCACGGCAGCGATCCGGATTCGACTCTGGATGCCACAGACCTGGTGGAGTTCCTGCGGCAACACCCGGATATTGCCGCGGTATCCAGCCACCACTTGCGGTATCCGAAGCCGCTGAGCCGGCAGACGGTGTTCTTCGATTGCTGTTTTCTGCGGGATCCACTGGCCCGGTTATATTCGTCTTACAACCACTTCCGTCGTATCGATTCGGATTCTCTCTATGCCCGGTGGGCGCGATCTTACGACCCGCGAGAGTTCGCGATGCGTCTCATCGAAAAAGCTCCTCATCTGGCGAGCGACGTTCAGGTGACGCAGTTAGCCAACGCCGGGGCATTCACGCGTCCAGCGGATGAGCAGGACCTGGAACGCGCCGGCGCGGCGATACGCGAAATGGCCGTTCCAGGGCTGGTTGAGATGTTCGACGAGAGCCTGGTGGTTGCGGAGTATTTTCTACGTCCGGCATTTCCCACCCTCCGGCTGGAGTATGTTCCCCAGAACGTCAATCGGGCCGCGCCGCTTGCGCCGGAGCAGTCTCGGGAGTATTGGGAAGGCGTCTGGGGCAAGGACCTGTGCGGACGGCTGCTGCGGATGAACGAGATGGATTTGGAGCTGGTTCGCCGCGCCAAGCGTGAAATCCTGCGCCGGCTGGATCGGGTTCCGCGAGCGGCTGACAAGCTCGCCGACTTGCGGTCGCGGTGTGAGCGCCTGGCCTCGACGTCCGGCAGGCGCGAGCCGGACGCGGTTTCACTCCCGGTGGTTGCGGCTGGCAAGGAAGCGAGGGCGTCCCAACGAAGCGGGGATGGAGATTGAGGAGCCTTGAAACACGATCGTGCGTGAGGCGGCAGGCGCTTCGGCTCTAAGCTGCACAATCGCGCACTCAGCGCGCGGCAACCGGCACGAACATCATATTGTCCTCGTGCATGCCTGCCGGTGCATACCCGTGAGCGCGCATAAAAGCCGTCAGTTCCGCCGCGCTGGAGCCCATGGATTTCAATTGCCGGTCGATCAGTTCCACGGCGACGATGGGCCGGTCGCGGTCGAGGGTTTCAGCCGAGCCTTTGAGCACCAGGAACTCGGCGCCCTCCACGTCTATTTTGATCGCATCCACGCGGCCGACGCGGGCTTCTTTCACGATATCGTCCAGCCGGCGTGTCCGGACCGGATAAGAGGCTGCGATGGTGCTGTCCTGCGAAGCGTTGGCTGAGGAGAGGGAACTCTCCCCGGTATTGGATCGAGACGTGGCGTAAAGCGTCAACGTGGCTTCGGAATCCGAACAAGCTACCGGCGCGACCACGACGATCGGGCTTACGCCACTGGCGCGGATATTGTCGCGGAGTTTGACCAGGGTCTCGCGATTCGGTTCCACGGCGATGACGTGCCCCTTGGGCCCCACCACTTTGGCCGCTTTCAGCGTGTACCACCCGACATGCGCTCCCACGTCGACGAACGTCCCACCGGCCGGAACGTGCCGCAGCAGGCTTGCGTTGTCGATGGTTCCCAAGTGTGCTCCAGCAGGATTGCCTGGGTCACATAGTCGTACGGATCGAGCTGCATGGTTACGCCCGGTTCCACGTGGACCCAAACCGGAACGAATGGAACGAAGAAGCGGGACAGATGGTCGGGAAGCTGCCTGCCAGCCTTAAAAGGCCAGTGCGAATGCCAGGTTCGGTAGAAAGCGAAGTATGTCTTGGTACGCGCGGTGGGGCTCAGAGCCAGTATCGCTCCGCCGGCAAGCAGAGCAATCAACAGGGCAAGACAGAGTCGTTCGATCCAGCGTTTCATGAGGTAATCCTCCCTGGAAACTCGGGCCGAGGCGCCGCACAACAACGACTTTGCGGGTACCGCCAGATCAGGCGGATCTGAACCGCAATTCCTATTTTGGACCCCCTGGTCCTGTTCAGTATACCCCAAACGCCATTCCTGGAACGGCCAGCGGGTTGCGGCAGGCCGTTCTGTTGGCAGGTCGGGGACCTGGCTCACTGATCGCGGCAGACGTTGTCGAAAATTGTGTTTGAGCGCAGGTCGACGCCGGGGGCGGCGAGGATGCAGCGGGAATTCATTTTGTAGCCGGCGATGCGGTTGTCCACGATGAGGTTGTGGCGGGCGGGGGCCGTGTGCAAGGGGCTGCGGCCGAGATAGATGCCGGCTTCGAGGATTTCGGGATCGGTAGCTACGTCATAGCAGCCGAAGTGAGCGGTGTTTTCGTTGCAATGAGAGGCGTCAAGGCGGCGCAGGCGGTTGCGGGCGATGGTGTGGCCGGAGCCGATGACGAAGATGCCGCCGAACAAGGTGCCGTCAATCAGGTTATCGACCAGGCGGATGTTCCGGGAGCGCGTCTCGGGGTTGGAGTCGTTCATGACAATGCCATAGTGGCCGAAGGGGTAGGACGCGAGCCCGGCGGGATTGATGCACTGGTTGGCGCGGACCTCGCCATCGTGAAAGCCGTCGAGGTCGATGCACTGGCCATCGATTTCCCGAAAGCTGTTGCCGTCATAAGAAGACGCGTCGACGTTGCCGGCCGTATCGAGGGCGACGGGAACGGCGCCGTTTTCAATATCCACTTCTTCCGCCGGAAAGCCGATGCGGCTGCCGGAGTTCCCGGTCACTGCAATGGCGGTGGCGTGGCCGGCCTGGATGGCGTCGCGGCCGATCTGGCGGAAGCGGTTGAAGGCGATGAGGCCACGGGCATTGCGCGGCGATGTGTAGAGGGAATGGGTCCAGATGCCGTTGCCGCGGATGCCCGACAGCTCGCAGTTGATGACGCGGAAATCGCTGGTTCCTTCTTCAAGCAGGATGCCGCCGGTGGAGTTGTTGCGGCCGAGCGAGTTGCGCGAACCGCTATCGGCGACGGTGACGCGGCGGATGTCGACGGAGCGCCCACCGCTGACCAGTATCGCGAAGCCGGCTATGTGGCGGAAGTGGAGGCGCTCGATGGTGAGACCGGTGACGCTCTCGGCAAGGACGCCGTTGGCGCGGGTGAATCTCGCGAACGGGGTGTTGGAACCAGGCAGGCCGGCGCGGACCTCCAGAGCGGCGCGGTTGCCATCGATCGAGAAATCGCGCAGGGTGACATTGTCGCCGCGCACGACGATGGCGGCCCGGCCGGAGAAATCGGGAGCGAGATGGAGCACGGTACCGGAGCGTGCGCCGCGCAGGTCGCAGCCGGCATCGACGGCGATTTCGGCATGGAGTTCGACAACGCCGGCGGGCAGTTGACGCACAGGGCGGGAACGCAGCGGACCGAAGATAAGGACGGCGGCGATGAGCGCGATGGCGGCCCCGGCGAGGGCGCGCCGCAATCAGGCCACCTCGATGGGCACCGGGGGAAAAACGCGGCGGCCCAAGGCGACGGTAAGCAGGTGCGTGCCGGGAGCGAGATTCTGGGGGAGGCTGCAGCTAAACTCCCAGCGCTGGGCGACGGCATCGGTGCAGAAGGCCTCTGCGGCGGGCGCGGGGTGCTTGTCCACGCTGGCGTGGAAGGCGGCGCCGCGGGGAACCTCTTCCATGGTCACTTTCACGGTGCCGCTGACGATGCGGTTGCCGGACAGGAGGTTGATACCGTCGCTGATGCCGGTAACGCGGGGAACCAGGGGGCCGGCCGGCACGATCCGCACCCAGGCGGGGGCGCAGAGTGGGGCGCCGTCATGAGTGGCTTCCACCCGCACCAGGCCGGTGCGCAGATTCTCCGGGAGCACGGCGTTGACCTGCGAGACGTTATCGGCCGCGGGTGGCGCGATACAGGTGAGGCGGCAGGGGCGGCCATCGGCGGTGACGGCGGTGTTGAGCAGGTGGCAGGAGGGGGGCAGACGCTCGATCCACAGGGCCAGCGCGGCCATGATGCCGGAGGCGGGAGTGACGGCTTCTCCGGTGAGCGCGTTGCAGATGGTGCGCAGGCTGGCGGAACGGGCCGGCGCGCCGTTTTCGGGGAGGGGCTTGCGCAACGTGATCCACATGTACTGGGTCCAGACCTGCTCGAGGGCCATTAGGTGAAAACCGCTCGATTCGACGAACGAGTTGATTTCGGCGGGCGCGATGCGGACGCCGCTCCAGGTATCGTATCGCCGCTCGTGCGGCGGCAGGCCGTTCAACTGGCAGCGCAGGACGCCGCCGGGCTTAAGGACGCGGAAGGCTTCACGCAGGTAAGCGAAGACGAGGTCACTGCTCGGAATGTGCTGAAAAACGGCGTAGGAGTAGACGAAATCGAATTTGTCCGCGGGGAACATGGACAGGTCCGCGCCCGAGCATAGCTGCGGAAAGGCGTTGGCAGTGTGGGCGAGACGCTCGCGCGCCAGGCGGATCATTTCATCGGAGACATCGACGCCGTGAATTTCCTTGAAATGGCGGCTGAGCGGGCGCATCAGGCGGCCGGGACCGCAGCCGATTTCGAGCGCGGCATCGCGGCCGGTGAAGCGTTTCAGCTCCATCAGAAACTGCCTGACAGTGTCGGCGGCGGCGGAGAAGAACTCCTCGTCGGACTGCTGGCGGCGGCCGAAGGCTACGTAGTAATTGGCGTCCTCAAGGGCGCGCCGGTTCCAATCGGCGCGCATGGAATCGAGCAAGTTGGGAGTATCCATGTGCCAGTTGCTATTCTAACCTCTATGGCCTTGGTCTTTCGACGCGTCTCGAGCGCGCCTCTGGTGGAATTCGATGCGGCGGCGCCCGATGGCGCTGTAATCGGAATCGTGGGAGAGAACGGAGCCGGGAAGAGCGTGCTGGCGCGCCTGGCTGGTGGGGCGGAGCAGCCCGTGTCAGGCGAGGTGGATAGCCCCGGCGGGGCGAGGCTGCTGGGGCCGGATAGCCCGCTGAATCTTTCGCCGGCGCCGGTGCTGGCGATCGACCACACATTTGCCCGGCAGGACCTGCTGGTGCGGGAGCGGGCGGCGGCGGCGATCGACCGCCTGCGGCAGGCGGGCTCGACGATACTGCTGGTGTCGCACGAGGAGGATCTGCTGCGGCGGCTGGCGGACGAAGTGTGGTGGGTGCATGAAGGCAAGCTGGCGGGGCGTGGCGACCCGGAAGAGATTTTGAGCGCTTACCGGCACCACATCTCGGCGCGGGTGCGCGCGTGGGGCGCGACCATGACCGCGCCCATCAGTCCGCGATTCTTCCGCGGCGACGGGCGTGCCGAGATCGTGGGCGTGGGCCTGACCGGCGAGGACGGAAATCCAACCATGGTGTGGCGGACCGGCGAGCTGGCGGCGGTGAAGATAACGGTGAAGTACCAGGCGTTGGTGGCCAATCCGGTGGTAGGGATGCTGATCCGCACGCGCAGCGGGTTCAACGTCTATGGCACCAACACGGAACTGGAGAACTTACGGCTTGGGCCAGCGCGGCCGGGCGGCACGCTGGCGGTGAGCTTTCAATTCCGCTGCGAATTGTGCCCGCAGGAGTATACGCTGACGGTGGCCTCACACGACCCCGATGGGGTTTGGCACGAGTGGCTGGAGGACGCGGTGGCGTTCCTGGTGACCGACAGCCGCTACACGACTGGAGTGGCGAACCTGCGAGCCAAGGCGAGTCTGGCCCCGGTGGATTAGGGCTGCGGGGGGACGCGTCTACCCCGGCTAGACGCTGCCGGAATGGCGCTTGAAAATCAACGGCAGATTCTGCGAAAACGCCGACCGCGCCAGCACCATGTCGCAGCCCGCTTCGTGCGCCTGTTGCTTGAGCTCGGCCTGGACGTGTGACAGGTAGCCGATCAGACTAATGCCCTTGGTTTCCGCCTTGCCCTTCAGCTTGCCGATCAGCTTCAGCGGCTGCAGCGCTTCGAAGTTCAGATCGAAAACGATCAGCGATGGTTTCCGGTCGGCCGCCGCTTTCTCCAGCAACTCCTTGGGTTCTTTGACGAACTCCAGCGTGAGGCCGGCGCGCTTGGCCGCATCGGTGAGTTTTACCGAGAAAAACAGATCGCTCACAGCGGCCAGGACTCTATTCGGTTCCTGCTTCTGCATCATGATTTTGCGTTTCTTAATTTGCCCGCTAACACAGAACAATTGGGGGGGAAATTGAATTTTACCACGACTCCGGCCATGGGTTCGCAGCAGGGCGGCGCCGTGCTGTTACAATTCTGTCTGAATATGTCGCTTGTCGTGGTTGGTTCAGTTGCATATGACGGCGTGGAAACGCCGCACGGAAAGGTGGACCGGATGCTGGGCGGCGCGGCCACCTATATTGCGCTCACAGCGGCCTACTTCACTCCGGTGAAGCTGGTGGCGGTGGTGGGCGACGATTTCGCGGCGGAGGATGCCGCGCTGCTGGCCTCTCGCGATGTCGACCTGGCCGGTCTCGAACGCGTGGCGGGCGGGAAGACGTTTTTCTGGTCGGGCGCATACTCGGCCGACATGAACGATCGCACCACCCTGCGCACCGATCTCAACGTCTTCGCCGATTTCGATCCCAAGCTGCCGGAATCGTATCGCGCCGAACCGTATCTCCTGCTCGGCAACATTCAGCCCGCCTTGCAGCGCGGAGTGCTCTCGCAGATGAACCAGCTCAAGCTGGCGGGCGGCGACACGATGAATTATTGGATCCAGGACTTTCGCGAGGAACTGGTCGCGACCATTGCCCGGTGGGACTTCCTGCTCATCAACGACAGCGAAGCCCAAATGCTTTCCGGCTGGCGCAACCTGCGGCGCGCGGCGGCGGCCATCCAGGCGATGGGCCCGCGCACGCTGGTGATTAAGCGTGGCGAGTATGGGGCCGTGCTCTTCCATGATGCCGACCGCTTCATCGTGCCCGGCTATTTGCTGGAGGAAGTTTTCGATCCCACCGGGGCTGGCGACAGCTTCGCGGGGGGCTTCATCGGCTATCTGGCGGGACAGGGCGCGGCGGCCAAAGACGCGGACATCTCCACGCTGCGCCGCGCCGTGATCTACGGTTCCGTGATGGGCAGCTTTTGCTGCGAGAGGTTCGGCGTGGATCGCTTCCGCTCTCTGACGCGGGAAGAGGTCGATGCCCGCTTCCGGGAGTTTCAGTCCTGCACCCAGTTCTGAAATCGGAAAGGTGGAAGGGCGCACTGGCGGCGATCGGAATGCTGACGCTGGCCAGCGCGGCGGCAATTGCATTTTTCTACTCCCGCGGCTGGCTGCTCTACTATGGCGACGCTGAAGCGCACCTGAACATCGCGCGCCGGATCGTGGATTCGCAAACACCGGGCTACGACCAACTGGGCACGCCGTGGCTGCCCCTGCCGCATGTATTGATGCTACCCCTGGTGAAGCACGCGGCGCTGTGGCGCAGCGGCCTGGCCGGCGCGATTCCATCGGGCATCTGTTTCGCGATGGCAGGCGTGTTCCTGTTCCTGGCGGTGCGGCGCGTTTTTGGCGAGGCAGCGCCGGCATTGGCGGCAGCGGCGGCGTTCGCATTGAATCCGAACATGCTCTACCTGGGCTCGATTCCCATGTCGGAGCCGGCCTTCTGGGCCAGTTGGATGGCGCTGCTCTATGCGACCGTCCGCTATCGCGATGGGGGTGGTTGGGGCGCGGTGCTGGCAGCCGCCGCAGCGGCCTGTGCGGCCGCGCTCAGCCGCTATGAAGGATGGTTCCTGATTCCCTTCGTGGCTCTCTATTTCGCGCGGCGCAGGCTCAGCGCGGGCGTTGTCTTCGGCGCGCTGGCCAGCCTCGGCCCGCTTTATTGGCTGGGGCACAATTGGTGGCTGCAAGGGAACCCGCTGTACTTCCTGAACGGACCGGGTTCGGCCTGGGCCATCCAGGGAAATACGCCGTATCCCGGCAAAGGCGACTGGTGGGCGGCGCTTTACTATTTCCGGCAGGCCGCGAAACTCGATGCCGGACCGGTGCTGGCGCTGGCCGGCGTGGCGGGCGTGGTGGCGGCGCTGGCCAAGCGCGCATTTTGGCCCCTGCTGCTGCTGGCGCTGCCGGGCGCGTTCTACATCTGGAGCATGCACAGTTCGCGCGACCCCATCTTCATTCCCACGCTCTGGCCGTACTCGTACTACAACTCGCGTTACGGCCTGGCGGCCATGCCGCTGCTGGCGTTTGCCATAGCGGCCCTGGTGGCGGTCGCGCCGCGCAGCCTGCGCGCCTGGTGCGCAGCCCTACTGGTGCTGGCGTGCAGCGCGCCGTGGCTGCTGCGGCCGCAGCCCAAGAACTGGCCGACGTGGCAGGAGTCGCTGGTCAACTCGGAAGCCCGGCGCGATTGGACGCACCAGGCGGCCGATTTCATGGCCTCGCATTACGTCTACGGTTCAGGTATTATCACAACGTCCGGGGATATTACTGGAATTTATCGCGAGGCCGGAATCCCGCTGCGCGAGACCTTCACCGGCGATAATGGCCTGCCTTGGCTGGCCGCGGTGAAACGCCCGGATTTGTTTTTGTGGCAGGAGTGGGCCGTAGCTATGGCCGGCGACGACGTGGATCGATCGATTCAGACCGCCTTGCGCGATGGCATCGGCTACCGGCTGGAAAAGACGATTGCAGTGAAGGGTGCTCCGGTGATCGAGATCTACCGGCGCACAGGAGGCATTCATGGTACCTCATGAACAAGTAACGACGGCTTTTGAACTGCCGGGCTTCCGCATTAAGCGGAACTTTGGCGTGGTGCGCGGAATCATCGTCCGCTCGCGCTCCATTTTTGGCACCATCGGCGCCAGCCTGCAAACCATTGTGGGCGGCAACATTTCGCTGTTCAGCAACCTGTGCGAGCAGACCCGCGGCCACGCGTTCGACCTCATGCTGGAGCACGCCGGCCAGTTGGGCGCCAACGCCGTGATTGCCGTTCGCTACGATGCCACCGAGATCATGCAGGGTGTCACCGAGGTGCTGGCATACGGCACGGCGGTGGAGGTTGAGCCGCTGCCGTAGGGATAGCGTGACGGCGGCAGATGAACGCAGATGAACACGGATAAGGGAAGAAAAGTCTGAGGCGGGTTTCACCGGCAGGCGGATGAAGGCGAAATCTCCGCTCCCTTACGGTCGCGGCTCCGAACGGAGGGTCGCGGCTCCGAACGGAGGGTCGCGGCTCCGAACGGAGGGTCGCGGCTGAGAACGGACGGCGGCTGAGTCCGAAGAACGCGGCTGCGACCAGTGGTGAACAGCCGGTACAGCGGTTCTAATCGGGTCAAAAGATGACGATCCCCTTCACCAAGGCGCACGGCGCGCGGAACGATTTTCTGCTAACCTGGCGGCGCGATGCGCCCGGCGGCGGCTATCCGGCTATCGCGCGCGCCATCTGCGACCGGCACACCGGCATCGGTGCCGATGGCTGGATGCTGATCGATCCGCCGCAGGACGCGCAGGCGGATGGAGCCATCGAGTTGTACAACTCCGACGGCAGCGCTCCCGAGATTTCCGGCAACGGCACGCGCTGCGCCGCCGCTTTCCTGATTCATCACGGCCACTCGGCCGAAGCGGTCCGCATTCGCACCGGCGCGGGCGTCAAGACGCTCCGGTTGTTGGAACGCGACGGCCGGGAGTTCAGGTTCGAAATGGATATGGGCCGGCCCGTGATGCTGGCCGAACGCTTCGCCCTGCCGCTTGCGGCGGGCGAGCGCGACGTCACGCTGATTGACGCCGGCAATCCGCAATGCGCCGTGCCGGTGGCCGATTTCGATTTCGACTGGCGCGCCATGGGAGCGGAAATCGAGCGCCACGCGCACTTTCCCAAGCGCACCAATGTCTCATTCCTGAAAGCGGTGGATGCGCACGCTATCGACGTTCGCTTCTGGGAGCGCGGGGCGGGCGAGACGATGAGCTCGGGCACTGGATCCACCGGAGCCGCGGTAGCCGCCGTGGCGCGCGGCATGGCGCAGTCGCCGTTGCGCGTCCTGACGCCGGCGGGACCGCTCGACATCCGTATTGAAGAGAACGTCTTCCTGCGCGGCCCGGCGGTGCTGGTGGCGGAGGGTTTTTTCTTTTGCGTATGAGAGAATAGCAGTGCATGCCTGAAGCTCTGCTTGCCGCCCATCCAACCGCTCAAATTCTGCAGCTCAAGATTTCCGAGAAACGTGCCCGCGTGGGAATCGTGGGACTGGGATATGTCGGATTGCCGTTGGCCGTGGAGTTTGCCAAGGCCGGCTTTTCCGTAACCGGGATCGACATCAGCCAGGAGAAGACCAAAAGGGTCAACGCCGGCGATTCCTACGTGGGCGACATACCCAGCGCTACGCTCAAGCCGCTAGTGGAATCCGGCAGGCTGCGCGCCACGAGCGATTTCTCGGCGGTGCTGGAGCTTGACACGATTAACATCTGCGTTCCGACGCCGCTGAGGAAAACCAAGGACCCGGACATGAGCTTCATCGTCAGCTCCTGCCAGGAAATCGCCCACCACTTTCACGCCGGCGCCCTGGTGATTCTGGAATCGACGACTTACCCCGGCACGACGGAAGAGGTGGTGCTGCCGATTCTGTCGAAGTCCGGCCTGGAAGTGGGCCGCGACTTTTTTCTCTGCTTTTCGCCCGAGCGCGTCGATCCCGGCAACCCGACATTTCAAACCGCCAACATTCCCAAAGTGGTGGGCGGCTGCACGCCCGCCTGCACCGAAATGGGCCGCCTGTTGTATGCGCAGGCGCTGCAGCAGGTGGTGCCGGTGAGTTCCACACAGGTGGCGGAGATGGTGAAGCTGCTCGAGAACACTTTTCGCATGATCAACATCGGCCTGGCGAACGAAATCGCGCTGATGTGCGACCGCATGCGCATCAATGTGTGGGAAGTGATCGACGCGGCGGCCACCAAGCCTTTCGGCTTCATGCCGTTTTATCCGGGCCCCGGCCTGGGCGGCCATTGCATCCCCATCGATCCGTTCTATCTTTCCTGGAAGACCAAGCAGGCCGGCATTGAGGCGCGCTTCATTGAACTTGCCGGTTACATCAATGGCCAGATGCCGCATTTCGTGGCGGACAAAGTGCAGAACGCGCTCAACGACGCGGGCAAGCCGGTCAAGGGATCGCGCATCCACGTGATGGGCGTGGCCTATAAGCGCAACATCGACGACATGCGCGAATCGCCGGCGCTGGACGTTTTGCTGCTGTTGGCGCGGCGCGGCGGCATCCTCAGCTATAGCGACCCGCACGTTCCCAAACTGCGCCTGGACGGGTTGCAGCTCGACGCCCAACCCGAATCCGCGGCCGCGGACGCCGATTGCGTAGTGATCGTCACCGATCACGCCGCATTCGATTACCGGGCTCTGGTGGATCGCGCTTCGCTGATCGTGGACACGCGCAACGCGCTCAAAGGCTACACCTCGCCGAAAATCGTACGGCTGTAACGAGCGTTTGCGCACGGTTTTGTGTGCCGCGCCGGCATTGGTGCCGGCATTTCTTGCAACCCTGGAGCGAAGAAGCGTCGAGAAGATTCTCGACGCTGCACGCAGGAGTGCGTGCGCCACGGCGCTTTATCCTCGATTCCGAAGTCAGTTCCGGCGAAGTTGCACTTCCACAACAGAGCACCAAGGGTAGAACAGGCCTTGTATCAGGGCACGGCTTCAGCCGTGCCGGAACGGGTTGAACCTTATGGGCTTTAGCCCCTGGCCAGCAGACAGGGGCTGAAGCCCTCGGAGTGCGTGTCGCTGGCGGCGGCTCAAGCCGTGCCCTGATACAAGGCGTCCAACTTCGGAATTCAGGTTTATGCGCGCTCGAGTTGGTAAACGGTGATTTCCGGCGGCGCGCCTATGCGGATCGGCACGCCGATGGTCCCGATGCCGCGATTCACGTACAACTGCCCGCCCGGTTTTTGGAAGAGGCCGGCGACGTATGGCGTCACCAGCCGGCTGGGGGCGATCTCCGGGCTGATGAATTCGAGCGCCGCTTGCCCGCCGTGGGTGTGCCCCGCCATGCTGAGGTCGATCCCCAATGCAGCCGCGCGATCGAACGTGTCCGGGTTGTGGCTGAGCAGGATGTTGACCTGGCCGCGGGTGATGAGACCCTCGATGTTGCCCAACAGGTGCTTCACCGGCGCGGAAGGACCGAAACGGCGGCGGCTTTGGAAGTCGACGCCAATCAGGTTGAACCAATCGCGGCCCATGGCGATGGGCACGCTCGCGCCGCGCAGGATGCGGGTGCGGTTGGCGGCGAACAAGGCGGTGATCGAATCTTCCACGCCCGCCCACGCATCGTGGTTGCCGAGGCAGCCATACACGCCGAAGGGCGCGCGCAGTCCGGCCAGCGCCGCCACCACCGCGTACTGCGTGCCGGCGTCGAAAGTGACGTAGTCGCCCGTCAGCACCATCAGGTCCGGTTTCAAAGCATTAGCGATAGCCGCGAATTTGCGAATCTCTTCCTCGGGCATGAACGGCCCGATGTGGATGTCGGAAAGCTGCGCGATGCGAAAACCGTGAAACGCCGGCGGCAGGTTGGCGAGGTGGATGGGCCGCTCCACCGTCTCCAGATTCAGGCGCCCGTAGAGCAAGCCGTAAGCGCCGCCTAAGAAAGGAGCGGCGGTCACCAGGTTGGCGGTTCGCGCCAGAAAATCGCGCCGGGCCGGCGATGGAAGTTCGGCGCGCCGGGGCAACAGTCGCGCCACGGCCCGCGCCAGCGCGCGCACGGCGGCCAGAATCGCAAACGGAATCGCCAGCAGGAATCCGACCAGGGAACTGGCGATCCACCAGGCGAACGGCGCGGTCAGAAGGGCGTCGCGGAGGGTCATGTGCACAGGCTCCGGCCGCCGCGCGAACTGGCGCACGGTGTATGCGAGCATGGCCACCAGAATGACGGGTACGGCCGCGCACACCAGCCGGCGTAGGGCAGGGGATTCGATTTTCCGCCGTGCCAGCCGCACTCCGCGCCATCCCCAATACAACTGGGAAGAGCCGAGGATCAGAAAAATGATGGCGAAGAAGGACATGGGAGAAGAGACTCATGGCCGCCGGAGAACACAGATGAACGCGGTCGAGCGCAGCTGCGACCAAACAGAGGAAGGCTGCGATCGAGCCGGGCGTTGCCCGGCTGCACCGATTGACAATCGGCGCGCAGGTTATCAACCTGCCCCACAACGCGGTCTTCGACGAACTGGTAATTCATTGCGGCCGGCGAGGAAATTACGGTGGAACTAATGGTCGCGCTCCGTCACGAGGCCGGTCACCGCCATCAGCGCCAGCTGGTAAGCCGACTCGGGAAACTCGCTCATCACCTGCCGCGCCCTTTCGGTGAATGCCTGGGCGCGCTCCCGAACGCGGTCAATGCCGTCATAGCGCTCCACCAGCGCCAGAATTTGTGCAAAGGGGACGCGCTGGTAGTTTCGTTGTTCCAGCACCGTTTCCACCAGGCGCCGCTCGGCGGGCGTGGCGCTCTCGAGCGCGTAAACCAGCGGCAGGGTGACTTTGCCTTCGCGCAAATCGCCACCCACGGGCTTGCCCAGCACATTCTCGCGGGCCGTGAAATCCAGCACGTCGTCGATCAACTGGAATGCCATGCCCAGGTTCCAGGCGAACTCGCCGAGCTTTTCCTGCGCCTGCGCATCGCTGTGGGCAGACACCGCGCCCAACCGCGCGCACACCGAGAACAGGCGGGCGGTTTTGCGGTCTACCAGCTCCATGCAGTCGGCTTCGGTGATATCGATGCGGCCAATGCGTTCGAGCTGCAGCAGTTCGCCCTCGACCATCATTTGGGTGAGGCCGATCAGCAAATCGAGAATCAAGAAATTGCGTTCGCGGAGCGCGATCTGGAAGGCCTGCATGTACAGCCAGTCGCCGGCCAGCACGCAGGTGTGATTGCCCCACTTGACGTTGCTGGAGGGACGGCCGCGGCGGGTTTCGGCGGCATCGATGACGTCGTCGTGCACCAGCGTAGCGGCGTGGATCAACTCCACCACCGCGCCCATTTGGATAGCGCTGGGTCCTGCATTGCCGTGGCCTACCAGCTTGGCCGACATCAATAGCAACGCGGGGCGCAGCCGCTTACCGCCGGCCGATTGCAGATAGCGCCCGACGGCGGTGACGGCATCCACGGAAGCCACGGACTCGGCGGAAATCTTCTTCTCCACCTGTTCCAGATCGTTTTGGACGAGATCGAAAATCCCTCGCGCCGCCTGGGCTTGCCCCGCTTTGCCTAAATTCATGTAGGTTCCCCAGTTTAACCGTTTGGAGTCCCGCCCCGCAAACACAGCCTCTCGAAATTAGCGGTGGTGAGTGCGGCAACCTCTTCGATGCTCTGGCCTCGCACCTCGGCCAGACGGCGCGTGGTTTCCAGTACGAACGCCGGCTCATTGCGTTTGCCGCGATGCGGTACCGGCGCCAGGTAGGGGCAGTCGGTCTCGATCAGCAGCCGATCGGCCGGTGTGAGGCGCGCCGCCTGGCGCACCGTTTCGGCTTTCGGAAACGTGAGCACGCCGCCAAACGCGAGGTGGAAGCCGGCTTCCAACGCCTGCTGCGCCTGCGTGGTGTCGCCGGTAAAACAATGCACGATGCCTTGGCCGCGCCACTCGCGCCGCAGAATCTCGAACGTGTCGTCCCAGGCTTCGCGCGTGTGGATGACGATCGGCAAGTGTGCCTCTGCCGCAATTGTCAACTGCAGCGAAAACGTGATGCGCTGCACAGGCCGCGGCGAAAAGTCGTAATGATAGTCGAGACCGATTTCGCCGATCGCCACAACCTTTGGATGCTCGGCCAGCGCGCGCAGACGCTCGAAAGTTGCCTCGGTGGTTTTGGCGGCATCGTGCGGATGAACACCAACGGTTGCCAGGACGAACGGATATTCGTCGGCCAGCCGTACCGCGGCTTCCAGATCGGGAGGGCCACCGCCGGTGCCTATGGCCAGCATTCGTTCCACGCCGGCGGCGCGGGCGCGTTCGATCACCGCGGCGCGGTCGTCATTGTATTGGGCGTCGTCCAGGTGAGTGTGCGAATCGATCAGCCTCACTTGAGGCGCGCTCCCACCTGGATGTCCTCGTGGAAACCCGCCAGCACCGGCTTGCCGCCTTCCACCGACGCCGCTACGATCATCCCGTTCGACACTATCCCGCGCAGCTTCCGCGGCTCCAGATTGGCAACGATGACGACCTTGCGGCTCACCAGTTGCTCCGGCGTGTAAGCCTCGGCAATGCCGGCGACGATAGTGCGCGGCTCGGCTTCGCCAATGTCGATCTTCATGTGCATCAGCTTGTCGGCGCCTTTGACGCGCTCGGCGGAAAGGACCAGGCCGACGCGCAGATCCACTTTGCCGAAATCGTCGATGTTGATCTTCGCGGTTCCGGCTGGAGCGGCTGCGGCGGCGGGCGCCGGCGCCTTGCCCATCATGATCGCTTGCTCGGCGGTGACTTTCTCTTCAAGCGCGCGCATTTGCTCGATGGCCGGCTTGGCGTCGATGCGCGGGAAAACGGGCGAGACTTCGCCGATCTGCTGGCCGGGCTGGAGACCGCCCCAGGCGAGCGTTTCAAAACGAACGGATTCAATGGGCTCTTTCATACCGAGCTGCGCCCAGATCTTTCGGGAGGACTCGGGTAGGACTGGAGAGACTAACGCCGTGATGATGCGCAGGCTCTCCGCCGCCATGTAGAGCGTATTGTTAAGTTCTATCTGCTTTTCCGGCTGGCGGGCCAGCTTCCACGGCTCGTAGTTAACGATATTCCGGTCGATGAAGGCTATCATGCCCCATATCTGTTCCAACCCCTTAGAGAACTCGAAGCGCTCGAAGTGGGACCGGACGCTTGAAATGGTGTTCTCGGCGAGAAGTTTGACGCCCAGATCCGCGCCCCCGAAGATCTCGCCCTGCCGGTACTGATGAATCATGGTCAGCGTGCGGCTGGCCAAATTGCCCAGGCCGTTGGCGAGATCGGAATTATAGCGGCCAATCAGCGCATCGTAGCTGAAGCTGCCGTCCTGCCCGAAAACCACTTCGCGCAGCAGGAAGTAGCGCAGCGGGTCCGCGCCCATGACCTTCTGGATCGGCTCAGAGCGCACGATGTTGCCGCGCGACTTCGACATCTTGTCGTTCTCGAACAGCAGCCAGCCGTGCGCGAAGATGCGCTTCGGCAACGGAAGTCCGGCCGCCATCAGGAACGCCGGCCAGTACACCGCGTGGAACCGCACGATTTCCTTGCCAATCAGGTGGAGATCGGCAGGCCACAGCGATTCACCGTCAATACCCTTTTTGCCATCGACCGCGGTCATATATGCCGTAAGCGCGTCGAACCACACATAGAACACGTGCGGCGCTTCGCCTTCCACCGGGATGCCCCACTTGATGTTGCTGCGCGTGACCGAAAGGTCTTTCAAGCCGCTCTCGACGAACGAGATCACCTCGTTGCGGCGCGTTTCGGGTTGAATGAAATCCGGCTGCGAGTTGTACAACTCGAGCAGCTTGTTCTGGAACGCCGACAGCTTGAAGAAGAAGTTTTCTTCCGTGACGGTTTCAGTGGGCCGGCCGCAATCCGGGCACGGATCGCCGGGCTTGGCATCGTTCACATACAGGTTGTCGAAGATGCAGTATTGGCCCGTGTAAGAGCCTTTGCGGATGTAGCCGTTGTCGCGGCAGCGCTTGAACAGGTCGTTGACCACGCGGGCGTGCTTGGGGTCGGTGGTGCGCTGGAAATAGTCGATCTCGAGGCCCAGCATCTTCCATTGCCGCTCGAACTCGGCCGCGATCGCATCGCAGAATTCCTTGGGCGATTTGCCGGCGCGTTCGGCCGCGCGCTCCACGTTCACGCCGTGCTCGTCGCTGCCGGTGGTGATCACGCCCTGGTAGCCCTGCATCTGTTTGAAGCGCTTCAGCAGGTCGGCCACGATGGTGGTGTAAGCGTGCCCGATGTGCGGCGCGGCATTGACGTAATAGATAGGGGTGGTGAGATAGTATTTCATTTTTGCTGGTTCAAGTAAGCGGAGTTCGCCTCCGCGATGATGTGCTTGAGGGCCACGCCGGAGGTGAGGGCCAGCTTGCGGCAATCTTCGTACTCGGGCGCAAAATAACCTTCGCTGGTGACCTTCACGCGCACTTTGCCGTATTGAGTTTCCACTTCCTGCAAGGTGCGCGCCTGCACCCGCCGCTCGGCGGTATAGAAGCGCAAACCGATGGTCGAGGTTTCGGAAAAGATCAACTGGGCGATGGCTTCGCGATGCTCCGGTTTGGCGATTACGCGCAGCAGGTGGCCAGGGCGGCCCTTCTTCATAATGATCGGCTCCAGCGATACATCGAGCGCACCAAAATCCCACAGCCGGTCGGTCGAGTAGGCCAGCACCTGCGGACTGAGGTCGTCGATATTGGCTTCGAGCACGCAAACGGTGAGCGCTTCTTCGGCGCCGGTGGGTTCGCCGAGGATCACCCGCAGCACGTTGGCCTGGCCTGGAAAATCGCGGCTGCCCGCGCCGTAGCCGGTGCGCACCACTTTCATCGCGGGCAGAACGCCGAAGCGTTTGGCGAGCGTCACCGCGACCGCGGCGCCGGTGGGCGTGGTCAACTCGACCTCCGGGCCGCGCGCGTAAATCGGGGCGCCTTCGAGCAACCTCGCCGTCGCCGGGGCGGGCACCGGCAACAGGCCGTGCTCGGTTTCGACCGTGCCGCTGCCCACGTTGAGCGGCGACGAGAGGACGGTATCCACGTCGAGCAGATCGAACGCCAGGCACGCGCCCACGATATCGGCGATCGAATCCGAAGCCCCCACTTCATGAAAATGAACTTTTTCGATGGGCACCTGGTGGACCTCGGCTTCGGCTTCGCCCAAACGCCGGAACACGGCAATCGCATTTTGTTTGGCGCGCGGCGGAAGGTCGGCCTTCTCGATCATCTTGACAATCTGGGCCAGGTGGCGATGCACGCGCGTTTCTTCCACCGACACGCGGTATTGGGTGGCGGCCAGGCCGTTGCGCTTCACCTTTTCAAACGACACCGCGGCGCCCGCGTCGAGCGAGCCGATGGCTGCGACGATGGCTGCGGGGTCGGCGCCCGCATCCACCAGCGCGCCCACCAGCATGTCGCCGGCGATTCCCGAAAACGCGTCCAAATAGCAAGTTAGAGGCACAGAATCTCATTGTAGCGGGTGGGGAAGACCATCCCGCCGCGCCCTACCCTCCGGTGACGATCACCCAGGCCGCGATCACCGGCATCACGAATAGCGCGCTGTCCACGCGGTCGAGGAAACCGCCGTGGCCAGGCAGCAGGGCTCCAGAGTCTTTCACCCCCGCACCCCGCTTCATGGCGGATTCCACCAGGTCGCCGAGTTGGCCCGCCATGTTGCCCAGCGCGGTCAGCAGCACAGCGGCGGCGACGCTCACGCCAGCGACGAAATGCAGCAGGTAGGCCCCGGCAAGCAGCACCGAGGTGACTACCGAGGCGGCTGCGCCTTCCCAGGATTTCTTGGGGCTGATGCGATCCGCCATGCGGTGCCGGCCGAACGCTTTGCCTACATAATAAGCGCCGATGTCGCCGCTCCAACTCACCAGCAGTGCGTACATGAGCCAGTGGGCGCTGCGTTCGTGCAGCACCACCGCACACCGCCAGCAGCCGAAAATGTAAATCACGCCCAGCACGAGCAGGGAAGTTCGCGGCAGCGCGTGCGCCAGGTCGGCTGAGCGCATTGCCAGCACCAGGCCCGCCAGAGCAAGCCCGATCATGAGCGGGAAGGCGCCGGTGTACGGAACCACCAGCAGGAGCAGGCCGGCGCCGTAGCCGAGCGGTCCGGGGGCGCCGAAGCCGTAGCCGGCGGCGATTAGATCGTACTCGCGGTAGCTGAGCAAAGCCGATACCGCGACCACCGCCAGAAACACCCACTGATTGGCCCACATCACCGTGTAAACGACGAAGGGGACGAGCAGGGCTGCGGTCAGGACCCGCTTCATGACGAGCCGAGCGCGGGAATCAAGGTCCGGCCGGCCGGCACGTCGGCGGCGGCGGCGCGAAGGCCGCCATAGCGGCGCTCGCGCTTCTGGTAGGCCACGACCGCTTGCAGCAGGTCGGTGCGCGTGAAGTCCGGCCACAGCGTCTCGGTGACGTACAGCTCCGAATAGGCGATTTGCCACAACAGAAAATTACTGATGCGCATTTCGCCCGAGGTGCGGATCAGCAGGTCGGGATCGGGGCAGGAGGCGGTGTAGAGGTTGGTGGCGATCAGGTCTTCGTCCATGCGGAGCGCGTCCAGCGAACCCTCCAGGCGCGCCATTTCCAGAACGGCATTGACCGCGTCCACAATTTCGGCGCGGCCGCCGTAGTTGATGGCCAGGTTCACCAGCAGGCCGCGGTTGTTGGCGGTGGCTTCCACGGCCGCGTCCAGTTCGGCGCGCACCGCGGGGGCCAGCGCGTCCAGGCGCCCGATGGCCTGCAGGCGAATGTCGTTCTTCTGCAACTCGGGCAGCTCCCGCCGCAGGTAGTAGCGCAGCAGGCGCCACAGGGTTTCCACTTCATGCCTGGGGCGCTTCCAGTTTTCCACCGAGAAGGCATACAGCGTCAGCGCCTTCACGCCCAGCCGCGCGCAGGTTTCCACCGTCGAACGCACCGGGCCGATGCCCGCCTTGTGACCCGCCACGCGGGGCAGCCGCCGCCGTTCGGCCCAGCGCCCATTGCCGTCCATGATGATGGCGATGTGTTCCGGCAGCCGCGCCGGGTCGATGGCCTGCGCCAGTTTCCAGTCGCGATCGTCGGGCCGCAACGCTTCCAAAAGTGCCTTCATGGGCAACCCTAATGGTACAACACCATTGTATTGACAGGCACTTGGCCGCGCAAAGCTGGTCTGCGGTTGGCGGCCCCTGGCGGCCTTGGCCCGCACCGCGATGAGCTGCCGGCGGCGACGCTTTTTCCCGCGGGAACATGGGACGGTATAATTCCCTGTGAAGCGGCTGAAAGCGGCCCGTCGGAGGGCAGAGGAATCATCGTCGATGAAATCGAGGGCCGCCCAAAACAGTGTGGGCTGCGAAAGGAGGAGAAGATGAAAATCGGAGTTCTTGGGTCGGGCGATGTGGCGAAGGCGTTGGCCGGCGGCTTCCTGAAGCACGGTCACGACGTAACGATGGGTACGCGGACACCGGCAAAACTGACGGAGTGGGCAGCGCAGAATCCGAAGGTTCGCGTCGGCAGTTTCGCGGAAGCGGCGGCGTTCGCCCAGCTGATCGTTCTGGCGGTCAAAGGCAAGGTGGCGGCGGAAGCGCTTCGTTCGGCGAGCGCGAAAAACCTGACGGGGAAAACCGTCATCGATGCGACCAATCCCATTGAAGATGCGCCGCCTGTCAACGGGGTATTGAAGTACTTCACCAGCCTGGATGAATCTCAGATGGAAAAGCTGCAGCGCGAGTTCACCAGCGCGAACTTCGTCAAGGCATTCAATTCGGTCGGCAGCGCCTTAATGGTGAATCCACAATTCAAGGGAGGCAAGCCAACCATGTTTATCTGCGGCAACAGTGAAACGGCAAAGAAATCCGTCAGCGGAATTCTGGATCAGTTTGGCTGGGAAGTGGCGGATATGGGCAAGGCGGAGGCGGCGCGCGCCATTGAACCCCTGTGTATGCTCTGGTGCCTCCCCGGCTTTCTACGCAATGATTGGGTTCACGCGTTCAAGTTGCTGGTTTAATGCTGGGACAGTTTAATGCTGCGGCCTGGCGGCGCCTTCTTCCACGGGATAGCCTTGATCGATCCAATCCGTCTTGAAGTTGTCCGGTAAGTACAGCGCCCGGACGCGCGCGAAGCCCATCTGCCGCATCAACTCCATGGCGGGGCGAATATTGGGGCAGTGGTCCCACGGGCAGCAGCCGCAATAAAGAACGATTTCGCGATCGTGCGGCAGTTTCGCGGCCTCGGCCTTCAGCAACTCGATGCCTTCGGGCCTATTGGCGGGACCGGCGTAGATCGCGCCCGGAATGTGTTTACTCCGGTAGAGCACATTCGGACCGACTTGAAGAACCACGATCGCGCCGCGGTGGCCCGCCAGTTGTTGTGCTAAGTCTCTCGGCTGAACCAAAGCCGGATCCGCCGCCCATGCTCCAGCCAGCGCCATCAAAGCAATGCATCCGGAACGTCGCATCTTCTCACTGTAGCGCCGCGGCGCCGCCTGTGAAATGGCAGCCCAGTTCGAGAGCCGCCTGCGCATGGTCTAATAGATGTTTCATGCATCGATCCATAGGTTTGCTATCGCTCCTGGCGTTGGCGGTCGCCTGCCTGAATGGCGCGTCGCCGGAAATCTCGAAGGCGGTGGGCCGGGCCGCGTTGAATCGGCTTCCCTTGCGGTTTGAGGCCAACCAGGGGCAATGGAATCCGGACGTTCGCTACCTGGCGCGCTCGGGCGGCGTGAAGGTCGCGCTCACCGATCGCGGCCCCTCGCTGCGCCTGCCCGGAGCCGCACGCCTGGACCTGGTGCTCGAGGGCGCGGCCGCGCCGAGCATCCAGCCGTTGGATCCGCTGCCGGTCCGTACCGATTACTTCATTGGCCCCCGCTCCAATTGGCACACCAACGTCATCAGCTATGCGCGAGTACGTTACGCGCAGGTCTACCGGGGCATCGACGCGGTCTATTACGGCAACCAAGGCCGGCTGGAGTATGACTTCCTGCTGGCGCCTGGCGCCGACGCAGGTTCCATTCGCATGCGGTTCCGCGGCGCCGATCGCCTACGCATTACGCCGGCCGGCGATCTGGAAGTGCAGGCAGGCGGCGCCACCCTCATCGAGAAACGCCCCGCTGTGCGGCAGGGGGACGTCGCGGTAGCAGGCGGATACGTCCTTGTTTCGCACGATGTGGCCGCTTTCCGCGTCGGCCGCTATGATCGCGCCCGCCCGCTCGTCATCGATCCGCTCCTGGTTTACTCGACTTACATTGGCGGGACAGGCGACGAACAGGTGAACGCCGCACAACTGACGGCCAACGGCTTGTTATATCTCGCCGGGTACACCGACAGCAGCAACATGCCTTACGTTAATGGCGCCTACTCGAACGCGCCCTTGTTGGGAGCGACCAATATCTTCGTGGCCATTCTCGATACCAGCACCGCGGGCGGATTCCAGCCGACTTACTTCGGTTATATCGGCGGGTCTTTAGTGGACATACCGCTGGCGATGGCGCTCGATGCGCAGGGCGACGTGTACCTCACCGGGACCACCACTTCCACCGACTTTCCCATGGTCGGCAATTCCATTCTGAATACCTATCCCACGGTGCCCCTTTCGACTTTGGTTGCCACGACCAAGTCGACCCAGGCGTTTATTCTGGAATTGAATCCCGCGCTATACGGCGAGGTTTCGCTTCTCTACACCACGTACCTTGGTGGCACCGAGGGCGGCACCTCCGGTAATGCCATCGATGTGGATCAGGCCGGCAACATCTACGTGGTTGGCACCACGCTGGCGGGCGATTTTCCGATTACGGGTAACGCTTATCAGCTCGGCCTCTGGGGAGGGCAGGATACGTTTCTGACCGAGTTTAATACCAGCTCCGCTACGCCGTTCTATTCCACGTTCCTGGGCGGCGAACTGGACGATGACGGGCGCGCTGTGGCGGTGGCTCCCAATGGCCTGGTTTATATGGCCGCCTCCACCGAGTCAACCGAGTTTCCCATGGCCGGATTCTCCTATCAAGGCAACCTGTCGGGAGGTTACGATCTGGTCGTCGCCGTGATCGATCCCAGCCAATTCGGAACCGAATCGCTGATCTATGCCACTTACCTGGGCGGTTCAAGCAGCGAGGAGGTGCGGGGAATGGCGGTGGACGGGAACGGCAACCTTGTCTTGACCGGCTACACGTTGTCGAACGATTTTCCGGTGACCCAGGACGCGGCTCAGCCGGCCTACGGCGGTAATGGCGATATTTTCGTTACCGTGGTAAACCCGTTCAACCCGCACTCACAGTTCTTGGTCTATTCGACTTACTTAGGCGGGTCGGATACCGAAGTGGCTTATGGCCTTGGCGTGGATGCTCAGAATAACATTTACGTCACCGGCTACACGCTTTCGCAGGATCTTCCGGTCACGGCGAACGCGCCCCAGCCGAATTACCCGGGCGGCATCGACATTGTCGCGGCCAAAGTGATACCGCATGTGGCTGGCGCGAGCGGATTCGGCTACGTAACTTACTTCGGCGGACCCAGCATCAACAACGGTCAGACGCTGGCGGTGGCGCCGGATGGCACGCTCTATGTCTGCGGTTTCACGGGCGGTTCCCTCACCACCACCAGCAACGCTATGCAAGGCGCTTACGGCGGCGGTGTCACAGACGCCTTCCTGTTCGTGCTCTCGCAATAGACGCGGCGACCGGCGACCGACTGACGGCGCTCGCAGGCTCAGTGACGCGCCCCCCTCTCAGGGCCAAGCGCCGTCGGCGCGGCGAAGATAACCTGCCGCATTGCCCAATCGTGTTATTATTCTAAAGGATTTCGCTCTGGCGTCCGAGGCTCGTCCTGCCTGACGCGAATTAACCTTATCAATGAATTTACGTTCTCTTTTCAGTTTGTTTTCTTCGGATCTCGCCATCGATCTGGGCACGGCGAACACCCTGGTCTATGCCCATGGAAAAGGCATCGTTGTCAATGAGCCGTCCATTGTCGCCATCAACAAATCGACCGGCGAAGTGGAGGCTGTCGGCAAGGAAGCCAAGGAGATGCTGGGCCGCACTCCAGGGAACATCGTGGCCATTAAGCCGATGAAGGACGGCGTGATCGCCGACTTCAAGGTCACCGAGCGCATGCTGAACTACTTTATTCAGAAAGCGCACGGCCGCAAGATGCTGGTGCATCCGCGGATTGTGATCGGCGTTCCGAGCGAAATCACTCAGGTGGAAAAGCGCGCAGTGATGGACTCGGCCTACCGCGCCAAGGCCAGCGAGGTGCACCTGGTGGAGCAGGCCATGGTGGCGGCCATCGGCGCCGGGCTGCCGATTACGGAGCCTTCCGGCAACATGGTGGTGGATATCGGCGGCGGCACTACCGATGTGGCCGTAATATCGCTTTCCGGCATCGTGTACTCGCGCTCGGTGCGCGTGGCCGGCAACGAAATGGACGACGCCGTGATGCAGTACCTCAAGCGCAAGTACAACCTGCTGATAGGCGAGCGCACGGCGGAAACCATCAAGATCGAAGTTGGTTCGGCGTTCCCTCTGGATAAGCCCTTGACCATGGAAATCAAGGGGCGCAACCTGATCGAAGGCGTGCCGCGCACCATCACCGTAAACGATACCGAGATTCGCGAAGCGCTTTCCGAATGCGTGGCGACCATCGTCAACGCCATTCGCGTGGCGCTGGAACGGACCCCGCCCGAGCTCAGCGCCGACATCAGCGACCGCGGTATCGTGCTCACCGGCGGAGGCGCCTTGCTCAAAAACCTGGACAAGCGGATCCGCGAAGAAACCGGCCTTCCGGTTTCGATCGCCGACGACCCGCTAGCTTCGGTTGTGCTGGGCACAGGCCGCATGCTCAGCGATTTCCGGCTGCTGCGAAAGATTTCGATAGACTAAAAGGGGCGCGGCCTCGCGTATGGAGTCGTTCGTAAACCGCTACCGCAACCTGACCATTCTTTTGCTGGTGATCTTCGCACAATTCCTGCTGCTGGCGGTACAGGTGAGAAACGATCAGGACGTGCGCATGATCCGCGTATGGACGGTCACCGCCGTCACACCCTTCGCACGCGTGGTGGAACTGTTGCGCGGAGGCAGCGTCGGGTTCATCCGCAACTACATCCTGTTGCGCGACGAAGACGCCGAAAACCGGCGGCTGCGCGATCAGGTAGGCCACCTCAAGCTGGAGAACATTTTTCTCAAAGACGAACTGAACACTGCCGAACGCGCCAAGGCGCTCGGCGTATTTCAGGCGCGGATCCCTTCCAAGACATTGGCTGCCACAGTGATCGGCACGGGCGCCGGCTCCAATGCCAAGGTGGTTTACGTTGACGCCGGAAGTACGCGCGGCGTCGAGCGCGGCATGGCGGTGGTGACGCCGGACGGCATCGTAGGCAAAGTAATTGCGGCCTACCCGACGGCGTCGGAGGTGCTGCTGGCTACCGATGCCGATTTCGCCGCCGGCGTGGTTTCCCAGGACGGCAATGTCCGCGGCACCTTAAAAGGACTAGGGACCCCGTTGGTGAAGGTCGATTATGTGCCCATTCAGGAAAAAGTTCAGGTGGGCGAATGGTTTTACACATCGGGAGACGACCGCATCTTCCCGCGCGGCTTTCCGGTGGGCGTGGTGCGCAGCGTGCGCGACACGGAGCGATTCAAGGAGATCTTCCTCGACGTAGTGGGGTTGCAGCACGGCCTCGAGGACGTGCTGATTATTACCCAGGGCGTGCACCAGGATATTCCGCCGGCACCTGCCGCCGACCAACCGGTGTACGTCGCGCCGCCGCCGCCGGACGCAGCCAACCCCGCGACGCCCGCCGCGGCGGCCGGCCAGCCACCGCCGATTACCGACGCCGACAAATTGCGCCAGGAATATCAGGCTGCCGGCGAGGCGCAGGGCCACAAATTCGGTTCCCTCCAGTCCGGGCCGCCCGACTTCACCGGGCTCTCCTCATCTGTGCCCCGGACGCCCGCCGCGGCGGCCGCCGTGCCATCCACTGCGGGTCCCAAGCCGGCTACCGGCGCCACTACCAAAACCACCGATTCCACCCGCCATTCCAACCAGGCCAATGGCGAGCCGACTGGGAGCAAACAGAAATAATGTCATATTCCTCCGGGCGCATGCTGCTCAGCCAGAGCGAGGGCCCGGTTTCGCATTTTCGCGCCTGGGTCTTCATTGTCATCCCGTTGCTGGCCATCCTTTTCCAGGTCTACGTTCCACTGTTTTTCCCCATCCTGGGTTTTCTCGAGATGCCGCTGCTGGTGGTGGTGTATCTGTCCCTGACGCAGCGCAGCCAAGTCGGCGGCATCCTCACCGGAGCCTTAATCGGCCTGGCGCAGGACTCGCTCTCCAATCACCCGCTGGGTATGTTCGGCATCTGCAAAACGCTGGTGGGATACTTTGCCGCCTCGGTGGGCGTGCACTTCAACGTGGAAAACACCGTCATCCGGTTGTTTCTGTCGTTCATGTTCTATCTCTTCCACCAGGTCCTGTATTGGGTGATGCAGCGCATGCTGCTGGCTCAGCAGCCCGCCTTCGATTACCAAAGCTGGCTCCTGTTCGGCGCGCTGAACGCCATTGTCGGAGCGTCGCTGTTTCATTTCCTGGACAAGCTCCGCGCAGCGTGATGGGGCCGAGGCCGCGGAGCAGCATTTTCCAATCGAAAGATGAGCATGAAATGGGCTCTGTGCGGCCGGAGTCGAAGCGGTAGGAGAAGGACGAGGCCGCGCAGCGGCCGAGTTCCTTTCTTTGGTTTTGGATTTCGATGAGAAGCCGTCGTCGAGACGGTGGGAATGTGCGAATCCCGCCGGGGTTGCGGGATTTGCAAGGGGCGGTGGGAAGGGTGGAAAACCTGGTTTTGGTTTTCCATGCTTTCCACCGCCCCGGCATTTCCACCGGCTTCCGGCCTCGTTACCGGAACCGCGGTGGAACCGGCGGCTGCGCCTTGCACTGCCGCAGGAGTTTGGCCTTGGCGGCGCTCATCCGGCGCGCACACTCGGTGTCGCTCATCGCCGAGGCTCCCCGCTCCATGGCGGCCAGGCTGAGACCCGGCCTCAGGCATTTCTCCACCTTCGGCAGCGATGTCAGTTTCTCGAACGGTGTCCGGTAGTCTTCGCTCTTGTACTTCCGCTTCCGCTTGCCCCGCTCGTCCACGCTCACCGTCGCGAAGCCGCATGGCCGATGGTAGTTCAGATACGGGTTCAGGTAGTGCGCATAGAACTCCCCGATGGCTCCAGCGTGCTCGCCAGCGATGTAGCCGTAGCCCATCAGCTTGCGGATCACCGCCCCATTCTTGCCCTCCACCAGAGCATTGTCCTGACTGCGGCAGGCGCGGCTTTTGGTGAACTCCGCGCGCAGTTTCTCCAACAGTTCCGCCACCCGATGGTTGATGTACTCCGATCCGTTGTCGGCGTGAAACCCCAGCACCACGAACGGAAACTGCCGCAGCACGGCCTCCAGCACGGGCAGCAGATAGGCTTCGCTGATCTTGCTCGCGCAGCCCACCACCTGCCATTGCGTCACCGCGTCCACTGCGTTGATGTGATACACGCCTTTGTTGCCGTCCCAGTCGCCCTGATGGACTGTGTCCACCCGCAGAAATCCGGCTCGGCCCTGCGGCTCGGGCCGGCGCCGCTGGCCGATCGAGATCGCCGTGGGCCGCGTCGCCTCGAACACCGCGGCCTGATTGCGGTAGCGCGCGCTGGCTCGCAGGTTGTACAGATGCGACACGCTGATCTTCGCCAGCCGCCGGTACCGCAGGTCGCCGAACTGCTCGTACTCGCGTTCGAGAATCCGCCGCGTGGCCGGCCCGCTCAATCGCTCGTGCGCCCGGTCCACTTCCGCCAGCAGCGCGACGTCTTCGGCGGTGTACCGCGCGTTGAAACGATGCCTCCGGTAGGGCGCCGCCTTCACCGCGCCGTGATCCAGAAACGCCCGGATCAGTCGCGTCATCTGCGACGCGCTCATCCCCGTCACCTTTTCCATGTACGCGCGGACAACGCCGCGCTCCCGCTTGCTCAGCGCGCCATACCGCTGCGCCGCCAACACGCGCTCCACCCAGGCGTATTTTTCCGCCCGTCCGCACCCCGCAAACTCGATCGCTTCGCTCGAGGTCAGGAATTCGCGGATCTGCTCCCGGCTGAGGCTCTCGGCATTCCCCATGCGCACTTGCACCCGGCCGCGCCACGCCTACCCCATCCTCCTCTGTTTCATGCTCACCTTGCATTGGAAACCGCCCCAGCCTCTTTGCCCCTTTCATGCTCATCTTGCATTGGACAATTCTGCGGCGAGGAATCGGACGCCTCATTTCTTGCCCATGCTACGATAATTACTTGTCAGGTCTCGGGCTCCGTGCAACGGGCGGCTGCAAACCCCGCCAGGTCCGGAAGGAAGCAACGGTAGCGGTGTAGTTCGTGTGCCGCGGATCACCCGGGGCCTGGCAGTCGATCCGGGCCGGAGCCGGATTGCCCACCCCATGTACCAGGTCATCGCCCGAAAATACCGGCCGCAAACGTTCCAGGATGTGGTCAACCAGGAGCACGTCAAGACCACGCTGGAAAACGCCATCGCCCAAAATCGCATCGGCCATGGCTATATCTTTTCCGGCCAGCGCGGCACCGGAAAGACCACCGTAGCGCGCATTCTGGCCCGCTGCCTGAACTGCGTCGAGGGGCCCACCGCTACGCCCTGCGGGGTGTGCGCGAGCTGCCTGGAAATCACCGCCGGCGGCACCGTGGACGTAATCGAAATCGACGCCGCATCCAACCGCGGTATCAACGAAATGCGCGAGCTGCGCGAAAATGTCCGCTACCGGCCGGCGCGCGACCGCTACAAGGTCTTCATCATCGACGAAGCGCACCAGATCACCAGTGAAGCTTTCAACGCGCTGCTCAAGACCATCGAAGAGCCGCCGGAGTGGGTGGTGTTCGTGCTGTGCACCACCGAGGCGCACAAGATTCCGGCGACCATTGCGTCCCGCTGCCAGCACTTCAGTTTTCGCTCGGTGGATTTCGAAGATCTGATCGCGCGCATGGCCTGGATATGCGGCCAGGAAGGCATCGAGGCCGAGCCCGAAGCGCTGGCCGTGCTGGCGCAGGCGGGCGAGGGCAGTGTGCGCGATTCGCTATCCGCACTCGACCAGGCCATTGCCTGTTGCGGCCAGAAGCTCAACGCCGCCCAAGTGCGTGCGCTGTTGGGCGCGTTCTCGCTCGAGTCGTTGGAACAGGTGACGACCGCGCTCGTCCATAGCGATCCGCGCCGGATGCTCGAAATGGTCGACGAGCTGGAGCGCAACGGCCACAACCTGCAGCACTTCAGCCGCGAACTGGCGCGCTACTTCCGCAATCTGCTGGTGGCGCGCATCGCCGGCTCGGATACGCGGCTGATCGCTGCCGGTGCCGCTGAACGCGACCGTCTGGCCCAGATCGCGGCGCGTTTTTCCGAAGAGGACCTGACGCGTTACCTGCACCTGGCGCTCGAATTGTTTCGCGAGCTGCAGTTTTCGCTGCAACCGCGTTTCCACCTGGAAATCGGCCTGGTGAGGCTGGTGCACGCGGGCCGCCTGCTGCCGATCGAACAGGCACTGGCCGAGTTGGGAGGAGATGAATCGCGACCCGCTCCGGCCGCCGCGCCCACCGGACCGCCGGTGCGCGTCCCGGCTGCGCCGCTGCGCACCGGTCCGTCGCCGTTCGAAGCCGATCGCGCCAAGAAATCCGCCCGTCCTGCGGAGCCCCAGAACTCCGGCGCCAACGCTCTGGCTCCTGCGCCGATGGCCGAAGCCGGCCCTCGCGAACGCTTGCACGCCTGGCTGACCGAACAGGGTCTGACGCACCTGGCCGACGCCGTTGAGAACGCGCAGATCACCCTCAGCGGCGGCGACATCCAGATTCTGGCGCCCAAGTCTTATCACCTGTTTTTGAAGGACCGCAGCTTCACCGAAGCGCTACGCGAGGTTTTCGCGCGTCCGCTCAACTTGAAGCTGTCCGCGAGTGACTTGCCGGACGCGGAGGCACGGCAAGTGGAACCTGCCGCCGGCAGGCGCGCCGAGGAGCATGCTGCCGAAACGGCCGATGAGGCTGCCGGCCGCGCGCTGGCCAATCAGGAGGTGCAGCGCTTCCGCGAGGTGTTCGGCGGAGAGGTGCGCCGCGTCCGCAATTTGAAGGAGCACTCCAAGTGAAATTACCTGGCAACATGCAGCAGATGATGCAACAGGCGCAGAAAATGCAGGAGCGCCTGCAACAGGAAATCGCGCTGATCAAAGTGGAAGCCTCCGCCGGCGGCGGAATGATTTCGGTGACGATGGATGGGCAGAAGAATCTGCTCAGCGTCAAGATCGATCCCGAGGTCGCCGGCGACGTGGAAATGCTGCAGGACATGGTGCTGGCCGCGCACAGCGAAGCCCTCAAAAAGGTTGAGGATGAAATCAAGCAGAAGATGGGCGGCATGCTCGGCGGCCTCGGCCTGCCTCCCGGTATGTTCTGACGATGCCCGATTACGCCGAACCGCTCGAGCGCCTCATCACCGAATTCAAACGCCTGCCGGGCATCGGGCAGAAGTCGGCGCAGCGTCTGGCTTTCCACATTCTGCGCACCGCCCGCGAAGACGCCGAACACCTCGCGCAGGCCCTCCTCGACGTCAAAGATAAGCTCGGCCTATGCCGCATCTGCAACAACATCAGCGATAGCGACCTGTGCACTTATTGCGCCGATACCAATCGCGACCCGCGCGTGGTGTGCGTGGTGGAAGAGCCGAACAACATCGTCGGCATCGAAACCACACGCGAGTTCCAGGGCCGCTATCACGTGCTGCACGGCGCGCTCTCGCCGCTGCGCGGCATCGGGCCGGAATCGCTGAAGCTTAAGAACCTGGTGGAACGCATTGGCGAAGGCGAGATACAGGAAGTGATTGTGGCCACCAATCCCACGGTAGAAGGCGAAGCCACCGCCGTCTATCTGGCGCGCCTGTTGAAGCCACTTGGTGTCAAAGTAACTCGCATCGGCATGGGCATCCCCGTCGGCAGCGATTTGGAATTCGCGGATGAAGTGACAATCTCGAAAGCCATGGAAGGCCGGCGGGAGATGTAAGCCCCCGCGATGAATGGTAGCGCTGGCGGTCTTAGCCGCCGGTCGATGCCGGGCATGCGCGGCCCCTGCAGAACGCGGTGCAATATTTGGACACTAAGGGCTTGAAGATTGGATCGGATATATAGGAAGGCGTTGCGGGTGACCGGGCTTCGCGGACTTAGCGCCGTGCGTATCGGCCACCCGATGATTCGAGTAGAAACTTCGTCGATGTGAGCCCGCTGGATGGCGGACAATACCGGGTCGATTCGTTCCTTACTCTCTGATATCCGGCGGGCGGCGATGACTGCTATCCGTATACCGCCGGCGGTGATGAATTCCGGAATCCAAAGTCTTCCGTCGAGAGTCCAGCCCGAAGGGGACCCCGCATGCCTTTAAGGGGCGCCGGAAGTTCAGTAACACCTGAGTGCAACGGTCTCTGGCCAAAGAGAAGGATTAGCGGCGGAGCATTGCACCGCAGTCCCAACTTCAGTATGCGGGGTATGTCAAGGGATTGGGAGGCTAAGTGATTGAGTTAGTGTGGGAGAAAGGGTGTGACTGGGAGTATTGCGGCAGGCGCAGAGCGGGCCGGGCTTCGCGCGGCCTACCGGAAAAACACCGGCGGCAGAGACCGCCGGCGCCACCGGAAAAACACCGGCGGCAGAGACCGCCGGCGCTACCAGAAAGAACACCGGCGGCAGAGACCGCCGGCGCTACAAGTGCTGAGCGGGCTGCGGGTATTCGAATAAGCCGTCTCTCGTCAGGCCGCCAATCTGTAGCTCAACCATCAGGTTGGCATCGCGCACGGCGGCCAGTTCCACTTTGAGGTAATTCCCGGTGAGCGCTGCGCCCGGCTCATGCAGCGTCACAGCGGACAGCGCGCGGCCGACCATGCGCTGGCGGAATTCGCGGTTCTTCCGCTCTGCCAGGTCGCGCAAGACGCGGTTGCGGTCTTTGCGGACGGGCATCGGAACCTGCAGCGGATCTTCCGCCGCGGGCGTCCCCGGCCGCTCCGAGTACGTGAAGACGTGCAGATAAGTAAACGGCAATTGGTCGATGAAGCGGCGGCTCTGTTCGAAATCGTCGTCGGTTTCACCGGGGAAGCCGACCATCACATCGGCTCCGATAGCGGCATCCGGCATCAGGCGGCGCGCTTTCAGGATGCGGTCCGCGTAATGCCGCGGCCGGTACTTGCGATGCATGCGGCGCAGAATCCGGTCCGAGCCGCTTTGCAGCGGCGCGTGCACGTGCGGCGCGATGCGCGGGCTCGATGCCATCAATTCCAGAAGCTCATCGGAAAAATCCATAGGCTCGACCGAGCTCAGCCGCAGGCGTTCGATGCTGGTTTCATCGAGCAACCGCCGCAGCAAGCCCGCCAATCGCAACGCACTCCCCGGCTCACGGCCCCATCGGCCCAGGTTGATACCGGTCAGCACCACTTCGCGATACCGAGACGCCAGCCGGTCAACCTGCGCCACCACTTCTTCCGCCGGCATGCCGCGGCTGCGGCCGCGAACGAACGGGATGATGCAGAACGAGCAGCGGTTATTGCACCCATCCTGAATCTTCAAATTCGGGCGCGTGCGGTCGCCGCTGGCGTCCTCGACTGGCGCCGAAAGAAATGCCTGCTGGGCGAAGATGTCGCCGACATGAATGTCGCCGACGTGCACGTTGCCATGGTACGGTGCACCGGCTGGCGCCGGCGCCAGTGCGATCAACTCCGCGATAGCGTGTTTGTGGCTGTTGCCGACCACCCACTCCACGCCGGGCATGCGGGCGAGTTCCTGGGGCGCCCGCTGCGCGTAGCAGCCGGTGACCAGGATGCGCGCTGCCGGGTTCTCCCGGTGCACGCGGCGGATGGTTTGGCGTACATCATCATCGGCGGAAACCGTCACCGTGCAGGTGTTCAGCACCACCAGGTCGGCAGCCGAGCGCTCGCCGGTTTGCAAGAGACCGCGCGCCGCCAGCGACGATTCCAAGGCGGCGCCGTCGGCTTGCGTGGCGCGGCATCCGAAATTTTGAACGAAGAATTTCCCCACCGTCCTACCCATTATAGGTTGCGCAAGAGCGGGAGAGATCCGGCCGCGGGTAGCGGCAGATAGACCGCAGAGGTTCCAATCAACCGGTGGAGATGACGAAAGTAACCGCCGGCGGAGAAACTGGTCCGCCGCGCAGTGATGGAATTAGTAGCGCTTGACCTTGGCCTGCTTGCGATGCTTCTGACCCTTTCGCTTCGGGTTCTTAACCCTGGACTTCGAGGCCTTCTTCAACTTGGCCTTTGCGGCCGGGCGAATCACAGTCTTCTTAGCTTCGCCGATGGCTGTGAAGCCGCAAGCCAGTGCCAGCGCCAGTGCGATGGTGCGCAATCTCATTCTGTGTTCGATTATCCCCCGCCGCCCCTCCCGGCCACAAGTAATCCCTTGGAATACTGTCACCTATTAACGCCGGTGAGTACGAGTGCTCCAGCCCCGCCGGGGCGGGAGGGCAGGGCCGGGAAGATGTGAAACAATCGACGAAGGCGCCGGGCAGGCAGACGAAAGCGTCTGCCCCACTTTGGTACCCAAGGAGTTGCGGGAGGGCAGGGCCGGCGCCCCGGCCCGCTAAGACGCGCCCTAACCTCTGTCGAGGGCACGACACCCTCAGCGATGCGCGGCCGCCTCATCTCCGGCTGGGGGAAGCATGGCCGCGCTCGCAACCGCTCCCGCATCCCCGGATTGCGTCCATACGATCACGCGCTGCCGCCGCGCCTTCGCCGGCAGGTCGATCAGCTCATAATAAGCGCCTCCAGGAGGCACTTTGCCGGTTTTGCGGAGTTGACGGCATACCGCGACATAATGCAGTTGGTGTCCCTTGTTTTCCCCGCCCGTCACCGACGAGGCATCGCTCGCGTCCGCCAGGGCCAGAAAAACCCGGTCGCCGGTATGCGCCCCGTCGATCTGGATCTGAACGCCGCGGTCCGCCCACGAAAGCCGCGGCACGGCCTTGACGCGGTCCGAGGCTTTGGCGACTTCATCGAGGGCACGACGCTCATTGCTACCGTTGAACTCCACCGTGCCGTTGACGACCATCTCGGGTGTATAGGTGCTGTCCAGGCGGAAGCGGTCCGCATACTCTTTCTGCCGGCTGGTCACCTCCAGCAATGAAAAACGGTCCTGCCATACGTCGGTGTTCCAATAGGTGACGTGTTCGCTCAGCACAACGGCAGCCGGATCCAGTTTTTCCAAAACCAGGTCCGCCGGCGGACAACTCAAGCAGCCGTCGGAAGTGAACAACTCGACCAGGACCGGAGCCCTGTCCGCTCCGGCAGCGCAGGCCGGCAGAATGGCAGCCAGCAACAACGTGCAACTTGGTGCCCGATGCTTCATGTCTTCTCTCCCGCCAAGGTGGTTGCGACTGCAATCTCGCAGCCGCTCCGCACTGGCATTTGTGCGTCGTTGCCTAGATTATCCCAAAATATGCCGGCAACGCACCAGCCTAGCTCGCGTGGCTGAACCAGGCATACCAGAGCGCAAAACTTAGCGCCGTCAGGCCCAAACAGATCCACGCGCCCGCCTGCCAGAGCCTCTCCACCAGCGTGCCCTCGTAGCGGGGCGTACTGGCCGCGTACCCCAACACGAAGCCGGCGATTCCACCGCCGATATGCGCCGCCATGTCCACGCCAGGCAGCAGGCTGAAAATCAAAATGTAGATCGCCCAGCGCATGTAGGTGCTGCGAATGGCGTCTCCCATCGCGTTGCGGTGCATGACGCCGAGGGCGATCATGGCGCCGATCAAACCGCAGAGCGCCGCCGATGCGCCCACCGAAGGCGACCCCGGCCTCCAGAGGTCGCTCAGGTAGAAACCGGCCACCGACGAAACAAAATAGATGACCCACATGCGGCTGGCGCCGTACAGCTCCTCTACCTGCGGCGCCAGGTCGAACAGCACCCAGGAATTCATCAGGATGTGCAGCATGCCACCGTGTAGAAAGCCCGCCGTTACCAGCCGCCACCATTGGCCGGCCGCGATGGCGGGACCGAACTTGGCGCCGAACGCAAACAGAGTGTTGACGTCGATGCTCGAAAAACCGCCCCCGCCGCCGGCCCTCATGCTGTACAGCGTGCTCACCAGGTAGAGGCCGAAGTTGGCCAGCATAATGACGATGGTGTTGAAGCGCGCGTGGGGGATGAGCCCGCCCAGAAAGTCCGCCGGGCTGCGCCGGTCAATCGCGCGCGGTCCCACCCGCTCATTGCAGTACGGGCAGACCTTGTCCTTGACGGTAATAAAAGCCCGGCAGTGCGGGCACATCCGGCGCGAATCCATAACAGCCTATGATACAACCCGTGCGCCGTGCGCCCTGGTTGCGCGGCTAATGTGCGACATCTATACCGGGCCGGATGGCGCCGGGATGGGGAGCCCACGGGCAAGCGAACAGCATGCCCACCAACGCATCTGACACGCCGGTTTCAAAGCAATGAATATGCCGTGACAGCGGCTGCTGCAGTGCGGAAACACAACCTTCTCGGGAATGTAACCGAACCGAATCGGCCGGCATGGTATCTGATGAGACAGGGAGGCCATGCGACGAATCGCAATCGCCGTTGTGGTTCCGGGTTGCGCGCCTTCGGTGGCGTTGCGCCCGGGAAGCGGAGGGTCACAATGATGAGGCGCGCCATCGAATTCATCTACATCGATGCCGGCGGCGGGCACCGTGCGGCTGCCACGGCGCTGGCCGAGGTGATTGCCGGCGAGCGCCGGCCGTGGGACATCCGCACGCAGTCGGTGCAGGACCTTTTCCATTCGATCGACGTAATCCGCAAGTCGACCGGGATCGATTTTCAGGATGTGTACAATATCATGCTGCGGCGCGGATGGACGCTGGGCACGGCGCAACTGGTGCCGGTGATGCACGCCGCCATCCGCCTGTTTCACAGCGCGGAGGTGCGCGTTCTGGAGCGGCACTGGGCGGCTTCGCGGCCGGATATGGTGGTCTCGCTGATCCCGCATTACAACCGCGCGTTCAAGCAGGCGCTGGACCGGGCGTGGCCGGGAACGCCGCTGGTGACCATCCTGACCGATATCGCCGACTACCCGCCCCACTTCTGGATCGAGCGGCAGGAACAGTACGTAATCTGCGGCTCACGGCGCGCGGTGGACCAGGCGCGCGCGCTGGGCCTCGCATCTTCCCACATTTTCCAGGTTTCGGGCATGATCCTCAATCCGCGCTTCCATCAGCCGGCCGCGGTGGATCGCGCGCGCGAGCTCGCCCGCCTCGGTCTCGATCCCGCCAGGCCCACGGGCATCGTGATGTTCGGCGGCGAGGGCTCGATGGAGATGGTAAGGATCGCCAAGGCCTTGAACCGCTCCGATCTGAAGACGCAGTTGATCCTGCTTTGCGGCAAACACCAGACGGCTGCACGTGCGTTGCGGGCGCTCACGCCGCGGATGCCGCTGCGTATCGAAGGCTTCACTAGAGAAGTGCCACATTTCATGTCGTTGGGAGACTATTTCATCGGCAAGCCTGGCCCGGGCAGCATCAGCGAAGCGCTGGCCATGCGGCTGCCGGTTGTGGTGGAATCGAACGCCTGGACGCTGGCCCACGAGCGTTACAACGCGGAGTGGATACTGGAACAGGGTGTAGGCCAGGTGGTGAGCAGTTTCTCCCGAGTGGCGGACGCCGTTCGAGAGCTGCTGCGGCCGGACCGTCTGGCCGCTTATCGCGCGCGGGCCGCCGCAGTGCGCAACTCGGCTGTCTTCGAAGTGCCGGAGATCCTGGCGGAGATTTTCTCCCGCCGCGATCGTGCCGCGGACAATCCGATGTTGTGGCAAGGTGGCGCGACGGACCCGCGGCGGATATCGCACGCGCCGCTGCAGTAGTCGAGAAGAGAGGCAGAAGCTGCGCCGGATTGCCGGCACCAAAAAGAAATGGTTCCAAGTGACCTGATTCCCAGCCTTGCCCACCGCCGTCATGCACGGCACTGAACACTGTGTTTGAGAGCGCCGGACGTTCCGCCGTTCCGCTCCCCCAAAGCTGTTTTCTCCAGCCTCGGGATTAACGCTTCCCGGCTCGCCGCAGCCTTTCTTCTCTCTCAAACCGCACCGCCGGCTCGTAACGGCCTTTCGCTCGCCCGCAACGGCTGCCCCTTTCAGAGCCTCCATTCCGGGGTCAAAGTTCCCGGCCTGCTACTTCGCCTGCTTGCCACTGGCTTCCGCAACCCGTTCGGCTCTTCGGCTCCGCTACCGCCCGCGGGCTCTTGCCCGCCACGGCCGCTTCCTCGCCTCTAGCCCGTTGCTGCTTCCACCTATGACTCCCCGAATGGCTCGCCCAGCTTCCACTCCCCTTCGGGACTTTTACCTCCCTAAGGATCAAAGCGTTCGACTGGCCCGGTCACCCGGCGGTCGCGCCTTCCGAACCCGCCCGATCTCCGTTCGCTCCCCGCAGCCTCAAAACTAGTGAACTAGACTTGCTGGCTGCGGATCACCGTTCGCGGTCCGCTACGTTTCCGGAGGCTTGCTGTTCCTCAAACCTCTTGGAACCTCAACCAATATGCGCCGGCCAGCGGTTTTCGTCAATCTTTTTTTGTGCTGTAACTCATTGTTTCCTCAAGTTTTATTCGGTTTGTTTTTATAAGGTTACAATGACATGTTCGTGAAAGTACTGTGCATAAACCATCGACCGGACAGATTGTTTTTGGGATACTGAAGCCGACATGCGCAGGCTGGTGATACGGCCGGGGGCGATAGGAGACCTGATCGTTTCGCTACCGGCTGTGGAGTGCCTGAGGACCGAGTACCTGGAAGTGTGGACCTCAACAGCCAACGCGCCCCTGGTTCGGTTTGCCAGTGCGGTGCGGTCGATTGCCTCCACCGGCCTCGATCTGCTGGGCATCGCGGACCCGCCACCGCCCGGTCTCATCAGCGAGCTGCGCAGCTTCGATTCGATCGTTTCCTGGTACGGAGCCAATCGGCCGGAGTTTCGCGATCTGGTTCGTTCGCTCGGTCTGCCATTCACCTTCTTTTCGGCGTTGCCGCCGCAGGGCGCCGGAATGCACGCCACCGATTTCTACCTGGAGCAGGTGAGCGCGTTGGCGGAGTGCCGCAACGATTCGATTCCGCGCATTCCTTGCAGCGCTGTGCGGGGAAACTTCGCCGTGATTCATCCCTTCTCGGGCAGTCCTCGCAAGAACTGGCCGCTCAAAAGATTTCGTATGCTGGCGCGCGGGCTGGAACGCAGAATGCCAGTCCGCTGGTGCACTGGAGTGGACGACCCGCCGGTGGAGGGCGCCGAGCGCTTCGACGATCTGTACGAACTGGCCTGCTGGCTGGCGCAAGCTTCGCTCTACATCGGCAACGACTCAGGCATCACTCACCTGGCGGCGGCGGTGGGGACGCCGGTGCTGGCGATTTTCGGGCCCACAGATCCCGCCGTTTGGGCGCCGCGCGGACCGAACGTGAGAATCGCGCTATGGAGGAACCGGCCTACACTGGAGAGAGTATGAAAAAGCCTTTGGGGCTGATTCTCGCGCTGGCGGCGCCCGCGGTTGGGGCCGACAGTGCCTTGGTGGATCGCGTCGGTTCCACCGGTTTTGTGCAAGTAGAAGCGGAGAGCTTCCGCACGTTGAGCGCGCGCCAGCAGGCGCTCGTCTATTGGCTAAGCCAGGCTGCGATCGCCATCGATCCCATCATTTACGACCAGAACTCCATCTACGGCCTGCGCCAGAAACGGCTGTTGGAAGAAATTCTGCTGCACCCAAAAGGCGTGGACCCGAATGCGCTCGCCAAGATCACGGCGTTCACGAAGCTTTTCTGGGCCAATGACGGCAACCACAATGAGATGACAGCACAGAAGTTCATGCCCGAGTTCACGTTCGAAGAGCTGCATGCGGCGGCCGGCGCCGCGCTGCGAGCCGGAGGCTTCAAAGGCAACCCTTACGGCAGCCAGGCGATTGGCGGCGAAGCCGGCCTGGATGGGGAACTGGCAGCGCTGCGCGCACCTCTGTTCGACCCCGCGTTCGAGCCCACCATCACCGCCAAGAGCCCGCGCGGCGACAAGGACATTTTGCAGGCCAGCGCCAATAATTTTTACTACCACGTCAGCATGGCGGATTTGCGCAGCTTTCACGATGCCCACCCGCTGAATTCGCGCCTGGTCAAGACCGATGCGGGCAAACTGGTGGAACAGGTCTACCGGGCAGGAACTCCCGACGGCAAGGTTCCGCCCGGCTACTATGCGTCGTTCCTCAAGAAGGCCAACGAGTTTCTGGAAAAGGCCCGAGCCTATGCCGAACCCGGCCAGGATGCAGTGATTGCCGCGCTGATTCGTTATTACCAGACAGGCGATCCGGCGGACTGGATCCGTTTCGGCATCGCCTGGGTGGGCAACGACCGGCCGGTGGACTTCGCCAACGGGTTCATCGAGGTCTACCGCGATGCGCGCGCGGCTAAGGGGACTTCGCAGGCCTTCGTCAGCATCACCGATGCCAAGCTGAACGGGCTGATGGTGAAGCTGGCGGAGAATGCGCAGTACTTTGAGGACCACGCCCCGTGGCTGCCGCAGTACAAGAAGCAGGGGGTGAAGCCGCCGCTGGCGAAGGCGGTGGAAACGGTGACGGAAACCGGCGATTTCCATGTCAGCACCATCGGCGACAATCTGCCCAACGAAAACGAGATTCGCGAAAAATACGGCAGCAAGAGCTTCCTGTTCACGGGAAGTTCGCGCACCCTGACGCGAGCCGCCGGCTTCGGCGCCCTGGAGGAGTTCGCAGCCTCACCCGAAGAGATTGCCATCTGCAAGAAATATGGCGAGGAGGCCGGCGACCTGATGACCGGTCTGCACGAGGTGATCGGCCATGGTTCGGGCAAGCTGAGCCCACGGCTCAGCGGCGGAAGCGAACCGTACCTCAAGGAATATTTCTCCACCCTGGAGGAAGCCCGCGCCGACCTGATGGCCCTGTGGAACATTTTCGATCCCAAGCTGCGCGAGTTGCACCTGGTCTCCAGCCCCGGGGTCGGCAAGGCAATGTACTACAACGCGGTACGGGTGGCTTTGACGCAGCTCAACCGCATTCCGGCCGGCGACACCATCGAGGAGGACCATCAGCGAGACCGTCAGCTCATCGTCAACTACGTGATGGATAAGACCGGCGCTATCGAAAAGGTGGAGCGCGATGGAAAGACTTACCTTGAGCTCAAGGATTTCGACAAGATGCACCAGGGCGTAGGCATGCTGGAGGCCGAGCTGATGCGCATCAAGGCGGAAGGCGATTACGCCGCCATCAAGGCGCTGGTGGAGAAGTACGCCGTGCATTTCGATCCCAAGCTGCGCGACCAGGTTGTGGCGCGGTACGAGAAACTGAATCTTCCGCGTTACTGGGCCGGCGTTAATTCGCTGCTCACACCGAGTTTCGATGCCACGGGCAAACTGGTTGCCGTGGAGATGTCTTACCCGCGCGACTATGTGAAGCTGCAACTCAGTTACGCCACGCTATACGGGGTACAATAGCGGACGTTCCTTATGGCAGCCACGCTGAACCCGGTGGCGGCGCGTCCGCCGGACGAAATCGTCGATCTTCGGCTCGTTGCCGTTGCAGACCTGGACCCCTTGTTCGTGGAAGAAGTTGCCGCATGGCGCGACGAATTCGAGTGGGACTTTTCCAAATCCGCCTCTCTGGCGCGCCGTTTCGTCGCCGCGCACGCCTTGAGCGGACGCGTGCTGGTGGTCAACGGCAAGGTCGCCGGCTACCTTTATTTCGTATTCGAGGATTACAAGGCCTTGATCGGGGATCTCTACATCCTGCGTGCCATGCGCACCCAGGAACGGGAAAATCTGCTGCTGCGATCGGCGTTGGAAGAGATTTTCGCGAGCCGGCATATCACGCGGGTCGAGGCGCAACTGCTGATGCTCAGCAACGATCCCGCCCGTGTGTTGCCTGGCGCGGAACAGGCCCGCGTGTTCTGCCGCAACTTCATGCGGGCGGACCTGGCAACGGCGGACCTGGGGGAAGGCAACGTGCGCCGGCCCATCTATCTGGAAACCTGGTCGGACCACTACGTACAGGCCGCAGCCGCGCTGATTGCCGAAGCGTACTCGGGACACGTGGATGGCTGGATCAACGACCAGTATCGCAGCCCCGCTGGAGCGCGCCGCTTTCTGCACAATATCGTGGCGTATCCGGGCTGCGGTGTGTTTTCGCAACCTGCATCGTACCTTGCCTTCGAAGCCGCCAGCGGCCAACTGTGCGGCCTCTCGCTGGCCAGCCTGGTCTCTCCCGAATCCGGCCACATCACCCAGATCTGCGTGTCGCCCTCGGTGCGTGGAACCGGCATCGGCCATGCCCTGCTGCGCCAGTCGCTGCTGGCCGCGCGCAAGCTGAAGTGCCGCTCGGTGGGTCTCACCGTTACCGCAGCTAATGAAGGCGCGGTGGCTCTTTATGAGCGCGTGGGCTTCCGCACGATTCGCCAGTTTCCGGCGTACGCCTGGCAACTGGTTTGACCACCCTGGCCGGCCCCTACTGCGGGCCCTAGACCAGGTTTACGGATCGGATTATCCTAATAGATGGAAGCCGGTTCGGCGTCGCAGCCGTCTGGCGCCAGGGGGGCAGACCATGGTGCCGCTTGCAAAGATCTTGTTGCCGGTGGATTTTTCGGATCGCTCCATCGCAGCCGTCCATTGCGCTCATCGTCTGGCGCAGCTCTTTTCTCCGGAAATCATCCTCCTGCACGTATTGGCGCCCATGCAGTACCATCTCGGCGATACCGAAATGGGCGGCGTGATGCTGGGTGACTTATACCGCGCGCAGATCGAGACGCTGACGCGAGAGCTGGGCCAGTTTGAGCAGGCGGAACTCGCGGGCAGCAAGGTGCGGCGCCTGGTAGTGGAAGGCGACCCCGCGTTCCGCATCGTGGAGTTCGCGCATGCCGAGAAGGTGGACCTTATTATGATGCCCACGAATGGCTGCGGATTATTTCGCCGGTTCATTCTCGGCTCCAACACGGCCAAGGTGCTGCATGACGCGGAGTGTCCAGTGTGGACCGGTGTGCATATGGCGGAGGCCGCCGCCAGGCCGGTTGAGATCCGGAACGTGCTCTGCGCCGTGGACCTTGGCCCGCAAAGCGTGCGCGCTTTGGAATGGGCCGACTGGCTGAGCCGTGCCCTAAAGGCCAAGCTCACCCTGCTGCACGTCACGGCCGCCGTCCCGGAAACCGCGGACCATATCGACGACGAGTGGCGCGCCAAGCTGCGCTGGTCGGCGGAGCAGACGCTGGACCGCCTGCAGGCGAAGGTGGGATCGCAGGCGGAAGTCATGTTCCAGGCAGGCGATCCGGCCCATGCCATCTGTGTCGCCGCCACCCGCACCCACGCCGGCGTGGCCGTTATCGCGCGTGGTTCCGCCGCCGGAGGCTTCGGCCGCCTGCGCACCAACGCTTACGCTATCATCCGCCAATCGCCGTGCCCGGTAGTGAGCGTTTAAACCAGCTTGTGGTCAGATGACCAGTTGGGACGGTGCTATCATGGATGCATGCAGAGCCGGGTAGTCAGCGCGACGGAGTTCAAGGCAAAGTGCCTCGCGTTGCTGGATGAGATCGGCCACAAGGGCGTCACAATCACGGTCACCAAGCGAGGCCGTCCCATGGCCACGGTGGGGCCGGTGCAGCGGCGGCTATTGCCCTCCACCGAAGGTCTGTGGAAGGGCAAGGTCCACTTTGCAGAGGAACGGCCGAAAGTGGACACCTCGAGTCTTTGGGAAGTCTTGCACCAAGAATGAAGGATTCTCGAACTGGCCCCACACTTCCTGCTTGACACTCATGTGCTTATCCGCTGGCTGGTCGACGCCGAAAAGGCTCTCGCGAGATCAGATTCGCCTTCTACGCGCTGCCGCCCGGCGCGGAGAACCGCTTGCCTTTAGTGCTGTCACGCTGCTTGAGATCGCAGTGCTGTTCGGCGAGGGTGGCACCCGGCTGCACGTGCCCGTTCAGGAGCTATTCGCTGCTCTCGACTCCAGCGGCGGATTCCGTGTGCTTCCGCTCGACGTCGAGGTTGCCGCTGAGGTCGCGGCTCTGGGCGACAAATTGCGCGACCCCGCCGACCGGGCAATCGTAGCCACCGCCCGCATTCACCGTCTTCGGCTGATGACGTCCGATCAGCGGATTATCGACTCCAGGCTTGTGCCGGTCGTCGAATAGCCTCCACTTCCCGGTCGCCAGCCCCGCCTCCGTGATAAAGTGCTGGGAGTGACTCCACGCACTCTGTATCAAGTTCTGGAAGAGACCGCGGCGCGTTATGGCGACGCGCCGGCCCTCTATCAGCCTCAGGCCTCGGGCGAATATCTGACGTATTCGTGGAATGAGTATCGCCGTGCAGCCGAGGAGATTGGCGCCGGCCTGCGCGCGCTGGGTGTGGAAAAGGGGCAGGTCGTCATCCTGGATTCGGAGACGCGACTGGAGTTCTACCTGGCGGACCTGGGAATTCTGGCTTGCGGCGCCATCGCTGCCGCCCTGTACCCCAGCTACCCTGTGCCCGACCTGATTCGCACCATCGAAGCTACCGGCGCGGCAGCGGTTTTCGTTGAGGACCCGCAGACCTTCCGCGCGCTGCGGCACGCCCGCGTCAGCCGCTGGATCCTGCTCACGGGACAGGCGGAGGGCGCGTTGGCGCTGGAGGATCTCCGCGCCCTGGGACGCGAGGCGCTGGCGCGCGACCCGGACTTAGCCGGCCGGCTGCGCTCCCAGACGCAGCCGTCCGATCCAGCCGTGCTGTACCTGACTTCCGGCGCTACCGGCGAGCCGAAAATGGCGCTGGTCACGCATCAGGCCATCGTTTCCAATATCGACATGGGGCCGGCTGTACTGCCCATGGGGCCGGAAGATGCGACGGTGGCGTTTCTGCCTTCCGCGCACATCGCGCAGCGAGTCGTTATCGAGTTTCTGCCGATGCGCTGCGGCATGGCGGTCCATTTCTTCGAAAGCCTCATGAAGCTGCCGCAGGACATCCGCAAGGTGCGGCCCACCATCCTGCTGGCGCCGCCGCGCATGTGGGAGCGCATCTATTCGACCATCTGCACCGAGCTGCGCAAGCGCTCCGCCGCCTCCCGCAAGACGTTTTATACCGGCCTGGCGCTGGCGCTGGCCGCCGCACGCTATCGCCGCGAAGGCAAGCCCGTTCCGGCCCGCATTCGCGCGCCGCTGGCGCTGGCCGACCGGCTGCTGTTTCGCAAAGTGCGCTCGCGCTTTGGGGGGCGCCTGCGCGTCGCAGCCTCCGGCGCCGCGCCGCTCAGCAAGGACCTGGCCGAGTTTTATGAGGCTGTCGGCATGCCGCTGATCGAAGGTTACGGCTTGACCGAGGGCGGTGTGGCGGCGCTCAATCCGCTCGAAGCTCCCAAGCCCGGCAGCATCGGCAAAGCGCTGCCAGGCGTCGAAATCAAGACCTCCGAGGACCACGAACTGGTGATCAAGAGCCCGTGCCTGTTTTCCAGTTACTGGGGCGACTCCGCCACCACCGCCGAAGTGTTGCGCGATGGCTGGCTGCACACCGGCGATCTTGGCTACATCGACATCGATGGCTACGTCTACATCACCGGCCGCAAGAAAGAGCTGATCGTTTCCTCTACCGGCAAAAAGATTCACCCCAGCCGCGTCGAGAGCTTGTTCAAAATGGAGCCGCTGATCAGCCAGGTGCTCTTAATTGGCGACCGCCTGCCATACCTCACCGCGCTATTCACCATCAACACCAGCGTGGCCGAAACACTCAAGGGCATGAACGGCTCCCAGGGCCGCTCGCCCGCCGAGATTTGCGGGGCGCCGCAGGTGGAAAAGGAAATGCGGCGGATCGTCAACCAGGTGAACCGCCAGCTTGCGCCTTTCGAGCAGGTGCGGCGGTTCCGCATCCTGCCGCGCGATTTCTCGATTGAGCAGGGCGAGCTGACTGCGACCATGAAAGTGCGCCGCACCAAGGCCATCGAAAACTTCAAGCAGGATATCGACGCGCTGTACGCCGGGCGGGAATAAGGGCGGCGCGTTCTTATTCTGGCGGCACGGTTGGTCCGGGTGGAAGGCCTGGTCCGCAGAGCATCCAGAGAGAAATTACAGGCTCAATATCTCGCGCAACCGCGTGGACTGGCGCCGGGACATATCGACGGTGAAGCCGCCGCGCAAGGTGACGGTGAGGCCGCCATTGACGCCGACATCGACCTTGTCGATCCATTTCAAATTGATGATCTCCTTGCGGCCCGCGCGGAAGAAAAGGTTGGGATCGAGATGCTCTTCGAGCGCGTTCAATGAGCGGCGAATCAACGGACGCTCGCTGCCGAAGTGCAGGCGGGTGTAGTTGCCCTCCGATTCGAGGAGGAAGATGTCGGGCAAGCGGACGATCCAGCAGCGGTCGCCGTCGCGCACGAAGACCTGTTCCAGGCGGGCGGGCTCGGGACGCGGCCGCAGCCTGGCCAGAGCGGCGGCGAGACGGTTGGGGGCGATCGGCTTCAGCAGGTAGTCGAGTGCGTTTATCTCGAAGGCTCGAATAGCGTACTGGTCATAGGCGGTGGTGAATATCACCTGCGGCACATCGTCGAGCCGCTCCAGCAGTTCGAACCCAGTCATGCCGGGCATCTGGATATCGAGAAAAAGCAGGTCCGGCACGAGCTTGGCAATCAGCTCAAGCGCCTCCTCGCCGTTGCGCGCTTCGCCGGCGATCTCGATCTCGGGGTGCACAGCCAACAGGCGCGCCAACTCAGTGCGCGCGAGGCGTTCGTCGTCTACGATCAAGGCTCTCATTGTCGTGTAGGAATGCGCACGGTGGCGGCGACTCGTCCGTCGCGGCTGGCGAGTTCCAGCGAGGCGCGGCCGGCGTAAAGAATTCGCAGACGCTCGCGAATATTATTCAGACCCAGGCGAGGCTGCCGGGTGTCCGCCTCGGCGAGTTGCCCGGTGTTCTCCACCTGGAGGACCAGCGTGCCGTCTTGCAGGGCGCAGCTAACTAACAACTCGCCGCCGCCGGTGAGCGTCGCGATGCCATGTTTGATGCCATTTTCGACCAGCATCTGCAGCAGCATCGGCGGCACGGCGATGGACCGCGTTGCGGGATCGATGGCGAATCGCACGCGCAGCCGATCCTCGTAGCGGGCGGATTCCAGGGCGAGGTAGTCTTGAGCGGCCTCGAGTTCGGAATCGAGCGGAACAGTGTGGCCGGCGTCGCGATGCAGGTTGTAACGGAGGATGTTAGCCAGGCGCGTGATAAGATCCTGCGCCAGCGGCGGATTTTCGAGGACAAGGCCGCGAATGGAGTTGAGGGAATTGAAGAGGAAGTGCGGGTTGATCTGTGCTTCCAGGCCGCGCAGTTCGGCATCGCGCAGGGCGAGTTGCTTTTCCCGGTAGCGGCGTCCGGAGGTGACCGCAAGGTACACGACCATCCATCCCAGGGTGACGCAGGAAATAACGACCGCGGTTGGGGCCGCGGTAGAGAGCTGGTTGAAGGCGCTGTGCTTGCCGGCGATCAGCCAACTGATTCCGAGTACCAAAGCCGCCTGCACCAGGCCGGTGATCCATGCGGCCAGGAAGAGGTGAAGGTACCGCGCGGCGTCGACCCAGCCCCGCCGGTTGACGTACCGGCGAAGCTGATGTGTCAACGCCACGCTGTAAAGGAAATACAGGGCATAGCCGACGGTCACCTGGGTGATCCAGCCCACCTCGCGGGCAGCCATCCACATGCCTAAGCCGGAGTAACTGGCCCAACCGAGGATTTGGCACGTCCAGTAAGCCTGTTTGGTGTTCATCGGGTCGGGTTCGAGCCCTTGGCATTCAGGAAGCGATCGAGGTGTCCGAACATCCAATTCGGATCATCCCACATGATGAAGTGATGTGCGGTGTCGGTGACCTCGATCTCGACGCCGGCGAGCTTGGCATACTGGTTCCGCAAGTTGGCCTCCGTGCGGGCGTGGTCCGTGTATTGCTTGAAAGCGATCCAGGAACCCAAGACCAGTGTGGGGACCTTGATATTTGCGAGGTCGTCGCGCAGGTCGGTTTCCCAGAGCTCAGCCATGGCGTCGGCGACAGCCGTGCGGTCGGAAGCCAGACCCCAGGCAACAATGCGCTCGAAGTCCGACTCCTTGTCGACCATGTTTCGCGTGCCGGTGCCGGACTTGACGTAGCGCTCGTACGCTTCCTGGGTCTCGTCGCCTATGAGGTGGCGCATCTGCGCGGCAGCCACGCGGGCGCTGGCTGGCGTCGCATGGGGATCGGCCACCGCGGCGAGGAAGGGATACGAATCGACGATCACCAGGCGGCCGGGCAGATCCGGATACTTCGCGGCGAGATCGAGCGCGAGGAAACCACCGAGGCTATGGCCGATGATGACGGGGCGATCGAGTTTCTGTTTGCGGATGTAGTCGGCGAGGCCGTCGCGGACGCGATCGAGCATGGGAGCGGGCACGCGCGGAACGCCTGCGAATCCGGCGACCGTGAGCACGTGGCATTCGAAGCGGTCTTGGTAGCGGGCGACAGTTGTGTCCCAGACTTCGCCCGACGACGACAGGCCGGGGATCAGGATCATGGGCCGGCCGTGGCCGGTCACCTTGACCTGAAACGGCGCCTGCGCCATCGAAGCAGTGGCAAGTGCGAGTGAAAGCATCAATAGTTTCATGACGCGATTGTGGCGCTGGCACCGGCAACGTTGGGAGAAATTGGGATGAACGGCCGCGGGCCGGTGATGGAAGGGGGGCGGCGGCTAGCCGCCGTTCGAGCAGGTGCGCCGGTTCCGCATCCTGGCGCGATTGCCACCTCCTACCCCATCCGCGTGTTTGGTAGAAGCACTTGGTCAAACACGCCTTTAGCGGCGCGAGGTCCTATAGCCCACTCGCACTCGACTTATTCCCCGCCTTCCATACCCTCTTTCAGCAAATCCCGCCGCAGCTTCGCGGTCTTGGCGATCGCGGATTCTTTGCGGAAGCGGCGGATTTCCTCGTGGTTGCCGTTGAGGAGGACTTCGGGCGCTTTCCAACCGCGGAAATCGGCGGGGCGGGTCCAGTGCGGGCAATCGAGCAGGCCTTCGCCATGGCCGGTTTCCTGAAAGCTCTCGAAGGCTGCGGAACTCTCGTTGCCCAGAACGCCGGGGAGCAAGCGCGCGGTGGCATCGATCACCACCGCTGCGGCCAGTTCACCGCCGCTCAGCACGTAGTTGCCGATCGAAAGTTCTTCGTCGGCCAGGCGATCGGCCACGCGTTCGTCCACGCCTTCATAGCGGCCGCAGATCAGCAGCAGCTCGGCTTCCTGGCTCAAACGGTTGGCAGTCCCCTGGTCGAACAGGCGCCCCTGGGCGGAGAGCAGAATCACTTTCTGGCCGGCGCCGCGCTGAGGCCAAATGGATTCGACCGCCAGGAAAATCGGCTCGGGTTTGAGCACCATGCCTTCGCCGCCACCGAAGGGCCGGTCGTCCACCGTCTTGTGACGGTCGAACGCCCAGTCGCGCAGGTTATGGATGCGGATATCGAGCAGGCCCGCGTCCTGCGCGCGCTTCACCACGCCATGCGCGAACGGCCCCTCGAAAAACTCCGGGAAGATCGTCAGCACATGAAAGATCACGATTGGTTCAATTCTCTCAGGCCTGCGGGCAATTCCACTACGATGCGCCGGGCTTTCACGTCGATCTCGACGCAGATCGGCCGCGCAAACGGAATCAGCAGGCCGCCCTCCACCACCAGCAGTCCGCTGCCGCCGGCATCCTGCCAAGCCTCGACGCGGCCCAGGCGTTCGCCGGATTTCCGGTCCACCACTTCGCAGCCCACCAGGTCGGATTGGAAAAACGCGCCGGGCTCGATCTCGGTTCGCTCGGCGAGAGGAATCCTTACCTCCATGCCGGCCAGCAGTTCGGCATCGGAAATCGTATCGACCCCTTGGAATTTGAAGATCAGCGTGCTGTTGTGAAACCAGGCGCGCTCCACCTGGCGTGGCAAGGGCGCACCGGTACTCCACAAGTACACCCGACCCAACGCCTGGTAGCGGTCCAGCCGGTCGCTTAGGGGCAGCGCGGTGATTTCGCCGCGATTGCCGCGCGTTTTTCCCAGCCGGGCCACCGTCACCCAGGCTTCTTCCGGCAAGCTCACTCCAGAATTTCCAGTGTGAATCGCCGGTTCAGCTTCATGCCAGCCGCGCCTAAAATGGTGCGGATCGACCGTGCGGTGCGGCCCTGCTTACCGATCACTTTACCTAGATCGCTGGGGGCCACCTTCAACTCCAGGACGGTCACCTGCTCGCCCAGCACCTCGCGGACGGAAACATCTCCCGGGATGTCGACTAAAGCCTTCGCGATGTCTTCTATCAACTGTTTCATGCATCCCGCTCCCTATAGCCATGGTACCCGAAGCCGGCCGGGCCCAGATACGGCATTTACCCCGACCGGCCAGCGCAGCGTTCTGGGCGATACAGAACATGCCGGCGAGCGGACTAGCCAGGAAACTGTAAGGAACCGATTGGCAGACGGCATCCGCATCGGACCCGAATACGGGGGCGCCTGCCCCACGCCCGCGCAAATCCGTCGACCCCAAAGTGTGACACGCGCTTCCGCGCGTCAACCCGTCGTTCGAGATATGCTTGGAGCGGCTCAGGCCCCGGGCTGCGCCGCCGGCGCCGGATGCTTTTCGAGCAACTGCTTCACCCGATCCGACAACTGTGCGCCGTGCTGCGTCCAGTGTTCGATGCGGTCGTGCTGGAGCGTCACCTGGGCCGGCGACGTCCGAGGATTGTACTGGCCGACCACCTCCAGATGGCGGCCATTCGCGGCGCGCTCCTTCTCGATTACCACGACGCGGTAAAACGGCTTCTTTTTGGCGCCGAACCGCGCCAGACGAATCATCAGCATTGATACTCCATGTTGGTTGTCAAAACTCCTACATTCTCGGCATGTTGCCAAACGGGAATCCAGCGGGCATTTTCATCTTCCCAAGTTTCCGCCCCATAAAGCCGCCGGAAAGGCCCTTCATCATTTTGCGCGCCTGCGCATATTGCTTCAACAACTGGTTGACTTCCTGCACGCTGGTGCCGCTGCCGCGCGCGATACGGCGGCGCCGGCTGCCGTTGATGATCATGTGGTTGTCGCGCTCGCGCGGCGTCATCGAATCGATAATCGCCACCACGCGCTCGATTTCCTTGTCGTCTACTTTGACGTCCTTCAAATCCTTCAGCATCCCCACCTTGGGCATCATGTCGAGCAGCGAACCGAGCGAGCCCAGCTTGCGAATCTGCCGCATCTGGTCGCGAAAATCCTCCAGCGTGAACTCGTTCTCGATCAGCTTGCGCTGCATCTCCACGGCCTGCTTTTTATCGATAACCTCCTCGGCTTTCTCGATAAAGGAGAGGACATCGCCCATGCCCAGAATTCGGTTGGCCGCGCGGTCGGGGTGGAACGGCTCGAGCGCGTCGAATTTCTCGCCTACGCCGACGAACTTCAACGGCTGGCCGGTGACATGGCGGATGGAGAGCGCGCCGCCGCCGCGCGCGTCGCCGTCCATCTTGGTGAGGATGACGCCGGTAATGCCCAGCCGCTTATGGAACTCATCGGCCGATTTCACCGCGTCCTGCCCGGTCATTGCGTCGGCCACGAAGAGGATTTCGACGGGGTTGAGCTGCTGCTTGAGCTCGCTCAACTCCCCCATGAGCTGGTCGTCGATGTGCAAGCGGCCGGCCGTATCCACCAGCAGCACGTCGCGGCCGCTGTTGGCGCTCTCGCGCCGCGCCGCGCGCGCCAGTTCCATCGGCTGTTTCTCTTCCGGCGCGCCTTCGTAAACCGGCTGGCCGATATCGCGCGCAATCACCTTGAGCTGCTCGCGCGCCGCGGGCCGGTACACGTCCACTGAAACCACCATCGGCCGGTGCCCGTTGCGCGAAAGCCACCGCGCCAGCTTGCCCGCAGTGGTGGTTTTTCCCGAACCCTGCAAACCCACGATCAGGAACACGCTGGGAGGCTCGTTGGCAAACCTCAGCTTCGATTCATGGCTGCCCAGGATCTTGATCAGCTCTTCGTGCACGATCTTGACCACCTGCTGAGAAGGCGACAGCGCCGTGAGCACTTCCTCGCCCATCGCCTTCTGCTTGATGTTTTCGATGAGCTGTTTGACGACCCGGAAATTGACGTCGGCCTCGAGCAGCGCCATGCGGATTTCCCGCAGCGCCGATTCCATGTTTTCGGCCGAGAGTTTGCCTTCGCCGCGAAGGTTCTTGAAAACCCGCTGCAGCTTTTCGGATAGATTGTCGAACATGAGTGATGCCAGGAACGAAACCGGCGCCTGGCCGGGGACACCGGCACTGGGGCGGGTTTTCTATATTATAGCGTTATTCCCTGGGCTCTACGCCGACGATTCCTTCGGCGCTATGCGGACGCTGCTGGCCGCCATTTTGCCGGCCCGGTCCATGCCCAACTCGTAGAGCACGCGCGCGCCGGGCCGCAGTTCGGTGGCGAGGCCCTCCGCCAGGCGCGAGACGTGGAAGAAGATATCTCTGCCGCCATCGTCGGGGCGCAAAAAGCCGAAGCCTTTGGCGTCGAAATAGGTGACCACTGAGCCGGCCTGCTCGCCGGTGGGGGCTTCATTCGATTCGCCGCTTTCGCCGGACGCGGCGGACTGTCTGCTGCTCTTGTCGCCAACCCCCTGCTTGATCAGGGCCAGGTCGGCTTCGGTCCAGTCCGTAGCGGGCTGGGCGTCGGCGGGCATTGTGAGGTTGGGATTTCGTTTCCGCGCCTCTTCAAACAACCGTTTTTGACGTGCGTTCAAACCAAAGTTCCTCGATGCGCCCACACCGCTACACCGCGGCCGGCGCGACCTTTCGTTTCCGTGAGCCCCGCTTTTCGGCCGGGGGCTGCCGGTCGCTCTTCTCCAAAACGCCCATCACCATGCTGGTGACGAATTTTTTTTCGCCGTGATCGTCAAACTTGATGACGATCCGCTCTTCACTGCTGAACATCACTGTGCCCAATCCGAACTTCGGGTGCTTGACTTGGGCGCCTTGAGAGTACATGTTGGAAGCCATAGATTTCGTAGGTTTTAATCCTCGCCTGAACCACTGAGGATATAGGATGACCGGTCGTGGGATTGTGCGGGAGAAAAAAACAGCACGTTTTCAATATAATTCTATCAGACGGAATGCATGCTTGTCGAGCGGGGTGCGCAGTCCACAGCGGTCCAGCGGCCAACCCCATTGGCTTTGGTCCCTTGGCGGACCGGGCAGGTGGAGCGGCAGGTTGCCCCGGGGGCTCAGGAAAGCGGCTTGACCTCTACAGGCAGGCTGCGCGCAGGATTGCCGGAAACGATGGCGCCCTCGGGCACGTTTTGCGTAACCACGGAGCCCGAACCAACAGTCGCCTTGGCGCCGATGTCAGCCATGATGATGGCGCCTCCGCCGATCCAGCAGTGCGCTCCAATGGAAATCCGGCGGAAAACACGTCCCTCATCGGTGAGGTGCCCGGCTTCGTCGCGCCGGTGTTGCTTCCGCCCGCTCAAGACCTGCACCTGGCTGGCGAAGAGGGTCCCTTCGCCGATATCGACCTGGCCCAGAACGCAGTAGGCACCAATGCCGGCGCGGTCCCCAAGCGATGCGCTCGAGTGAGCGAAGAACGATCCGAACGCGATGTGACAGTCCCGGCCGACGCTATCCAGGGTGAAGGCGTAATAGGCGACTCGCAGGTAATTACCGGGAATACCGGGAATAAGGGCCATCGTGTGAGCGAAGAACAGGTAGGGTTCGTGCCAGCGCCCGAAGCCTGCGAGGCAAGCCGCCGGAAAGACGAGGACACGCGCCACAGCACTGGCCAGCCATTTCGCGGGCGATCGCAGGGGCGAACCTCCTGGTTCCGATGGTACACCTTTCGGAACGTTCGCCTGGTGAGCGCAATTCGTGCGGCGCATCAGACCCCCTGTGGTAATCTGGGAATTCCTTACGATGGTGCAGACCAGGTCTCTCCCGCGCATATGCATCGCACTGGGCCTGCCGGACGTTCCGAGCCTGCTCGCGCACGCCCGCCGCGAAGCCGAGTCGGGCGAGACATTTCTGGAATTCAGGCTGGATTTCCTTGACCAGCCGATGCAGGGCGCGACGGCGATCCGCGGCTTCCTCGACAAGTTCCCCGACAGCCTGATTCTGGCCACCTGCCGGCGGCACCAGAATCACGGAAAGTTCAACGGCAGCATCGAGGACCAGATGGCCGTGCTGGACGAGGCCGTCCGTCGCGGCGCGCAGGCGGTGGATGTCGAAATCGAAAGCGCAGAGGTCGCGCAGGAGCGCCTGCACCAGTTCCGCGGGCGCGCGCAGGTCATCGTGTCGTACCACAACTTCGAAGCCACGCCAGCGCTCGATACCGTGGTGGCGCGCATGATGCGGGTGACGGCCGATGGCTACAAGATCGTGACTACGGCGCGCAAGCCCTCCGACAATGTGCGCGTACTGGCGGCGGCGCGCGCGCTGCCCAAACACAGGCTGGTGGTACTGGCCATGGGCGAACTGGGCTTTCCCACCCGCGTTCTTTCACCGGTTTTTGGCGGCGCCTTTACTTATGCGTCGCCGCTGGTGGCTGAAGGCACAGCGGCAGGGCAGGTGAGCGGGCATTATCTGCGGCACCTTTACCGCGTGGAAAAGCTGGCCAAGTCGACCAAGGTCTATGGCGTCATCGCGGATCCGGTGCGCCATTCCATCTCGCCTTCGGTGCACAACCGGGCATTTCAAGCGCGACGCACCGACGCGGTGTACCTACCCTTCCTGGTGAGTCCCGCGCACCTGCGGGATTTCTTTTCCATGGCGGACCGCCTGCCCCTGGCAGGGTTCAGCGTCACCATTCCGCACAAACAGAAAGTCATTCGCTACCTGGACGCCGTGGATCCGCTGGCGAAGCGGATCGGCGCGGTCAACACGGTGTGGCGGAAGGCCGGCCGCTGGCGCGGCGCCAACACCGACGTGGCCGGGGTCACCGTACCGCTGGCGCGCGTGCTGCGGTTGCAGAAATCCTCGGTGCTGATTGTAGGCAATGGCGGCGGGGCGCGGGGAGCCGCTTTTGCGCTCTCCGATGCCGGCGCCAGAATCGCTCTCACCGGCCGCAACCCGGACCGCGTGCGCGCCCTGGCCAAGATCTGCGCCGCCGAGGCGCTGGCCAAGGAACAACTCGCAGGCCGCCATTTCGATGCCGTGGTGCACGCCACGCCGCTGGGCATGTTCCCGCATATGGAGGAGTGTTTCTTCAACGGTTCGATTCCGGCGGAAGTGGTGTTTGATATGGTCTACAACCCGCTGGAGACGGTCTTGCTCCGGCGCGCCAGGGAACAGGGCAAGACCGCAATTCCCGGCCTCGACATGTTCATCGAACAGGCCGTGGGCCAGTTTGAGATATGGACCGGAGAGACGGCGCCGCGTTCGGTGATGGAAAAGGCGGCGATGGAGGCGCTGGAGCATCAATTCGGCGTAACACAAGAAAAATGAGACTGACACGACGGCAACTGGCAACCGTGTTGGCGCCGGCGGTGGCCCTGGCTGAGGCCGCGGCGCAACCGGCGGCGGCCGCAGACGAGGAGTTGCAGGCGGCCCGTAATCGGGTCAAAACCAACGGCGAAACTCTGGCCGGCGAGGCGGTGCCCATGCCGACTGAGCCTGCCTTTCAGTTCAGGGCTTGACCGATGGCCACCCTCGATAACGACATTTTCTTCGCAACTGCGTCCGAGCTGAACTCTCGCCTGCTCAAGAACGAGTTTTCAGCCGAGGAACTGGCCGGCGCTTTCGCCGAACGGCTGGAGCAGTTCGGTCCGCGCTACAACGCGCTGGCGCTGTCGCTCAAACCAGAGGCCCTGCGCCAGGCGCGCGCGGTGGACAAGAACATCAAGCTTGGCCACCTGCGCGGTCCGCTGCAGGGCGTCCCCTACGCGGTGAAGGACCTGCTGAGCTACGCCGGCCAGCCCACTACTTGGGGTGCCAAGCCCTATGCCGCTCAGGTGTTCGACTTCAATGCCACAGTGATTGAGAAACTGAATGCAGTGAATGCGGTCATTATCGGCAAGCTCTCGACGGTGGAACTCGCCGGTGGCGGCGGATACCGGTTCCCATCGGCGTCGCTGTTCGGGCCGGGACTGAACCCATGGGACCGTACACGCTGGTCTGGCGGATCTTCGAGCGGCCCGGCCGCGGCGGTGGCGGCCGGTCTGGTGCCTTTCGCGATCGGCTCGGAAACCAACGGCTCCATCGTCACGCCGGCCGCTTTCTGTGGGGTAACGGCACTGCGTCCGACGTACGGGCTGGTGAGCCGGCACGGCGCCATGGCGCTTGCCTGGACGCTCGACAAGCTGGGGCCGTTCGCCCGCTCGGCTGAGGATTGCGGGCTGATCCTGCATGCGATCGCCGGCAAGGACAGCCAGGACGCGGGCTCGGCGGGCAAGAGCTTCTACTACACGCCGCAGTACGCGCGGCCGCTGACCGAGTTGCGGATCGGCTTTGCCGCCGCGGATTTCGCCGACCGGCCCGAAGCGGCGGCGCGGCCGGCCTTCGCCGCCGCTCTGGAGGCCCTGAAGGCATGCGGAATGCAGTTAGTGGAATCCACTCTCCCGTCGTTTCCCTACGGCACGGTGTTATCGGCCATTCTGGGCGCCGAGCAGGCCTCCGTCTTCGAGCCGCTGATTTCGAGCGGCCGGGTGGACGAACTGGCGGACCAGGCGCAGATTGCCGGCCTCAAAGCCAGCCTGGATATCCCGGCCAAAGACTATTTGAAGGCGATGCGCATCCGCCGCCTGCTGCAGGATGCGATTCAATTGATGTGGGGCGAAGTGGATGCAGTGCTGGCACCGGCGCGAACCGGGATTGCGCCCAAGGTCGATCAGCCGCTTTCGCCGCCGCCCGGCCTGGCATCGACCGCCAACCGGCAGCCGACGGCACACGCCGCAGCGGCCGGTTTCGGCGCCATTGTCCCGGCAGGTAACCTGGCCGGCCTGCCCGCCCTGGTGCTTCCCTGTGGGTTCGCCGAGAATCTGCCGGTGGCTGTGCAACTGGTGGGCCCCCCGTGGTCGGAGAACGCCCTGCTGGCCATCGGCAAGGAGTTTCAGGCGCGAACGGATTGGCACAAGCGAAGGCCGCCGGTTGCGTAAGCCGCGCGGATCGAAAGTGCCCGTGAAAAGCGCGCCCAGACCGCCGCGCCGACGATCGCGCAATTCAAGTACGACGAACGCAGATGGCGGAGGAGCGGGTCGTATTTGACACCTGCCAGTCCGTTTGTTCTAATTGAAAGTAACTCATTGTTCCTCAGTAGCTCAATGGTAGAGCATTCGGCTGTTAACCGAAGGGTTGTAGGTTCGAGTCCTACCTGAGGAGCCAAATAAAATCCATCACTTACAAAATTCACCGAGCGCCAAGAACGCCACACCGTAGCGGAAATTGTAGCGACACCATCTCAAAGTCCGTAGAAATGTAGCGACACAGATGGTGCGATGGTGCGGCCGATCCCGCCGCGCCGATGATCGTTTGTGCTTGTGGAGAGGCCGATGCCAGCGGTTGTCGGTTGGCCGGTCGGGCTGCAACCAGGCACATCCGCATATCGGCCAGGGCCCGACGGCGGTTGGGACGCTTCAGCGCGCGCCTGCCGACGGCTTCTTGCGGTCCACGATGGATTCGAGGGCTTTGCGTTTCGCTTCCATGCGGATGTGGCTGTAGTGTTTCAGCATCTGCTTGGAGACGTGCCCGGCGATATCCTGGATTGTCTGATCGCCGGCTCCGCTTTCGGCAAGTTCGGTGACGAGCGTGTGCCGGTTGTCATGCCATCGGCCCTTGACGCCGGAATCCTCGCGGATCTTTGTCCACACGGTTTTGAAGGTGGTGCACGGCTTGGTCGGGTCGGTAGGCTGCGGCTTGCCGAAAGGGAAGACGAACCACTCGGGGCTCAACTTGCCGAACTTCTCTTCGTACCATTCGGCGTGGTCTTTGATCGCTCCGAGCGCGGTCGAATTCAGCGGAATTGTCCGGCCGGTCCCCCCATCCGTCTTTGTCTCGCCGACGACCAGATAAGCTTCATCCAAGTGAATGCGCCCCCATTGCAGTAAGCGGAGTTCCTTGTCGCGCAGCCCGCAATTGAGCGCCAGGACCAGCGCAGGATAGATGGCCTTGGACCTGCGATGGAGCGCCTGCTCGTAAAGGAGGGCCTTCTCTTCCGGGGAAAAGGCCCTCCCCACTTCTTGGCGCACCTTCAGCTTCAGTTGTTTTCTGCGGCGCAACCTGACGCGCAGCGCGTCGCCACGATCTTGTAGCATTCGCAGCAGGATTCCGACTTCCTCGTTGATCGTCTTAGGCGAGGCCTTTTCCTTGAGGCGTGCGGACTGGTAGCCGAGAATGGTCTGCTCCGTAATGTCTACGGTCATCAGACCGCCGATCAGACGTGTGACGTGCTTCAGGGCGTATTCGGCAAACGTTGCGGACCGATGGCGGAGCTTGTAGTCTTCAAAGAAACCCGAGGCCAGATCGGCAATGGTGCGGATGCGCTCCCTGCGATCGTCAACCACGGAATTGAAGCCCTCTTCAAGTTCCCTGTGCCGATGCTGCTCGGCTGCCTTGGCCAGTGTTTTGGATGAGGTCCTGGCGGACTCCTGGATATGCCGTCCTGCGAAGAGGAAATGATACCAGTAGACGTCGCCGCGCTTGAAGACAGACATCGGAGTTACTCCTGTTCGGGCAGGGCGCGCTCGCTGGGATCGATGAGATTCAGCGAAGGAAACAGCTTTCGGTAAAAGCCCCGGTCTCTCGATAGCAGCCGGCTCGCTTGAAGCTGGGCGTGGGCGCCCACGAGGAAATCGGCCAAAATCCGGACGCGCGGCCCACCCTGCCGGCGATATTCCCGCCACGCGCGGCTGGCGGCGAAATGCGCGGCACGGCTCAGGGGCTCGACCCGAATCTCATTGGTTGCGAGAAAATCGTCGCACTCTTCCTGGGTCGAGAAATGGACGCAGAGTTCGGAGTAAACCAGATCGCAGACCACCAAAGACCCGGCTGTGGCGGAAGCCTGGAGCGACTCCATCGCGGCATCGCAAAAATCGGGGTTCGGAAGAAGCACGTCGAGCAAGACGTTTGTATCAATGGCGGTGATCATCGTCCGCGAACGTCCTCGATGAAGTCGTCGACGGAAGGATACCCGAGATCCCCGAGACTGCCGCTGCAGTGGCCCTTCCACTTGTCCAGCTCGAGTCTCTTCGGCGCCTTCGTCAAGATGATCGAGCCGTGTTCGACGTGGAACTCGACGTCAGAATTCGGTCCGAGCCCGAACTGGTCGCGAATGTCCTTTGGAATTGTCACTTGGCCTCGCTCACCGACCCTCATACTTTTCAGTATGGATCAAGATTCGTATCTAATCAAGCTCCCAGACGGGCCGAGTGTGCAGCCCGATCCAATCTCGCTGCGGGATGCCGAGTATCCGAGGAGCCGCCTGTAGGTTGCGCTGCTACCCACTGCTCCAACTCCTCCGGCCGGTACCGCACCAACGAACCGACCTTGATAAACCTAGGCCCTCGCCCTTCCAACCTCCAACGTCGCAACGCCGCGAGACTTACGTGCAGTTGTTTAGCGACATCCTGCTCGGTCAAAAGACTATTCATGTATCCCCCAACGAATCGATTATGGCACACACCATCAGACAATACAAGCAAATGTATCGATACTATTGCATCATGGCGAATCTTGTGCCACTATAGGGATCAATGGAGCGAAAACCGCAGCAGCAGACTTTGTCAATCCGCATCTCCGACGCGCTCCGGGAGTTTCTGGAGAGATCCAAGCAGGTGATCTCCCACGACCGTGGCGAAACTGTCTCCACTTCGGACGTGGCCAAGATTCTTCTGGAGTCGGCAAAGGACGACCGGCTCGACTTCCGTCTCGAAGTCGCCGAACTGCAGCAGGCCCCGACCGATTCGCTTGCGGCCATTCGTAAGAAATGGGAGCAGCGCCAGCCTTTGTCGCGCGCCGAATGGATCTTTCTAGCGCAGTACGTGCAGGTCGCGTGCGAAGCAATCTCCGAGAATCGTGCCGTGCCGAGCTCTGGAGCATTTTGTTCGGTGCTGGAAGCACTGCTTGCGGTCCGCGCTCTGCGCACCGACCGCGGCACCGGGCTTGATCGCTACTATCTAAGCAACCTTGGTGTGCCGGATGCCGCTGCGTTCAACGAACGTCAATTCGATCCGGAGTTCGTTCCGCAGGTCGTCACTGGTTTGATACGGGAATTGCGCGAGCCTTCGGATGCGAAGAAGGCCGCTTTCGCCGGCCGCAACCTTTATGTGGCGTTGCGCGACGAGGCGCTGGACGACTTGATCGCCCTCAACCGAGCGTTGGAGCCGCACATGGCCACCCTGTTCCGGTTGGCCGCGCGCGGGCACTGGGTTCGCGAACGCCGCCCGGTGCGCGTGAGGCATGAAGGACCTGTATTCACTTCGCCCATTCCTTCGGTATCTGCCGAGGATCTGCGTCTGACGGCCTCCGTGAGCACGGAGGGGGAGATTCAATTGGCGCTGGCGATGGATGGCCGCGGCGTTGTCTATCCGCTCGGTCCGTACCCAGAGATCCAGGAATTTGTGGCCATGCTGCAACAACTCGAGCCGGGGCAGACTTGGGATGGCCTGCACTTCCACGCCTCGGCGGACACGACCACTCCAGGCCAGCCAGTGAAGTTTCAGTTTCGCCGCCCTGCAGACGGGGTGATGTTCACCTTTGCGGAGGCTGAGTGGGAGAGTCTAAAGGGCGTGTTTGCGGCGGCGCTGGCCGAGCCCGCGCTACAGGCAGTTCTGGCCGAACTGGCTCTCGTCTACGGCGATTTGTAGACGCTAACGTGCGTGGTTCGGCGGAGGGGAGGGAGGTTGTCATGAAGTCAACAGCAATAGGCGAGGAAGCAACGACTAGCGCGACCGCAGGGATCGCCGCAAAGCGGGTGATTCTCTCCATGGGCGGCAAAGGGGGCGTCGGCAAGACAAGCGTCATGACAGGCCTTGCCGAATGGTTCGACGCAAACGAGATTCCGGTAACGCTGCTGGACCTGGACACGGAAAACAAGGCGCGTGGTTCGCTGGGTCATTTCTTCGGCGAGCGGGCACCGAAGGTCAACATCCATACTCCCGCGGCTCTCGATACATTCGTCGATCATCTTGCCGATGGGGAGCCGGTGATTCTCGCCGACATGGGCGCCGGTTCCGGCCGCATTACTCACGATTGGTTTGACAAAATGTATCTGGACGTAGCGGAGGCCGGCATCGCTTTCACGGGGATTGGCATCGTGACGGACGACCCCGCCAGCGTCGAGAGCGTGCTCTCGTGGGCAGCCCGACTCCAGAACCGGGTGGCGTATCTGATCGTGGAGAACAGCCTCAGCGAGCAGTCCGAATTCACCTACTGGCGCACCAGCCAACAGGCATTGCAGTTTCAGGAGATCTTCCACCCGGCGGTAATCCGGATGGACTATCGCCTGCCGGATTTGGAGAACGCGATGCGCAATCACGGTGTGACTCTGGGCGAGGTGGCATTTCGAAGGACCAACGCCGCGGAATTGCAGAAGGCCTCGCTGGTGATGCGATCCCAGAGCTATCGGCGGCGGATGTTCTCGGAATTCGAAAAAGTGAAGGATCTGCTGTTGCCATGACGCGGGAAGTCGAAGCTGCGGAGTGCTCGGAGCCGGACCTCATCGACCGTATCGCAAACGCCCTGCCGGAAGAAGTGCGGGCCGACTACTACCGCGAGATGCGGCACTGCCGATCACTCCCCGAAAACGACGAGATGCTGCGGATTCTGCGCGCCATGCAGTTCCTGACACTATTGATGCACCAGGTTCCCAACCGCATCGCCACAGAGCGAGAAAACCTGGACAGTGGTTTGCGCGAAGCGGCGGGCGAAATCCATCAGTTCCAGGAATCCAGTGAAGAATATCATCGGCTTCTCGATGATCGACTGGTCCAACTGCCTGTGACAATCGCAAACGGCATCAGCCCGGAAGCGATTGCGGGCAAGGTCACCGAGAATATGCGGCAGCAGTTCGTTCAGTCTACGATTCCGCAAACGGCCGAGGCGCTGGCAGTAATCGCCAGAGATATGAAGAACACGACGGCAGAGTTCGGCCGCGTGGCGAGCGAACTGGGCGGCTCCTATGGAAGCGCGGCGAAGGAAGCAAGCGTGGCAGTTCAGAACATCGAAGATGCGGTGTCGCGCGCCACGGATGCAGCGAAACGGGCGGCGGACAATCTCTCCTGGACGTTTAGCGATGCGTACCGATGGTCGCTGCATAGCTTCTGCGCGCTTGCTCTCCTTTTGGGGATGATACTCGGGATGATGGCGGAGCGGTGGCTTGGTTCGCCCAAGAGCACGTCCGACGCAAGTGTTCCGGCTACTCCTGCGCCGGCAATGAACCCGACGAGCAAGTCCAAGCGATAGGCTCGCGAATGCTCACAATCCGCGCCATGTCGGATGGGAAGGGATACGCATCCAGGCACCTGGAACACAGCGACTACTACGCCGAAGGCGAGCGGGTTGTTGGCCAATGGCTCGGCCGCGGAGCGGAACTCGGGGGACTGAGCGGCCCAGTGGATGCCAGTGACTTCGACGCATTGCGCCAAGGCCTCGATCCCAGAACTGGAGAGTTCCTGCGGCAGCGGCGCGGCGCCGACCGCGTCGGCGTCGGCGGAGAGACGCTCTGCCAGGCGCGATCCCTGTACGATTTCACGATCTCGGCGCCAAAGTCGGTTTCGATTCTGGCAATTCTTGGCGGAGACTCGTGCTTGGTGCAGGCTCATCAGACAGCCGTTGCGGCGGCTCTCGAAGAACTCGAATCCTATGCGGCGGCGCGGGTACGGCAGGGTGGCGCCGATGCAGATCGAATCACCGGCAATATCGTTCTGGCCGTTTACCACCACGACAGCAGCCGGGAACTCGATCCCCAGCTTCACACGCACGCGGTGGCGGCCAACCTCACCTATGACGGCACGGAAGGTCGATGGAAAGCCTTGCAGGCGTCTGGCATCTACGAGCGTCGCGCTTACCTGACCGAGGTCTACCGCAATTCGCTCGCCCGCACAGTGCGAGAACTTGGTTACAAGGTCGAGGACCGCTGCGACGCCAAGGGGCGGGACCGCGGTTTTGAGATTGCAGGTGTTTCCGCAGAGCTTCTCGCCAAGTTCAGTCAGCGGAGTCAGCAGCGCGACGCCGCGATCCGAGAGTTCGTCGAAACAAACGGACGCCAGCCGAGCGACAACGAGGTTGCCGTGCTGGTGCGCGAATCGCGCCCGGATAAGCTGACCGAGATTTCGACCAGGGAGATGCGCTCTCGTCAGCGCGAGAGGCTAACCGCCACGGAAGCCGAGACGCTGACAGGCTTGGCGAAATCGAGTTCCAAGGTGCCGGTTCCATTGGAGCCGGCCGAGTTGTCGCTGCAGTACGCCCAGGAGCACGTGTTCGAGCGCGTTTCGGTGGCGCGCGATCACGCGCTTCTCACCGAGGCGCTACGCCACGGCCGGGGACGCGTCAGTGCGGCTGAGCTGAAAGGGGAGCTCGCGGTTCAGGAAGTGCGCGGCGAGGTCCTTCGCCAGGGCAACGAAGTCGCCACGGTGGCCAGTCTCCGCCGGGAGCGCGCCATGATCGAAACCATCAACGGTGGCGTTGGCGGCTTTGAAGCGCTCGGTAATGGGGCTGCGATTGCCACTTCCGACCGGCTACGCCCCGAGCAGAGGAGGGTTGTTGAGGCCGTGCTCGCCTCAAGGGACCTGGCGGTGAACATCTGTGGTGCTGCCGGTACCGGCAAGACAGCAACCCTTCAGGAAGTGCGGAGACAGTTAATCGAAGCGGGTCGTGAGTTGCTGGCCGTCGCGCCTACAATGAGCGCGGTCGAGGAACTACGGAACGTGGGTTTCGAGGACGCTATCACGGTCGAGCGACTGATACTGGATCAGCGAATCCACGCCACACTCGGTGGCAAGGTCTTGATCGTGGACGAAGCCGGTATGATCTCCAGCCGCCAGATGGGGGAGTTGCTGAAACTGGCTCAGCGTCACAGTGCCCGCATCGTATTCAGCGGCGACACAAAACAGATTCAGAGCGTCGAGGCGGGCGACGCGTTGCGAGTGTTGGAAAGAGAATCGCGCCTGAAGAGCGCAGCCCTGACGGAAGTCCAGCGGCAAAAGGCGCCGGATTATCGGGACGCCATGCAAGAGCTTCGGCGAAACCCGGAGCGCGGGTTCGAGAAGCTGGACGCCCTCGGTGCCGTGAGGGAGGTTGCGCCGGCTGATCGCGCCGCGGCAGTTGCCAAGGCCTATTCGCAGGCCGGGGCGCAGAACGCATTGGTCGTCTGCGCCACGCACGAGGAGATCGGTCGCGTGACCGAGGCGATCCGCGCGGAGCGGAGGCGTTCGGGCGGGTTGGGTGCGGCGGTCCAAACGGTGCGCGATGTACCGCTGAGCTGGAGTACCGCGCAGAAACGGGAGTTACGAAACTTCCGTCCCGGCCAAATCCTCTGCTTCCACAGGCAAGCAAAAGGGATCGAGAAAGATGAAACGGTTGAGGTGGTACGCGTGAGCGGGAACCACGTCACGGTTCGCAATGAACGCGGCCAAGAACGGCGGATCACAGGCCAACAGGGAAACAGTTTCGATGTCATGGAGCGCCGAGGGATCGAAATTGCAGCAGGTGACCGGCTCCTACTCACGGCCAACCGAAGGGATCTGGGATTCCGCGCGACCAATGGGGAAATCGTGACGGTTTCGTCGGTGAACGAACAAGGGCGCATCGCACTCGAAGACGGCCGTGTCCTGCCATCCAACTTCCGACAGTTCGCGCACGGTTATGCCGTAACGGCGCATCGCAGCCAGGGCAAGACCGTCGAGTCAGTGATCATCTCTGCCGACGGCATGCAGAAGGAGTTGTTCTATGTGGCGGCATCACGCGGGCGGCGAAGCGTTACGGTGATCACGAGTGACAAGGTGGGGCTGCGGGCCTCGGTTGCGAGTTCGGCTGCACGCAAGTCAGCGTCAGAACTGGCGAGGGGAGTAAGACGGTGTTACACGCGAGGCGAGCTTCGCGGGCTGGCGGCCGCGCGCGATCTTGCCAGGAGGCCGGCACGATTCGTGACGTCGTTGCCGGAAAAGGTGCGGCAGCAGATCAGGAGGGAGAGAACCCATGAACGCGGTATCAGCCGATAGCGGGAAGCCATGGTCGATAGCGCCGGACGAGCGGACGGCTGCCCTGGAAATCGTTCTGCTGAAGCGGACGTACGTCTTACCGTGGAGTCAATTCCTGTATGCCGAAGGCGGCGAGGACGAGATCCGTTTGGTTTTCGTGGCGCACGACGTCGTGGTACGAGGCAGCGGCTTGTCGGTGCTGTTGGCTGACCTGGCAGCACAGCGGGTGGGCGCCATGCGTGAGCCGTCGAGGCCAGAGCGCTTTTTTGCTGTGGGTGGGCGGTTCATCCGAGAGATCGTCGTTCAGAGGATCGATGCGGATGGGGAGCGCGGATAGCGATGGGAGTTTGCGCCTACGGCGGTTCTGAAGGGAGAGAGACACCATCCCTAAGCCTAGCGGCTTAGGTTTTTCGGCGCGTGCGCAGCGCGCTCTGTTCGATGCACGTTCAACGAATATTCAATGGATATTCGATGAACGTTCAATCGCCATTCGACGGACATTCAACGTCGTTGGCGAGCCGCTGGGCTTTTGCCAGGGGCGTTTCAGGTGGGATTGAGATGGATGACAAGGTCAACGAGATTCTCGAGAGACTGCCGGCCAAGCCGCCGCGCTCGCGATTGGATCCACATGCCGCGCTGATCGAAGAGATGCGTCGACGCGGCCGGACCTTCATGGAAATCGCCCGCGTGCTGGCGGAGGAATGCCAGGTGAGCACATCCCCGAGCAACATACATCATTTCCTGAAACTCCGGGCCCGAACGGCGAAGATCGCGAAGCGAGCTAGCGCCAAGTCTGGTGTTTCCAGCGAAACCGCATGCCCGCCGGTGACCATTGGCAAGACTGTGTCACAGCGAACACCGCCAACCGAAGCTGCGTTGAGAATCGCGGCACTCAAACAGCGCAAGCCAGAGCCGGCGTCAGCTTCGGCAGGGTTCGATTACGATCCCAATGAACCGCTCCGGCTCCTAAAGCTGGAAAAATCGGGAGTGGACAGATGAGGACCCACGCGCATGTGGTCCGGCGCCTGAGTGGTACCCGCTCGATGCGGTCCGGTTGCGGCTGTGTGTCTGGAGCTGGCTTGCGGTCGCGAGGTTCTCGCGCGTAACTCGGCAAACCCATCTGAAAGATCTCATACCTGATGCCGAGCCGTCTGGTCTGAAACCGGTTCACGCCAAGATCGACTCCAACATTGTAAGCTCATAGACAGGCAGAAATTGGAACGCGAAAAGCAGGTTCACCTTGTCATTCCAGAAGGCACCAAGGTTCTCACGCGGCCGGGCCGGCGCGTGGGCATCGTCGCCCATGCCCCGACCACACCGGAGCACAGCTATCGCGTCCGCTTTGCGGATGGTCCGGAGGAGAGCTTTCGCCGGCTCGATCTCACGATATTCAAGCACGTACAGGATGAAGTGCCGGGAGGACCCGACAACTCCGATCTGTATCCATACGTGATTTACAGGTGCGTCGTCGGGTCTACCGCATATGGACTGAGTCAGGAAGGCTCCGACGTAGACCGCCGCGGATTCTACCTGCCTCCGGCCGACCTTGAATGGTCGCTGGCCGGTGTCCCCGAGCAGCTCGAAACGGATAACGAAGAGGTGTACTGGGAAATCGAGAAGTTCATTCGGCTCGCGCTAAAGGCGAATCCGAACGTGCTGGAGTGCTTCTACTCGCCACTGGTAGAGACCTGCAGCCCGCTGGCCAAGGAACTGATCGACTTGCGGCATATCTTTCTCTCCCAATACGTGCATCGCACCTACAACTCTTACGTGCTGTCGCAATTTAAGAAGCTGGAACAGGATCTTCGGAATCACGGCCAGATCCGGTGGAAGCACGTGATGCATTTGATTCGCCTGTTGCTGTCTGGAGTTGTCGTCCTGCGGCACGGCTTCGTTCCACTCCGGGTGGATGAGTACCGGGACCGGCTCCTGGCCATACGCCGAGGCGACGTTCCTTGGGAAGATGTCGAGCGCTGGCGGCTCGCACTCCATAAGGAACTCGACGATTCCCTCGGATCTACGGCACTGCCGGAACATCCCGACTACGAGCGCGCCAATGAGTTCCTGATACGCGCTCGGCGCGCCGCAACTTCGGCGGAGTACAGGCCATGATCGACTACGAACTGTTACACGCTGAGGTGGCCCGCCATCCCTATCCATTGCTATTCGCGACGGTGAGCGGCGCGCATCTGTACGGGTTTCCGTCGCCGGATTCCGACTATGACTTGCGGGGCGCCCATGTACTTCCGGCAGCCGAAGCCGTGGGTCTGTTGCCAAAGCGGGGAACGATTGAGTCTTCCGGCCGACGCGATGGGGTCGAGATGGACATGGTGACTCATGATGTTCTCAAATTCTTCGGTATGGTGCTGAAGAGGAACGGCTACGTCCTTGAACAGCTCTATTCGCCGCTGGTCGTGCATTCGACACCTGAGCATCAGGAGTTGAGAGACATCGCGGCAGGTTGCGTGACTCGGCATCACAGCCATCACTATCTCGGTTTCGCAGCCACCCAGTGGGATTTGTTCCTGAAAGAAGACCCACCCCGCGTGAAACCGCTGCTATACGTCTACCGGGTCCTTCTCACCGGAATTCACTTAATGCGTACGGGTCAAATCGAGGCGAATCTCGTCCGCCTCAACGACGAATTTCGCCTGCCTCAAGTACCCGACCTGATTGCGCGAAAGATCTGCGGCACCGAGCGGGGCATCCTCGCGGCTGCGGAGTTGGAGTTTCACAGGGCCGAGTATGAGCGCTTGGTGGGTCAACTCGAAACCGCAGCCGTCGCTTCGAGCTTGCCCAATGAGCCCGCCTGCCGCGAGCAACTCAACGACCTGCTCGTGCGGGTCAGACTGTCGGCGCGGACCTGAGCGCCAGTGGTCAGGTTTTCGTGCGCCGCAACCAGGGGCGTCCTCAATCGTAGTTGGGCTCCATTCAGAAACCTCGCAGCAGAGCGGCGCTCTCGAATGGCAATCTGGACACGAGCGGCGAAATCAGTTGTAATCCAGATTTGAGTGGAAGCTACCGATGCGATCTTTGACGCCACGACAGAATGCAGCGGTTATCTCCGCCCAGACCCGCTGGCTCAACTGGATCTTCAGCACAAAACCAGCAGACCGGGAGCAGGCCGAAGAGGCCGTCCGTCACACCTATCGGGCCGGTGGCGTGCGGGAGCCGGAGATCTTTCTCTGGTTCGATGACCTGACAGAGGCCATGCTCGTCACAGAGCAGCTTAGTAGTTACTTGGAACACAACTGGATGCTGCCCCCCGAATCCCTGCAGCGCCGCGAAGAAGTGCAGTATCGTGTCTGCAAAAGGCTTGGCTTGGGCACGTGGGAACAGGTGGTGGAGGCGGTAGGTCCTGAGCACTGCGCGAACCGCCATGAGACGAGACTGCACCGCGGCATCAAGTTTGGCGTAGCTGTGCCGCGCACTGATAGTCTGCAAGCCGGTCTACCCATCTCACTGAACGACTCCCCATGCGAATACGACGTCATCGAGCAGGCGGCCGTGCCAGTCGGGCGCGCGGGCATTCGTTCCTGTACCGAAATTGCGCAAATCGTGCAACGCTCGGCCGGCCCCGGCATCCCCGGGCACAGCGGGATCGGGCACGTGTCCTGCATCTACTATGACTATCGATTTGAACAGCTTTTTCGGCACGACTGCCTCTTGAGCATTTGCGGAGACCGGGCGAGCGTGGCCTACGATGGATTGCGCCGCACAGTGCAGCATGCCGGACCGTGGTGGCCGTTCGCGAATGCGGCCATCCTCTGTGACAGGCCGCAGGGTGCATTCCGCGATAGCGAAGGCCGGCTACACAACGAAAACGGACCAGCGGTCGGATTTCGGAACGGAGTGGAACTGTTCGCCTGGCATGGGTCGTGGGTGCCAGCCGAAGCGATTTTGTGCAGGCAGACTCTCAAACGTTCCGCGATTAGCGCTGAGGGCGACCCCCAGGTACGCCAGGCGCTTATCGAAATCTACGGCGCGGAGCGGTATGAGAGCGAGCGGCGGCCGCTACCGCCGCGTAAACGGAGAAACGCGCTACTAATCCCCTTGCCGGACGGCGCGGACGAGAAGATAGAGGTGTTGCGGAGCTATGGCCCGTTGCCGTATTACGAGCGGTACATGGCCGGCGACCATCGACAGGTCTGGCTCGAATTAGTCGCGCTCGGCGCAGGCGTGCGTGCCGACCAGTATGCTGCGGACGCCCGGGCCGTGGCCTACGCGACGATGAACCGCATAGCACGGAACATCAGCACGATCATTGAGAGGCTGCGCGAAATCGGATACGAGTTTGAAGTGGAATCCGGCGACCAGGATAACGTCATACCATTTGGCACGGCACGCTGGAAGCTCTGGACGGACACCGTAGCAAGGGAGCGTGCCGCTCCTCTGATGCCTCCTGAACGGCGGCTGGCAGATATGATAAGGCTGCAACAAGATGCCGGAACGATGCCCATTTCGTTACGCACCTGGTTCGAAATCGTCGGTTCAGTGACGCTGCTTGGAAGGCAACCTGCATTGTCGCCCGATGACGGAACGCTGCGCCCCGACCCGCTTGTCATCGTACCGTTTTCACAAGTCCTCCGCGCCTGGGATGCCTCGCCGCCGGAAATAGGCGCCGAAGGGCAGCCCTTTAGGGCCGAACTCGCCCCCTGTCCGGGTGGGCAGGCATATTCGGTGAAGCTGCCGGCCCCGGGGATGGATGCCGTGCTTGATAACGAACCCCATGGCCTCTCGTTCGTCGACTACTTGCGGCGCGCACTTCAATGGGGCGGTTTCCCGGGATTCGAGAGTGCTGGCCCAAAGCCGAAGGAAGTTGAATTCCTGAGAAAGGGATTACTGGCCTTTTGAATCGACCGTTTTACGTGTTCCGCCTATAGCCGCGGGTCCACCGCTTCGCTCTCTAGCGCCAGCACGCCGAATACGCATTCGTGAACGCGCCGCAGCGGCTCGCGGGCGACGAACCGTTCCAGCGCTTCGATGCCCAACGCGAACTCACGAGCGGCCAGCGAGCGCTTTCCCGAGAGGCCGCGCGAACGTAGCCTCGGCAACTGATCGTCCGCGGTGTATTCCGGCCCATAGATGATCCGCAGGTATTCGCGTCCGCGGCACTTCATCGCTGGCTGCACGAGTCCTTTCGGGCCTCGCGCGATGAAATCGAGCGGCTTGACCACCATGCCCTCGCCGCCCTTGCCGGTCAACGCTTCCCACCACTCGGACGCTTGTTTCACCGCAGCGTCGTCTGTGAGGTCAATTTCCAGGAACGGCGTGGCAAGTATGAAGGCCGGGTCGCATGCCGCCAAGCGGTGCAGCGTCTCCATATGCCAACGATTCGTCTTGTCGGTGTGCACCGTACCCTCGGATGCGAGCAGGTGGAAGGGCGCCAGGCGATAGTCCGCCAGAGACGCCACCGGCCAGCAATACCGACGATACGCTTCGCGATACTTGCGAACGCGGTCCAGGCGTTCGGAGTACGTTTGCGCCATCCCGGCCGCCGCAGGACTCTCTTGCACAATCTTGAGGACCGCTGCAAGCGAAGCCACGCCGGCGGCGCCGACGGCGGCATATTGACGCTGAATCAACTCGCGAGCCTTGGCCGACCACGGCATCAGTTCGCAATCGAGACAAAACCAATCAGATCCGAACTCGTCCCAAAAGCCAGCTTTCGACACCGCCTGCTGCACGCGGGCGATGAATTCCGCCTCCTGCGACGGTTCCGGAAAGAACGCTCGCCCGGTTCGGGTGTAGCAGACGCCGACACGGCCATCGGTAACGCCGAACCTCTGCTGCGCTGCTTCAGCATTGCGGCAGACCACAACCACCGCCCTCGACCCCATGTGCTTCTCTTCGCACACGACCTTCTGTACGCCGTTCTTGCGGAAGTATTCCAGCGCTTCCGTCGGATACTCGAGATACTCCGCGCGAGAGGACGTCTCGCTTGGCGACATCGTGGGCGGCAAATAGATAATCCAGTGCGGATCGGTGGCGAAGCGGCTCATCACTTCCAGCGCCGCAATCGAATTCTCCTCCCGAATGGTGATGTTCCGGTGCAGACGTGTTTCCACGATCCGTTTCCCAGTGACGTCCTCGAGATCGAGAACGTCGTCGAGCACCTGCTGGCTGGAACGTGAGTCGGACGCGGCCGGCTCCAGTGGCCGGATGGGTTTGGAATACTCGCGCGCGGCCGGGACGGTTACAAAATCCCGTTCCGGGTAGCGCAGGGCCGTGAGGCCGCCGCCGAACACGGCGCCGGTATCGATATTCACCGTGTTGTTCAGCCACTCCGCTTCAGGAACCGGGGTGTGGCCGTAAACAACTGTCGCCTTGCCGCGGTATTCAGAAGCCCAGTTATAGCGGACCGGCAGACCGAACTCATCCGTCTCGCCCGTCGTTTCGCCATAGAGGCAAAACTCGCGGACAGCACCCGACCCGCGCCCGTGCATCTCCTCGCGGAGGCCCGCATGCGCGACGACGAGTTTCCCGCCATCGAGTACGTAGTGGCTCATCAATCCATCCAGGAAGGAAGCGACCCGCGCCCGAGCTTCGGCGGGCAGTGACTCCACCTCCCCAATCGACTGCTCCAGGCCATGTTTGATCTGCACCTGTTTGCCGCGGAGCCACCGCAAGAACTTCACATCGTGGTTGCCTGCGACACAGAATGCCGTTCCCGCGGTGACCATATTCCGCACGATGCGGAGGGTATCGAGGACATGCGGTCCGCGATCCACAAGATCGCCGAGGAAGATCGCCCGCCGGCCCGACGGGTGTCGCCAGCATTCATCGCCCCAAGGCTCGTCCTGATCCGGTAGGTCGTATCGCTCCCAACCAGTCTGCGTGAGAACCGATCTGAGTTCGTCGGCACAACCGTGCAGGTCGCCGAAAATGTCGAATGGTCCGCCCTCGTTCTTCTTGTTATTCCACAGCGGTACACGCCGAATCTCGATCTCTTCCGACCCATCGAGAATGTGCACGTACCGAAAGCCGTCCCGTTCCAGACCGCGGAGTCCGCGTTTGAGATCGTTGATCTGGTTCCGAACGACATGCGGGCCAAAGGCGCGATCCGCCCGAGTTCTGTTCCTCTCCTGGCAGACTCGTTCCGGCGTGTTCACTACGATGGCGACGGCGAAGCAATGGTACTTCCGCGCGTGCTCGACCAGACGCTTCCGATCTTCGGCGCGAACGTTCGTGGCATCGACAACGGTCAGCCGCCCGCGTGCGAGCCGCTTCTCCAGCATGTAGTACAGGGCGTCGAACGCATCGTGCGTGGATGCCTGGTCATTCTCATCGTCGCTGACCAGGCCCCGAAAGAAGTCCGACGAGAGTACTTCAGTCGGAAGAAACAGCCGGCGGGCCAGCGTGGACTTCCCGGAACCGGAAGCGCCGATCATCGCGACCAGCGCCAGTTCTGGGATTTCGATGGTCTTCATTGACGGCCTCCTGCCGTTAACGAAAAGACCGCCATCTGCGACGGCGCTCCGTGCTGCTCATCTACCGGCCCAACTGGCTCGAAGCTCACTTGATAGCCAAACCTGACACCGATTGCACCGGCCCAGTCCGCGAACTCCGCTCGCGTCCACTCGAAACGGTGATCGCCGTGCCGCAGCTTTCCAGGTGGCAGCGTTGGGAACAACACGTTGTACTCCCGATTCGGAGTAGTCACAACCACGTGCCGCGGACGGGCGAACTCGAATAGCACACGCTCCATAGCGACGAGGCGTGGGCGATCCAGATGCTCGATCACCTCGATGACCGCCCCGGCGTCGAAGCCGCTCAGGCGCTTATCGCGGTACAGGAGGGAGCCCTGCATCAGATGAATTCGCTTCCGCTGTCTCTCGGGCATGCGCTCCAGGCGGAGCCGCGAGGAGGCTGTTTCGAGCGAATGGTGGCTCACGTCCATTCCGGTGATCTGCTCGAACGTCCGGTCCGCCAACAACCGGCGCAGCAGTTTCCCTTCGCCGCAGCCGAGATCGAGGATCGTTTTAACCTCCAGGGCCTTGAGTCTCGTCGCCACCAGGTTCAGGCGCTGCGTATGAAGCGTCATGGGACGCTCCAAGTCCTTTTCCGCGAGCGCGGCCTGCTCCGTTTTCGATTCCACCGCTTCCACCGACGCGTCCTCTTCGCTCAGCAGCCTCGCCATGGCCTGGTCCACCAGTGACGACCGTCGCTTCAGATAGCGCTGAACAATCAGCTGGCGTTCCGGATGCTTACCGAGCCACCCTTCCCCGTGGCGCAGTAGTTTGTCGACCTCCGCGTCACCGATGTAATAGTGCTTCTCCTCATCGAGAACCGGCAGCAGGACGTAAAGGTGAGACAGCGCATCATGAACCGTCACCGCCGCTTTCAGCGTCAGTCGAAAATACCGGCTCTCACCCCAGTCGGGGAACGTCTCGTCGAGCGGAATCGCGACAGATTCAACCTGATAATCAAGCGGCTCGAACAGCTTCCGAAGGATTTCAGCTCCGCCCCGCGCCCGGACGACCTCTACCGTAATCTCCAGCGGCAGCCTGGCACCGACGAGTTCCGGCCGCTTTTGGCACGTGCCCGAAAGAGCCGTTCCAAATACCCGTCCCAAAGCGACGGTGAGGTACGACGAGGCGACATATGGCCGATCGTTGACGTAGTCCTCCAGTTGTTGGGCGCCGCGCACGAGCTCTACCGGATCCAATTCCAGCAGAAGGCACGCTGTGCATTTCTGGTCCGTGGCAGTGGAATAGAAGACGTACGCCTTGCCAAACGCCAGATCTGCGGAATGCAGATTTGCGGGATTCTTGTGCAGAAGAAATCCCAGATCTGTGGCCTGCTCGGCAGTGTTGGTGATCGTGATGAGCATTTGTGATTACTGATCCGTGTCGAAGTCCCAACTGCCATCGTCCCACCAGTACACCGACAGGACGGAACTGACCTGATAGCCCGGGTCGTCATCCCCTGCAGGTTCGTACAGCGGCACCCTCAAGGCACGGGAGAACGCACAATCGTACTCGCGGAATGCCGCTTTCACGGATGCAGGTGACGACAGGGGATAAACGTGGAAGCACACTAACCGGTCATCGTCCGCGACAGCAAGCAACTGGCGGGCAATCACGCGGCCGCGACGGTCGCGCGCGTAGAGCACCTTCTTATTAACGTCGAGAAGTGCGGCGATGGCCGAATCAGAGCAGAGGCCGCCCACACCGAGGCAGGTGCCCGTGTAAGTGCCGAGCTTTAGAATTTCCAGGGGATCGCGCTCGACACGTATCGAGAAGCCGCCCTGCGATTCTTCAAACGGGATACCTTGTTCCCACAATTCAGGCGTGATCGGTTTGTGCTTCTTGTGCCATGCGAGGGTAGCGGGGTGTCGGGCCAAGTATTCCCGGTCACCAGACCAATAGGCCTGGAGAAAAGCGCGCAAGCCGCGCCGATTCTCGCGCACGTCGCCGAGCAGCCGCAACGCGTGTGAGCCGCCTTTTGACAGATTCTGCACCGGCAGGCCCACTTTCAACTGGTCGAGCACGGCGCGTTCGATGACATCGAGTCGCGTCAACACAAGCTTGTCCGCTAGCACGCGCTGGCACCGTTCCAGGCTTCCGGCCGATAGCTGGATGTCGCCCTGAAGCCACAACTTCAGACGGGCCGGGATAGGGTTCGTGTACCCTTCTTCCCAGATGTCCGAAATCGTTTTGCAGACATCGCGAATTGCAGTGGTCAGCGGATCGGTTTGGAACAGGCGACTACTTCCGCACGTTCGGCAGATCTCTCCGCGAATAGGAGGCTGGACGCCGCCAAGGACTTTGGCGGAGCACGCCAGCTTCCTCGGTGCCGCGCAAAAGGCGTCCACCGTAAAGGCTGGCAGGTGCTGGACCAGTGACCGAAGCCCCCATGAAATCAAGTTGGCATCATTCTGGCGGCGACACGCGCGTTCGAGTGCCTCAAAGCTCCGGTCGGGTGCCGAGATGAAGCGCGTCAACATCGCCTCATCCTTGATCTCAAGCATAGAACCCAACGCGCGAGATGCTCCATCGCCAGTTCCAAAGGGAGGAGCGGCCAGCCGGCGAATCAGACCGAGGCCGACAGGTGTTCGGTTTTCGATCATCCGTGGGTCATCCCAGAATCCCAGCCACTCAGAGAAATACTCGGCGGCCTTTTGCTGGTGCGTCGGGGGTGCGTTCGCCACGACTGCTTCCAACTGCGGCATCCACTTCTGAGTGCTTCGCCATTTCCGCTGGAGAGCCGCCTCTTTCAAATCGGAGTATTCGAGGCCAATCAGGAATCTGAAGTACCGAACGGCCGCCTCGGACGTAAAAGTCCGCCATGTCGATTGGCGCAGAAGGTCCGCCATGCCAGGAAAGTGCCCGCACGACCTCCATAGATCCACAGCGATCCATCCCTCTGCAAGTTCGATCCCAATCTCCTCCACTATCCGCTCAGGAAAGTCGGCGCATTCGCCGACCCTGTCGAAGCTGCGGTTAAGGCCGAATTGATCCGCCAGACGGAATCCGGCCATCAGGTATTCGACGTCGCCTCCGTGCCGTATTGTCTCCAGGAAGCAGCGCAGCCAGACAGGAAACTGGTCGTCCGCCGACAACTCGCTGATTTGCGCCAAGTGAGTTTCCACACGGGAGCCGGGCGGCATTGCGTCGGGCTTGACCTCCAACAGCACGCTGACGAAGGCAAGCCGACGGTGCGGGGGCAATGTGGTGGCGAGTCGGCACCAGGCGCAGGCGTGTCCAGTGTCCGATAGAGCGACGAAGCGGCTCACGGCCCACAGCAGACGATCGTCGCTCTCCAGTTCGAGCGCAACGTATAGCGACAGATAGGCCGAGACGTCGCGGGCGGGTCGCCACCGCACCAGCGGCCAGATGTACTGGACGAACCGCGCAGGCAATGTCCAGTACGCTCTGCCGCCGGAGTGACGCACATTTGCCGTGCGGGAAAACTCGCTCTCGATCGCTTCCACAATGGCTTTCGAATAGCCGTGCTGTTCAAGCCGAGCTTGCACCACTGGCAGGTGCTTTCTCATTGGCGAAAGCAGGGCATGCACGGAGCCGGGATGGCACAGATGGGGGCGAAGATCGAATGGAGCGAGCCGGGTCCCCTTGGGCGGCTGATGCTTCGTACCTTTGAAGGCACGGGGATGAGCGCTGGTCGCCTTCGGGGTGGCCGGCACGGCGCCCCAGTTGGTTGGCAGAGGCGGTGGAGTCGTCGCAGGTGAGAGGTCCGGCACCGACTCGACCGCGACAATCAGGACATCATACAGAGTCTCCGAGTCCGCAGCGTTGGCATTTGCCAGCCGTTGCCAGGACTCCTGTAACCTCGACTTGTGCGGAAGTAGCGAACGACTTAGCGCGTCGAACGGAATGGACTTGATCTCGAATGACTTCGGATCCTCCGCGTTTGGCTCGCTGATGAGTGCGACGAGTTCTCCTGGCCGTCGAACAACCGAAATCAGGCGTGCCTGGTTGTGTTCTTGCATTTCAGTCTGTCGCAATCGGCCTACCACCGGCGCGCCCATTCCGGAGCTTCGATACTCTCAGTGCAATCACCGGTGAAGTCTGCGAGTTCTTCGAATCGCAGCCCCCGGTGGCGGTCCCACTTTCCTGCAAGCACCTTCCCCTCACGGGCGATGACGAGGCGCCCGCTCTGGTCCCAGTCTGCCCAATCCGCGTCGAACACCCGCGGCTCAGCTCGTTTGTCTGTCAACACCAGATGATAGCGTGGAAGACTGAAGGAACGGTCGAGCAACAATTGTCCCCTCCGGATCGGATTCGCCCTCTTCCACCTCAACTGGCTCTGGCCGTCGGGTTCCGCCAATTCCCAGCCGCCATGGCGCAACCGGAGGTACAAGGGATCGCGGAAAAGCTTCTCTTCCTCGAAAAACTTCTTGTAGGTTGCAATACGGTCTCCATCGTCAAGCAGATCCGTAAGACGATGCAGCGAAAACCGCGGATGAAGTTTGGCGGGCCAGTCCGGGCGCCAGAAGAGCTGGTTATCCAAGAAGAGCCCTCCGCCGCCCCACGTGCCAGTGCCTGGCCAGAGGGCGAGCGCCGTGAAATAGGGCGGCTTGCTGATCGCTGTCCACGTGTCCGGCATGTCCGCATCGCGTTTGTGGCCGTACTTGGAAGCGAAGTAGATAAACTTCGTGCCATCCGGCGAAAGGTGGCAGCGTTCTTCGTAGATCCGCCCGTGGAACCATTGCCCGCGTTGGAACCGGTCCTCTTTCGTATCCCACAAGATCAACTCGACCCATCGGGAAGGTCCACGCCGCAGGATTACTGCCGCTTGGGCCTCGCGCGCCATCAGAATCGCGAGTCGACACGGAACTGGAGATTTGGTGGCCATCGCTTGGGATCTTTCTTCAGATGTTCGCCTCACTGGCGACGCACACTCGGGTGAAATCCGCTTCCGGCTGCACCTCGAACCGCACCGGCAGAAACTCCGTGATCACCGCCATATTCGTACGTGCGTGCATGTTGATCTTCTCGGCTGTAAACGATCCCGCTCCGGCGAGCGCCAGTGGCAGCAACAACTGATCGGTCAGATGCTCGCCTGCGGCGGCACGGGAGACGAGGTATTCGCGCGCATCCTTCGCTGCGATGGACGCTACTTTTTCGGCGCTCACACCGATCTGTCCGAACGCCGAGAAGATCTCAGTAACTTCCGTGGATCCGATCTCGACCATCACAACGTTGCCGGGTCCGGGCGAGTTGCGGGTCTGGTCGACCTTGCCACAGTCCCTGTTCCAGTTGAGCATGCTCGAAGCAGTCTCGATCTCACGCAGAGCGATGTGGCCTGGGAGGTTCGCGACGACTGCGATGATGCGGCGAGACACGATTTCGCCGCGCTCGCCGATATGGAGTGGCGCGAGAGACAGTGCAGGTTCGATCTCCGCGCAGAAGCGTCCGCCGCCGGCGGGATAGAAGCCGTAGCGCTCGAACTGCAGCCGAATCTTCGGTCCCATCCGCTCGATCAGCGGCAAGAAGCTCCGCTCAAGGAAGTCGAACGGAGGCGCGGCGGAGTTGTGCGTGCCGCCTTCGATTGTGATGTGGCTCGGCGCGTCCGCTGTCAGCAGCGCCGGCAGTATGGTCTGAAACACGAGCGTGCCGCTTCCCGCCGTCCCGACGGCGAAGCGATAATCGCCCGCCCGCACCTTGCCGGGCGAGAAGGTGACAGCGGTAGAACCGAGGGTGGCCCCTTCGACCTCAGCGCCGCCAACCTCGGCCGCGGCCAGAACCGCCGTCAGATGCTGGCGCAGCAATCCCGGCCGTTCGCGGCCTGCACGAATGTTCTCAATACGGAACGGCTTCCCGGTGGCCAGGGAAAGGCCCAGCGAAGTTCGCAGGATTTGCCCGCCGCCTTCGCCGAACGATCCATCGATTCGAATCACGATCCCTATCTCCTGGGCTCACGGTCCCAGGAAACAGGATCATGAGCCCAACTGTTCTACCCTTTTACGCAGACCACCTGCCGGAGCGTGTGTACGATCTCCACCAGATCCGCCTGCGCCGCCATTACCGCGTCAATCGACTTGTAGGCCGCCGGCGTCTCGTCGATCACGTCCTCGTCCTTCCGGCATTCGATGCCTTCCGTCATCCGCACGTGATCCTCTACTGTAAATCGGCGCTTGGCTTCGTTGCGCGACATTGCCCGCCCCGCGCCATGGCTGCAACTGCAGAAGCTCTCCGGGTTGCCTTTGCCGCGCACGATGTAGGAACGCGCCCCCATACTGCCGGGAATGATTCCCATGTCGCCCTCGCGCGCCCGCACCGCGCCTTTGCGTGTCACCAGAATGTTCTCGCCGAAATGCGATTCGCGCGCCACGTAGTTGTGGTGACAGTTGATCGCCTGCACCTCGGCCTGAAAGGCCGGCACGTCGCCCGAATTACGGACGCTCGCGACCACCTGTTCCATCATCAGGTGCCGGTTCCACTGCGCGTAGTCCTGTGCCCACTCGACGGCTTCGACGTAATCGTCAAAGTGCTCGGTACGCTCCGGGAAATACGCGAGGTCAACGTCCGGAAGAGTGATGAAGAATCTCTTCATGTCTTTGCGCGCGAGGTCGATGAAATAGCTTCCCATGCGATTGCCGACGCCACGGGACCCGCTGTGCAGCATGAACCAGACTGTATCCGCCTCGTCAAGGCAGATCTCGATAAAGTGGTTGCCGGTTCCCAGCGTACCGAGGTGATTGGCGTGGTTCCCGCGATCGAGCTTCGGATGCTTGGCCAGGATCGCGTCGTACCGTACTTTCAACTCCGCCTGCCAGACGCCCTGGTTCCGTTCCGGAATATCGCCCCAGGCGCCGCGATCGCCAGCGCCGCCGTGGTTGGTCCGGCCATGAGGCACGGCAGTTTCAATCGCCGTCCGGATTCCTTGCAGGCTGTCCGGGAGATCGCGCGCATTCAGGCTGGTCTGGACCGCCATCATCCCGCAACCAATATCCACGCCAACTGCGGCGGGAATGATCGCGCCCTTGGTCGGAATCACACTGCCCACTGTTGCGCCGATTCCCCAATGGACGTCCGGCATCGCGGCGATCCACTTGAAGACGAAAGGAAGCTGCGCGGCATTTAGCAGTTGCTGGCGCGCCGCGTCCTCGAGGGGGACACCCTTCGTCCACGCCTTCACCGGCAAGCCGTGTTCGGGCGCAATCACGTTGTATGTGGTTTCCGACATATCGATATCCTCTATTCTGGCAATGCGCGACGACAAACGGTGAAGAAACATTGCTCTACCCACTGAGCTACTGCCCCGTCGTTGTGCTGGAGCGGCCCGGACTCGAACCGGGGACCGATGTAGTTCCTTCGGCATTCGCCGCGAATCTGTTCAAAGCTCGTATCCTGGCCTGCGGCGACGATCGGTGGAGAAACGTCTCACCGTTGTTCTGCCGCTAAACTACCCCGCCGGTTGGGCGCAGCCCGGAGTCGAACCGGGATCCACAGCGTCATGTAGTTCCTCCTGCATTCGCCGCAGGCCCTTCGCTCTGGCGACAAGTGTTGACGAGAGCTTACTGAACCCTTTGCGGACTCAGTCACGGGTTTCGAACCCGCTAGCGTTTTTAGCGCGTACCATGTACTCCCGCCGGCATTCGCCAGCAATCCTTCTGGAAGCCGACAATGTAATTCGCCGAGACGGATATCTTGACAGGATGTAGTCCCGGCCAGCATTCGGCCCCTGCATACTCACAATCTTCAAGCCTGCGGCGACAATCGTTGAAGAAACGTCGACGCTCTACCATTGAGCTACCGCGCGTCATGTTCGCGCGACCCGGACTCGAACCGGGAACCTTCGGGTTATGAGCCATGTAGTTCCTTCGGCATTCGCCACAGGCTTTCCATGCTGGAGAACACCGCGCGAGAGTTTCCCGGCTCCCGCCGCGATTCCCCAACCAACATCGAAGGGGCCGACAAGGTTCTTTGTCGAGACATGACATGTTTGAGATGTAGTCCCGCCAGCATTCGGCCCCTTTGCATCAAACAGACACTGCTTCGATACGCGCGATCCAGTGGTCCGCCTCAAGTTGCCCCGAAGCGAACGCCGAGATCACTTCGAACACCTGATCGGAGAATCCCCCAATGTTCAAGATGTCCGCACGCTCGCCGGCCTGCGTCGTCTGGTTCGGCTGGACATCCAGGCAAACCAGGCGAGCCTTCGGATTCCGTTGCCGAAATTCCGACCACTCGGCCAACAGGGCAGTCCCGCGCCCGCGCCCCTGATCTACCCACGACTCGCTATCCGAGAGGAAGATGACCAGATCCGCCTTCTCCTTCCTCTGATTCAGAAGACGGACCGGGGCGCTGCAGTTCGTGCCGCCCCCGCCGATCGAAGCCAGCCGTCCGGCGTTCGTCATCACGCTGTCGCGCGAATTCAGATCCACCGAAACGACCGCCTGTTCGAACGGCAGCACGGTCGCGGCCGGGTTCTTCCGCAACACCGAGGCACCGACCAGTGCCGCCACATCGATGCACCGCACGCTGGTCGTCGAGCCGCGCCGATGCCCGGTTACGGGGCTGGCCATGGAACCCGAAACATCGGGACACACGACCACACGGCCCTCAATCGACGGCACATTCGCGATCGCCAGTTCCATCGCGTCCTGCAGAGCGTTCCGCACCTCCTCCGGTATCGCCGCATCGCAGTTCCGATAGGCAGTCAGAAGCTGGTACGGGAACACTCGCGCCCGCTGAATCTGACCTGCATCGCGCAAACGTGCCGCGATGAGGTCCGCCAGGCCATGGTCTTCGAATACAGCGTGCCGGGCGAAAGTGTTGAGGTTCATGCGCGTGGTCTGCCACGAAGCGTTCTTCGCGATGCTCACCCAATCTTTTTGGGAAAGCGGCAGCGCCGACAGCAGCATGAACGGAAGGTCGGGAACGTCCACTGCATCACCGGCCTTGAACTGCTCGAACTGCATCACCAGCTTCGGCAACGCATTCGCATCGTGAGACCGGCCGAGCATGTAGCCGTAGAACGCCTCCCGCATCGGTCCAGCCGGCTTGGGGTGGACCATCCTTACAATGTCGGAGAGCGACGGACTCTGCCCCGCGCTGCCGCTGAACAGGGCGTCCTCGTCGCGGCTGGCGAGCCACTCGCTCACCAGCCGCTTGGGAGCAGTTCCCAACGACTTCCGGCCAACCACTCCGGAACGCAGAATCTGAACGTACGTCCGCAGCATGCGCGTGTTGTCGATCACGCGCGCGAAAACGGCTTCGTGCAGCCGCGGTTCGCGCGCGGACAGCCAGGCGCACAGCAATGCCGGCATGTCCTTCATGAACGACCGGGTCCGGCTGTAGATCGCCACTCGGGCCACAAACTCCGCATCCACGGCATCGCACAGTTCGAGGACGCGCGTCAGTTGCTCATCTGCCGTTGCGTAGAAGGTCCGTCCGAAACAACCAGTGGCCGCGTACTGCGCCAAGGCTTGCTTCGGCGCCAGCGCGTACGCCGGGGCGCTCTCGGAGAAGGTAAGATCCCCCGCCGGCAGTTTGCTGTGGCAGTACTGGCACGTGAACCCATCCCGAAGCAGAATCCCTTTCCGGGAGACCGATCGGTTCTGCCGTGGCACACGCCGGTACCGCACCAGCCGGATCACGTTCGGGACCGGGACGCTGATCCGGCTGGTTCGCACTAAGTACTGAGACACTTCTTCCACGAGCGCCACGCCCTTCGAAACCATGATGATCGCTCGGCGCGCGGTGATAATGTTCACTGGCTCATAGCTCGCATTGATGCAGAGCACTAGACGATTGAGAGACATAAAGACCTCTGGTGCGCCGGGCCATTCCCGCCATGGCTGCGTCTCGCTTAAAAGGCGAGTCCACGTTCTCTCAGTGGTACCGGCGCATAACTTGGTACCGGGCACAGGGATCGCACCTGTCTGTTTCGGTTTGTAGGACCGACCTGGGCCACTAGCCCAGCTACCCGGCATGGTGCCCGCGCTGGGAGTCGAACCCAGCCTGCGCTCTGATCTGGAGCTTCGGAGCTTATAAGGCTCCCCAGTCACCGTAACTTTCGCGGGCCAACCTTGGCTCTCGGGGCAGGACTCGAACCTGCATATCTCCTGATTAACAGTCAGGCGCATTGCCAATTTTGCTACCCGAGAATAGCCTGGTGCCCCCGGCAGGACTCGAACCTGCAACCTTTCGGGTAAGAACCGAAAGCTCTGATCCAGTTGAGCTACGGAGGCAAAACCTGGTAGGGGCAGCGAGGCTCGAACTCGCGTCCGATGATTGAAAATCATCGATCCTGGCCATCTAGACGATGCCCCCATTGGCGTCCCCGGCGGGGCACGGTCTCGCATTGCTGGAGTGAGAATCCAGTTTCCTGGCCACTTAGAAGACAGGGACCAAACTATGGCGGAGCGTACGGGAATCGAACCCGCCTGAACCCGGTAGACGGCCGGGCACCTCGCCAGTCGGTCTACGCTCCGTGGTGACCGTGACAGGGATCGAACCTGCGACCTCGACTTTCGGAAAGTCGCGCTCTGATCCAACTGAGCTACACGGGCGTAAACTTGGCAGGGGCGGATGGATTTCAACCACCGAATAGCAGGGTCAGAACCTGCTGCCTTAAGCGCTTGGCTACTGCGTTTGTCAACTTGATTTGGCCCCTTTTGATGCTCTGATCTGGCCCCACCTGGTGTTTGCCTAATTCTTCCCGTTTTGGCCCTGACGGAAGGAGCCCGTAGGGCGACTGGAGTTAGGGCCAAAACGGGTCGCCGGCACCGTCCTTAAGGCTGATTCCGGCAGTGCCTGACCGCCCAGCGGTCGCTAAAAGGGCGACTCCGGCTCGTTCCCCTCCGGATCAAACATATGTTCAAACGGCACGTGCTCAGTCGCCCTGCTCGATCCCAGCACGACCTGAAACTCCGTCTGATCGGCGCCCAGACAATCAAGCTTGACAACCTGGGCCAGCCTGCTTTCCACCCACCGCCGTCCTTCGTCATGGCTGCGCTCGGCCTGGTGGCCGATCTCCAGCGCCCGCTGGAATGCCGTATCCTGATCGTTACTCAGAAAGATGTGTGCCACCTCCTCCCAGTGGCGTAGCCCTTCTTTGCCCTCCACCATCACGGCCCAACGAAGGTGCGCGTAGTACCACCGCTGGCGATTCATGCTTTGCCGCCTTTCTTCGCCAGCGTTCTGCGGAACCGGTAGGATTCGTCCCCGGTCTCAATGATGTTGGCCTGGTCCGTCAGCCGGTCCAGCATCGCCTTGCATAACCGCGCATTGGGAAACTTCGTGGTCCATTCGGAGAAGGGTAAGTTCGTTGTCACAATCACCGCCGATCGCTCGGCGCGTCCCGCGATGACCTGAAACAACAACTCCGCCGCGGCATCCGGCATGACCACGTAACCCAGCTCATCGATTACGATCAGGTCGTAGCGCGTCCAGCGATTCCGCACGCGCGTTAGTTCCAGTTGGTTCTTGGCTTCGATCAGCTCGGTCACCATTTCCGCCGCCGTCGTAAACCGCACCCGCTTGTGCTGCCGGCAGGCGGCCACCGCCAACGCAGTTGCCAAGTGCGTCTTCCCCGTCCCCGTTTCACCCAGAAAAATGACCGGCTCCTTGCGCGTCAGATATCCGCCCTCGCTCAGATTCCGCATCACCGCCACGGAAATATGCGGCACCACCTGGAAATCGAACTCCTCCAGCGTCTTCACCGCCGGAAAGCGCGCTTCCTGAATCCTCCGCGCCACCGCCCGGTGATCTCGTTCCTCTACTTCCGCTTCCAGCAGCGCCTCTAGATAACTAAGGTGCGATTGCTTCTCTTTCACCGCTTCTTCGGCCAGGCGCGCAAACTGATCGCCCAGCGTGGGCAAGCGCAGCTGCTTGGCATACTGCTGGATTGCCGCCTGCAGGACCGGCTTGGTGGCGCTCATTGGATCACCTCCGTCGCCGCCCAGTTCGGCCGTAACCGTTCGTAGTCTTCCAGACTCGGCTGCGGCCGGTCATAACGGCTCAACACCCCGATATCTACCGCTTTGGCCGTTGGCTGCTGCTGCAGGTTGTGGACATTCAACAGATAGCGGATCGCCCCAACGTTCGAACATCCCAATTCCAATGCCTCCTCTACCGCTTGACGCATTGGCGCCGCGCCATACTCGCGGCCCAGCAGCAGAACGTCGATCATGGCTCGCGTTCCGGCCTGCTTGCCCTCCCGTTCTTTCAGCAGTCCCCAGAACTGATCGAAACTGGCGGGCCAGCGTCCTTGTGCGCGGCACTGCTCCAGCGCCGTCGAACCGGCCAGCGCCCCCGGCTTCTTCGTCAGCGCGTCCAGGTAATGCTCCAGTTCCAGCACCTTCTTATGCCGCTCGTAGCAGCGCTCGTGCCGGGCTACACACTTGGCCTGATGCCAGATCTCCACGTATGCCGAATAGACCTTCACCTGAACCGAAGTGCCCACCGGCAATGGCGCCGAATAGAAGTTCGTCAACGCCTTGGCGCACCCACTGGCATTGATCTCCGGAAAATGCAGCGAGGCCAGATCGAAGCCCTCTTCGGCCAGAGGCAGAAGATATTCCCGTTCGGCGATCATCCCCGCGCCGATCGATTGCGTGCGGCCCTGGATCACCCGCTTCTGCTCCTCGCGCGATCCCGCCGCCAGCAGCAGGTTCAACTCCTCCAGGTGCTGCACTCTCGGCACAGGCACCAGATAGTTCCGCCGGAACTGGCCCCCTTCGCCCTCCACACCTCCTTTTTCGTGTCCCTCGCCTGGCGTACAGAAGTCCGCTGCGAATCCCCAGTGCGAGCGAAAACCGATGAACCGCGCGGTCTCTTCTCGTTGATGGCCGCGCAGAATTTTCTTTACGGCGCTTTTCAGATTGTCGTAACGCAAAACACGAAACACACCGCCAAAATAGGCAAAAGCCAGCTCGTGCGCTTCCAGAAACGCTTGCTGATTGGCGTGCGGATACGCCCGGTGAAACGCGCCACCGCTGGCCATGCTGCGCAAGCAGAACACGTAGGTTTTGCGGGCCTCGCCGTCGAACTCGACCCAGCCTTCGTACCAATCCACCTGCGCCTCGCCACCGAACTGATAGGATTGCGGCACAAAGATTTCATGCCCCAGCAGGCCCATGGCAGCCTTCCTGGCGCGCACATACTGACGAACCGTCGACTCCGCTACCTCGGCTTCAGCTCTCTCGCGGCGCAGTCGCATCCATATCCGGTGCGCCGTGTGCCGCTGCTTTCTGGGCGCCTTGCGGTCGGCCTCCAGAATCGCGTCGATGAATGGGATCGCCGCTCCCAGTTTCGGCCGCTCGCGTTCCGGAACCTTACGTTCCGCCGGCATCGCGCTGGCCAGCGCCTTCCGCACCTCCCGCCGGTGCACCCCCAATTTCCGGGCTACCGCCCGGATCGTTCCAGTCCCATGTTCGTACTCCTGCCGGATCTGCTCGTATAGTTCCACTTTGGCTCTCCTGTTCTTCAAAACCGTCCTTCCTTCTGGGCCCGGAGGCCCAAAACAAGATACACGGTTTATGGTTTACAGGTGGGGCCAGATCAGAGCATCGAAAGGGGCCAATTCAGAGTAGCGAACTCAATAGCCCCAATCCCGGCTCTCGGCTGCCATTCGAACCACCAAGGATTCGATTTCTCCAGCGATGCGAGGCCGCCCCGGGCCAGGTTTGCCACTGCCGTCGTATTTCTGAGCGATCAGTTTCCGGTGCCAAGCCAACAAGGTCTCGGGGGTGACGATGGTGGCCACTTCGGCCAGGAGCTTCCGGCCCAGGCCTTTGGCCCTCGCGGCTAGGCGACGGCGCTGATCGTCGTTGAAACGCATGCGCCTTTCACCCAGCTGTTCGCGAAGAACCCGGTTCTCCTCACGAAGGTAATCGATGATCTGGAATTGGTGTTGGTTCATCCATCCGGCCACAGCGATAAGCACGAACCGGAATGGATCCAGTACTCTCGGCATCTCGTTAGCTGATTATCGCGAGCTTCAAGCGCGCAGTCGAGGCACCGCCAAATCAAGCAGATCCAGTTTTCGGACCATACGCCGCCGTCCACGGATGGGTAAATTCGAGCAAGGATGGGTAATTCACGTTTCCGGCCGTCGCGCGGGCGCGCCACGGCAACTGGCGTGTTCTGTAAGGGATACGTTGAAAAGGAAGGACTTAAATTGGCTCCTCAGGTAGGACTCGAACCTACAACCCTTCGGTTAACAGAAGGCCGATTGGGTTCGTGCGGCCTTGCTACATGCTGATATAAGTTGCTATATATCAATCGCTTGCGTGGATATTAGGCCGACCGGTCCAGAGCCTCATTTATGCACTTTAGCGACCACTTTTGAGGTAGAGTCGCTACATTTTCCGCTACAGTGCGAAACGAGCGCGTTCCGCTCCGAGCCCGCCCGGTTCAGCGGCCGAAACCGTCCTCTCGGACTCTCGGAGTATCTGCCACCCTTTTCAGAGTGATATCGGAGAGGCCAAAGTCAAGACGACTCTGAGCACTCTATCCAGGTTCTCCGCTACTTTGCCGGTCAACACGACGCCCAGCTCCATCCGAGACCGAGGCTTGAAACGGTCATGTTGGCACTACCAAGGTACCCTCGCGTCCCGCGATCTGCGCTGATGGCTTTGAAGTGGAAAGTCCGGGTGTCGTTTCCACTCCCTTCGAACCACGAAAGGACGGAGCAGTTGGGGACCGTGGCGATCTTACTGAGTCCAGCGCGGACGGCAACGGGCAAATCCCGGCTGAATCGGCCAAGAATCGTGACGCTCACGCCGCCCGCTAGCCTCTTCTTGGCGAGCGTAGCGATTTCTTCGCTTGTTCCCGCATCCCAGAATGGAGAAGCGATGAGTAACGACTCCTGAGCACCTACGATTACGTCCAACATGCCACTGCGCAAATCGGTTGAGCTTTCGCGGATAACATGCTGGGCGGCGGGAGCCAACGTCGGCGGGAGCGAGACACAAAGATGTGCGTCTGCACTGGCGCTCTGTGATTCGTCCGCAAGAATTGCGATGGCGGACTTAATCCCTTCACGAAGCTGCTGCGTTTCGAACCACCGCTGCTTGTCGAGATCATACCGCGCGCCACGGCGCTTTACGACTCCGAGGTCGCAAAGGGCGTTTAGCGCGATCAGCGCTTCACTGTCCGCTATGGGGCGGCCCGTTGAGGTCCGCAGTCCCCGGAACAACCTGTACCCATCGTCGGTAGCTTCATCCGGCAGAGTGGCCACAGCGGATTCAATCGCATCGAAGAGCCAGGGGTAGTTCCTCACCGCATGTACGTAATCCTTCATGCGGTGCGCCCTACGACTTCCCAGAAACCCACCGTTGTGGTGTCAATCGATGCGTCGGCCCATGGTGTGTGGCCGCCCGTGAGGAAGGCTCTTGAAAGACCGTGATTGAAAGTACGGCAGGAAATTTCGGGGGAATGAAGGCACCCATGGCACGCGCCGCTGTGATCGGTGCAGTCAGGGTCATAGAGACATTCCACGGCTTCGTTGGAGATGTTCTGCAGGAATGCGGCAAGATGGTCCCGAACGAGCGTCGCGATGCCCCCGAGCTTGAAACTGCTGGAGTTGTCGTACACGACGAAGCCCAGCAGCGGCAGGAAAATGTATTCGGCGACGGACGTGCGGTCTATGCCGGCGTAACGGGTGATGGCGCGCATCGCCGCATGCGAGAGGCTATGAATGAGTCCGTAGACGAGTCGCCGGATCGGCAGGGCCCAGATGTCATCCAGGAAGCGATCGTGTTCTACGGGCTCGAGCGCAGCGATGATGCGGGCGATGCCCGGAAGTTCAGGATTGGGAAGCGCGATGCCATTTGCCTCGAGCCAACGAATGACGAGGTCGGGACGCAGCGAGAGAAATATGCCTTCATGCTCGCCTTCGCGGGCGAGAATCGGAATCGTGCCGACGAGATCCGTACGGCCCAAGGCCTGCGCTGCGAATTTCTGAACGGCCGGGAAGGAGCGTATTTCGACAGGGAGGTTTCTAGCGTTGAGTTCCTCGTAGGTCGGTTCGAAGTGACGCCGCGTGTATCCGTAGGTTGCGGTGATCACCGGCAGGTCGTCAACGTACAGGACTTCGTCCAATCCCAACGCAGTTTTCAGTCGCTGGATTTCGGGGATGAGCGTTTGGACCTTTTCTTCGACGGGCACCGTGGTCACCGTGCCGCGAAACGCAAGGCTCTCTTTGATGGCCTTCTCGGTGTCGGGCGAGACGTTTTGCAATAGTCCCTGCTCGGACGGCGAAGGGGCGGAGACCTTGCCCATAGCGATATCGACGATCCGCTTCTGCAACCGTTGCTGTTCGTCGCGGTCCCCAAGGGCCTCGGCTGCCTTGAGCCGATCGGTCAGGGCCTTGATGCTGTCCGCCGCCGAAACATTCGCATCGGGACGGCGTGAGGGCGGAAGCATTTTGAACAGCGTCGATGAGAGTTGATCGTCCGCGGTTCTAAGCTGCGGGCGGTCGAGGCGGAGAATAGACAACGTCTGTGGATAGTAGGTGTCGCTTGCGCTATAGCGTGCCAGGCGCATCGCAAGCGCCGCTACGATGGTCCCCGTTCGCCCGTGCGCCGCCTCCGGGGGTTCCTTGTTGAAGCGCTTCAAGCAACGATGGCAACGGCATGTAAATCGGTCCAGGACGAGAATGTTGCACTTGCGGCAGAGGACTTTCATGTCCTTCACACGTTCAGAACGTCCGGGAATGAAGAGGTGATCGCCGCTATGGCACTGGGAGCACCGAATCGGGTGGCTTGTCGGCGCCAGTGGCCCGCCGTCAGGGTCCTGTTTGGTCGCGGGAATCCACTCGGTGATGGGCACGAGTTCACCGCAACCGTGCACGAACACGAAGGGCATTTGGTGGACACGCGGGCTTTGGCACTCGGAGTTGGTACAGCGAACGGCACCGGGTCCACCGTATTTCTTTTGAAAGAGAATTTGGCCGCAGCGCTGGCAAATCAGCGCGGCTTGCATGACCGACGCATCGATTTCGGCGGGGGCACCCACCGTGAATCGTTCACTCTCGTGGACCGCAGGGAACGCGGGATCGACACGCCCGCCGCGCGCCTGCCAGCGATGGAAGGCCTCTCCGATCTCCTTGAGTAGTGTGGTCTTTCGATCCTCTTCCCACACACTCGAAAGCCGCACGTTGCCGAGCTGCACGATCGCGAGACCATCCTCCCAATCGACCGTCCGGTAAGGCAGGTAGTTAAAAAGGAGTTGCGACACCCCGCGCTGCATCTTGAGTGAGCGTTCCGAACTCTGCTCGCCGTCGTGGTGTTGCTCCGGTGGGGTCGGGTGGCTAGCCATCGATCAACCTCTTGAGTGCTTTGGCTTCGTCTGAGTTGGCAATCCGAATGAACGCGGGCTCATCGACATCGCGCAAACTATTCATTGCCTCCAGGTGCATGTTGAGCGGCTTGAACCTCCCGCGCTGAGGAGGCACGTTGACGACGGAGCTATACGCATTCTTGACCGCGCGCTCCAGTTGTTCGCGGTATTGAGCCGATGGCGCGAATTCACAGCCATACGCACCCAGCATCCACTTCACGACGGCATCTTGCGTCAGTGCTTCACCATTCGCATCGCCCTGGGAGTCGCGTACAGCCTCCACGGTGGACAGGGGCTTTCCGAGTGAGGCGGCGGCAACACCCATCAGGTAACCGCACAACAGTCCTGGCATAGTGCGGCGCATGGCGGGAAGCGGCCATCGCGTGACGGCGGCTGGATCGACGAGGCGGTCGAGGTATTGGTGGAACTTGGCAAAGCGACCGAAGATGCTTCGATCCCGCTCACTTTGGGGTGTGGGCACAAAAATCGAGATCCCCGGAAAACGTCGTCCAACGCGAGCCGACGCCTGAATGTATTCAGCAACGAGGCGGGTAAAGCCGGCGAATAAGATCACGTTAAAACGGTCCACATCGACGCCGTGGCCAATGATATTCGTCGTAACCACACCCCGGATACGGGTACTAGGATCGCCGTCGCTCGTCGTTGCCTTGAGCTCATCCATCGCCGTGATCATGTGCGAGACATCCACTCCGCCGTTGAACATTTCAAGGAGTAAGTCGCCGTGCTGCGGGCAGGTGTCTTGCAGTTCCCGCCGGACCCTCGATTCGATCGCTTCGGCCACTTGGTCAGAGCCTTTTCGGGTGAGCACATACGTGAGCGCCAGTTCGTACAGAAACAGGAGGTGGTCGGTCTCCTGCTTTGTGAGCCCAGCGGTGCCGTAGATTCTCGCCGCTGCGGCGGGATCACGAACGATCAATTCACGTGCCTTTTGCACTTCTTGGTAAAAGATCGACAGGGCTTTGGTAACGGCAGGCGTGTGCTTTCGCCCAACGCCGAGCAGCCCGACGAAAATGCGCCCACAGCGCTCTGGGTTGGGGTGGTAGTAGAACGAATCGTCAGAAGCGGGCCCATGCGCTGGGAACTGACGTGACCCTCGCAGGTAGAGCTCCCAGGCTTGGCGGTTGAAATCCTGTATCGTTGCGGTCGCACCAATTACCTTCCAGGCAGCAGCGTTCAAGCTCTTGCAAAGGGCAATGACGCCGGTTTCATAGTGGGCATCAAACGTGCCAAGCTCCTCATTGAGCAGGTGCAACTCGTCTTGCACGAGTATAGCGGGCGCCGGATCGTGAAACGGCGGGTAAAAGACGCCCGTCCCCGCACACATTTTCGGACGCTCCCCGCGGCTGAAGGCGGCCGCGGCCTCGCACAGTTCGTTGGTCTTCCCGAAGCTGGCACCATGCATGCCACAGATCAGGTCCACCCGGCCAAACAGGTTTGAAAAGCGTTGATTCTGGCCAAGGAGCGCCAGCTTATCGACCGTAGAGACGATGACCGTCGGAAGATAGCGGTAGATGTCTCGGTCGGTGACATAAACGGGTAACCGCTCGGCGGAGGCAGAACAATTTGCGGAGGCGCAGTGATGCTCGATGAGCTTCAGTGGTTCGTTATAGGCGATAGTGACCGGCCCGCCGCAGAGCGGGCAGGCAAAGATTCGTTTGTACTTGGGGTCAACGCCCTGGCGGGTAAAGCGCTTGTGCATATCGTCATCGATCCGGTTCGGCGTCACGGTTCCGCCGACAAGATATCCGATACTGAAGCGCGCACCTTTGAGCCCGGCGTTCTTCCTTACAACGTCCGCGCATGCCAGTGTCCGCCCCAGTCGCTGTAATTGCTGGAAGGTCAGCAGGCGGAGCGGAAACCGAACAAATGCGGTGTTGCCGAACCGTTTCCCACGTAGGCGATCAAAAAACGCCTGCCAGAGAATAATCCCCATGAAGGCTTCGGTCTTGCCGCCGCCCGCCGCAAACCACAGGAGATCAACTCGGCCGTCGTCTTCCCGCTTCAGCGCGGGATACTCCCGCGAAGTCAGCTCCGGTAGCAGCGACACGATGAACGCAATCTGAAAGAGACGCCAGCGCTGATGGGCCTTGTTCGCTGTGCGCATGGACTCATTCATCAGGCAGAATGCCCGGAGCACATGCGGGTAGGTGTCATTTCTAAGCAACGTGACGCCGCGTCTGTAGCGCGCGATCTCGGCTCGGAACTCCTGTCTGGATTGATCAGCTTCGGCACGTTCGAGACCGGAGAGGGTCGCGATTTTTGCGGCCCACTGCTCGCGGTCGTACGTATCCATGCGACGCGCCAGTGCATCGAGCACCGGAAGTGGATCGATCATGAGATCAGCGAACGTCGGGTCGGCATCGCCGAATTCGCGTGCCTCAAGCCGGGGAGTTTCCGTGACCGGTACACTTTCCGCGATCAGGTGTACAACGGAATCCTTTTCATTCGATTCAACGTGGGCATTGATTCCGACGCCTGGCATCATGCGGTCGTATCTGAAACTGGCGGGAAGTTCCTGAAAGACGGTGGGCCTATGCACGGTGCCGGGAACACCCACGGATATCCGGACGCCGTACAGATTGGGATCAACAAAATCGACTTGCGCCCGCCCCGGCGCTGCCGTCTCGTTGATGACGCGGACGGCCAAACGCACCTGATTCGGCTCGGTCGGCACGTTGATTAACCGAACGTCCACCGATGCGCTCCAAGCGGATGTGAATGCGTGCGGATGAGCGCGAGTGGTTGCTGCGCTAAAGGCTACTTCTGTCGCAAGCTCAGCCTCGGTAGCGTGAATAGCGTGGCGAGCAGAATAGAGGGAGTGGTGGGCAGACTCGGTAGCGGAGAGCCGGATCAGGGGCGACACATCGATGCGCTGGCGCTTGATACGCAGCACGTCTGCCACCGTCACGGTCACGTCAAACGGCGCGATCTGAAACCGCCGCCAAGCGGCGACGAGCGCTTGGGACTTCGTAGTGGGTGCTTGCCCGGGTGCGCGGTCTCGTTGCCATGTGCCGAATTGTTTCTGCTCCGACCATGTGGGAACAACGCGCACATACACGTTCAGTTCGAGCGTCACGGAGAGAGCCGTATGCGCTGCAAGCGACGCTCGGTCCGCCATAAACTCCAGCCCGAGGGAGGTCAATTCGAAGGCAGAGTCTTTCGGAAGATCATCGATTTCGGCATCAGCTTCGGTGTCATCCGCGCGCTGCGGGGGGGCCGGAACATCATGAGGCGTCAGGAAACCGGAAAGGACATGTTCCTGCGGCCGGGTGCTCACGATCCGGGCGCTATCGTCGTCGATCCCCTTCGCCCGCGAGCGAATGCTTTCGGCGAGAGCACGGGCAAAACGGTTATAGACTTGATCGTCGATCACGTTGCCTCACTGGGTAAAGGGTATGACATCATCTACAACGGCAACTCGCGCCGCTTCAAGCAGCATCTTCGCTTGAAGTCCCCACTCCCGTTCCATGCGTGCAAGCGTGACGGGATCAAGTCGGCTCAGGTAAGCACCACGGATAGCCCTGGCGAGTTGCCTGCCGATCTTGCGGTGATCCACACGCAGGCGATGGATGTCGGCAAACCACTGCTTCAGAGTGTCCTGAGGTAAAGCAATGCCAAGGGCAGAGGCAAAGGCGAGGAATACCGGGAGCGTCTCCGGTATCCCGCAGTCGTCTTCGGCAGTGGACGGAAGCCACGAGTTCACCGTGGTGACATGGACACATACGCCTGCGTCTTCGAGCTTCCGCTTGATCGCCGTAGCCGAGATAGAGGTTTGAGCGCGAACCAGACGGATGATACTCAGCCACGAGGATCGCGTGCTGCTTCCTTTGAGAAATTTACCCTGGTCGAGAAGGTGCAGCAACTTCTCGGAGAAGGCTGCGCGTTCATCATCGTGAAGCAGCACCACCTGATCACCGGCAGAAAGATCCTTGGCGGTTACGCTCTGAAGCTGAAGCCGCTTCCTGCCCAACACCTCGAAGCGGGAGTTGGCTGGAACCTGGCGGGTAGAGCCATCTGCAAAACAAATGCACACGTGGAGTGGCTTGCCTGAAGACTCCGAGTGCGTTGCCGGCGCGGCCGAAGAGGGACGCTCCGGGAAGAGAGACGACAAAGAAATGGGATCACTCGATGGACAGGCATGGGGTTCCAGCATCCGTGTCAAGATGCGCAGTGACTCAAGCGCTCCGGGCGGCAAGTCCGATACCGTGCAGAAGCGCCGCTCACTGTCCCACACAGCGACGCGTGCCTCAATCGGATCGATGATGAGCTTTCGCTTCTTGGCTCGGCTCGCAAAGAGCATGTCGATCGTATTGGTGCCGAAATATCCCGCGGCTATGCAGGTGTCGTAGGGTGTGGTCGGCCATGGGCTGAAGACCGTCACGACGTGAATGCCAAGCTGCGAGAGTTCCGGCACAGCGACTCCCAGTTCGGTCGCAATCGAGAGGCGAAGGCCGTCCGCCGAAGCGTCGGTACGCACGATGATCAGTACGGTACGAGATCCACCATCATTCAAAGCGGCATCGACGACGGCCTGACGGCGTTCGTGCCTGAGTTCGGTGGCCGCAGATTCCTCTGCGATCAATCGTCGGACTTCAGACAAGAGTTCCAGTTCCTCTCCGGGGAGACGTGAGGTCATGTCGGCGCATAACGCCTCGAAGGCAACGGCCTCCCTCGGTATGTCATGGGAGAGTGATTGGCGCGTCGCCCACCACGTTCGCTTAGCTTGAACCACCAGTCGTTCGAGCAACTGGGAACGGGTTTCCAAACCGTCGAGTGCGAAGCAGAGTTGGCGTTCACGCTGCGGGCGGTCCCGATTGACCGCCTTCACCTCGAAGGACGAGGGTGGGATCGGGGTCGAGAAGACGGTGGTTCTTGCCGCTGGCGGGCTGAGTGCACCCGTCAGCACCAGGTCTGCGGGGCTTGAGGCCAGAATCAACATGGGGACCGAGGGCGAGATTTGCGACAGAAAATACTCCACGGACCGCGTCAGGTGTCGTCCGCGAATATTTTGAACATTCACCAGGACGAGATCCAGGTTGTCAAATTCCCGAACCAGTTCGCGTGTTACTTCTGCTTTGGCAGGTACAAGAATATGCGGACGAGGCGCATTCCGTGGAGCGAACTTGCCAATGGTGCTTCGGTTCCCCGCTTTGATCTGCCCGGTCTCGGTTACCCGGTCAATCGAGATATAGGATGATGCGGGCAAGATCAACGAACCAATCTTGTTCCTGCGGCGATCAAGTGCTTGTTCCCAGTCCTGATAGAGATCGCTCCTGTTCGTGGAAGTGCTGGCGGCGTTGCGACGTCGTGCTCGCGCCCTCTGCCGCTGGGTTTGGGCTCCCTGAGCCTCGTAGAGGGGTTGGGAGAGCAACTCAAAATCGGAGCCGAAGAACGGGAACAATCCGATGCGCGGCGTGATCGGCAACGAATCCACTCGACCGGGCCATTTGAGGTGCAAGTGAGAGGCGAGCAGGGCAACCGACGGAATGTGGGTCCATAACGACAAGACCGGGATTCGGGAGCGGCTCGAAACCGCGCGCTCAGCGATGTCGAGTAGTCGCGAGAGAACAGCGTCGTCTGGGGAGTCGGTTCGGGACTCCGCTCCCGGCAATTGCGCCAATGCTGGTTGCGACATATCAGGCAGCACCGTCCCTCACCTTCAAGGTTTCTTTGGGGCGGCGTTCGATTGACGCGTCGGCCATCGCTGTGGCTGCCCCTGGGTCTCCCGACAGTAGCAGTGTGATCGCACGATGATAGGCATCGCGGGAGCCTGCAAGTCGTTTCGGAGGCAATAGCTGCAACTCTGAGATGTCGTGTGGTTCTAACTTGGCGAGTCCATCCGGATAGCGCCTTAACGTGGCCCGGACCTGACGGCGAGTCTCGCTCGACAAAAGCGATAGGGCCCAGGCCGCCTGTTCATCGATGGTCATCGTTACATTCGCGGTGATGACGTACAGCGTGTTTGTGGCGGCAAGGCCGCGCATGCTGCGAAGCGACAACCAAGGACCGACACTTGTCATGCCACTCATAAACCCTATGCCAAACCGGATTCCGGGAACTTCGTACCAAGGATCTCTGTTGCGGAGCTTATAGCCATCCAGGTTGCAGACGTTCTCGCCGAGGCTCAAATAGGCGCGCACGGCTCTGTTCCGCTTTGCATGATCGTCCGGGCTGAAGAGCCATACCCGCTCGTCCGCCCGCCTCAGTCGGTCCCACATCACCTTCGTTACCTGGGACGCCACGAGGTGGCGTGCTTTAGAGACAACAGGCCGAAGAGCACTGGTGGGCAGATCGTTTTCAAGCCGCTGGGATTCTGTCAGTAGGAAGTAGTTCACGTCTCCTGTCACACACCCGATACCGACCGAAAAAAGATCACCGAACCGCGTGCCGGAGGCATCGCACGCAGTGGACGCGTAGGACTCGGCCCTAGCGGTCTGTGGAATGGGACGGCAGAGTGCTGCGATTAACGAGGTCGCTGTCGGATGGTCAATGCGACCGGCGTGCTCTGGTGTCTGCAAATATCCTTTGGCCAGGAGCACCACTCTGCCTTCCCTTACTTCGGGAAACAGCGGCTCGAGCGATCGATGGACTTCCACCGACTTGAATGACGAGAGCACTCGTTCGCGGAGTTCATGAGCATAAAGAGCGTAGTCCCAAGCGGCCGGCAGAACAAACGCAAGGCTGCCATCCGGCTTCAGCAGGCCTAGGCAGGCGGACAGGAAGGCGCACCAGTAGTTCGAGCGCAATGCAAAGGACGGGTCCTGCGAGTCATGGAACTGCTGCACACTCTTTTGGAGATCAGTTCCCAGTTTGCAGAGCGCGACATACGGTGGATTGGCGACGACCTTCGTAAAGCGCTTCTTCGTCGAAGCACACCAGTCGAAGAAATCGACGCCGCGGACGGTAGTCGCCGCTTCGTCCTCCGCACTCGGACTGGCGTCAATATCTACACCAACGATGCGCTTCTTGGTGAGGCCGTTATTGCGAAGCGCCGAGATAAACGCCCCTGGGCCCATACAGGGATCGAGCCAGAGATCGTCTGGCTGGGGGTTGATGGCGCAGACCATCGCTTCTGCGAGAAGTTGTGGTGTATAGACTTTGCATTCTTGTGGTGGAAGAGAGCGAGTCGCGGTCGGTCGTGAGAAAACACGGGCTCGAGTGCCTCGATTCGCAAGGGTTAACGCACCTGTTTTCAGTGATCGTAGCGACGGCACATTCATTTCGTGCGTCTTTCCTTCATCAGACGAAATGACTCCTGAAGGAGGGACACCATGCTCATCCCGTGCTGGACCGCGTAAAGCTTGAACTCGCGATGAAAGTGGGGAGAGACCCGGAAGTTCATCGGCGTGAGTCCTGCCATTCCCTGCTTGTTCAGAATGGGGAGTGAGATGACGGAAGTCTGGGCATCGGCCTTCTTCCTTCGGGACGGTGCTTTGGGCATGGCGCTCGTGACCTTTCGCTGCTGTTTAGCTCATAGTCAATTGACGAAAGAACGCAATAACGAAGTCGCCTTTCATTGACATTGTAGGCGCTAGAGTCCGAATTTTCAATCCACGGTGAATTTCCGGCTTTGCGCGAGAATTTGTAGAAATGCCCACTTGGCGGGTACTTGGGCGTTTGACCGGAGCGGGCATCTTCTCGACGTGGTCCCTTCGACGTCGGCTGGTAGTCGGAACGGGAGGACTCCAGCGCCGCAGGGTCTCCGGGAATTGCGGAGGCACGCAGAGGCGAACGCCAAGCCTTCCGTGGTCGAGCGTAAGCCACTGATTCCAAAATGGAACCGCACATTTTCTTCTTAGCAAGTCGTCATGGAAGGGCTCCTGCCGACCCGCGCACTCTGAGGGGGGCGTACCTGCAGCGGAAAACCGGCGTGTTGCGGAGATTGGCACTTCCGCCGGGCCGCTGCTCCGCAGGCGGACGAAACCGAGTACGAGAGCACGAAGAAACCCTGATCCAAGATGCCACCGAAAGGGCCGTGAATGTTGGCGCAAATCCCCCTCCGGCATTCTGGTGGTGGGTGCCCGGCCACACCGGATGGCCGAAAACCCAGTAAAACAGGGGGGCGTGCAGATTCCTGCTCAGAGTCGAATTCCCCAAGCTGGACGGTGGGGCCGTGCAAAGTGCAGACTGACTGGTGGTCAGCCACCAGCACTCGAGAGTTCAACAACGCCCAGCGCATAGGTCCTTACATGTGTGCCGGCTGTGGCCCAGGCGTCGCCGCGAGGTGACCTAGCAGCCGCTCGCTCTTGCGGCAAGACACCGGGGATGCGCGTAAGTGCTGAGATCTCTCAATCGGGCTCGCGCCCGGCCGCGCCGGCCATGCGCGGGAGTTTCTCTCCCTGGCGTGTATTTGCATGGAGTATTTCGAGACTTGTACCGCTTCACTTCGACCTTCTCTCGCCGTTCACCCACCATTCGACTTCATCGGCCTCGGTGGCATCGGGCACTTCCCATCGTTCCATCATTCGCTGCAGAGCTTCCTCATGTACCGCAGCCTCGCGGTTCCGATTCTGCGGGAACAGCCGGGCCGGGCTCGCCTCAACATAGACAATACGAACCGTCGCGCCATAGTCGGCGAAAAGGCCGATCAGTTGCCAGCGTACGTCGCGGCTCAGGTTCGTAGCATTCCAGGCGAAATCACGGGTCTCGCGGAGAAGTGCGCGGGCCTCGTCGCGCGCAGCCTGAATGACCGCGCCCTGATTGCCCGTCGGCTCCGCTTCAAGGGTTTCGCGAATCGCGTCAAGCGAGACTACCGGCAAGCCGCTCAAGTGTTCCGCGATCCACGTATCCTTGCCGGACCCAGGCAAACCGGACAACAACGTCACCTGGCACCGGGAATCATCGTAGGCGAGATAGTTGGGGTCGCGGCCTTCGGACCGGAAGTATAGGAAGCGGCTGTGGGCCGATGGGAATCGCCTTGGCGTGAGCAGGCAGTCTTGTTCTCGGCAGTACTCCTCGAAAAGCGCGACATGTTCCAGAATCGAAGACTGATCTGAACATTGCCGGCCCAATGCATCGGCCCTCGCCAGCATCGCCAGCAGATCGCACCTGGCAGTGTGGCTAATTAGAAAGGCTGCGCGTTGAGCATCCGCGCGGTTGATCAGATGGAAGGGACTCTGGTGGTACCGGACGAGTCCACAGACCTGTTCACGCGCCGCGAAGTCCGTGCCCAACTCCCACAGAATGCGGCGGGCAAGGATGGCGCCGCGCCGTGAATGACCGCGACTGGTGACCCTACCACCCTCGTGCCGGGTGCAGGAAGGTTTTGCAGCATCGTGAAGCAGAGCGGCAGCGAATACGATCTCGCGATCGCCGGACGGGAGCCCGCGCCAGGCTTCCATCGCGGCGAGCGCTTCGCACACCATTTGGACATGCGCCCAGACGTCGCCTTCGGCGTGATAAGCCGGATCCTGTGGGCAGCCACGCATGGCCCGGATCCACTGGAAGTGTCGATCCAGAGTGTCCCAGTCAATCCGCCATCCAGGCGGCTCCGGAACTGGAAGCGAGAACTGGCACATCATTGGAACGGGTCCGCCCCGGGGCGCAGCCGGTTGGGCTCGATCGGGCGATCCATCCAATGCATCATCGAGTCCGCCACTGTCTGTAGGAACTCCCGCCGCACGTACTTATAGCGTCCCAGAACGTGTCCATCGGCTTCCCATTTGATGTAGAGGCCCTCCATCATCTCAGACGTAGAACATTGGGATCGGGCTATTAGTTTCTCCCACGCGGGGACCGCACCTCTGGCCAGTACCGGCACCGAATGTACCGGGGACCCTGCGAGCAGCGCATGGCGGCGCTCTGTCGATAGGAATATCCCGGTCTCGCGGTCCAGCATGTCGAACTCCAGAAAGTAATGTGGCAGGTCGTCGTAGAAGATTGTGTGGCGAGCGTAAAGCCATTCGCCATACATCAAGTATCGGCTCCCAAGAATCTTCCAGAGTGACTCGCGATGCGAACTCGCCCAACGCTTGAGCAGATCGAATTGCCGCTCCCGCGGGCCGCCCGCCAGCACGTGACCACGGCTCTGCAAGACGAGAGTCTCATCGGTATCGAAGCCAATCCCGCAATTGGAGCCGTCCAACTTCTCTTCGATCACCAGGGGCAGGCGTTCCAGGTCGGCCGCTGCAACAACTGTCAAGTCTTCATCGCCGGGCTGCACCCGAGAACCATCCACATGCGGAGTTCTGGGATATTTGACGATGCTCCTCATCGGATTTGAGCCAGCATGATGCGGTGATTCAGCACATGTTCAAAGGTCGTGCGCGCTGCGCCAGCTTCCGCGGCCATGTTCTTCAGTTGCTCCATGCCGAACAGGTGGAGGTGTTCCGGGTTCTTGTCAGCGGTCGATGGGACACTGACCACAACAGCACGGCGCGCCGAACGAAGGCCCTCTCTCAGAGCCAGGGGTGGATCTGCCAGATGCTCCAGCACCTCCAGTATGGTCACCACATCGAATGATCGGGGCGCAAACGGCAAGCGGTGAACGTCCGCTCGGACGACCGTCAAGCGTTGGACTCCTCCTTTTCTCACGGCCGCGAGATCGGTCGATCGCCGGCCGGCGATCTCGGCAGTCGTTACCGGAAGACTCGGAAAATCCGCCAGCAGCGGCCACAAGAACGTTCCGCGACCACTTCCAACGTCGAGCAAGTTCTCGGGCTGCAAGCTCCTCAGCATTCCGAGTACGGTACGAACACGAGGCAGTTCGACGTTTTGCTTGAATTTGTGAAGCCGCAATCCAGCCTGAAGGCCTATATCAATGGTCGCTTGCGGCTGATCCAGTCGCCCTCGCACAAACGCGGTCGCAAGGTCCGTGAAATAGCGGTCCATCGGGGATGATTTCAGGATAGCTCAGCGCGATTGCAGCAGATGCCACTGTCCGAATTCTCTTGCATTGGAGCCAGTGTCTGGATTATCATTGATAGGTTCGTCATTCTTCTTCGCTCGGTTTCTTCGCCCAAGCAGGTCCGCACAGGCCACGAGCTCGCATGATTTCGCGCTCTCGGGCTATTCGACTCTTTACCAAGAACAGCAAGTGAATCGACTGCCCTGAAGAGTTCCGCTCTCCGCGCCTGTCTGAGCTGCGAGGAAGCATGGGCTACGTCTGTCTCCAGCGTTCTTGCCACAACCACTTGCCGCAGCGAGGAGGATACTTCGCGCGGCTTATCAACGCCAATCGTAACTTAGCCGATGAATGCTTGCACAACACTTACGCAAAGACAACTTAGCGACTTCCTGCTGAACGTCGCGGTAGTACGCCCGGTTTTCATCTGGGGTCCACCTGGCACAGGGAAATCCGCGCTGGTCGAGCGCTTCGCCGACGAAGTCGGATTACCCTGCGTGTCTCTGCTCGGCAGTCAACTCGCGCCCGAAGATCTGATCGGCGTACCGCAAATCGTCGACGGCTGCAGTCGGTTCTGTCCACCGGTTTCTATTGCCCGGACTACACCCTATTGCCTGTTCCTGGATGAGTTGAACGCGTGCTCGCACGAAGTGCAGAAGGCCTTCTACAGCCTGATTCATGAGCGGCGGATCGGCGAGTACTGTCTTCCCGGTGGATCAGTCGTCGTCGGCGCCGGAAATCGCGCGCAAGATAGCGCCATCGTCAAGCCGATGTCGGCCGCCCTCGTCAATCGCATGATCCACGTGCATCTGAAGGTGTCTCACCGGGACTGGCTGGAGTGGGCCGGCGCCAACAATATCCATCCTCTCGTGGTCCAGTACATCCAGAATCGGCCAGACCATCTTTGGGTGCAGCCTCCGAAGCACGAAGAAACATTCTCGAGCCCGCGTTCCTGGCACATGCTCAGCGATGCGCTGCACGAATACGGGGAAGCGCTGAACGATCAGATCCTCGAAGTCCTAGCGTTTGGCTGCGTTTCGGCCGAACACGCCGGGCAATTCAAAGCATTCGCCAAGCAAATCCGGAGCCGGTACAAGCTCAAGGCGATCCTCGACGGCGATACAACCTGGCCGGCGGAACCGCAGGACCGGGACATCCTCTACTTCCTCGCGCAGTCGTTTCGCGCGCACCTGGTAAAGGAACTGCCAGTCGGTCGTTCAACGGTGATCGCCGCCCACAAAGAGTTGGCACATCGCGGAAAAGCACTGCTCAAGGAACTCGCCTCGATCAGCTTGGAAATGGCCCAGATGGTAGTCAGCGAAGGCGAAGGTGAGTCGCTACCCAACTGGCTGCTGGTGGAGGTCGTGCGCGATCTACCGCGGCTGGTCATGAAGAAGGTTAACTGACATGGCACGGCCGAAGCAGCACGCACCGGTGAAATCGCGGGCGCTGGAAAACTTCCACAAGGGCTATGGTCTCACACAGGCGCATCCGCTGTTCGGGCCGCTGCTGCTCCGTGCTACCGTGTCGCGTAGCGAAGAGGGTCCGTATCCGCGTGAAGGGTGGGCAAGGGTTGAGGCCGATGGGACGATCCACGTGCACCCGAAGCGGATTGCCGAGCCCGAGGAGTGGCTATACGTGCTGGCGCATTGTCTCCTGCATCTCGGCTTCGGGCATTTCCAGCAACGGTTCCAGCAACGGGAGTGGGAAACGGCATGCGAATGCGTGGTCTGGCAGTTCCTCTCCACTTTGAAACTGGGCACACCTCCGGAGCCCCTTCGGAACCTGCCCGAATTAGGCGGCTCGGAATTGCCGGCGCGAACCGAAGAGAAACTGTTTCGCTACTTTTGCGAAGAGGGGATGGCTGCCGACCTCGCTTCGTACGGCGTTACGGGAACGTCGTTCACCGACATGATCAAAGGCGCGCCGAAGCCTCCCAGATACAGCTACGGAACGACCAAAGAAACCTGGGAACAGATCTTCGGACACGCCCTCGTTCAGGCAGTCTCTAGCGCAATCAGTATTGCCGGCGGCGCGGAACCCCTGGACGGCAAAAATGGCAAACGGTCGACACCGGCACAGCGGGCGCGCGACTGGTTCGTTAGCAGCTATCCACTTCTGGGAGCACTGGCCGCCACATTCAACCTGATCGAGGAGCCGACCATTTGCAGCCGCCTCAGTATATCGATCGCGGCTGTCAGCGACTACGGAAAGGAACTCTACGTGAACCCCGCAGCGGGGCTGACGGAAGGCGAATGCCGCTTCGTGATGGCCCACGAGTTGCTGCACGTTGCGCTACGCCACTCGATGCGTTGCCGTGGGCGCGATCCCTACTTGTGGAACGTCGCGTGCGATTTCGTGATCAACGAATGGCTTGCCGAGATGCGCATTGGTTCGGTCCCCCAAGTGGGTCTGCTTCTGGATGACGGGATCAAGGGGCTATCGGCAGAGGCAGTCTACGACCGGATCGTGACTGACCTGCGACGATTCCGCCGGTTGGGCACGTTCCGCGGAGTTGGGCTGGGAGACATCCTCGATGCGCCGTCCGTGAACTGGTGGGCCACGCAGGCCGGGACAGATCTCGACGCTTTCTATCGCAGCTGTCTCGCGCAAGGATTGCTCTATCACCATGAGCAGAGACGTGGTTGCTCCCCGTTGCTCTCATAGAAGAAATCCGGGCGCTGAACCAGCCGCCGATCCCTTGGGACGTGGAACTTGCGCGCTGGTTCGATGACTGCTTTCCGCCGCTCGAAAAGGTCCGGAGCTATGCGCGCCAAAGTCGGCGCCAGAGTAGCACACCGGATATTCCACGCCCCCGTTACATACCAGCACCGCTCTCGCTGGACGGGAGGACGTTCGGTGTGGTGCTGGACACGTCGGGATCCATGGACCGCCTGCTGCTCGGCGACTGTCTGGGCGCGATTGCCAGCTATAGCGAGTCGCGCGAGGTCCTGGCCGCACGGGTGGTGTTTTGTGATGCTATCGCTTATGACGCCGGCTATATGCGGCCCGACGATATCGCGGGAAGCGTGAAGGTCCGGGGGCGTGTCGGCACGGTGCTGCAGCCGGGCATCGATCTGTTGGAGCGTGCCTCGGACTTCCCGGATTCCGGCCCTATTCTGATCATCACTGACGGCTGGTGTGACCACTTTCACGTGCGGCGCGAACACGCCATCTTGCTACCGGAAGGACGGTCTCTTCCGTTTGCGCCAAACGGAAAGGTATTTCGATTTCGACAACCATGATGAATGAATGTCAAGGCGAGCAAGCGGAAGTGCGTGTGCTAGCCTCCGCCAGCAATTGGATTGAAGGCATCGCGGAGCAACAGTTGAAGAAAACCGCCGCGTTGCCGGGAATGCGGCTCGCGGTGGGACTGCCCGATCTCCACCCGGGGAAAGGCAGTCCCATCGGCGCGGTCTTTGCTGTTGAGGGCCGGCTCTATCCGGCGTTGGTAGGAAACGATATTGGTTGCGGCATCGGGGTCTGGCAGACGTCGCTCAGAGCCTCGAAGATTCGACGCGAGGCATGGGCAGACAAACTACGCCACCTGGATGAACCATGGGACGGTGACACAGGGACGTGGCTGGCGGAACGTGGCCTTGCACCGAGCGGGTTCGAGCATTCTCTCGGCACGATTGGCGGCGGGAACCACTTTGCGGAGTTGCAGACGATCGAACGCGTCGAGAATGCGGAGGCGTTCGCGAGAGCCGGGCTCACCGAGGAGCACGTGTACTTGCTGGTGCACAGTGGATCCCGGGGATTCGGGGAAGCGATCCTGAGGGAGCAGGTGGAGCGGTTTCGTTTCGAAGGACTGGACTCGAATAGCCCTGAGGCAGCAGAATACCTCGCCCGGCACGACCATGCGATGCAATGGGCTGACGCCAACCGCGCATTGATCGCCGCCAGAGTGCTCGACCGGTTGGGCGCCGAAGGGGAGCGACGGCTCGATGTCTGTCACAACTGGATTGAACAAAGGCAAGTCGGCCGGCGAGATTGTTGGCTGCACCGAAAAGGAGCAGCGCCTTCGACCCGCGGACCGCTCGTGATTCCCGGATCGCGCGGCGCCTTTAGTTATCTGGTTTTGCCAGTCGGCGCCTCCGAGCGATCGTGCTATTCGTTGGCGCACGGCGCCGGCCGTAAGTGGGCACGGACGGACAGCCGGGCACGCCTCGAAAAGCGAGTCACGGCGAAAGATCTGACACGCACGGACCTCGGCAGTCACGTGATCTGCGAAGACAGGGAGTTGCTATACGAAGAAGCCCCACAAGCGTACAAGAACATCACAGTCGTGATCGATGACCTGGTTCGAGAGGGCTTGATTCAGATCGTAGCGCTGCTTCGCCCGGCGGTGACCTATAAGGTGAGGAGGTAGGGATTGGAACGACAGGAAGTTTGGCTCCAGGTGAGCGCCGGGCATGGTCCTGCGGAGTGTGCATGGGCCGTGTTGAAAGTGACGGAGAAGATGCAGAGCGACGCCGCGGCCGCCGACATCGAGATCAAAACGCTAGTTGTGGAGGCAGGGCCGAAGCCTGGGACGGAAATGTCCGGCAGATCGTAGAAATCCCTAGAAAGTAGCGACTCTCGTTCCCCTGAAGGCGTGATAGCCTCGGGGAAATTTCTGGCAAAGAAAAGGAGAGTCGCTACATGAAGAAACCATACCAGATTGATGCCCAGAAGGCAGTAAAACAGTTCGAGGCCATGGCTGCCGAAGGAAATCCAGCCGTGCAGATGGTGCTCCCGATGGCCGAGATGGTGGGCTGGCTCCGGAAAGGCGTGGGCGAGTTGGTTCGCCAGGCCGGTTTGCAGTTGATGGATCTGATGATGCAGGAGGAGGTTCGGGAACTGGTGGGCGAACGCAGCCGGCGGCTGCCGGAGCGGACCGCGAACCGGTGGGGCAGTGAGCGCGGCTACTGCGTAGTGATGGGGCAGAAGGTGCCGATCGAGCGGCCGCGGGTGCGCAGCGAAGAACAAGAAGTGCGGCTGGGCAGCTACGAACTGTTCCACCGCGGCGAGCCGTTGACCGAGACCGTGTGGGAGAAACTGATGCTGGGGCTGAGCACGCGCAAATACGGCGAGGCGGTTCGTCAATTCACCGAGGCGTACGGATTGGAGAAGAGCGCGGTCAGCGAACATTTCATCGAGGCCAGCCGGGCGAAGTTGCAGGCGGTGATGGAGCGGCGGCTGGAGAAGATTCAGTTCTGCGCCTTGATGATCGATGCGACGCCGTTTGCCGGACAGCAACTGGTGGCGGTGTTGGGCATCACCGTGGATGGGAAGAAAATGATCTTGGGGATTCGGCAGGGCGCCACGGAAAACGCCACGGTGGTCGGCGAACTGCTCGGCGATCTGCTGAACCGCGGGCTGGACTTCACGATACCGCGGCTTTATGTTCTGGACGGCGGCAAGGCCCTAACGGCAGCCGTGAAGAAATACGCCGGAGAATCGGCGCCGATCCAGCGGTGCCAGGTCCACAAGCGACGGAACGTGTTGGATCATCTGACCGAGGAACAGAAACCTGGCGTAGCCAAACGGCTCAACGCCGCCTACGCCTTGGAAGATCACGAGGCCGCCAAACAGGCTCTGAACGCGCTCCACCGCGAGTTGATGGACCTGAATCCCAGCGCGGCGCGGAGCCTGGGCGAGGGGATGGAGGAAACCCTGACGGTGCATCGACTCCATGTTCCGATGCAACTGCGCAAGACGCTGGCCAGCACCAACGTGATCGAGTCGGCGTTCTCGATTGTGGAGCAGGTTTGTAAGAACGTAAAGCGCTGGCACGGAGGCGACCAGCGCGAGCGCTGGGTGGGGTCAGGCCTCCTGGTGGCGCAGGCGCAGTTCCGCCGGATCGTCGGACACAAACAAATCCCGGCGCTCATCCGTGCACTGGAGGTTCAAAAGCCGTCTAAGTTGGGGGTTGCCAAGCAGCGGAAGGCATCGTAGAGTGGGTTACGCGGGGGTCGCGACTTTCAACGGAAATCCGGGCATTCCCCCTGGGACTGCACAGTCAGTGCTGTTCTCGCTCACGGGCGCGGAGGGCGTGGAACGTTTTGTCGCCGCGTGGCGAGGAACGGTCCAGTGGATAGCACAGAGTCCATTCCGTCCGGAGCACAAACGCAAGAACTGGTTCGTCGGGGTGGAAGTCCTGGCGCCTCCGTCTGCCGCAGAGTTCGATCCTCAGGACGTTCGCTTTGAGACCATGCGCGCGAGCGGGCCGGGAGGGCAGCACGTCAACCGTACCGAGTCGGCGGTACGCGTAACGCACGTTTCTACAGGATTGCAGGCGAGCGCGTCCGAAGAGCGTTCGCAGCACAGGAACAAGGCGCTGGCGGTGGCCCGCTTGGCGCGCAAGCTGGAAACCCTGAAGGACCAGCAGCGTGGGGAAGCGGAGCGCGGGCGCTGGCGAGCTCATCAGGCGCTGGAGCGCGGGAACCCAGTGAGGGTGTTCCGAGAGGATTAACTGAACGAGAATGACAGACGAGCAACTTACCAAACGGATATTGCGAGCGGCAGAAGACGAGGCCGTCGAACTCGATCTTAGCTGGCGGGAAATTCGCAGCCTGCCACCGAGCATAGCGTGCCTTACCAAACTCCAGAGACTTTCCCTTGGCAGTAACTGGTTGCAGGAATTACCCCTAGAACTGGCGCAGCTTCCAAAGCTCAGAGCCCTCGACGTCTCGGACAATCTGCTTGACGGCGAGGTCCCGGCACCGATCATGGCGATGGCGGAGGAACTGAATGTCGGCAGCAGTTGCCTGGAAACGCTGCCCGACGGATTTGCCGGGCTCCGAAGCCTTCGCAAGCTTATTTTGGAGTTCGCAGGCCTGAAAGACTTCCCACACGCGTTGCTGGCCCTGCCTGACCTGGCGGAGGTGAATCTGTATGGTAATGCTCTGTGCGAGCTTCCGCCGGACATCGGGCAAATGATTGCGTTAAGGTGCCTGCTCCTCGATTCCAATCACTTTTCTATTTGGCCAGAGGCCGTAGGACAGTTGCTTGGACTGAGAAAGCTGGTATTGAAGTCGAACGAACTAACCGAGGTTGGTCCAAGCCTTGGCGGCCTTCACGAACTGACAGAGCTAGACCTTTCGCAGAACCATCTGAAAACGCTTTGCCCCGAAATCGCTTCCCTTGAGCGCCTGGAGGATCTGAATCTCAGTCAGAACCGATTCACTGAATTTCCGCCCGAAGTCTTGCGCATTCCTCACCTGCGGACGTTGGACCTGTCGCACAACCCGTTACAATCGCTTCCGGACAGGATTCACGAGCTCAATGCAATAAGGACGCTCCGGTTGGGTTTCACTGGTATTCTCTCCTTGCCGGAGGAGATTCGACAACTGCCCAAGCTCAAGATGTTGTGCCTCTGTTGTAACGACCTTCGTACGATACCGGAGGAGTTATTGGGCATCTTCAGCTTGGAGACTCTCGGCCTTTACGGCAATGAGATAGCGGTGTTGGACCCGGAGATCAATCGGCTCACGAATCTGACGATGCTGGAACTGTCCGGTAACGGTCTTGCGGCCCTGCCCAATCTCGCTTCGCTCGAAAGACTGACGACCCTCAATCTGGAATCAAACCAGTTCACGACGTTTCCCCAATCGATCCTGGACCTGGCGAGTCTCCAGCACCTCGACCTTAGCCACAACCACCTGGCCAACGTCGATGCAGACTGGGCCCGGCTTTCCGCTTTGACAGAATTGTCGCTGGCCGGCGATGAACTTCGCGAGATCCCACGCGCCGTCGGCGAACTGCGAAATCTGACGAATCTGGATCTCTCCAACAACGGCTTGACAGAGCTGCCGCCTGAGATCGGCCAGATGGATCAATTGAGAGAGCTCAATCTTTCCGAAAATCAGCTCACCAGCCTCCCGGAGGAGATGAAGGGACTTTCGAAACTGGAAGTTCTTGACCTCAACGGCAACCAGCTTACACGCCTGCCAGCCTGGATCGGTGAGTTGGCGAACTTGCGCCGGCTGGAAGTGAGCAGAAATCCGCTGCACAGCCTTCCTCCCGAAGTTGGCAAGCTCTGTGAGTTGGAGGCATTGTGCGCCGATAAGGCCTTGCTTTTTGAATTCCCGCGGGAGATCACGCGGTTAGTGAAGCTGGAGAGGCTGAACGCCGCGGACAATGAAATCGCGGTACTGCCCGACGCCATCGGGAACCTCAGCGACTTGCGGTACCTCGATCTCTCGGGCAACCAGCTCACGAACCTGCCAAGTAGCTTCTGTGAAATAGCGAGCCTGAATGAGATTGGGTTGGCCGACAATCCGTGGCCCGAGCCATTGGCGGCATTGGCGTCCAAGGCAAGCTGCTCGGGAATGATATCTGATCTTCATGCATACTTGAGGTCCGCGCCGGAAGCAGCGGATAAGGGGACGCCCAAACAGAGGAGCCCGGAGTGAAACAGCGCCACCAATCGAGATTCATTCACGGGCATATGGCGCTGAAAGTGTCTTGGAATGTCGCACGCAGACGCGCCCAGGGTGAGCGGTTTCTCCGCATGATTGGCGCGACCGACGTGGCCGCGGCAAGGGCGCTGTGGAAAGACCCTACTACCGAAGTACGTCGGCGATGTCTTGCGGCGCGAGCCAATGGCCTCCTGGGCAAGCACGGGCCCAGTTGGTTGGCTGAAGGCGTGGAAGACGACGATTCGCCACTTGGGCGTGCCCGGCGCCACGGAACCAGCGATGCTGAGCGGCGTCGGACAGCAGAGAGCCGACTGCGAGAGATGGAGGAAGCATCGGAGAAGATGCGCCAGCTAGAGGTGGGATCGATCACGGATCTGTTTGCCATTCTTCAGGACACGTCGACGTCATCCGAGCGTCGCATCGTAGCCGCCGCAGTTCTTGGCGGGCTGAAATGCAGAGATGCGGTCCACCCCCTGATTGAGGCCCTAGCCGAAGGGGACCTGAAACTTTCGTACGCCTGTATGAGTGCAATTCTGGATATCCGTAGCCGGCGAGGGGCACGGAGGTTGATTGAGATTGCCGGAGGCCGGTATCCCCTGGCGGCTCGGCAAGAAGCGATCTACGCCCTTTGGCAGCTTGATGAACTGCGAGCGGAGCCGCTGTTTCTCCGCATTTGCGCAGCGGTAGACAGCGAGGAAGAATACACGCGAGACATGGCCACAGAGGCGCTCGGAAATACCGCTCTCCGGCCCCGGAGCCAACGCGCGCTCGCTGCGCGCCTATTCGATCCATCCCCTTCCATTCGATACGCCGCGCTCTGCGCGTGCAGCCGAATGAATCGAAACTACGGCCCGTGCGAGTTTCCGGATTTCATTCAGCGGGCGCTGAAGGCCAAGCTCGACGACCCGGACCGAGTCGACGTCAATCGCGTCATCGCGGAACTCGCGTCGGAGTTACTCGGCCAGCGTCGTTGCTCCGCGTAGATCGATAGGATCGCATCCTTCCCTACTCTTGTGGCTCTGCCGGCAAAACAGGACTTGACTGACCTCCATGCTTCGCGATAAAATAACCATAGATGCGGCATTTCTTCAGTCGCGGCCTCCTATCGTACCGACTTTCAGTCGGACAGTCTTGGTGTCTCTCACTAAGTCTGTAATTTTCCTACAAACCACATTTTGAATTTGTACCCGGAAGGCTCGGGTAATTGGTATCCCACTGGTCTGCTAAGCCAGGGTCCCTCGGGACATAGGCGTTCAAGTCGCCTGCCTTCCGCCAGATCTTTGACAATTCGTGTTTGGGCAGTTGGCTGAGAGGCTGAAAGCGCCGGGCTGTAGCCCCGGTAACCCTTCGGGAAACATCCAAGGTTCGAATCCTTGACTGCCCAACAATGTTCGGGTGGCGCAATTTGGCAGACGCGTGCGGTTGAGAGCCGCATTGTTGCGAGTTCGAGTCTCGCCCCGAACACCACAGGCTCGTAGCCCAACTGGCAGAGGCGACGTGCTCAGACCGCGTCCAGTGTCGGTTCGAATCCGACCGAGCCTACCATGCGCCCGTAGTCCAACCAGGCAGAGGCAGCCGCCTCAAAAGCGGTACAGTGCTGGTTCGAATCCAGCCGGGCGCACCACACGCCCCGGTTGCCGATGGTGAGGCCAGCGGATTCCAAACCCGCCATTGGGTGTTCGAATCACCCCCGGGGTGCCATGCGCCGCAACAGCAAGTGGTGAGCGGCCGAGCTGCAAACTCGGTGTGCGCGGTTCAAATCCGCGGCGGCGCTCCAAGTTCTTCGCACGGAGGAGTGGACGAGTTGCTAAAGTCACCAGTCCCGAAAACTGGCGTGAGTCCCGCAAGGACCACCGAGGGTTGAATTCCCTCCTTCTCCGCCAACCGAGTCCGACCTACAAGCGGCAGCTGATGTGAAGTTTATTAAAAGGTCTTAAGATGGCTTGAAATATCCCGAAGAATGTCTTAGGATGTAACTGCGTGATATACGTTATCCAATTCGGGACCGAAGTGAAAGGTACGCGGCGCATGAATCACGTCGCGCGCGAGGTGACCTGACCGTCTTGGAATAACATTCCGATTTCAAGAAGCGGGCGGCCACCAAAAATGGCCGCCCGCTTTTTTTGTTTTATCGGTCCTTTGAAGCATTGTCTAACTTGCTTCCGGCTGGAAGCGACGCGCTGAAGGTGTGTCTCAGCGCAGGTCTTTGACATTTGAATAAGCATCACGAGAAGTATGACGTGAGCGGGCGTGGTATACAGGGTGTGCCCTGGGCCTCCAACCCAGAGAAGAGATTTCGATTATCTCCGTCCGCTCCAGAATTCGTGCGGGTGTGGCCTATTGGTTGGGCATCGGATCGCCAGTCCGGTCAACGGAGTTCGATTCTCCGCACCCGCTCCATGCCGGAGTAGCTCAAGCGGAAGAACACCGCACCCGTACCGCGGAGGTCGGGGTTTCGAATACCCCCTCCGGCTCCAGCCGATGTAGCTCAATGGGAGAGCAGTTGCACGGTAGGCAACCGATGAGCGTTCGATTCGCTCCATTGGCTCCAGAATCATGCGCCCTGTAAGCATAAATGGCGATGCGCCGGTCCTGTAAATCGGAGAAGTCCGTTCGATTCGGACACAGGGCTCCATCCCAGCCTAGTTCAATGGGAGAACGTGCGCCCGATGAGCGCGAGACGGTTGTTCGATTCAACCGGCTGGGACCAACAGGTTTGTTGCGGGTAGAGGAAGTCCACAGCACGGTCTCATAAGCCGGGCCGAGACGGAGCGTTACCGTCACCCGCTACCACGGGGATGTCGTTCAACGGGAGGACCGATGGCCTGCAACCATCAAATGAGAGTTCGATTCTCTCCATCTCCACCAGGTTCGCCGGAGTAGCTGAGACGGTGTAGCGGCTGGTTGAAGCCCAGCAGACGCGGATTCGAGCGCCGCTTCCGGCACCAGATGTGACCGTAGCCGAGTGGTTCAGGCGGCTGGCTGTGAACCAGCCTACGAGAGTTCGATTCTCTCCGGTCACCCCAACATTGGGAGATAGCTCAACCGGCAGAGCGGCGGCCTTTGGAACCGCAGGTTGTGGGGTCGTGGCTCACTCTCCCAGCCATAGGGGCGTAGCCAAGCGCTTAAGGCAGCAGGTTCTGACCCTGCCATTCGGTGGTTGAAATCCATCCGCCCCTGCCAAGTTTACGCCCGTGTAGCTCAGTTGGATCAGAGTGCTTGTCTACGAAACAAGAGGCCAGAGGTTCGAATCCTCTCACGGGCGCCACAGTTATGACCGTGTAGCTCAGTTGGATCAGAGCGCGACTTTCCGAAAGTCGAGGTCGCAGGTTCGATCCCTGTCACGGTCACCACGGAGCGTAGACCGACTGGCGAGGTGCCCGGCCGTCTACCGGGTTCAGGCGGGTTCGATTCCCGTACGCTCCGCCATAGTTTGGTCCCTGTCTTCTAAGTGGCCAGGAAACTGGATTCTCACTCCAGCAATGCGGGATCGTTCCCCGCCGGGGACGCCATGGGGGCATCGTCTAGATGGCCAGGATCGATGATTTTCAATTATCAGACGCAAGTTCGAATCTCGCTGCCCCTACCAGGTTTTGCCTCCGTAGCTCAACTGGATCAGAGCTTTCGGTTCTTACCCGAAAGGTTGCAGGTTCGAGTCCTGCCGGGGGCACCAGGTTATTCTCGGGTAGCAAAATTGGCAATGCGCCTGACTGCTAATCAGGAGATATGCAGGTTCGAGTCCTGCCCCGAGAGCCAAGGTCGGCCCGCGAAAGTTACGGTGACTGGGGAGCCTTATAAGCTCCGAAGCTCCAGATCAGAGCGCAGGTTGGGTTCGACTCCCAGCGCGGGCACCACGCCGGGTAGCTGGGCTAGTGGCCCAGTTCGGTCCTACAAACCGAAACAGACAGGTGCGATCCCTGTACCCGGTACCAAGTTCTGCGCCGGTACCACTGAGAGAACGTGGACTCGCCTTTTAAGCGAGACGCAGCCATGGCGGGAATGGCCCGGCGCACCAGAGGTCTTCATGTCTCTCAATCGTTTAGTGCTCTGCATCAACGCGAGCTATGAGCCAGTGAACATTGTCACCGCGCGCCGCGCGATCATCATGGTTTGCAAGGGCGTGGCGCTCGTGGAAGAAGTGTCTCAGTACTTAGTGCGCACCAGCCGGATCAGCATCCCGGTCCCGAACGTGATCCGGCTGGTGCGGTACCGGCGTGTCCCTCGACAGAACCGATCGGTTTCCCGGAAGGGGATTCTGCTTCGAGATGGGTTCACTTGCCAGTACTGCCGGAGCAAGCTGCCGGCGGGGGATCTTACCCTGGATCACGTGGTGCCCCGGTCGCGCGGTGGTATGAGCACCTGGGAGAATCTTGTCGCATGTTGCTTCGAGTGTAACAACCGCAAATCGAACCGTACGCCGCTGGAGGCTGGTATGCCACTGATTAAGCAGCCGCGGCAGATCTCCATCCACGCGAAGCACAAACTGCTCCGCGGGAGATGAAAGAGCGTGGGACAGGTACCTGTTCGCATAGGCATGGGGGTGTGGCGCAAAAGGACAGCGCGGCTGTTTCCTAAACAGCAGGCAGGGAGTTCGAATCTCCCCATCCCCGCCAATTGCCCGGCGCATATGGGGCGCGTAGTCCAACGGACAGGGCCTCGGTCTTCTAAACCGAGAATGGCAGTTCGAGTCTGCCCACGCCCACCAGTCCTCCGCTAACCAAGATGTGCCGAATGGGTCGAGGATGATATCTGCGACCACTCGATTCCAAAGCGGTTCTCGCGCACTCTGTGCGGCGTGGACGCGACCGTGCATTTCATCAGCTACAGCCGTGAGATGGAGCAGCAGGTAGCTGACGCGCTCGAAGGCGTCCCGCGTTCGTAAGGCGCGTTCGTCGCGATCCTGGATGTCTTCGAAGTCTGCGACGAACTTAGGGCCCATGTGTTCCGGCGATGCGAACTTGTCGGCTATCTTCCGGAGGCCTTCTTGCACCAACCGGTTATCCATGTGAGGCCTGATTTGCTGGGCGAGCGCGTCGAGGCCGCCCGGATAATTGGCGACGGTGAAATAGACGTCCCACGCGTCTTTTTCTTTCAGTCTATCGTGGAGCGCCATGCCTTTCATCACCAGAAACGCGACAGCCGATGACACTCTGACGCGAGCCTGGTCCCGTCCGCCCTCGGGCAGCTCGCCCTCGAGGTCTGTTTCGACGTAAAGATCAAATGCAAGGTCGCAGCCACGGGCCTTGCGGGCGCGTCCTTCGTGCACCGGCTGCGTGCGATGTTTTCGCCCAGTGCCTTCATATTCGCCAGCCAGGAAGTCAACTTCAACTTTGATGGCGTTGCCGTTCACGACGACGGTGCGGTGAAAGATGAATGGTTGCCGGGGATCTTGCTCGTAGCCACGTCGCAAGAGGAGTGCCTGGATGGTTGCGTATCCCGCCTCACGGAGGTTCCGATGGTTCAAGGCCAGGTCCACGTCGATGCTGCCGACGTGCTGTTTCGGCCCCGGAGGGAGGATCAACTGTGGAACCCACCCGCCGACGACCACGATGTCGTCACGGTATTCGCCGAGCAGGTGTACGAGCTCCAGCAGAACGGACCTGGCCGCCTCAACTTGATCGGCAGAGTAGTCGCGAAAGGTCAGCGCCATAGGGGCTTGATGACCTCCTCCAGAATCGCCGAGGCGGCTTCTTCTCCGCGGCCCTTGTTTTGCATGAGATCGAGGTAGAGCTGGACAGGTCCAACGACCGGTGCTCCTTCGACTTGTTTCATGCCGTAGAAGACGCCCTCGTCAAATGGCACGACCAATGTGACATTCGCACCGGTTGGCACTGGTTTCAAACCCAGCCGATCGGCCAACGCTAGAAGGTTACCCAGAACGTACGCTGTGACCCGCTGATATCGCACTGCCGGGGCGAACCGAACGGCACCAGAGAAGCCAGTGAAAGCAAGCTGCGCTTTGATCCGCCGGCTCGCATCTACCAGTTCGGCTTCAGCCTGCGGAACTGGTTTCAGCGAGTAATACTCGCGAGCCTCGTTGCGCTCGACTCGGTAGTTCTCGACCCATTCGGTGAGTATGGGCAGGACGCCATCGTCCAGCGAACGAAGGCGAAAACCCCCAGCCACCGCCTCTGCCCACTCCCGGTTGGACAGGATCTTCTTGACATTGGCCGCCTGGCCTAGGCTGACGTTGGCCTCGTCCGCGAGTTCCTGCATTCGCCAGCTTCGCTTTCCGGCAGTGAGAAGAACCCGGAGGACTCGCTCCGCCTTAGGCGAGTACAGCGATCGGAGATCACGTTTCTGCACGGCTGATTTGGGGAAGCCTTGCCGGCGAATATACACCTGATCGAACGTCAAGCGGCAGTTGCCGGCCAGGTCGAAATAGCCGACCTTGTACTGATCGCAGATGACCGCCGCGGCGGGCGAGACGTAGGGCGCGATGAAAACCGGGTAATCCCGCTCTTCGGTGCGGACGTAGTCCAGCAGACTCAGGCAGGCTTCTCTGGCCATCCGGGGCTGTCCGCTCGACTTCACTTCGCACACAAGGCGTCGATCGATCGCCGGAGAACGAAGCGTTAGAATGAAATCGACTCGCGAGTCGCCGCGCGCGTTCTCTCGCCGGACGCCGATCGGCGCCAGGAAAGGGACTTCCCGCAGTACCGCCACCAGCCGATCGGCGGCTTCACGTTCTAATCCCCGTTCTTTCACTAGATTTGCCATTTTCAGCATTTGCTGAAACCAATTATTGCACTGAAACACACTGCGGGTCAATCGTGGACGTTGCTACCGAAATTGCCCGTGGATCTTGCGGGCGAAACGGAAGCACCGTTGGAGTTCAGGCGAGGTTCCGGTCAGGTTGCATTCCGGCGGCCCGAGCGGTTCCTGGCGCGGTGACCAGTCGCCGACAAGCCGCTCTGGCGGCGGAACCGCGCCCACGAGTCCGCGGTCGCTTGGTTCACCGAAGTCGGGCGCCGCTGTCTTGCGCACTTCCCCCAAGCGAACATAATGGTGCGCGGTGGGCGTTAGGTCTCGAGTGAAAGCAGCCTTTTGGAACTGGGGCGCGCTGCTCACTCCACCACGCGGAAGACACGTATCGTTCCGCCTCGGTCGTGTTTTCCGTCATTGAGTTCGCCCCCATTTGAGGGCGTGACCAGATATTGGCCATCCGGGCTAAATGCCACCGAGCCGCAGCCAAACATTGAAACCTGAACTTGAGAAAGGACCTTTCCCGACTGCACGTCCACCAGGGATACAGTCCCGTCGGCGTAGGTTCCAGCCGCCACCAGTTTTCCGTCCGGGCTAAACGCTGGATTGGACACATCACTCCACCCGATCTTCAGGGAATGCAGGAGCTTGCGGGCTCCGACGTCCCAAAGCTGGATTTCACCGTCATCGCTTCCAGCCGCCAGCACCTTCCCGTCGCGACTGAACCCCATCCCACACATGTATCTGCCGTCTCGATCATATCCGTTGACGTCGACGGGTCGTGGGACACCGGCCAGGAGCGCCAGCCTCACGCCGGAGCGAACATCCCAAAGGGTCACGTTATTCCAGTGGCCGGACGCCAGGGTGTGACCGTCGGGATGGAAGGCCAACGATCCCGTATACCTCGTGCAGAAGCTCGAAACAAGCGATCCGTCAACGGTCCCCCGCACACAGACTTGCGTACGTTTGCCTTTTTCCGTACCCCGGCCTCCCACAAGCGCAACATAGTCTCCTGTTAAAGTAAACGCCGCGCTCGTTATCGTGTCCTGCTCGCGGAAGACCTGAAAGACCGGCTTGCCGGTCTGCAAGTCTAGGACGCTACTCTCAGTGGCGAGATACCAGAAATCCGCGGAGATGGCTACTGGCGTTCCAGCGATGCGTCGATGGTATTCTCCGGCGGGAAAGGTCCATAGGCCCAGTTCGGGGGCATTGCCTTCGGGGACATTTCCGTTGGCCGCCACTGTCAAGCCGTCCGAGCTGACAGCCACGAAGTTCATCCATTCTTCGGACTCGGGGTTCCCGGCGGCCCCTATTTTCCGGCTGAATACCAAATGAGGCGATTGGTCCGGTCGGGCCGCTGGTAGGCAGGAAAGTAGTAGCGCTAGGGAAAAGGTAAAACTGCATACGCGTCGTGCCCGGTTTCGACGTTGATCTTGGTGGCTGGGCGGTATCTGAAACGAACGTATCATCAAAACGACGCCTACCTTTAGTACGCCGCCACTCGCAGCCACCTCGAGTATCGAGATCGGTCGCTCGAATCTCGTCACTCCGCCCGAAGCGATCAGTATTGATGCGGCGCAGGCAGTCCACTTCCAGTGCGGCCGCCCTCTTGCCAATGGCATTTCTTCCCGCCTCTCGCACCACGTCGCGCAGGATTAGGTGCGCACGCCAGTATTCCTCCTGTTCGTCCTTGAGTTGGCGTTCGCGGGCCGCTAGGCTGTTCCGCTCCTCGTGCGTCGTATCACCACATCCGGATGCCTCGAAAGCATCGCGCTGAAATCCTCTCCAAAGCGTGTCGTTGTAATAGATCCGATCCTCGTTGTCACTTAGAAATTGGGCCAACCGGATCTTCGCCTCCCAGCGCTCTGTGTCGGTCACATCCTGGCGATTGGCCTCGCTATACAGTGCCGCCAGCCGGCGCGTCCGCGGCGCGCGCACAACTGCGTGGATTTCCTGATACACCGATGCCGCTTCGGTGTACCGGTCTTCCCGGCTCAATCGCACCGCCACCGCATACTGGACCAGCCGGATATCCTCCAGTTTGGGATTCGCCTCGACGAACTGCTGCATGGTTTCGATAGGCGCTTCGGCGTCCAAAAGCATGCCCAAATCCCAACCTGAGCAGTTCCAATACACTGTGTAGTCGTCGATCTGGCCGGCGTATGAGAGGCCCAATTGTTCCTTGCGGTCGAGGGTATGCAGCCATAGCGCGTAGCGAATCCGCTCTGTCACATTTCCGGTCTTCCAGTACACGCCGCACAGTCCGTATGCGGCAGCAGCTTCTTGATCTCGCGATGCCTTCGCCGATCGAAACAGCGCCAGCAACGGCACTTCTGCGGCCGCATAATCGTGCGAGAGGTAGGCTGCGGCGCCGGTCATCCAGTTGAAATCGGGATCGCTGCGTACAGGCGCGTCAGATGGAACTTCACTGGCGATCCTCCCTGCCCCGGCTGGATCGCCGGCGCGCAGCGCCGTCCGCATGGCAAGCAGCGCGAGGGTCCCGGAGTTCAGCAGCGCGCGATGCTGGTCCAGAAGCTCCCGGATTCTGGGGTACAACGCGGGCGTCTCGCGCGCAGCATCCATTTGCCGATCGTAACGGTCCCAGTGGGGATTCGTCGCCACCTCGATCGCAAACGCCGCATGCTCCGGTGTATCGAAATACTGGTCGAGTTGCTCCCGCAACTGCGTTCCTCCATCGTACCCGTAGACGATGTGCAGCGAATTGAGCAAGGTGTCACGACTGAGGTTCGATCCGCTGCGGTTCAACTCATCCAGGTAGATCTTGCCGGCGCCAGCCTGATCACCCATCAGGTAATTGACCCGCGCCAGCCATCCGCGCGCCTCGCTGGCGAATGCCGGGTCCCGCGCACCTCGCAGAAACGCCTGCAGCTTCGTCTTGGCGCGGCCAAGCTGTTCTCGATCATCCGGTTCGCCCGCCCGCATCTCGACCTTGGCATCGATCAGACTCAGCTCTTCGCGATCTTTGACTCCTAGCGACGAGTCGGCGCCGGCCGCCGCGACTGCCTCACGCGCCGCCTTTAGCTGCTCATCGGTGCCCGAAAACTGCTGATACGCCGTCCGGGCCCGCTGCAGCGGACTATCGTTCTGCGCCGCGGTCATTCCGGCATACGGAACGGAAATCCTCTTCACGTTCGGTCTTGAGAAGCTTTCGGCCCACTTGGCAAACGGCTGCCAGAAGCGTGCGTCCAAATATGCACGCAGCGTGTCATCCCACCCACATGCGGAGAGACAACCGAGCACAAGAAGAGCGCCCGCGGCTGCTCGCAAGAATCGTTTCCCGATCATCGGAGATCCTCCAGCGTGAACTCAGCCGGCTTCAAGGTGACAGCGCGACCGATGAACAACCGGCCGCGCCCACAGTACGCCGGTACGGCAAACTCGATCTGTGAGGGCCCGCTTATGCGAGTCTGCAGCTTCGGTTCGGGGAGAACGTATTCCAATTCGGCGGAGACGCGCACCCGGCCGTGAAAGACCGCCGGGGCGAGTGGGTGTGCGCTCTCCAGGTACAGGTCCCGGCAGGAAACCGTGGCGCAGTGGCCGTCAACCTCTAGCAGTTGACTCTTTCCGGTGGCCAAGCTTCCGATTCCGGCTGCCTGCAGTACTTCTTCGGGAAACATGGTCGAGCTTTCATAGGCCGCCGGCCAGCGAAAGAATAGCACTCCGGCGCATTGTCCACCCATGGGCCGGACTGCATCCACTGCGCCACTGACAGATTCGGGAGTAGCGAGTACGAATTCGAAGCCCGTTCCCGGCTCGTAACCAACGTAACCGACCTTCGTCTTGCGGACAGCGCGATACCTCAGTACTAACTCGTTGGTTTCGCTGCGTGCCGCTTGCACCTGGAACGCCGGGTTCGATCCGACATCCAGCAGGCTCAGATCGCCGAAATAGTAGCGCGCGTCGTTGTGAACGCGCCCGAATGTGGAAATCCCAACACGGAAACGTTTCCCGAATCGATTGAAGATTCTTAAACAATTATCGAATTAGGGGCAGGTGTTATCCCCTATATATGGAGAGACCATGGAGAGTTGCGGAGACTTCTACGGTACCCGATTAAATAAGATTTACGCTCGCAAATCCCACGCGTGGGGTCGGCATAAACTTTTTGGTTCTACTGGCAAAGGACATTTAGTTTTTGTGGGCACTATGCAGGACGTGGCTAAAATAAGCGATTCGCAGTTAACGGATTCCGGTAAGCTTAAACCTGAAGGTCACGGACCCGACAAATAGAGGAGAACGACAATTCGCGACTACCTAAGACCCAGCAGATTACCTTCGCCCGTCAACCATAACCGAAGACTCCGCCGGCCGCAAGTTAGATGCCGCGGGCAAACTGGTCATTCAGTCCTCGAGACCCGAACTTAAAAAGACGAAGGGTGTGGATCCTAAACGTCGACCCGAATTTGTGACATCATTGGCTCGGAATGGTAATTCCTAATTTGGGAGGCATTTGGTCAGTCATGGACACCGCTCTCATGTATCTAGGCATTTTAATTTTAGCCACCGTCGTCGCCGCTTGTGTCGTGGGCGTCATCGAAGTTATCCAGTCTATCGTGAAAGGCGAATAAGTGTTTGCAACCATCTTTATTTCTTGTCTCCTGTTGATAGCCGGCGCAGTCGGTTGTTTGTTGCTTTACGGCATATTGCGAAAATATTAAACCCAAGGAAAGATATGAGTTTAGACGCACTTTTGATGTTGTCTTTTGCGGCGCACGAAGTGGGCGAGTTTGCGGATAGTTATAGCACCAGCATTGCTTTGACTTGTGGCAAGGGCGAGTTCACCGAAGGCAACCCCATAGGTAAATGGCTCATCGCTAAGATTGGGCAGGCCGGAACTTACGCCATTAAGATGGGTGCCTTTCCAATTGGCTTGATGGTTCTTGGAATTCTGTATGGCCCCGTTGAGAAAGAAGTTATGATAGCCCAATTTTCATTAGGTGCAGTATTCGGAGTGATCGGCGCTTTGAATCTAATCAAGCTGAAGAAAGCAGGCATCTCCATAGCTTTATTTTAAGATTAAGAGTGGCGTGTAGCACAATCGGCGGTGCGTTCGGCTGTTAACCGAAAGGTTGCAGGTTCGAGTCCTGCCGCGCCAGCGTATGATTTAAAAGTTTATCCGAAAGGGACAGCGTGGCGAGAGCCCCTGACGAAGACGCACCATGTGGCCGGGTAACTGGCGGACGGTCGAGCACCTACTTCGGATAAAAATATTGTTCGGTAGTCCAAGCCATGAAGAGACGACCCTATACAACGGGTGTCAATGTGAGGGGTTGGCTCTCCCTTCCGAACATAGTTCGTAGTCAGCGAAGTATTACCTCCAAGCTTAGTCAAAGCAGGTGCGTTATCCATGCCCCGAACATAGTTCGTAGTCAGCGAAGTATTACCGCCTTGCTAAGACCATAGCGGACACGGTGATTAAGTTCACATGACTATTTCGATAGTCGAGCGAACGTCCGGAGCGATGAAACCGCTACATTAGTTTAACCTTAGAGTATTATGCTCGGTGAGCAAAGGAGATTATAATGATTGTAAATAAGAACGTCGAAGTACAAGAACAAGAAAGTGGTACCTATGTTTTTCCGGCGCAGACTATAGAAGGTCAGCAATACACTTGGGCGCTCTTCGTTTATAAAAATGGTGATGCCGAATTGTACCAAGTGTGCAATCCGAAAACTGGCGCACTACTTGGCAAGCCATTGAAGTTAGGCAACCCGTGGGATTTTTGCGCTCACGATACAGAAAAAATCCCGGTTGGCGACGAAAGAAATCCATACAAATCCGATAATTGGGTTTGTAAGAAATGTGGCAAAGAATTTCGCAAGGTTAAATAAGAAAGTTTATGAGCGAGCCCGCATCGTTTCTACTCCCCAGGTAAGATGAATAATCGGGTCGGTAAGCAGCCCCGCGAAGACACCTCTGTGTCGCCGTCTCATATCGATTGTGGCTGTAGTCTAAAGGTAAGACGCAGGTCTGTGGCACCTGTTATTCGGATTCAAGTTCCGACAGCCACCCATTTATAAGGAACATCATGATTAAAGATCGAAGCAAGTCATATGACGCATATGAACAGGTCGCCACGCCTTCGGCCGGCACAACCATCCCCAAGGGGAAAGACCGCGACGAAAAAGATACACTCACTGCGAAGCATACCACGGAAACCGTGAAGAACGCCAAGGAAGTCAAGGACGCAGCCAAGAAAGCATTGGATCTTCAGTTGGGCCGTAACACTCCTTCGGGCGGCAAGCTCGGAGACGCAACCACACAGCCCAACAGTGGGGTTTTGGATGGTTGCCCCAACGAATTGGATTGCAAGTAAATGAAGCCGCGAGGAGCGGCAATCTATGGCAACAAATTTATGGCAACAAAAGAAACAGTTATAGGAACATACAATAATCCATCTCAACTTGATCTATTCCAAACACTCGGACAAGGTGGAGACATCCTTTGCCGAATGGATTATTTGGGAAATGTTTATACAAGCAGCGTATCGGGTTCTTCGACCCCAAAATACAAACAAATAGAACGTTATATACTATAACTTCCGGGCGGCAAAGTCGTTCTTGAATTGATATCGGGGTATGTTCAAGGGCATTTATTTGGTACCGCCACGTTCCGGGCGGTTACATCTGATAATATTCATGTCCAATAATAATGGTGTTTTCTGCAGGATCGCAGGCCAATCTAGTCGATTTCACGAATGTGGTTGACCGGGCTCGCCGCAACCGGAACAGGTTGCGCCCACCGTGAAAGGTGATGCAATTCAATCGCTACTGAATGCCGATAGCAGCCGGAGTTCGCTGCACCGCTCATTGCGCCACGGTCCAATGGAGCCGGAATCTTCCACGTCTCTTGACTGCGGGGAAAAATCCATCGGTACGGGACTGTCGACGAAGTATTCACGCGGATACGGGCGCAGCGGAAACGGCAAAACGATGGTTCGAACTCAGGGCGACATCAATCTAATGCCATACTGGCGACAACCTCACGGCCTTGCGATTCAGCTGACTGTAAGCTATCACCTTCTCGAATTCAAACTTAGGGAGGCGGCGACGTAAACTTCACGATGACCGGCGCGATTTACCGCACGTTACCTTGATCGACCGAAGCTGACTTCTATTTCACTTCCGGACCTGGAGGTTCACCGTTTTTACAGTCGCCACGCTTCCGTCAGTTGGAATCAGCGAAGGTTATATCAGCCTATGCGACTAATGGCCGCATGGTAGGCGAGGGCGGGGGTTCTGGAACAGGGTTACCCGTTATTTTTCAAACAGCGAGTAGCGAGTTTCGGCAACAGACGTCGCAAGTCAATCATTAGACGGAATTCGCTATGATCTTTAATTTTACGAACATAGCGATGAAGTCGCAACTGACTAAAGTGCAGGATCCTCCGCATCCCACAAACTGACAGCAGATTATGAATGTATTTAATGGAGCGCTCCATTTTGGCGGTGCCTGTGGCGCGGATGCTGCGGCTATTTCTAATCATAGGTCAAGCTCTTGAGTGGTGGAATGGCAACTTCGCCAGATCACTGTTCTCATTACAATTCAATAATCGGTGATTTGGCAGAAAGATAATTACTCTTACGCAATTGCGTACATTTTATACGTTGTAACTCAGATGCCAATGGCTACAAAACTGCGGATACCAATAGCTGCAATTTCTGCAACAACGGGCAACGGAATATTGAGAGCCGCGGCACAGGGTGGAGGCGTAAGATAGGCGGCATAGGCGGCCTAACAATCAGTTCTGGTGATGTGTTTATTTTTGCCGTAGTCGGAACTACTCACTATATTTATCAAAACGGCATTTTCTTGAAGAGCTTAATTGACACAAGTATTTGGTTGGTGGCTTAGGAACCGTAGGTATCATGGCACAACCAGCCGCAAACTTCAGTGACGCGACTTTTTCTGATTTTCGAACAGGACACGTCAAGAGTGTAACTTTGGGGCAAGACGGAATTTTTGCGGGTCTATTAATATTGCCATTAAAAGAATTTTAAGGAGATTCTAAAATGATTCTTACTCTAGCAGTAGCAGTTGTATCTCTTGGCGGCCGGTTTCGGTGCGGGTCGCATCTAATAGAATGCAGCCAAGTTGGCCGCAATCAAGGCCGAGTTCGTTAAGATTGAAGCGGCTGCGAAAGCAGAGGAAGTTGCCGTCGTCGCTAAGATCAAAGGCCCTTTTTATCAAAATTGGTCTGTAAAAGTTTTCATCCAGGAGAAGTATTGATATGGCTCTAACTACCCAAGGATCGTTGTACGGTCAATTCGAGGGCAACACTTATGGCGATAATAACAACTCGCCTTTCAATTCCAGTAACGCCACGAACCCAAATCTGCGCCCCAAGATAGATTTGTTTCAAATTCTCCGTCCGGGCGGGGCGTGTCTTTTGCAAGTGACTTCTAATTGCGTTGTCAATACCAATGTCGCTGCGGGTTCTTTTACAAAGTCGACAGTCGTAGCTACGGTCCAGTTAACGGAGGCGCAAGCTCTCGGGCTAGGCGCAACACCCACGGCGGCCCAGACGTGCGCCGCGGCTTTCCCAGAATTATAATAACCAGAAATTGGATTTGTTTCAAATCGTTTCTCAGATCGCATCGCCTAGTGTCAAGGGCGGCGGCCGAGAACTTTGGCGTTTAACCTACGCAGGCGTTGGTACGACTTCCTAAATCTCATATTCGTTTCCCCGGTTAGGGAGGCAATATGACGATTCGAGCCCAGCGGACTTGCCCGATTTGTAAAAGTCCTTTAGAAAAACGAAACACAGAAGACGAAGTAAGATGCGTTAAATGTAATTGGTTGTGGCGTTGATTTAAAACTTTGCTCGATCCGCAAAGTTGCGACCACAAAAAGTTTGAAAGTAGTATTTCGATCTAAACTACTTCAAAAGAACGGCGCAGGTTTCATACTTGCGTCCTTCAGTTAACCCATACCCCGATTGGGCCACAAATCCAACGGGATTGGTAATTAAGAAAAAGGAAACAAAATGCAACCTGTTAATAATCTTCTCATTTCTGGACTGAGTCCGGTTACTGTTGGCGGCGCAGCCACTTCAGTGCTTTACTTTCCGGCCGTCCCGGGCGCCTCAATCGGCGTCGCTTCTGCGAACAACGGCCTTTTGGCCGTCCCCGGCTCCGGTCGAGCCAACGGTCAGCAGCTCACGGTTCGGGCGACTGGTAATGCCACTCTTCCGGGTGCTGATGCTTCTTCGCCAGCCTTTACGGTTGGTCTGTACGCCGTTATTAATCCGGCCATCGTCAGTAACGCAATGAATCTTCCCGCGAGTTCTTCGGTTGTGACTCTGGGCACGACTCAGCACGCTGCTGCCGGTCTGGGCATCCAGCCTTTTCCGTGGAGACTTACGGCCGATATTAGTGCGGATACTCTGTCTGGAATTCTTCAGGGTACGTTTAGCACCCAAATCGACGGTACCTATACGGCGTCGGCTGCAATCACTTCGCAATCCGGAATCAATATGAGCAATACGATTCCGTTTGCACTGTTGATTGGGGTAACATTCAGCCAAACTGGTACGGGTAACACCGCATCGATGTATGAATTTGTGTTGGAACAATAAGAAATCTCAAGTCCTCGGGCCTTCGAGTCCGAGGCAAATTTTGGTTTCGTTCTTCAGCATTCTCAGACGCGCAATAGGCGGTCTAGATTCTGGAACGGCTTCAGTGCAATCCTGAGCAAGTTTCTGTATAGCCATGAGACAACCTATCAGGTTGGTTAAAATTAACATGCACCCCGGTTTAGCAGAACACGTAATCTTCTGGGGGAAGATTTGTGGGGCCGTCGGAGCAATTGGCAGTTTTGGTTACGGAGCCATCCGCTCTTTAGTAGCCAATATGCAAACGAAGAAAATGGTGGAGACATTGACCACCAATCACATCCCCCATGTGCAGGCTAGCATTGATGCCCATACAGCGGCTCTTCAAGGAATCAAAGGCGATGTGCGGGAGCTCGATGTTAAATTCGACGGTCTTTCAACAAGACTCGATGATACGCGAGGGGCAGTTCATACCCTCGGCGAATCTTTTTTAAGACACATCGAGAACGCACCGCAAGAAAAAGTAATTGTGAAAAAGAAAAGGAATAAGTAAATGCCGGCAACCTCAAAAGCGCAGCAAGCAGTTATGGCAATCGCGGAGCATTCGCCCCAGAAATTGTACGCTCGTAATAAAGGTGCCGCAGAGATGTCTCATAAACAATTGCACGATTTTGCCGCCACATCTACAAAGCATCTTCCCGAACACGTCCACAAGAATGCACATTATTCAATGGCTCATAAAGAGCGTAAGAAATCCTAATAGAAAGGAGAAATACAATGGCTTGGTCCAATAGGTGTGGTTGTGATGAACACGGAGCGGTTGTTCCAGAGGAACGAGTGAAGAGAGTACGTCCGCTGGGCGACAGAGTTTTGGTTCGTGTCCAGGCACAGTCCGACGTTCAGGTTAACGGAGTCTACCTTCCTGAGAACGCCGTCGAGAAACCACTCGAGGGTGAAGTAGTCGAAGTCGGAAACGGCAAGCTTGTGAATGGCGAGCGCGTCCCCGTAGACGTTCTGAAGGGACAGCGAGTGATATTCGGAAAGTATAGTGGCAACGAAGTAGATGTGAACGGCGAGAAGCTTTTGCTTCTCCAAGAATCAGAACTGCAAGCAGTCTACGAGGATTGAAATGAAATCAGCACAGAGTAAGACCGGCGAAGCCGGCACCATGAAGACGGGCAAGAGCCACGAGGCGGATGTTGCCCGCGGCGAAGGTATCGCGATCGGGTCCGTTGACAAAGCCCATACGAAACACAAAGTCCGTGATGCTAAACACGTCAAGGGTCTTCAGATGGCGGCGCAAGCTGCCCACGAGCGGCGCGAGAATGGCGGCGCCGATCCAGAAGGCGATTGCGAATAGTACAGGAGAATTCCTGTGTCGATGCTTCAATTAGACCCTCCAATACCCGTTGAGGCTGAGGGTTTCGGCAAAGGTTATGCGCACGTTCTTATAGACTATGGTCCCGAGCATTCTTTGCTTTGGGTTGTATTCTTCGACCAGAGTCGCACTTGCATAGCCGTCAACAATATAGATATTCGGATTCAACAGAATTGGTCATTGAGGCGATGGAAGGGCCGCCCTCTATATGAAGCACCAGAATTTAAAGATAGTTGATTTGTGTCTGCCTTTGGACGAGAGCATTTTAGAAATTCAAATATCGTTGTGCGAAGAACACCTTCTTCGTCGTTTACAAGAAGGTTGGAATCTATTAAGGGAGCACGAGGCAGAGAACGCCTACAAATGTGCAGATTGTTCTGAAAACTAAACTCGGAGAAAGAGACGTGGCAAAAGTCAAAGATGTAAAAGATGCTCTATTTCTCTTAGCCAGACACGGTGAGTGTAAACTCAACGCCCAAGAAAAATTTCGGGGGTGGAGCGACGATGAATCAGCAGGATTGGATAAGAAAGGAATCAAGGAAGCCAAGATTGCAGGTCGTTTCATTTCAAAATTACCCGTCAAAATAGGCATCATTGTTTCTTCCGATTTAAATAGAGCAATACATACCGCAGCAATTATCAGCACCATATTAGGCATCAATGATATTCATACGGACGCGCGCTTGCGCCCCCTAAACGTGGGTACTTTTACAGGCAAAGAAAAAGAAGGGGCAGATATCGAACGTTATTTGAAAAATCCGGACGAGAAGTTTCCGGGCGGCGAAAGCATCGTTGATTTCAGAAAACGTCAGGAAGACTTTTACAAAGATTTAGAAGAATGGATTAAAAGCCATCCCGATGAGAAAGCTCTTGAAATCGGGCATCTATCCAACGTAGTTTATTGGGTTGATCTCAATAAAAGTTTTCAGCACTATTTGGAGAGCTATCCCACGAGCGAGGAAGATCCAATTCATCCCGGTGGCGTAATCGCGGTTTTGCCCGACGACGAAGTTATACCCCTTTTGGGTGAGAATAAGAAGGCAACACTTTCAGATAAAGGCGAGGAGTAAAAATGCGCAAGCATCATTTTAAAGAAACCCAGATTGAACACTTCGACGACGGTACAGGAACGGTCCATCACATTCATGAGAAGGATCCTTCTCGCGATGTGAAACACGCCTTCGGCGATTTGGATGAACTGCACGACAGTTTGCAGGAGCACCTGAATCCAGAAGAGGCAGAAAAATCTGTTGAAGCCAAAGGTTTGAATCCCGAGACTCTCGAGGAAGTAATCCATCCCGGAATCCACTCAGAAGTTGCGGCTCTGGCCGGAGCGAAGGAGTAATCATGGCCGAAGAGAAAAAGAAAAAGAAGGGTCATAAATTTCATCGTACTCATATCGAGCATTTTAAGGATGGGAGCGGCACGGTTGAGCACCATCACGAAGAGGGCGCCCATAAGAACGTGAAGCACGCCGTTGGCAACATCGACGAGATGCACGATTCTGTGGAAGATCATCTCGGCGCACCGAATGCGGGCGAAGCAGAGGCAGACGGCGGCGATCACGGTATTGCGCCCGAGCACGCCGAACCAGCCGGCATTCCCGAAGCAACTCCGGCACCAGCTCCTAATGCACTACCACTTCCCGGCGCGGGACAGTAAAAGGAAATCAACATGGCATCTAGAAAGAAACATAATCCGTCCCTTTACAGGGCAATGAAACACCTTCGGGTTGGCGGCCTCCACCGAGCACTCCACGTTCCCGCCGGAGAGAAAATAAGCGAAGCTAAACTTTCTGCGGCGGAAAAAAGTTCCAACCCCCACATAAAAAAAATGGCCTCCTTCGCCCGCACCATGTCTCATTTCAAACATTAAATTTTGGAAAAGATTCCTCGACTGATCCTCGAGGCTAGATTCGTGGGTGGGCCTTATCCCCACCCCGAGTCGTTCTGATAAGGAGAAAAAAAATGTCTACTATAATTCGAAATCTTGTTGGTCAAAAATTTGGTCGATGATTGGTAGTGAAGCAGTCTCATAACAGAGTTAATTCTGGTGGCTCGGCAACGGGTATTTTGGTCTGCCGATGCGATTGCGGGAACTCTTGGGAAGCCCCATCAGAATCATTGATTAAAGAGTCATGTAAAAAGTTGCGGTTGTTGTTCGTAAAGAATTTAGCGTAGGAATCCTGACGATCCTCTGCACTATAATTACATGGGACGGTATAAAGGGGCCGCAAGAGCAAGACATTTGAAAATTTTCTATTGACGAACGAAGATTTCCAGAAAAATCACATCAAGCGATTGTTCTTATTGCGGATCAAAACCAACAAACGTAATCACGAGTTGGTTAGGGATTCAATATTGTTGGAACGGACTAGATAGAGTAGATAATAATCACAGGATATGAAATCAATAATGTGATTCCCGTGTTGTTATTTTTGTAATCAAGCCAAGCATACTTTATACTCAAGAAGTCTTTTTAGATTGGATTTATAGCTTGTAGAATATAGGAATCGAAATGCAATTACTCACCTAAAGTAGAAAAAGTGCGGCTCAACGCGTTATGACATGGTGGGGCCGCTCTCCAAATTTTTTTCTATATTTTTCGCGGGCGTTTTACTTTTTCGGCCATCGTATTTTCTATTGTCGGAATTTATGGTTGGCTTGTATTAGGGTCGTGATTTAACGTCTTTTGCTTTATTTATGGGGGCGTCCCAAAGCTTGCTCGCTCTTCACAGCTGGAAAGAGGACTAGCAGAACAAAAAGCAATTCAGCAACAGAACACAACCGTCGTAGTTGGTAACAACATATCGAACAAGTAGGTTTGCATGCTCCACACACTCCTCTCAGTCGTCTTAAATCTTATCGCTTTCTTTTTGTTGATAGCGGAAGAAGTTAAATTGTGGTTTCGTAGAGTCAAAAGGTAAAAGTATGAAACTTCTCAAAGCGTTGACGTATGGCGGTTGGCCTATTCTCGTGCTTCCTTACGCTGTCGGATTTCTTGGCGGCATGATGAATGAAGCTGCGGTCTGGGCAAATCATCTCAGAATGCCCGTGATGGTTGACGGTTGTCAGGCGCTCTTGGGAGGCAATCCAGATCCCGTCCACGCGTGCATGACCGCGCAGTCTCACCTAAAATGGCTTGGTGATATCTTTATTTCAGACGCCGGTGTCAGCTCGCTCGGTGATGCAGTGATCGATTTAGGCATCACACTCCAGAGTTATGCTATTTTCGTTTGGGGTGGCACGTTGGCATACGCCACGTTGCTTAAGAAACCGTTTTATCTTGGAGAGTAAGATGCAAAAAATTCTCGGAATAGTTTTGGCCGCAGTTCTTGTGATGGCGCCGGCATCTTTTGGGCAGCGCGGCCGTAACGGGGGTCATCAAACTCGCGGCAGCAATCATAATGACAATCGCGACGACCACGGTAATAGAAACGATAATCGCGGCGATGGGCGACCCGACGGACGCAATTACAACATTCAACATCATCGTAGAATCGATCCCGTTCACGACGTAAGAATAGTTGGCGAACACGAGCAGATACTCTTCGGTGGTTTTTGGTTTTCCTGTAACTACGATTGGCCAATTTGGGTGTGGGATGGCGATGTCTATGTGGTCGAAGTAGGACCAGATGTTTGGGAAATGTACGATTATACAAATCCCTCAAACGAGATAGCCATTTACGTAGTTGAATAAGATTTGCCCGCCTGAAGTGCGAAGTGACGCAGGGGCCGTCCTCGCCGCCTATGAGCCGCGGAGCAACAGCCCCACTTTTTTGGAGAAACTTATATGATGGATCCTATCGACGATTCAAATGCCCAGAAAGCTATAAAGCCAACAGTTGGAATGAAATTGGGGGAGTTCGCCACCGACGTCGCCGGCGCCATAAGTCCGAATCAATATAGGTCCGCGTATAACATGCGCAAGAAGCCCGACGACACACCTGATAAGACGCCCAAAAAGGCACCAGCACCGAACGAGCGGCGCGCAAGCGATTTCGCAAGCTCTGGGGAGAAAGTAAATATGGCATCCGGAGCTTCTTCACTTCAAGATGTTTTGACAAAATCTAAAAACGCTATAAAAGATGCGGATAAATATCAACAGAGCGTCGAGAAGCAAGCGGGTCACACGACTCCACAAAGCCAATATCAAGCGGCATATAAGGCTCGTAAAGCAGCCCCGCCCCCAAAGGCGAAACCCGATCCGAATCAAGGTACGAGTGAAGGTCTGAATTGGAAGAATAAGCAAGTCAACGATTACGTGAAACAGTACGGCCCCGTTAAGTAACAAAGAATAGTAGTAAAAATAGGAAAGGTCCAATGCCTTACAAAGATCCAGAAAAAAAGAATGCGTGGATGCGCGAGAAGCGAGCCGAAGAAAAGCGGTTGGCAGATCGAGAGAATGTTTTAGACAATCTCATAAAGTTTCGTGTACGCGACGAAGCCCAAGACTATTTTCCAGGCGAGATAAGCACATGCGAAGATCTTTGGAAGATATTCAATGGTATTGATCCCAAGAACGATCCAGATAAGAAAACAAAAACTATACCCGATATCATTTCTCCGGCCTATCTAAAATTTAAGGACCGAGAATTGACTTTTGAAGAATGGATTGAACAGCGGCGTTTGCACCGAAGTGATTTGTGGCTGTTGATGCAAACTGTAGGCCGCGGTCGTTGGAGTACGCAGGCACATAAGCCTCTGGCCGATTTTTTCGTTCACAAAGATAATTCGGCTCTAAAGCCCGATTATACACAGAGTGAAATGCAGGCCGTTCTGTTCGCACAGGACACGCAGCACGCCCGATTGCTTTTGTATCCTCGCGCTAATCGAAAGTCAACCGTCAATCTTATTGACGCGCTTCAATGGATCATTAACTTTCCAGATATCGTTATCCTGATTTGCACGAACATCAAGTCTTTGGGCAAGGCGTTCATCAAAGAGTTGCGTAAATATTTTACAGTTTCGGATTATAAACGCCCCTCCAATTTTCAGATCTTATTTCCAGAATATTGCATTCCCGCTGATAAAGGCAAGAAGAGCGGAGACGTTCGTCAATTCTGGTGTCCGATGGCCAAGTTGGGTCTCAAAGATCCAACAGCTTCTTTTACTTCAATGGAAGCAGGAACGGCCGGCGTCCGAGCGGACGTTATCAAATTTGATGATGCGGTAGACGACGTGAACTATAAGACGGCGGAATTGCGTATCGCTGTCCGCGAGAAGTTTGACGCTATTCTTGAACTATTGGTTGGTAACACGGGTTTTTGGGACGCAGTAGGAACTCGGTACACGGACGGAAAAGAAAACGATACTCCTGAAGGTCGAGAACCCGATTTGTACGGCACGATTTTAAATCGGTATGAAGGTAGCGATCAGTTGAAAACTTTGATCGCGTCCGCTTGGACCGTGTTGCCTGATTACCAACTCATTCCTCTCAAGCAATTAGAGAGGCACATGGTCACGTTGCTTTATCCGACTCTTCCCTGTATTTGTGGAAAAGAAGATAATGCGGAAAACGCGGTTAAATGTGAATGCGGAAAGTTTTTGGAACAGTCTCCCGGCAATTTTGACTCCTTGATGGGAAAATGCCAAAAGAACGAGACTTGGTTTCGTTGTCAGCAATTAAATGAGCCTGCCGCCCCAATAAAGAAAGACGACGATTACATCAACACTTTCACTGAAGATAATATTAGGGCAGCGATAGAAGATGTTTCTATGGCCCCCAAACAATTTATTGATAAATGCCTATTCATAGATACGGCATTGACAGCCAACAGAAGGTCGGATTGGTCGGCGTATGCGGCGACGGGCATCGAGGATCGGGGATTCAAAAAGCATCCCATCGTCCACTATCTTGAGATTCGTTTTGTAAAAGCCGCAGATTTGACATTGGCGCAGCACGTCGCTGAATTGATGGCTAAATATGATTGTCGGGCTATGATTGAGGATTTGGAGCAATTCAATAATCCCAACAGCAGTCACGCCAATTTCAAAGACGAGGTTAGACGCCAACTAGCGATTCGGGGCATCAACCATCAAGTTATTTGGTTTAAGCCCGAGAACAAGTTGGGCGCCAAGGAAGCACGCATCCGCAATTTGCAGCGTCTTCACGAGCGCGGTCTTTTGCGTTTCGTGATGGGAACCGGCAACTGGCTCGACGAAATGAAATTCCAATTGCTTAATTATAATGGGGATAAGAAATTACATAGCAGCTCTCGAACCAGTCGAAAAGACGACATCCCCGATGTGATGAGTCAAGTCTATAAGATTCTTCCGTATGATCCAGAAAGCGAAACGGAAGACCAGGCGAAAGAGCGCGAACGTCAAAATGATCGCGATCAAATGCGTCGAGAGTACGAAAGAATATACGGAACAGCGATGATGTCTCGCCCGTTGAACCCCGACGCACAGGTGGAAGAAACTCGACCTATTACCCCAATCCATGACGCGTTGAGCGTGTTGAATCATCGGTCGGGACCAACGGTAAGTTTTAGTCGCCCCAAAAAGGAATAGTGAGTGGCTAATAGTGAATTTAAAAACGCGTTGATGGCCACGGTCTCCGAGGCTGCGGATAAGATAGAAAAGCTGTACGTCGAGCCAGCCAATGAAATCGACGGAGATAGTTTTTCTTTAGATTCTGAAACTGACACCTATCAATTCGAAGATCGCGCCGCTACGAAATTGGTGTTGGACGACTTCAATTACGCCGATAATTATATAAACGTCCTACAATGGGCCAGCGCCTGGACAATGTCAGACATTTTGTATCAGTCGCCCACTCAAGCATCCGCATTCGATGGCGGCAATGTAGCGCAGGCCAACGTTCCGAAGTTTTTGGTTTCGAATCACATCTCGGCGATCGTCCCGAAACTTTTAGGCGGGATTTTTTACGAGGATCCGCCGTTCTTGCTTCGTCCGTTTCCGGGTACGTCTCAAGATTTGGTTCGCGCCAAGACGGCCTTGTTTTCAGCCCAGCTTTGGGATATGAAGTTTGAAGAAGAGTGCGCTCGTACTCTTGACCAGATGGCCCTGCTTGGCACGGGCATCATGAAGTGGGGTTTCTCGAACTACACGAAAAAAGAGCGTAAATACCAGCGCCGCGCAGAACCCCAGAAAGTCGAGGGTCGCTTAGTCCATACAGAAGAGTCCGATTCCTACGACGTGATTTTCGAGGAAAAGCAGGTAGCTCGGCCGTGGATTAAGTATACGGACATTCGTACCGTCTATGTCGATCCAGATTGCCGCTACGGCGACATCCGTCGTGCGAAATATGTCATCTATAAAGACTACGCAACTTATGACGATTTGAATGTATTGCGCGACGTGGATGGCTACGACATTCCTGAAGAGAGCGTTCTGAAAGAGATCTTTTTGCTGAACGCGAATTCGACACCTCCGGGGGACAACATCATGTTGACCATTCCCCAGAGTATGCGGGGATATGTTCAGCATTCCGTTCCGCGAAATTATAAGACATCCGCGAACCCGCTGGATCACGGCCTTCAGATTCTCGAGCGTTGGGACAATGACAGGATTATTGTTGTGCTGTCCTGCAACAATCATAATATCCTGATTCGCAACGAGCCCAATCCGTACGGAGTGATTCCGTTCTTCAGCGCGAATTGGCGCGACATTCCAGATTGCTTCTGGGGTCAAGGTCTGGGCATTCTCATCGGTAGCGAGCAATTGGTTCAGCAAGGCGTCACAAACCTTGCATTGGATTTGATTGCCTACGGTCTGCAACCCACGGCCGTTAGAAAGAAAGGTTTCAACACCCCGACGCAACAAACTCGGTGGGGATTGGGTCGCATCATCGACGTGGACGACGACGTTGATAAGTCATTCAAGTTTATGACCATGCCGCCCGTACCGCCCGAGGCGTGGAATTTCATTAACCAAGCAACTTCGGACGCAGCCGCAACATCGGGTTCGAACGAAATGATTGGGCAGGGTTCGTCTTTGCCGGGAGTTCGGACAACTGGTATGCGCTCCGGAACGGGAGCCGCCGCAGTTGTACAGGCGCAGGCATCTCGTTTGGATGGTCCAGACGGTCGATTCATCCGTCAGATTTTTGAACCTTGGCTGTATCAGATGGACCAACTTAATTCTGATTTACTTCCTACAAAAATTCTCCGAGAAGTTTTAAATGAGGAACTTGGGCAAGAATATGAAGTAGATCATATCGCGTTTCGCGAAGCGAGGATGGAATATGAAGTTCTCGCAGGAGCGCATCTAGGAGCCAAGCGAGAAATGGCTCAGTCTTTGCCGCTGATTCTCCAACTTATGAACAACCCAACTTTTGTTCAGAATGTGAACGATGGCGGATTTATGTTTGATGGACGCGCCATATTTAAAGCTTTCGTCGACGCGAGCGGTTGGAAATTCTCGCAAGATTTCCTCCGTACTATGACACCGGAAGAGAAGCAACAGCATGACCAGAATAAGCCGGCAGCCATGCAGGCTCGTCAGTTGCAAGCTCAACAACAAGCACAGACGCTTCAATTCCAGCACGAAGAACAACTCGAGGACCAGAAACAGCTAGGAAAAGCAGGTAGCGAGGTTTTGCGACAGACCACGGAACACGCGCTCCAAAATGAGGAAGTGGAAGGAACGCCGGGCAACACCGGATTTGGTGATGTAACGACTCTGTAATCCCAATAGAAGTTAAAGGAGTAACCCAATGGATCCATTTTGCTACGAAACTCTCACGCAGGAACAACGGCTATATTTGAGTAGTTTCGCAAAGCATCCCGGTTTTATCGTTCTCAAAAAGATGATGGAAGACGCTTGCAGTCAAGCAACCGACGGCCGTTATTAAGCTGAATCCAGACGATAAAGATTTTGACGTTAAATTAAAGAATCGTCAAATGACAGCTCGGATCGTAAATGAGATTTGCGCTACGCTTATCAAATCAATCGTCATGCATTCAAACGCAGCAGCAGTTCAAGAAGAGCAAGAAGAGTTCGATAAGAAGATGAAGGAAGCAGGAGTCGCAATCCCAGAAGAATTGGGATTGGGATCGGTTAGAATAAAGCCCTTGGGGCGGAAGTAAAATCCAATCGTAGGAAAATACAATGGCAAACGAAATTACAGCGGAAACCCCGCTTACTTTTGAAATGATTCAGGCAGCAGACGGCAAGACTATGGTGCAGTGGATGAAAACTCGGCGCGCCGAAGTGGACGCCGTTCTTCAGGCCAAGTCAGCAGAGATCGCGGCGCAAGTCGTGGATCAAAATACAAGATTGAGCGCAGAAGAAGAGGCTCGGGCGCAACGTCAGCAAGAGATTCAGCAAGCACAGGAAAAGGCTCAGGCGGATCGCGCGGTGGAAATCGAGCGTCGACGCAAGTTGACTCCCGAAGAGCGCGTAACCGAGGATCAAGAAGCTGCCGCAGCCCACGCCGAAGAAGAGCGCGCGGCTAACGAAGAGCGGATAGCAGAAGAGAAAGATCGGGCCTATTTGAGCACGCTCCCCAAAGGTGAGTACGAGGCCGAGATTAAGCGTCGCGAAGACGAAGCGGCCGCGAAACAGAAGACCGAAGACGATGCTGTAGCCGCCGAAGCAGCGGAGCAGCAAAGGTTAGCCAATGAAGCGGCCCAACAGGACGCCGATCAGAAAGCCGCAGCGGATAAAGCCGTTGCCGAGAAAGCAGCCGCAGACGCAGCCGAGCAAGAAAAGCAATTAGCGGAAAAGGCTCGCATTGCCGAGGAAGCCGCCCATCCCAAGACCAAGATTGTAAAAGAGTATCAGGTTCGGGATGAGGAAGGCAATCCCATCGGGCGCCCCACGCATTTGGAAGCAGATTCGTGGGAAGAGATGTCCGAGAAGCAGCAAGCCGCGCACGAGAATGCGGTTCGTTATGCCGAGCGCATGAAGAAGCGCGCGGCACTTCGCCCCACTCCTGCGGTTCCTCAAGCACCCATTCCTATTTTGTCGGATGAGCAGCGTAAGGCTTTTGAAGCCGAGGCGCAGGCCGAAGGCCCCAAGGCCGAAATCGCGAAGTCGAAACTTGAAGTCGACGACGCGAATAAAGAGCGTTTGCAGGCTCGGCAGATAAACGAACAGGCTAAAATTGAGAGAGAAAGTATCCTTTTTATAAACGCCAACAAGGATTTTTATCCTTGTACTGGCAACGCAAGGATAATGTCGGAGTATCTTCACGCCGAAGGTTTGGAGTGGAACGCTGGCAATCTTGAAATTGCGTATGAAAAGTTAGCATCTAAGTTGACATCCCGCCCCGTTGAAGACGTGGCTCCCGTAGTTCCGGCTAATCCGGCTCCGGTGGTGCCAACTCCCCAGCCCGCCGCCGCCGCAACACCAGCGGCCCCGGCAGTAGTACCGGCTGTAGAAAATATTCCGCAGACGCCGCCCGCGAATAATTCGCCAGTGGTTGCTGCTTCAGTTGTGGCAACGGAACCATCTACCAAGGTAGAACCCGTTGTACCAATTCCGTCCGAGATTCCGGCACCGCCAGCGGTTAATCCGCCAGCTCCGGTTAAGCGGCCGGCTTCAGGCATTGAGCCGGGTTCTTTACACGGCGCTCGTCGACAACAGACGGCTCCAACAGAATCCACTCAACAGACTGTAAGTGAAATCAAACGAGAAGTTGCTAGGATGCCTTTAAATGTCTTTAAAAAGAATCTAAGGAATCCGAAGTTCAGAGAGAAACTCAAATTTGCGGGCATACGAGCCTGATCTGAACGGTAGTCTCGAAACGTTTTTGAAGGTAGAGTAAATATGTCAGGTCCAAATCCGGCAGCACAGAACGTAGGAAACGTTCTGACGGCTCAGGCTATTCTCTTCGATAAGGAACTTATTCCAAACTTGAAGGGCGAGACTGATGCTTTTGTTTCCGCCGCTGAACGACGTGTCCAACCTCTGCACATGGGAATTAACCGTACATTTTTTCAGTACAACACCCTCGGAGCAGATACGGCACAGTCGGCAGACGGCACGGTGGGCTCTCCGGAGTTCATCACTCAGGTTTCAGCACCCGCGCAGGTTGGCGAGTGGAATAACTATTCCAACTTCTCTTCGTTCGTTATCGCCTCGGCGATCGACGAAGTGGTTGGTAACTCGGCCGTCGAGCTCGGCTATCAGGGCGGGCAGACGATCTCCGAGTTGTACAGCGCGGTTGCGGATTCGGCTTCTTCCGCTGATACTAACGTGAACCAGTCGTCTCTGTTGGCTTCGCCGTACACGCTTGATCTCGGTACGTACCGTGAACTCAAGCAACAGTTGGTCAGCCACAACGTGCTTCCTTGCAAAAAGGGGAAGTTCATGGGCGTGGTTTCCCCCAACGTGTTGGGCGATATTTACAATGCGACCACGGTCAACAACTCAATCGTTGACTTCTGGAAGTATGGTATGCAGGACAAGTTCGACAAGATGGCCGGCAGCGATCAGAAGGCCGAAATCGAACTTCCCGGTACCAATATCGTCATTAAGCAAACTCCGTTCGTGACCACGACTGCGAATTATCAGTCGGCCGGTCTCGGCACGGCGTATCGTTCGTATGTTTTCGGCAATTATGCCATGATCGGTGTTTGGCTAAATTAAATCTGGCCCCGTTCAGCGAAATCTGAAACGGATAATCAACTCTAATTGAACTGGAAAGCTGAATGTCGAAAGACAAAAGCTAACAGCGCGGAAGCGAATTTATTCGCACCGTTAACGAGCAAACGAGATGACAGCCTTCGGGTTGAAGTGGTGCTCTGAACTCATAAGAAATTATGAGAGGTCAACAGAAATGTTCGGCCCCACAGAAATGTGAGTAACAAAATTGGGAAGTTCCTGGCGACACAGATCTTGGTGAAGGTGACTGGCGAACGATTGACTGTAGGGTTGTGACGGATGCTCCTCCGTCGTCTTTCGACCCCACAGCCACGATCGGTGGATTTTTGAACTAGCATTAGTCCACCTTAAATTCTCTCTGATTGACTCGAACGCTGAAATGCCAACGAGGCGGAAGTCGAAAGACACCGTGAACGACTAAGCGAGAGAACGCGAAAGCGATGCAATAGTCTGGACACACGGGAAGAACAACCGTGTGAGTCAAGCAGAAATGACTTGACACGTTTAATACGTTAACAAAATCGGGTGCAGTTATAAATTTCACCAAACGATCACTTTGCCGCCTGCCATGGGTCCCAATACCCAACGCATACGGTTCATTGACTCAATTCCCGCTGTAATGTAAAAGCGGTCGGGTCCGCGTTAGCGAAATCTAGCGTAGAAAATTCTCTCTGATTGACTTGGATGCTGAGATGCAAACAGGGCGGAAGTCGAAAGACACCGTGAACGACTAAGCGAGAGAACGCCCTTCGGGGCGATGCGATAGTCTGCTCTCATGGGAAGACAACTATGAGAAATCGGCAGAAATGACCGATTCCGTCTCTAGACGGTAACAAAAGGCGATTCCAGCAATTCAGTAATAAAAGTTCTTGACACGAGTTGCAACTCGTGCTAGAATATAAGGATGAGAGGGCGTGCCTCAAACGCGCCCTCGATTCCGCTCTTTTGAGGAGAGAAAATGAATATTTCAGTAATCGGTAAGATATACGTGATCGTAGATAAGTCGACGCAAATGATTGTTAAAGTAGGCAGCACAATAAGAACTCTTGAACAACGTTTCGGTCAAACAGATTATAAAACAAAATATACGAATCATCTTATTAGAGAAATCAAACAAATAGAAAGCAGCGAATTAGATTGGTATGACCCATATAATCCGCACTGTCCGTTTTTGTGGCATCTCGTTGCCTCAGAACATTTAGAAATGTTAAAAGCGAGAACTTTTAGAATGGGGGATTTATCTAATCAATTTTCCCCATTAGATCAAAAGTTTTTCAGTCGTTTTGGCGCGTCAAATTTGTCAGTTTTGGGCGGTCAGCGCGGCGGTCGACAACATGTTTTAAGCGGGCATCTGAAATCCATAAGTTCAAAAGGCGGCTCAACGAGCGGGCCAACCAATGGCCGCAAAAACGGTTTAGCTCTCAAAGACACTGGTAAGGGTATTTTTAAATCTGGCGTAGCCGCGATGGGCGGCAGAAAAGGCGGTCCTACAAGTGGTCGGCTCGCGGTTGAAAGCGGTCAACTTGATTCATTGAGAACGTTTGAGCATCAATCAAAAGCATCAAAGTCTGCAAACCATAATCGTTGGCACATTAAAAGAAATATCGTAAATCCACAATGTAAATTATGTCAAGAGGTTATCAATGGCTTGGAGCATCAACCCCGAATACAAAGAGATCAAGCAGAATCCAATCAATCCCTACCATGATCTCCGCACCACAACCGAAACAATAAAGCAGTTGTTAGCCGATGGAACCCCAGACTGGTTCAGTCATCCGGAAGATTACAAGAACTTCGCCGACGAGTCTTATCAATACGATCTCGAGACATCGAAGGGGATGGTGCTTGAATATCGAATGGAAGATCAAGACCAGTTAATTGACTTTAAGGCGCGTAACGTCAACATCATGGGCTCCAAAGATTTCGTTCTCCGTCTTCGGGAGAATGGAGTTCATTGCATTGCACATTACAACGGAATGCCGGGAACGGCCGGCCTTTGGGCCATCGTTCCAACAAAGCACGGATCTGACGTTAGATTCATCACCTCAATACAGATTCCGGCGATGATCGAATGGTCAGTCCTTAGATTAGATGCACACGGTCTCCCCAATGGTTGTGATTACATTGGCTGGCGCACGGCTGTGAATATGCTAATCCGCAAAGGCGTTCTTACCGAAGAAAGGGCACACGAGATATTCGGGCGCCCCACAGATAGTATAGTGTCTCGGCGATATAGACGTACTTTATATGCCCACAGGCATCGCAGGCAAAACACGGAAGTCCGAGACGGCTTCTAACAGTAATACCGGCAACACAAATCAAGCCACACCCAGGAGAAGTTATGAGTAACGAAGAAAAGTCGAAGCAGAATACTGCTTCGGAAACACAAGTTTCAGTTGTTCCCCAAGATCAGATTTCGGCATTGATGCAGACCGTCAGTGCTCTTGTAGAATTGCAAAAGATTTCAGCGGCTCGCGAAGCCCGGTTGAACAAGGTCGAGGAAGACACGGAAAACCGCAAAGCGGCCCGCCGTTCTCGAGACGCAGCTAGTTCGGCAGCCGAAGACGAATTGATTCGTAAGAAACAAACGGCTTGTCAGCATTTGAAGGGTGGCAAGCACCGTTCCAAGAAGTCGGCCAAGGATTTCGCCCTCATTCATCACATGTTCATCGACCAGATGCAATATATTAAGTGCATGATCTGCAAGATGAAATGGTACCCCTGGGATACGCCCGAGGCGTTGTTCCGCGGCGGCGTAGTCAAGAAAAATCATACCGGGTTGGGCTGGCGCGAAGCCGCAGCCATGATGGCAGATTCGACCAATACCTTTTCGCGAAGCGAGATCGTGTTGGATCCCTCGGCTGTTGAACCCCCGTCCAAGGAAAAGATTCCGGATACGGGCAATGTGTTGGGTCGGTTCTAAGATTCGTGGGTGTTCCAGGGCTTGACCCCATCTCAAGCCCTAATTTTTCTTTCCCAGGATAACAGATGACCCTCCAAAACGGATCCAGCTTTGTGACGCCCTCCGTCACTTCTGCGAATCTGTTGGGTCATTTTCTTTTTACTCCCCTCTCCAATTTGGAAGAGTTTAAAGAGCTGCGGAATTTTTGTATTTGTATTTCAGAGAAGATAGATGTCTAAACCTACCAAAACGGCACAGAATGTTTGGACTACAGAAGGCGGTCAAGATTTTCTGCAATTATCTGCGCCGGGAAATGACGTTCTATCTTGGATAGATTCGACCGGTGCTCCACAAGGATCTTTACAAACAGCCATCCCATCATTAACAAACGCTATTATTGGGAAGTCTTATAGCATTACTGCAAACGGTCAATTTGTCTACGATGCGGTTTCTGTGCTTAACTCTTATACGATTACGTCTGCAACCGCTAATTTCTCTCAAAACGATGTTGGGAAGATAGTCTTTGGTATTAGTAGCCTCGGAACAGCGACGAGTCCGCCTCAAGGTACGATTCAGTCCGTAGTAGATGCACACACGATTACGGTTTCTGTCAAAGCGTCTGCAAACCATACTGGAGTGATTCTTGGTTGGGGAACAGATGATACAGCGGCCTGTAACGCGGCATGGGCGGCAGCTTTGGCGGCGGAAACTTTTCTTGTTCTTCCGAGTGGAAACATCTTCGTTCAACAGAGTTTATTTAATGCAAGCACGGCTCAGACAGATGCTTTTACTCGTCCTGTTGGGCTCGTAAGCGACGGGGGAACAACGTGCCTTTGCCCCACTCCGAATTTTGATTTTTCCACAGCAAAAAGTTCTAGTGCCGGTCTGTTCTTTGATGTTGGCGCGGGAAACGTCAACATGTTGCCAAATTATTTCGTCATCCGAGACATTGCAGTGTACGGAGCGTACTATACTGTTACTGGGGGATCGAGCAATTCGGTTTTCAAGCTCACTCAAACTATCGCAACGTCGTGCCAAGTATGGGGGTGGGGAGGGATCGGAACAGCTTTTAAATTGACCGGCCCAGTTTACGCTTTTTGGTGCAGCAATTACGGGAATACAAATGCGGTAGTGACAACGGGGATTGAGATAACTACATCCGCGCAATCTGTTGAATTATTTACCTGTTACGGTTGGGGGAAAACTTCACTCTTAGTTGATAATGGCGGATTTTGCAATTCATACGGATCACAGTGGGGCCAGAGCACTCAATCCGTAGAAGTGACGATTTCAACTGGCGGAATTTTGAATAGTTACGGAGAGATATTTTCAGGAGCGTCGGGTGGGGCATTATCGCGCTCTTTTGACGTTAGTGGAATCTTGAACTTGAATGGGGCGCAAATAAATAATACGGCCAATCAATACGGATTGAACATCAAAGATGGTGGAAAGGCTTTTGTTTCGAAAACAAAAGTCAATCTGAGCGCGGTATCCGCAATAGTCGCCAACATCGCTGCTACTGGAATCTATGTCGACGATGGAACGAATACTATTACAGCGGGATTAGTGCCCGGACTCGCGATAGCCAATATTACGCCAGATACGAATTGGGGAACGAGCGGGGCTGCGGGTAACGGGGTCTCCGCAGTCAGTGGAGATATTCGACGATTTCAATTTACGATAACCGCTGCCGGAGTCCCGAATGCAAATCCAACCGTCGTGATAGCACTTCCTTGGACTCTTCCTCAGACACCATTTTTCATTTGTAAGCAAGTTGGCGGGACCGGATCAGTTGCAGCGATCACTGGAGAAGCTTCCGCAAACACGACAGGACTAACCCTAATTTGGAATGGTACACCTGTCGCTGGCGATACCTATATTATTCAGTGTATAAGCGAGTAAATTATGTCCTTTCAAATCTCAACATTTGTTCATGCTGGGCTAACCGGGGCCTCGATAACCAATACCGTGACAAGTCCATCCTTTGTAGGTGTAACTGGAAATCTTTTAATCGTCGCCGTCTCTATATACAATCCAGTTGCAAGCGCAACAGTAGCTATAACAGATAACATAGCGGGTTCTCCAAATTCTTATACTTTTATCGGGTCATCTCCCTTAACGCCCGGAATTTTAGACGGCACGCCGAACATCTGGTTCTTTTACTGTAATAATTTTACAGGCAGTTCCACCATGACAGTAACCGTTACAAACACGGGAGGAATCCATACCACGTATGTACAACTCGCGGTTTGGCAGATTTCTGGTGCGCAATCAGGAAATCCGATCGATACCTTTAAAATTGGAGGCGCGTCCTCCGGTAGTAACGCGCAGACTACATCATCTTTAACCACGCAATTTGCAAACGAAATACTTCTGGCTTATGGCAGCCTATCTAATACAGGAGCAACGTATTCTGCCGGAAGCGGTGGTTGGTCTACTACTACCTACGGATTGACGAATTCCGATGACGGTGGACTTTCGGGATGCGAATGGCTACAGGTCGCGAGCATCCAGACTGGATTTGTGCCAGCCATATCTGCTACTGACTCAACACACAAATGGCAAATGGCGGCGGTAGCAATCATCGGCGCAAGTCAACCGGGTGGAGGCGGTCAAGGCAATTCTCCCCAAGGCAACGTGATTTTTGATTTAGATTCTGACGGTTTTCCAATCGCGGAACTTCAAACAGGAACAAATTCATAAGGAGTAAGTATGGCTTCTTCATTTAACACCAATCAAGTCACTGTGCAATCGACCAGTGCGACTCTGATTGTAGCAAAAAATACGGGTCGCAAGGCCGTAGTGATTACGAATTTAGGGACGGTTGCGGTCTACATCGGGCCCAACGCGAGCGTGACTACCTCAAACGGACAATTGCTCCCCGGAGTTGTAGGGGCATCCTTGAGTATTCCGTCAACTTCCGCAGTATGGGGAATCGCTGCCTCGAGTACACAGGCCGTTTCTTTCCTAGATGTGTAAATTGGAGTTTTAAATGGCATACGTAAACACTTCTTCAACAGTCAAACTACAGGAGATTATAAATAACGCGAAATCCTTCGCGGATATTGAGCCCGTAGTTAACGTCGCCGGCTCCTCCGTGCAGCGTGTGCTCAATATCGCCAATGACGTGATGAACGCCATTTGTTCCACATCCTTTCCTTGGAAGTGGAATGAATTCAATTTGCCCACGTTCATTACGAATTCCTTCCAGCAGGATTATGCTGGTATCTATCCCGACGGAACTTCAATCACGAATTTGGGTTGGTTGGAGCGCGGCATCGTTATCGATATCAATAACTCCGCGCAGCCCAAGCCTTATCGTATCGTTGAAGTGGGTCGACAATTACCCCAAGCAACGGCAACATTTTGGAACTCGGCTACGAATAATCCTTATTACCTCGTCAACTATTTCCCCAACTACATTCTCTATTACGGGACGTGGGGCGAAGCCAACACAGGCAACGAATCCTTGGGAAACAATCCCGTAGCGGGTTCTGTTTATACTTATCCGTTTGTGCCCAACGGTTCTCAGCCAGCCAACCCCATTAATCAGATTCAGGACGCCAACGGCAATCTTCTTGTTTTGACAACGTATGGCACGGAAGGAACTTCGGCGCCCCTTTTACCCTCGAATTCTTCTCCGGGTTTAACTATTTCAGGCGCGGGTCCGAGTTTCACATTTACGGGCGTTACCGCAGTTGATGCGGGCGTTTCCGGAACCTATTCAGGAACGATTGCGGGAGGCGCCAGCAACGCGTGGAAGGGTCTCAAGGTCATAGTTACGGGTTTTGATAACGTCGTCAATAACGGTACGTTCCTTTGCTTGGCATCCACAAGCACCGAATTGATTTTGGCCAATACCGCGGCCGCAGTAGATATTCATGCGGGTTCGGCGACTTCTACAGCATCGACGGTTTGGACAGTGGTCGATCCCTACGGCCAAGGATTCCGTGTTGTCCCTGTTCCGACGCAAACCGGATTGGTGTGGCAGTTCTATCTTACAGGCCAAAAGCGACCGATTAGATTCACGAGTTTGAACCAGACGTTGGCGCCTCTGCCGGATGAGTATGAGCCCAATTTTCGGCAACTTTTTGTTGCACAATGTTACCGATATTCTCCAGAAGCAAAAACGCGAGCTAAATTTAGAGATGAGTGGGCTTTGGCGATGAAGGCACTTGTGGAGTGCCGCACAAAGGCCGATCGCGAATTGGAAGAGAATGTTTTTACCCCGGATCGCGGAATTCTCGGAGGACAGCAAGGAAGGACTGGTAAATTCTTCGGACCCCAATGGCCATTTAATTATCCTCTGAGTTAAAATTTTGAAATTTCGCTTGACAAATTTTTTAAAACATGTTATAATGTTTATAGTAGAAAAAGAGGATATCATTGGTTCTTAATATTTGCAAGATTGGTCGAATTTATCACGTGATTGATAAGACTACGGGAGGTGTAGTTAAAGTTGGCAGTACGATTCAATCTTTGCAAAAACGATTTAATGAATGGGATTATAAAAAGAAATATACAAATCATTTTTTACGAGAAGTCCGAGTTCTAGAAAGTTCAGAATTTGATTGGTATGACCCCAAAGATCGTCAGAGTCCTTTTCTATGGCATCTTATCGCAGCAGAGACGTTGGAAATCGTTAAACAAGATACTTTCAATAAAGATTCTTTTTCTAATTGGGCTTCTCCGCTCAGTCAAAAATTATTTGGATTGGGCGGCGACTACGGCTATAAAGGCCAATCTTTAGGCGGCAGGAGAAGTGGGGCACTCGCTGTCAAAAATAAGACTGGAATTCATTCTCCGGATTTTGATAGAAGTCTTCCGGGCAGCATTAATTCTCCCGCGCAGTTAATGGCGAAAAGAGCCAATCTCAAAATAGGCAGAACCAAAGAGCATCAGATTAAAGCTGCCGAACAAGCGGGCAAGAAAAACATCAAGAGCGGTTGGATTTTTGAATTAGGAAAAAGCCAAGGTTCTAAAAATGCCGCATCTGGACATTGTGCAAGAATTTCGCATTTGGGTGCTTCATTAGGGGCGACAACTCGCAACCATAATCAATATCACGTAAAGAGGGGAAAAATTTCCGCAACATGCCCGCTTTGTGTAAAAGATTGAAATAATCCCGCCGTGTTAAAAATACGCACCGCACCATAATTAAGGATATCATGTATACTCTTACGCAGTCAATCAATTGGTCGCAACCCTATATCGAATACGTGCCCCTAAACGCCGGCACGGCATGGGAACCTGCGCTCTCCGTTGCGACGATGGTGCGTAATACAATTCTGAACCCTCCTTTCACATGGCCGTTCAACCGAAACGAGTATACCAGTCTTTCCCTGGTTCAAGGAACTCAGGACTATTCAGCCCCCATAACAGATTTTGCCTATCTCGAGAAAGTCTCTTTATTGAACGTAGACGGATTTGGATACGAACTCGACGACGTTTATAACACGAACATCCTCGGCGTTCCCTCGCTTACAAATGGGCAGGGCCAGCCTAATTCCTGCGCCGTTCGATACTATATTCCCAGCACGAGTGTTTCACTTCGATTTCTTAGCGTGCCCGAGCAGGCTTACACGAGCATCCTTACATATCAGAAATTGCCTCTGCCTTTCACGTACTTCAATTTGGAGTCGGTCAGCGTCATCAGTACAATCGTCTATTATACATACCAGTCTACGCAAGTCGTGGGCGCCAACGACGAATTGGCCGGCCAATATATTTTGGTTGACGGATTTACCAATGCTGGAAATAACGGAACGTTTTTGTGCGTCTCGTCCACCGCAAATTATCTGATTTTGACTAATCCCAACGCGATTGATGAGGTTAATACCACAGCTTATGCTATCAACGAGAGTTGGTATCCAATTCCAGATAGCTACATGGAAATTTACAACAATCTATTTTTGGCCGAAATGATGGCAACAGCCGATGACAATAGAGAACAACTTTATCGTCAACGCGGAGTAGCGGCCCTGTTGTCTAAGGCACAAGGTTTGACGCAACTCCAAGTCAACGCTTTCCTCGCTCAATGGAGTGCTCGAGGCTCAATGCAAGAACTAGCCAAGCAAATTGCAACTCAAATGGGTGCCCAGAGTCGAGGAATCTAAATGCCTAATCTTCTTGAACAACACGGTGCACAACCCCAGAAGCAGCCCACTTACACTCCCATCTTCATTGATCGGCTTTTCACGGGCATCTGGACTCAGAGATCTCCACTTCATGACCCAAGCGATGTCGTAACTTCGAAGTTTTATGGTGGACGCCCGGACTGCTTATATCAAGGTTCCAATGTTGAATTGACGAATCGTCTGACTCTCCAGCGTCGTCCCGGTCTAATTGAGTTCTCAACAGCAACTTATCCAACACCGCCCAACATCGCCTACGCTTTCGAACTTACGAACGGCACGATTCAAGTTATCGTCGACACTGGCTATAGTCCGACGTTTAATATAGATCAAGTTGCGAATTTGAGCGGGACTGTGTATTACTATTTTACTTCCCCCGTTTCCTGCGCGGCCAACGACGCCTACGCAGGCTTAAATTTTACGATAGCGGGTTTCGATAACGGCGCGAACAACGGCACATTTACTTGCCTTTCGTCAACGAGCACTTATTTGCTGTTGAGCAATCCTAGTGCTGTGAATGATACCGCTTCTGCAACCGCCATCACATCGGGCGGCGTCTATTGGGATCATCAAAATGGAACTTTGCAATTGCTATTTGCGAAGTCTGCGGGCGCGGGACAGACTGGCTTTCAGGCCGTGGCCGGCACGTTATACATGGGCGATGGCGTTGATACAAGAAAATATACGCCCGGAAATCCCAACGGATTAATCTGGAATTATGGTATTGCGGCACCCGTGAATCCGCCCACGGTTACGATTGTAGAATCGGGTGCGGCAGCCGTTACGTGGGAATCCGGCATTTTTTATTCCACGATGGGTTTGCTTGTAGACTCCAACGGCAACATTGAGCAACTTACTTCCGTCAACTACGACCGGTACGAATACGACACAATATGGTGTGAGCGGCGATGGTCAACCTCCCTGGAACAATTTTACAGGAGGTCAAACCCCCGACAGCCTTGGTACAAATCTGACGTGGACGTGTGCTGGCCCGCTTCAACTTTGGACAAGCCAATACGACATTTACGGCTGGAGCTTGTATTTTCGTTCCGGGTATCGGCGGAACTCCAATCCCCTCAACTGCGCCAAACGGTATTCGTGGTTTAAATTATCCGGGCACGACGGGCGGCGGGATTTGGTGTACTTTGCCGGGCGGTAAAACAGGAACCGCAGAACCCAAGTGGAATCCAACTACAGATATAGGATCTTCCGAAACGACGGGTTGGCATTGGAATTATTTGGGTGCCGCCATCCTTTGGAAACCCAGCACTCAATATAATTCTTTTTGGGAGTGGTCGAATGAGGTTGTAGTCGAACCCACTTTGCCCAATCTTGCGCTTCTTGAAGCCGGCACTCAGACGATTTATGCCCAAACGGCGAATAACGCCACCGTGGGTAGTGTAAACAATCCGGGCACATCGGGTACAGGATATACACCTCCGTGGCCTTCTTCTTCTACAGATGTTGGTCAAACCACGGGGGACGGCGATTTGGTTTGGCAACTTTTGGGATCAGGCACTTGGGCTCCGAATTTTGATTACATTGCTTGGACAGCTACGGGCGCACTATTTTCAGCTATTGTTGATAGTGTCGGCAATTTTCAAGTCTGTATCGCGAATAGCGGCGGCACGAGCGGCTCAGTAACGCCTTTGGGAAGTTGGCAGCCCTCACATACTTATGCATCTAATTTTGTTATTGGCGTTCAGTCGGCCACAAGATTTGTTTCTTTCAAGGTCACAGCGGGCGGCGGCGGCAATTCCGGCTCAACAGAACCCACTTGGAATTTTACCACCAATTCTACGACGCACGACGGGGCTTTGACCTGGACTTCACAAGGTGTGTATACTGCGGGTCCAGTTTGGGGTCAGAATTACGGTTCTCAGACCCAAGACGGCGCCGTAACATGGACTAACGTTGGTTCGGCAAAATATTCTACTTGGTCGACATCTGTTACATGGTATTTGCCCTCCTCGGGTTTTGCTCCCCCTTCTTCCAGCCAGCCATATGGCGGCGCTGAAGTAATTGGAAATAGCGATGTACAGGCCGTCATTCAATCCGGTCTTTCGGGCGGTTCGGTTCCTTCTTGGGGCACGATCGGGTCAAATACGGTAGATAACGACGCGATTTGGTATACGATCGCCGCAGCCACATCTAATTCCTTGGCTTGGACGGCTGGCTACAGTTATGCCTACAGCTATAAGGCTCGAGAAGACGACGATTATTACTCTCCTACTTCTGTAGGCGGGGGCGGTAATCTTCCTCCCGGTGTTGCAAACGCATTAAGTGCGCCTACGGGAAGCGAATCGGGCGGCATCTCGACGGCATCTCCTGCATTTAATATTGTGGGTTCTAACGCCGGGGCCGTCAATACAATTTCAGGAATTGGAAGTACGGATCCACAAGTTGACACGATTGTAATTTGGCGTAGTCCGGACGAAGCCGACGGTTCTTCGAACATGTTGGAACTTACCGAGATTCCGAATCCGCCTCCGGTAAATGGGCAAGCCCAACCTTGGACTTTCAAAGATTATTTGCCCGACGATCCGACGAGTGTATATCCGGGTTTAGATGTTTTGAGTCCTGCACCAATCGCCGACGTGAACGATCCGCCGCCCTCGAATTATATTCCGATGGTTTATAACTTTCAGCGCATATGGGGTTCTTCGGGTCAATTAGTTCAATGGAGCGGCGGTCCCGATACTTTGGTGGGCAATCCAAACGAATGCTACAATCCCGATGACGATTTTCCCTATCTTGCGAACGTCCTTCGTTTGATAAAGAATTCGCAAGGCATCGTTGTTTTCACAACGGATTCTACCGAATTTCTGGGGGGCGGTCCTCAGACGAGTTCCTTCTATACTGTAACGTTGGCTCCCGGAATCGGATTGGGTAACTTCAATGGTGCCGATATTTATGCGGGTGAAATCTTCTTTGTTTCGGCGGATTCGCAATTCAAGAGCATCAATCCTTCTCTGCAATTATCCAATCTTGGCTTTCCTATTGGCGATCAAATTGCTGATCTGGATTCGTCTAAAGTTTATGTTGCTGTAAATCAGGTCGGCGTCGATAACGCCATTTATATAGCGGATGGTTCGACGGGCTGGTGGCGTTGCAATCCCCACCAAGTTCCTCAGAACGAGCCTATTTGGAGTCCATTCGCATCAATTACGAATGGCTGCAAGATGGTCCAATCGGTCGAAATCAGTCCGGGTCAAAAGCGGCTTCTCGTGGGCGGGACGAGTTGCAATCAACAGATTCTTGAGCGCAACTTGAACACATTTCTCTGATAATGGTGTTGCCTATTCAGAGTGTTATTTTGTGATGGGTTCGATCACGCTTTGCCATCCCGGTCAGGTCGCGATCCTTCGCGCCCTCGAGATCGATGGAAATATGACGCCAAAAGTTGGGGTTCTTATAGACGAAATTGCGGGATCTTTTACGACGCTCTCTCAACACGTATATGACCCGCCCGCATTGTACGGAACCACTCTTTCGCCCACTTCGTATTTTCCGAATAGATGGTACTTTGCTCAAAAATCAAATACGCCTAATCGTTGTCGGCATCTTCAGATACGGGTGGATATGCCTTCGGGCTCGACATCCGGAGATGAAATATACACGATGACGATTATTGGTCGACTCATGGTAGAATTGTAATGCCATATGGTGACATCTTTTCTTTCGCAAATAATCAGAAAGCCCAACAGGCTGCGGAACCCGATGACAATTACGGAATGCCGTCTAATTGGGCACCCATTAATTCTGCGCCTATCGATCCCAATAAGCCTGCGGCAACTCGAACTCCGGCCAGTATCGACCCTTACGGTTCTGGCCCCCTTCCTCCCAATTTTGGCTATCAGCCTGCATTAGTCAGGAGCGGATACGGCGGCACAGCGGCTCCTATCGATTTGATGCCCATCCAAGGTGCTGGCGTGACTCAAGCCAACGCCAAAGCAATTGGTGTTGCTACAACCATTGTCACTAAAGCAATCGCTGGCATCTCTTCAGGAGCCACATATACCGGAGGAAATGGCATTCAGATTTCGTCGGCAAACGTCATCGCTTTAGAAGATCCCACAATTCACGGAGATTCCATAGTTGATGTGGATTCTGCTGTTGTTCGACTATACGACGACTTTACGCAATTCAATGTCTTCACTGGATCATTTACGAGTAACTTTATTTCCGCATTACCTTGGATGTATAGTGGTAATCCGACAGGAGGGAACTCTTCACAATTCATGGGCGCGCCGCCCTATCTTGGACAAGTCTTAATTAGTAACGGAAGTTCCAACTATACAGGCAGTGCGTCGGCAGCCTCAATCATGAACCTATATTCTGCTGGGGCGTCTAGTTCTGGGTGGCCGCTGATAGAAAATCCGAGTTGGAAAATGGTTTGGAATTTCGCAATTGGACGACCTTATGAAATATTTAACAGTGGAGGCGGCGGTGGCACCCCTCCGGCTTTTAGTTGGACCCAAGTTCAATTTTATATTGGCTTAGGTTTACTGCCGCAAGTTACAGCATTAACACAATATCAACTCCCCGCGTCCAAATGCATTTGTGGGATTGCGATATGATACCGATCCCGGTACCTCTTACACAGTTACGGCCTGCACTACTTCTTCGGGGGGAACGTCCACTTATACTGGAACATTCCGGAGGTGGGACGAACGCTTTTGTCAATCAGACATTTGTTATCACTGGTTTTAGTAATTCGGTGAACAATGGAACTTTTGTTTGCACAGGAAGCACAGCATCGACTTTGGTTCTTAAAAATGCATCAGCTTCGGTACAGTCGGGTGCGACCGCCTTCGCGGCTAGTAATGCGCTCAGTGATACACAATTTGTATTTGAAGCTGTGAATAACTATAACTTTTCTGTTCAGAGAAATTCTGCGCCGGGAAATACATCCCCCACAGGCATTTCAGTTGTGGAAGGCCGTAATTATCGTTTTGAGATGACCTGCACTGTTGCAGGCCAAGTGACGATGCTGTTAACAGACGGCACCACTTCATACTCAGCGACATTAACTGTGCCCACAATATCTTTTCCTGCGCCTCCGGGTACGGCAGCGAATCAGACTCTTCCTGGTTATATTCATAACGGTGTAGGAATTATTAGTGATGCTGGTACGCCTATACCCCCCTTTGTGGGCGGCAGTATTATTAACAGCAGTGGATGGAGTAGCGCCCTCGCCAGTTTTAATCAAACGGCGTTGCAGTTAATCAGTCAAGGAACTGCCGGATATATATGTTTTTTGAATGCAAATTCGGGAACCGGACCTACATCGCAATCCGCCACATTAACAGGGTACTCGGCGCTATTACCTTGGGTCGGATTTGGAAATGATAGTCAATCAAGTCCTACAGCATCTTCTAAAGCGATTATGATCGATGCTTTTGAATTTGAATGGAATCCAGGAATAAATTCTTCGAACGCATTGACGCCAAATTCATTAAAGCCTCGGTATTGGTAAGAGTGATGATAAATTTTTCCGCTTCCGAAATCGACGATCTGCCCCAGATCAAAGAATGGATGCTTCAAGATCCCTATCATTTGCATCAGATTGAGATTTCGGGCCCCGAATGGTGGCTCACGGGCGGAGATAGTCTTTTGGCGGGTTGCGTATCGGACGAGGGCGGTCCAGTTTTCTACTTCAGATTGGACAAGGATGGCGAACTGATTCGGCTCCATATTCAATTCGCGCCTCCTACTCAAGTTCCTAAAAAGCGCATCGCTCGAGGGATTATTGAAGCGATTCCGGTATGGAAAATATACGCTCAAAGTTTGGGAGGAAAAGGATTAGTTTTCGAATCCACCAATCCTCCCCTGATTAAGTTTGGCGAAAAGTTAGGATTCAAACAGCGCCCCGATTTTCCAAATGATTATGTTTTGGATTTCAAGGAGTAACATATGTGTGGTGGTAGCCTAGGCGGTGGTTTCTTTGGCGGCCCTTCGGGCGCGGAAATAGGTGCTGCGCAGGCAAGAGAATACTTTTGCGGGTTTGGCCCGCGGTTATGCTGCCACGAATTATGGCGAACAGCAAAGCGCTTTGGGGCAAATGAATAGTCTTCTTCAAGGCGTTCAAGGCGGTAAATTGCTTCCCGGTTTTACTCCGGCGACACAAGCGTCATTAAATACAGGTGCCATCAACAATGCTGCGGCGTCCAACGCCAATCTTAAACGTGCTATTAACACAAATGCGGCGGGTCGAGGCGGAAGCAGTGGATTGATGACGGGTCAAAATTCCGCGGCTTTGGCTGGCGCATCAGCGAACGTTGAAGCCAATTTGTCAAATCAACTTAATCAAAACACCATAGCCAATCAACAGATGGCGGAACAGAACACGCAGAATGCGATTCAGGGCTACGGCGCTTTGGCAGGCGAATACGATCCGGCCGATTTTCAAAAAAATGCCGAAGCGGCAAATGAAGCTACTTATTCTATGTATAACGATATCGATCAGCAAAAAATGCAGCTGAAGCAGCCGGTGTTGGCATGGTATCTTCATTAGCATTAGCGGGAGCTACGGGTGGAGCAAGTCTTGCTGCCGGCGGCGGATTTAGCGGCTTTATGAAAGGTTTTGGCGGGAGTCTTAATTCTTAAATAAAATCATAAATTCAAAATGAAACTTAAAAGAGAGGGGGGACAAATGAGAAAAAGAGGTTTCACGTCTTCTGTGTCAGAGTTAGAAAGAGTTGAAAATCTCAGCTCTTTGACATTCGATCAGTTGCTTCAAGAAGTACACGAATCTTGTGCTCGTATTCATCTTTTATTTGGAGAGATTTTTTGTCTCCCAGATGCTCTACGAATCGCCCCAATTTTTCAAAGGAGATGCTATATGCAAGAGGAACAAATTATAGATATCGGCGACATAGTACACCTGAAAAGCGGGAGTCCAGACCTAAAAGTGATTGCGCTTAGCGGTCACGATGCACGGGTCGAGTGGGACGGCGAATCGGGCTTAGAGCAAGCCGTGTTCCCGACTGTATGCCTGAAATCAGAAATTGCCTAGTCCACGAGGGCCAAAGAGAAGGGAAACTAATGCCTGTTTCTAGAGAAGCCAATCCGGAGAAGAATATTTCAGATTGTGAGGATTGTGTTGATGCAGTTCGCGAATGGCCCACGTGTCGTCCGCTTTTTTGGTTCGATTTGCCAGAAGGCCCGAAACGAGAAGTGCTCCGAGCCGAACAAGAAAAGTCCGGGTATGTGTATCCCAATCATCGGCTCGGCTGGCCGATCTTGTTAGGAACAACAAGATGAAACTTATAGCCCTAACTTGTCACAAATGTTTAAAAAAGGCTTTTTCTGCGTGCCTAGTCTGTTGGGGTTGCGAAAATTGTTGCGAACGATTGCGAAAACTCCGTCTTGCCGAATCACAGCGTTTGGCCGACATAGCAAAAAAGGTTTCAAAAGAAATTCCTCAAAATTTATTCCCTGTAAATTTTGGATACGACCCGTCTGTAGTTGAGACACGTGACACAAAGAAATAAAGTAAAATCTTTAGAAAGACGAATAGATAGACTTGAGAGATTAGTTAAGGGGCGTTAAGAATATGGCACCAACACCAGAACAAGTTAAACAAATGTCGACGGGCGCAACGCCGTTGCAAGTTGCGGGCGTGACGGACACGACTCCCGCGGCGACTCCTACGGCTGCTTCGGCCCTACTGCGGAAACCCCGGGTGCTTTGTCCGGATACCCTACGCCCGGAGTGTCAGCCCCCCTATCCGATCAACTTCGAAATTTTACACCTATCGCTGTTCAGCGTCCTGGTACAGCCGCTCAAGCGGCAAAGAACGCAGATACGTTGACAGCGGCAACTCCGAATCCGTCCAAGCCTGGATCATGGGCCCGCTCACTCGTGGGCGGCATGCAGTCCGCTCTTGCGGGAGGCGGTCTAGAAGGCGTTCTGGCAGACGCGAATGTTCCTAATGCGCACAGTGGGGCACAGGCTCTTACTCAAGTTATGGCCAATCGCAGTGCGCGAATTCAAGCAGCTAAAGCGCAGGCCGCGGCTAAAAAACAGCAAGATATCGAGAACCAATTTAAAACAAACCAGGATAAACGTGCCCAGCAAGAAGCCGACGACCTTCATATGGTGCGAAAGATAGCTTTGCAGCAGTCTATTCGCAAATCTACGGAAGATCAGCAAAACAAAGCTTTTGATGATGCCAAAGCATATATGGCAAATATTACAGAGCACGGAGCTCGTCCCGTAACGCAGGATTTGGATTCAGATAAGCTAATGGTGTGGGCTCAACACAATGCGCCCCAAGGCACCAACCCGTTGAAATGGTTGATGAGCAATTACGACGTTGTTCAAGACGGTTTTCAAAAACTTACGTCTCCGGACGGAGAAGATCAAACAGTAAAAGACGAATGGAACAACGTACAAGGAGCGGATCGGCGTCAAACTTATTCCGTTATGACTTGGGGCGATAAACTTCCGATAACTCCCCAACTGATTGCGGATTATCAGAAGTATGTTCCCGGCATGCCGGCTCTCCCCGCTAATGGAGAATTAGATCCTCGGGCGGCTCGAAACACAGAAACTCTAATACAACATGGAAAACTTCAGTACGAGGCCGCTCAAAAAACTTTGGAAGAGGCCGGCGAAACCGAAGACAAGATTCAAAAACATTTGCAAAGCGACGCGATGCAAAAAGCTATGCCGTCTTGGTTGAAGTGGGTAAACGACGCAAAAGGAAACGACGGTTTGGCATTGACGAACGTTATAGCCCACGCCAATGATCCCAATTTGACCCCCGACCAGAAAGCTGCGGCGGAACAAGATCGCGATCTGATAGTCCAAGGTTTCGGTCCTCAGATCGTTAAAGATCTCACGACCAATTACGAAAAACAGCAAGAAATAAACATGAAGGCATCTCTTGCCAAGACCGCGAAAAACGGAGTGCCAGCCGCAGGCGACACCAGTTTGAGCGGAGACGCGTATCTGACATCTTTGGCAAACGATACTGCGAACGGAGGCAGTCCGGGTCAAGCGAAAATGGTTCAAGCGATCGATAACGGCCAACTGCATCCAGGAAAATGGTCCTATTTATTGGGGCGGGGCAGCCCATTGGGCGCCGAGTTGATGGCGTATGATCCGTCTTATAATGGTGCGCTTCTGGATACTTTTGGTAAGCACTATCAGGATTTCATTTCGGGTCCAACGTCTCAAGTCCTGGTCCGCGGAGCAACCGCGATCGGCGGTTTGCAACTTTTGAAGGACACTATGATTGGTCCGGACGGGAAACAAACGACGTACTTGGAACCCGGAACGGACGCCTATCGCCGATACAATCAGCAATTATCTAATACGGTTTCAGAAGTCGCTAATTTTATGTATGGGCCAAATAAAGCAGACTCCGATGAAAAGAAGGCTATTCGGGATGGTTTGAGCATCATTATACCTGCGAATATTAGTTCTGCGATATCCCAACAGGCCGCTTCCATTCAGCAACGGTACGGATCCATCATGCAAGATTGGGTCAACGGTTTGCCCAATGCGAAATGGATCAATGCCTATGCAATGCCGGGATTCAATCAGGAAACTATGGATACGATGGCCAAATTGTCGGGGCAGCCCAATCCACAACAGACGGGTTTAAAACCCGCATGGGCGGCGCCTCAAGGTCAGCCTACGAATCCTGCGGCGTCCCAGACCACAACTCCGCCGCGAATGCTACTCAAACTCCAACTCAGAATGTTGCGCCTAAAATAGATCCTAACCGACTTAAAACTTTGGGTATCGATTCCGCCACTGTTCATGTCGACCCCAATACAAAGCAAGCTATTGGTTGGAGCCCAACGCAAAAGGCATACGTTGATATAGCGACTGGAAAACCATTTGTTATAGCGACTGGAAAACCACAAGGAACTAAATAATGGCTAATACGCCCCCCGATGCTCAGAATGCGATTCCGCCACCGCCTCCGGGATTCGTGCCGTTGTCGTCCTTAGCAACCCAATCGGCATCTGCGCCCACGGATAGTGCGATTCCGCCCCCGCCTCCGGGATTTGTTCCTCTTTCACAACTTCAAACAGCGCCCACAGAAACACCTAAAACACCCGCTCCCGAAAGTCTTTGGGGGAAGGCCAGTGATTTGGCCAATCACATCGTTGATACGATGCCCGGAATCGGAACTTCCAGACAAATTGCGAAAGCAATCGAAGATTGGACAGCCAAAAAACAACAGGAATTAGCGGCTTCGGGTGGTTTTAAATCGCCCACGCTTACAGGCGTTACGAATTACGCTTTGGGCGAAACTCATGATACGGCCAATCTTTATAGAACATTAACGCAGCCATCATCTTTGGCTATCGCTGGCGCAGCCCATGTTCCTATTTTGGGTACCGCAGTAGGCTGCGGGATTGACGGCCCAAGGCGCAAAAGGAATGGCAGAAAGTTGGGGCGATCTTGTTGCACCCAATCAACCCGGACAAGATACGCCTTGGTATGATCGGCTTAATCCCGATGCCGCGCAAAAGTTTTTGGAATCCGCATCTTTGGCTGTGGGCGGCGTGGCCGCGACGGCTGAAACGACGCCTAAAGCAATAGAAGCGGGAAAATCAATTCATGAAGCCATCCGAGATAAGACTGCGGACCCGTTGGCCCAACAGGCCCAGAAAACTTTTATGCAGGCTATTCCGCCTTCGCGATCAGCCCCGTATAATGAAGCCGATTTTCAAGCCATTCTTCCTCATTTGGAAGAGATGCACGCAAACGAGCCGCTCGAAGCAACTCCTAAAGAAATCGAACAGTCCATGACAAAGATTGTGGACAAGAATGAGAACGCTGTACGGGAGAAAATTGCTACAGCCCCCGATACGCCCATAGGGATTAATCCTTTGGATAGTGTTCGAGAAGCCTTGGCCAAGGATCCAGATAAAACTTTTCTCGATCGGGGTTTGAGATCTTTGGCGCGATTTAAGTGGGATAATTTAACTCTTGAGGAAGCGGATAAACTTCGGTGGAAACTGAACCAAATGAAGGACGCAGACCTTCAAAAGAACGGTTACGATTACGCAAAAGCATTGGCGTCCAATCCGGCATTCGCCGCTGCGGACGCGGCGTCCGAAGCTTTACGAAACGGAGTCTACAACACGCTGGATAAACTCGGTTTTCCCGACGTAGATAAAATGCGATTGACGGAAGGCTCGGCTATTAAGATTCGTAAGGCCGCGGCTCGTCAAGAATTTAACAACGAGCGCACCGTTAAAGGATCGGGAGCCGGGGGTGGCGTTCGAAAAACCGCTGCGGGTGCAGTTCGTGGCGCAGGTATGATTGCGGGTATGAAAGGTGGCGCAGCGATTGGCGGCACCGAGGGCGCGATTTTAGGTGCCGGGGTAGGACGTGCGGCGCCTAAAATCGCGCCCTCGGTGCCAGCGATCGCTGCGCCACCTTTCATACCCGCAATCATACCTGCGCCACGAACCGCACCCGCGGCGGCTTTTCGAACGCCACCCCCGGCTCCCGATCCTTTAACGGTGCGCTCGTTGTTAAATTCTTGACGAGCGGCGGCCTTACGAATCTTAATAGCCGAGCCTTCCGTCAATCGCATCTTATCTACATCGGGAAAACCGAGTTTATCCAGCGTGTTGTAAACTCCGTTTCGCAAAGCTTCCGACGCCGCGTCCGCAGCGGCGAATGCCGGATTGGACGCCAATGCTTTTGCATAATCGTAACCGTTCTTTTGAAGGTCTGCATCCTTCATTTGGTTCAGTTTCCACCGAAGTTTATCCGCTTCCTCAAGAGTTAAATTATCCCACTTAAATCGCGCCAAAGATCTCAAACCCCGATCGAGAAAAGTTTTATCTGGATCCTTGGCCAAGGCTTCTCGAACACTATCCAAAGGATTAATCCCTATGGGCGTATCGGGGGCTGTAGCAATTTTCTCCCGTACAGCGTTCTCATTCTTGTCCACAATCTTTGTCATGGACTGTTCGATTTCTTTAGGAGTTGCTTCGAGCGGCTCGTTTGCGTGCATTTCTTCCAAATGGGGAAGAATGGCTTGAAAATCGGCTTCATTATACGGGGCTGATCGCGAAGGCGGAATAGCCTTCATAAAAGTTTTCTGTGCCTGTTGAGCCAACGGGTCCGCAGTCTTATCTCGGATGGCTTCATGAATTGATTTTCCCGCTTCTATTGCTTTAGGCGTTGTTTCAGCCGTCGCGGCCACGCCGCCCACAGCCAAAGATGCGGATTCCAAAAACTTTTGCGCGGCATCGGGATTAAGCCGATCATACCAAGGCGTATCTTGTCCGGGTTGATTGGGTGCAACAAGATCGCCCCAACTTTCCGCCATTCCTTTCACGCCTTGGGCCGTCAATCCCGCGCCTACTGCGGTACCCAAAATAGGAACGTGGGATGCACCGGCGATAGCCAAAGATGATGGCTGCGTTAATGTTCTATAAAGATTGGCCGTATCATGAGTTTCGCCCAAAGCATAATTCGTGACACCCGTAAGCGTGGGCGATTTAAAACCACCCGAAGCCGCTAATTCCTGTTGCTTTTTAGCTGTCCAATCTTCGACTGCTTTCGCAATTTGTCTGGAAGTTCCGATTCCGGGCATCGTATCAACGATGTGATCCGCCAAATCGCTGGCCTTCCCCCAAAGACTTTCGGGAGCGGGTGTTTTAGGTGTTTCTGTGGGCGCTGTTTGAAGTTGTGAAAGAGGAACAAATCCCGGAGGCGGGGGCGGAATTGCATTATCCGTGGGCGCAGATGCCGATTGGGTTGCTAAGGACGACAACGGCACGAATCCCGGAGGCGGTGGCGGAATCGCATTCTGAGCATCGGGGGGCGTATTAGCCATTATTTAGTTCCTTGTGGTTTTCCAGTCGCTATAACAAATGGTTTTCCAGTCGCTATATCAACGTATGCCTTTTGCGTTGGGCTCCAACCAATAGCTTGCTTTGTATTGGGGTCGACATGAATAGTGGCGGAATCGATACCCAAAGTTTTAAGTCGGTTAGGATCTATTTTAGGCGCAACATTCTGAGTTGGAGTTTGAGTAGCATTCGCGGCCGGAGGTGTGGTCTGGGACGCCGCAGGATTCGTAGGCTGACCTTGAGGTGCCATCCATGCGGGTTTTAAACCCGTCTGTTGTGGATTGGGCTGCCCCGACAATTTGGCCATCGTATCCATAGTTTCCTGATTGAATCCCGGCATAGCATAGGCATTGATCCATTTCGCATTGGGCAAACCATTAACCCAATCTTGCATAATAGATCCGTACCGTTGCTGAATGGAAGCGGCCTGTTGGGATATCGCAGAATTAATGTTCACTGGTATATTGATGTTCAAGCCATCTCGAATAGCCTGTATTTCATCTTGGTCGCTTTATTTGGACCGTACATGTAATTAGCGACTTCAGAAGTCGTATTGGATAACTGCTGATTGTATCGGCGATTGGCGTCCGTTCCGGGTTCCAAGTACGTCG
>CAVXJY010000089.1:0-23032 GCA_963761855.1 Bryobacterales bacterium | reverse complement strand
GTCGCCGATGGCGCGCGTATTGCCGATTCCCCAGCCGGCGCCTGCCGCGAGGCGGAGGCCGTCATGACCATGGTTGCCGACGATCACGCGGTCGAACAGATCGTGTTCGGTGAAGACGGCATCGCCTCCGCGCTTCCAGCCGGCGCGATCCACATTTCGTGCAGCACCATCGGCACCACACTCGCCAGCGTCTCGCCGCTGAACACCACCGGCGCGGGCAGATGTATTTGAGCGTCCCGGTTTTCGGCCGTCCGGAAGCCGCCGAAAGCAAGAACCTCCTCGTGGTTGCCGCCGGTCCGCCGGAACTCGTGGAGCGCTGCCGGCCCCTGTTCGACGCCATCGGCCGCCACACATTCGTCGTTGGCTCCGATCCTTCCCAGGCCAATGCCGCCAAGCTGTGCGGAAATTTCATGATCGCCGCCATGCTGGAGGCGTTCAGCGAGGCTTTCGCAATGCTCCGCAAGGCCGGCGTCCCGCCCCACGCCTTCCTGGAAATCATGAGCACCTTGTTCGGCTCGCCGCTCTATGCGAACTACGGACGTTTGATTGCCGACGAAAAGTTCGAACCGGCCGGATTTGCGGTGCGCCTGGGGCTCAAAGACGTCCGTCTGGTGCTCGAAACGGCTGAGGAACTCGCCGCGCCGATGCCCCTCGCCAGCCTTATCCGCGATCGTTTACTCTCGGCCATGGCACACGGACAAGCCGATCTGGACTGGTCGAGTGTCACCCGCGTTGCCGCGCGCAGTGCCGGCATCGGGTAGGGGCGTTCCCGCCACTTTCAAACCACGTTCGGGACAGGTTATGCGTCTGTTATAAGCTTGTCGAAGGGGTTCCGGCGGATTCCGCTCGGGCTTCTCCGCCCGCCGGTCCACTCAACATTTCCGTAACACTGGCCTGACAGCGCAAGAACATTCTCGTGATTCACAGACTTATAGTGAGAGGCCTACTATGAACCTTCACAAAAGTGCTATGCCCCGTCGATCATGTCGTCGGCTCGTAAACTTGTGCAACGGTGCCTTCCTGCTGGCCCTGTTGGCTATCTGGTCGGTGCACGCGGCTTCGCAGATTAAGGTGATCGAGCTGGCTGTCACGAACCCGAGCCCGCTGGCGCGCCCTTCCGAGAATATCGCGATTCCGGTGAGCGCGCTGCGGGCCATTGCGAAGGATTTCACGGCCGGCACGGTGATTGTCACCACCAGTGAAGCCGCCACTCGCGATCAGGATGCCCGCACGCTCCAGACCACCGAGTTGCCGTCGCAGGCCGACGATTTGGATGGCGACGGCAAGTGGGACGAGCTGGCCTTCCAGATCGATCTGAAACCGCACCAGACCCGCATCGTCACCCTGGCCTACGGCGACGCTCCCACCATCCAGCGCCTCCGCTCCCAGTTGCCCAGCGCACCGATGCCAGGTTCGCCGCGCACTACGAAGGTCCGGGTTGGGAATCGGAAGAGACCGCCTGGCGCATCTATTTCGATAAGCGCAACGCCATCGATCTGTTTGGCAAGCGCCGTCCCGGCTCATTCTCGATCTGTTCGCTTCGCCGAAGTACGTGTACCACCGCGAGAGTCCCTTCGGCCGCGATATTTACGGCATCGGAAGAGCCATCGGCGTGGCCGGCATTGGCGCCATGGTGGATGGCAAAGTGGTGCACGTCGCCGAGGTCGCGGACCGCAAGTGGCGTATCATTTCCGCCGGTCCGGTGCGCGCCATGCTGGAGCTCGAATACACCGGTTGGAAGATCGGCACACAATCGGTGGACCTGGTGAGCCGCATCACGCAGTGGGCCGGCGAACACGGTTTCGAGCATCGCATCACGGTCAAGAACGGCGACGGCGTGACGTTCGTGACCGGAATCCCGAACAAGCCGGGCACGGAAAACCTGGACGCAGCCGTAGCGCCGGCAGGGGGACTGGCCACCGGGGGCACCAGGCGCTGGCCTCCGGAGCCAAGGCCCAACCCAACGACTTGCCCGACGAAAACCTCGGCGTCGCCGTGCTGGTGCCGCGCAACGAAGCGGGTGCCGTCAGTTCCGATGAAGCCAATCGCCTGCTGACCCTCCAGCCGCGCAACGGTGTGGCTCATCTGTACGGCGCCGCCATGTGGGACCAGGAAAATACCGAACGTCTGGTGGTGATCGCCTCCACGCCGGATGAGCGCATGAACGGCGGCACTCTCTCGCTGCCGGCGGCGCGGCCCACGCGCGACAGTTTTGTCGAGTATCTGAAGGCCATCCGCAGCCGCGTCGACACGCCCGTGAAAGTCGAAATACTTTCTCAAGCGGCGACTCCCCAGAGCGCGCCTGCCGACACGCTGTGCGCGAGCGCTGTCCATCGCACTTACGCCGGCGCCATTGCGCTCATCGAACAGGCGGCCGGCCGCACCGCCGCGAAGTTCGAGCCGCTGGTGAAGCAATCGACGCCCGGTGCGGTGACTAAGGACCAGGGCGCGGGCTTCTTCACCGAGGGCGACGGCGTTACGGGCGAGTGGAAAGCCGGGAAGGGCTACTTCTGGACCGGCGCGTTCTGGCCCGGCGAACTGTGGAAGCTCTACGGCCTTACTCACAATGCGCGCTACAAACAGTGGGCCGAGTTGTGGACCTCGCGCATCATGGCGATGGAAGGGCAGCAGAACCACGATACCGGCTTCCTGAACTTCTACTCCTCGGTGCTGGGCTACCAAGCCACCAAGACGCCAAATACCGCGCCGAAGGCCTGCGCGCGGCCGCCCGCCTGAAGGAACTCTTTAACCCGCTCACCAATCTGGTGGCCTCTTGGGGCGTGAACGGCGACGACACCATCATCGACACCATGATGAATCTGCAGATCTGGTGGTGGGCCCGAAAGAGACCGGCGACACGCAGTGGCCCGATCTCGGCCACAAGCACGCATTGAGCGCGCGAGTGGCTGGTGCGTCCCGATGGCTCGGTGATTCAGTCGGTGCACTACAACCCGGGCGACAACCGCCAGCGATTCACTTCCAGTGCGCAAGGTGGATTTCCCCAATCACGCGCCGCCCGGCCAGGTGGTGTTCACCCACACCCATCAGGGACTTTCGGCGGATTCGGCTTGGTCGCGCGGCCAGGCGTGGGCGGTCTACGGTTTCACCGAAGCCGCCGCAGCCACGAAGGATGCGGAATTGCTGGCAACCGCCGAGAAGACCGCTCAGTTCGCCCTCGATCGCCTGCCCGAGGACGGCGTGCCATGGTACGACTTCGCCGATGAAGGCGTCTTCTTCCGCAATCGCGACTCCTCGGCGGCCGCCATCCTGGCGGCCGGACTAGTACGGCTTTCGGATTTGACCAAGGATCAGCCCCGCTCGGCCCAGTACCGGCGCCAGGCGAAACGAATTGTGCAATCGCTGATCGACCGGTATCTTACTCCGGTTGGCCCCGAAGATAAAACGCCGCCGGGCGTTCTTCGGCACGGGTGCGGCACGCGCCCGAACGACGGAATGCTCGTTTACGGCGATTACTATTTGCTGGAAACGTTATTGCGTCTCCAGGCAGGCGAATGATGTTTGCAGAGCGCGCCTTGATGCGCCAGGAGGTTGGAATGGCTAAGAGAGTCATTGTAAGTTCGATCGTCGCGTTGATCTGCCTGGTGAGGGTCCCGTCCCTCAATGCGCAGACCACGACTACTCTTTATGGGGCTGTGGTGGATAAGACCGGAGCCACCGTACCCGGCGCCGAGGTCGCCGCTACCAACGTGGATACGAATCTCAGCTGGGCCTGCGGCTCACGTTCTAAACTTGAGTCGTGCGGCCCCGAAGGGCCGGCAGCGGGAGCAGATTGTGCGGCGTAGGGATTTCGTGGGTGGTGCCTTGGCGTTGCCGTTGGCGCGGTTGGGTGCGGCCGAGAAGCTGAACCTAGTGGAGATCGAGCGAGGGCGCGTCATGCGGGCGGCGGACCGGTATCTGGCGGAACCGCCGGTCACGGTGACGGCGGCGAGTTCCCCCAGGAGCGCGGGCGGACGGCACGATTTCTTCTCCGAGGGCGACTATTGGTGGCCGGATCCGCAGCATCCCGATGGGCCCTACATCGAGCGTGACGGCATAAGCAATCCGGACAATTTTGTCGAGCACCGGCGGGCGATGGTTCGGCTGAGCCTGATCGTGCCGGCGCTGGCGGCGGCCTACCGGATCAGCGGCCAGCGCAAGTATTCCGACCATGCCGCAGCTCACTTGCGGGCCTGGTTCATCGATGACGCCACTAGCATGAACCCCAACCTGCAATATGCGCAGGCCGTCAAGGGACGGTTCACGGGGCGGAGCTTCGGCATCATCGATACACTGCACCTGGTGGAAGTGGCGCGCGCCGCATCGCGCGTGGGGCTGGCCGCCGCGGACCTGGACGGGGTCAAGAAGTGGTTTGCGGCGTATGTCCAATGGATGAACACCCACACCAATGGGATTGCGGAGCGCGACGCCAAGAACAATCACGCCACCTGTTGGGTGGCGCAGGTGGCAGCCTTTTGTGAACTCACCGGTAACGCGGAACTGACCGCGTACTGCCGAAATCGATTCCAGACCGTACTCATTCCGAACCAGGAGGCGCCCGACGGGAGCTTTCCCGCGGAGTTGCGGCGCACCAAACCATACGGGTATTCGCTGTTTAACCTGGACGCCCTGGGAATCGTTGCACAGACGCTTTCGAAATCCGGGGATCTGTGGAAATGGGGCCTGCCCGATGGCCGCGGGATGGCCCGCGCCATGGAATATATGTACCCGTACATGCTGGACAAGAAAAAGTGGCCGCTGCCGCCCGACGTGATGTACGACAAGGAGTGGCCGGTGCGGCAGCCGTGTCTGCTGTTTGCGGGGCTCGCGCTGGAAAAGCCCGAATACATCGCGCTGTGGCGCAGATTGGAGCCCGACCCGACGGTGGAAGAAGTTCTGCGCAATTTCCCGGTGCGCCAGCCGCTGCTTTGGGTATAAGCCGATGATCACACGACGCGAATTGTTTCAGACCGCTTCCGCGCTCGCCGGAGCGGCGCTGGCTTCGCGAACCGGCGCAGCCTCTCACGAGTGCCACGCTGTCCGTCTTGCTGACGGTTGGGAACACTATCGCGGCGGGCTCGGGGGCATTTGGGAAGTCTGGCGCGGCAAGGCAGCCGCAGCGAATGTCGCCTGGGACAAAGTGGCACTGCCGCACTGTTTCAACGCGTGGGATGCAGTCGATCCCGACCAGCCTTACTACCAGGGCCCCGGCTGGTACCGCACCGCCTTTGCGCTTGATAACCCGTATCCCGACGGCCGCACACTACTCCACTTCGAAGGCGCCGGCCAGCGCAGCGAAGTTTTTATCGGTCTCGAAAGCGTCGGCCACCACGTTGGCGGATACGACGAATTCACCATCGACATCACCGAAGCGGCCGCCCGCTCCGTAGCCCGTCCCGATGCCCATGGCCAGGTCCAACTCGCGGTCGTCTGCGACAACTCTCGCAGCCTGGAAACGATTCCCTCCGATCAGAGCGATTTCAACCGCTACGGCGGCCTCTACCGCAACGTCAATCTGGTGTATGCCCCGCCGGTCTCCGCTGGATACTCGCCTTTCCACCCGGCGAAAACCACCTGCGCGTGGTCGCGCGAAAGGGCGGCGCAGAGGTCGTAGACGAAATCCGTTTTCTTTATCAGGTCCAGGAATGGGGCAAGCCGGAGGCGCTGGTGCTGGAAGAAACCGGCCGCGCCGGAAACGTGGTCACCCTTCAGGCGCGCCTCCTGGATGCCGCGGGCGTGTGCTGTCTCGACGCCCGTAACGTCGTCCGCTTCCGCCTCTCGGGCGACGGCGAGATGATTCAGAACCTGGGAACCACCAGCGGCGCCCGGCAACTGGAGTTGTACAACGGCCGAGCGATTGTCCGAGTCCGGCTCGCGCGGGGAGAGTCCGTGCTGAGCGTTTCGTCCGAACAGGTGCGCACCGCATTCCTCACGATTCGCGCGTGAATTGGGCCGATCGCAAATCCCAGCCTCACCGTCCCGTGCGTTCACATCCGGGGCAGTCCCGATAGAGCGCTAACGACTTGTGGGGACTAATCCGGCGGAGCGCAGGGGACCGAATTGACGCAGTTCTGAACTGCACAATCTTCCCGATAATTTCCGAGCTGGCTGAAATCGCGTGAAGGCTGTCAACCGAGTTTCGCTTACTGGTCGACGACAGGGATCCAGCCGCCGAGGACGAATGCCGGATCACTGTAGTTGGCGATGGTCTGGGCATCCCGCGGCTCGGTCAGTTGCTTGGAGACCGGGTGCCGCGCCGCGACGTCGACGGGATGGCCGTCGGCATCGGTGCTGTGGAACTCCCAGAAGTGAATGTGCGAGGTCTCGTCGTCGATGGGTCCCCACCCGACTGGTGGAATGCCTTTGAGTCGGCAGTTGATGAGCACGGCCTCGGCGTAGGGGTAGTTCAGGCCGTGATTGTTGGGCAGGCGTGCGAGCACGCTGAAAGGGCGGTAAGCCGCCGAGGAAGGGCGGACGGGCGGCGAGGACCGGTTCAGCGGCAGCGGGCGGTCGATGGTGGTAAAGGTGCAGTCGACGAAGACATTGCCGTGGTTCGCTGCGGTGTTGCGAATCCACATGAAGGGCCCTACAGACTGGATCTCGCAGCGGAGGAAGAAGGCGGGGCCGACGCCGAGGATGGTGTCACCGTCGCCGACGATCGTGCTGTCGGTCAAATAGACGGAGCCGCGCAGATTGAGCGCATCGCCGGAGCCTTTGATGGTCATCTGGCTGACTATGTTCTTCGAGCCGGAGATGAGCAGGCCTTCCGCCTGACCGAAGTAGTAATTCTTCACACTGAAGTTGATAAGTTCGATGCCGGTTGAATCGTATGCGGAGAAGGCGCAGCGGCGGTTCGGCCCCGGCTGGGGCGGATTGAACGCGCTGTTGTTGCCGTAGCCGACCTGAACCTTGTTCACGATCCTCGCCGCGAAAAGTGAGATTGGCCTTGTGCCAGAAGAAGACGATCTCCTCGTAGGTGCCATTCTTGATGAAGATCGTCACCCGCTTGGGTGGATTGTCTGGAACGAAGTCGATAGCTCCCTGGACTGTGTTGAAATCGCCGCTGCCATCGGCTGCGACGACGACGCGAGTTGTATCGGCGCGCGGAGGAGCCTGCTTGGTGGTGAAACGCCAGGCATGGTCCGTGGTGAAGCCCGCGAAGACGCCGGTAGCGAGAGTGAAAACGCCTGAATCGATCTGCACGATGTATTTGTGGTTGTACCGCAAGACGTTATTGTGTGGATAAATCGTGGCCACGTTGCCATGGATGATGACAGGGTAGAAGTGAAAGTCAGCCAAACCGCCGATGGTAGTGAGCTGGTAATTGTGCAGATCGGCGGGCGTCGTTCTCACGGCCGGCGTTGTAGTGGTGGGCGAGGTGGGGATGGCAGGGTCCAGAACAGTCATCCCTGCGGGCGGGGCGGCGATGCGCCGGGAGGGGTCGGGACCGGCAGGGATACTGAGGTCGAGTGTGTCAACCAGATGGTGGCCGCCTGCATCGTAGATGCGAATCAGGCCAGACTTGCCAAGAGTGGGCGGGCTGGAGAAGGTCAGGACAAGATGTGTGTCGGGACTGACACGGGTTGCATTATTCGCGGGGAAACACATAAAGGCGACGTCCGCGCGCGCAGCAGTTGCCAGGGCAAGGGCGGCAAACACGCAAAACGGGTAGGTCGCCGAGCGAGGTCTCATGGTAAATGCTCCTGAACCGGGATTTCCATTTTAGACTTCCAGGTCCCCTTCAGCTTAGGCCAAACCTTTATCCTTTGGTCCTGCGAGTCGCATTTTTCCTCCGGGAGCCGTCTTCGCCCCCGCAAGGCGGGGTTGTCGTACTCAGGCCACCATCGGAGGCGACTCGCGATCCCTGGAAATCGATCTTCAGTGATGCGTTGAACGAGACCTGGAATGGTTGATTTTGTTTCTCACCCATTGGGTGTTGACCTCCGGAGCGCCGTTATCGCGTTGTGGGCGGCCGAAGAAGGATGATAAAAGCCGACTTGAACGAAGCCTGACGGCAGACGCTTCGCGTGGGTGCTCCCTGGAAGCATTCGTCAGTAGCGTGTATTGTCGGGCACAAGGAGGTCATCCCTCCACGCCGCCGGCCAACTCGGATTTCACGGCGCGCTGGGCCACTTCTCAGCAATCACGGGACCGATACAAGGAACAACACGAAACCAGACGAAATGTAAATCAAACTCATAACCCAAAGGTCGAAGGTTCAAATCCTTCCCCCGCAACCAATTAAATCAACAGGTTACGCGGATTTTCGAGCCTACCACAAACTCCCATTAACTCCCAATAGCCGCGACCGGGGTTTGAATTCTCTTTGCTCGGCACGGCCAAGACTCTTCAAATTGCCAATCTCCATCATGGATCGTTTGTTGCGCGTTGATTGGATCGGCCGCTTCTGATCTGGGCCGTCTGTATAACCGTTAACGACAGGGTGACGCCACGACAGGGTGCGCAACGAAAGGGTGACGCCGCGAACCCTGGACGGGGATAGATCATGAAAACACTAACGACGGCCTTCGGCCTTTTGCTTTGCGCGGCGTGCGCGGCACAATCCGGCGAGAACGTCGCCGGCAGGTCGAAGGCGAACGCGGAGGACCGCCTGCTGTTTCTGTACAACTTTCTGCGGGGCTACGCCGACTTCGAGGTGGCGCCGCCGCACAACGAACGCGATCTCGGACTCTGTCCGCAGCATCTGGCCCCCCTGGTTCCAGGGGTTCAGAACTGCGCCGACTACGCCCGCTACGTCTTTGGCCTTTCGGCCGCACCGCGTTGAAGCATTTCTTCCTGTTCGGGACACCCAGAGTCTGGGCCGGCGACAACGTTCCGCAATTGCGGTACACGGCGTCCGCAGCGGGGATCTTGTGGGAAGAAACCATGGGTGCCGGCGTGACGTTGCCGTTCCGGCTCGAGCTGAGGGCGACGCATCATCGCAGCGACCGCCTGGGACGGTACGGCGGCGCACGGAACCCCGTGGTGGCCAGCCCGGACGGCCCGTATGGAGTGTACACAACCATCGGCGTCGGCTGGTATTTCGGAGGCTACGGGCGGCAGGGCGGCTCGTACTGAAGGAACCCGAGAGGTCTGTGGCCTCGAAGGCGGCTTCCGCTACGCCGGGGCGGGGGTCGCCATGACGCCCGGCCGCCTCGTAGAGCAGGATGTGGCGCAGGGCGAGTTGCGCCATGAAGATGAGTACGAGACGTGTGTGCCTAGAGGCGGCTTCCGCTGCGCCGTGGCGGGGGTCGTCGTGTCGCCTCGCTTCTACGTCGGCACGACATCGCGCGCCGCCGGGCCGGTATAAACCTGCCTCGGGCGGGCGATCTTCTGCTCGGCATCGCACAGCATCTCCTGCCACTGGGCAAGCCAGCCCACTGTGCGCGGAATGGCAAACAGTACCGTGAACATCTCCGGCTTGAACCCCATGGCCTGGTAGATGATTCCGGAATAGAAGTCCACGTTCGGGTAGAGCTTGCGCTTGATGAAGTACTCGTCCTCAAGCGCAATGCGCTCCAGCTCCAGTGCGATGTCCAGCTTCGGATTGCGGCCGGTGACCTCGAATACCTTGTCTGCCGCCCATTTGATAATCCTCGCCCGAGGATCGTAGTTCTTGTAGATCCGGTGGCCGAAGCCCATCAGCTTGAACTCGCCCGCCTTCACTTTGGCGACGTAGGCCGGGACATTGTCCCGCGTGCCGATGACATCCAACATCTTGAGGACTTCCTCATTGGCTCCACCGTGCAGCGGGCCGGACAGAGCGGCGCAAGCCGCAGCGGTGGAGAGGAATGGATCGGCCTGGGAACTGCCCACGGCGCGCATGGCGTTGGCGCTGCAGTTCTGCTCGTGGTCGGCGTGCAAGATGAACAGGATGTCGAGGGCGCGCGCCAGGATGGGGTTGGCCGGATATTTGGGCTCCACCATCTTCCACAGCATGTTCAGGAAGTTCTCGGTATAGCTGAGGTCGTTGTCGGGATAGACGTAGGGGAAGCCAAGACTGTGGCGGTAGGTGTAGGCAGCGATGGTGGGCATTTTGCCGATGAGGCGCTTGATTTGCAGGGCACGCACGTTGTGGTCGAGCACGTGTCGGGACTCGGGATAGACAGTGGAGAGGGCGGCGACGGTGCTGGCCAGCATCCCCATGGGGTGGGCGTCGTAACGGAAACCTTCCAGGAACTTCTTGGTGGTCTCATGGAGCATGGTGTGGAGGGTGATTTCACCCACCCATTCCTTGAGCTGGGGTGGGGTCGGCAACTCCCCAAACAGGATCAGGTAGGCCACCTCAAGGAAAGTGCATTTCTCCGCGAGTTGTTCGATGGGGTAGCCCCGGTAGCGCAGGATGCCCTTATCGCCATCGATGAACGTAATCGAACTTCGGCATGACGCCGTGTTCATGAAGGCGGGGTCGTAAGTCATGAGCCCGAAGTCTTCGGGCCCGGTCTTGATCTGCCGCAGGTCCATGGCCCGGATTGTCCCATTGTTAATCGCGATCTCATAGGTAGCGTGAGTGCGCTGGTCCAGAATACTTAGAGCTTCCCTTGGCATAATGTCCTCCTTTGGATCTGGCACGCGGAACGCCAATGCGCCCTTGGCGGAGCCCAAAGGGCGTTCGCCGCAGCCCAGCCATTGTGCTGTCTGCACGATGGCGCCGCACATGATGGAAACGACACGAGGCGCTTCTAACTCACCCGCACCCTCCCAGAGTGACGGTCGCCAAGGCAATCATAATGCAAACGCCATGGATTGTTAAGCGGTTTCGCCGCCGGACGCTATCCCAGGGTGGTTCTGGAGAGTACGGCGCTAGCAACGGCTTGAGAGCGTCATCACGCAACAATATCGGCAGGTCACAGGGGAAACGCTCGGCACTTGGAGCGCCTTTTCATCCCCAGATATCCGCGACCAGATGGAGGTGGTACACTCAACCCGGGAGGCCGCAGCGCGTTGCCAACCGGAAGTCTGACGCGTGGCTAACGTCCCCAACGGGATTGCCATAGATCCTCAGACCTGCAGAACGTGCCGGCGACCGCTCCTGCGACCTCCCTGCGTATCCCCGCGAGAGGCAATGCCGAAAATTCGCACCTTACCGTCATGCCCGCCAGGTAATCGGGTTTGCAGTGGGCGTTAACGCGCCATATCGGTAGCCTTGCGGCGGCGCCACGGCGCGCCGGCAGCGGCGTCGCGGGATCAGCGCGTGCGAAACCCGGATCGGAGTGATCTCCCAGAACCGGACTTCTGGCTCGCGTCGAGAAATTAGCGACGTTCCGGGTGCGGGATAGTTTCCGGATGGCCCGTCATGCGCCCAAAGCACTCTATATCGGGCCGACGGATCGCCAAACGCTCCGCGACTTATGGAGCTCTATATCGGAATTACTTCTCGATCGGGCAGCCAAAACACAGAACATACCCGCTGTTATCCGTGATCTCGAAGGCTCGCAGCCCGTCGCTGGTGTTGGCCAGTTGTCGGCGCACTGGAGCGTTCCTGGCAAGAAACTCAGCGTAGAGCGAGTCCGGATCGGTTGTGAAGATGTATGCATCCCAGGCGGCCCATTCGTGACGCGAAGGGTTCGGTTGCGGATGAATGTCAGGCGTAATGTGCTTAAACATGAACATTACCTGGTCTCGCCCGAGCATGGCCCAGAAATCGTCGGATTGCCCATCTCCGCCGCCCTTGTGGCGCACTTGGAAGCCAAGCCGGGACTGGTAGAACTGAATCGTTTCCGTCAAGTCGTCAACGATAAAGAAGGGTGTAACACAACTCAACATGTTTTTGGATCTCCGTAAATGTCTGTGTCATTGTAGAACCGTCCCCAACCCCTAAGCTAGCCGCCGATGCGTGCCACGCATGAGCGCAAGTAATCGCGCACCGCGTCCTGCCCGAAGTACTCTGCCGCCCCTATTGCCGTCGAATGATAAAGATCGTCTTGCACTGCCAAGTCCGCGCCACGCTCGACGAGGAGCTTGACTGCTGGCATATTCCCCATTTTGGGCCGCCATGTGAAGAGCCGTGACTCCCTGCCCGTGCGTGAGTCCGCCAAATGTGCCCTTCTGATTGATGTTCGCGCCGCGATCCAAGAGCCATGCGACGGTTTCCGTATGATTGCGCACTGCAGCCCAGATGAGAGGCGTGCCTCGATACGGATCGGCGTTCAAGCGCGCGCCCGCTCTCACGAGCCGTTCCAGCACTGCCACGCGGTTGCTCTTCGACGCCCACACGAGCGCTTCGTCGAGAACCTCCTGCCGGTCTGTCGAAGGTTGCCAATCCGGGAAACCGCTATGCGGACGGTAGAAACCTCGGGCGGCGCAAGCTTCGCGAGTAAGTGTTCCATCGGGTTTGAAGCAAGCGTCCACCAACTCCGGAATGCCGAGCCCGGCAGCAGCACGAAGATTGCCCGGAGCCACCGAATGGCGGCCCAATAGATCGGCTACCTCGAAATGCCCCCAGAACAGCGCCACGATTAACGGAGTGCCACCAGCGCCTTGCGCTTCCGCGTCCAGTGCCGCACCTCTTTCGATCAGCAAGGCCGCAATCTCCGGCTTGTTGTTGTATGCGGCCTGGTGAAGCGGCGTCCAACCGCGATCGTTGCCATCGTTGACGTCGGCTCCTGCCGCCAGCAATGCCTCGATCGAGGACACCCCGCCTTTCCAATCCGGTCCGCCGGCGAAGCTGACAGCGAGATTCAGCAGCGTGTTGCCATTTGTCCCCCGCTCGCTGGCCAAGCGTGGATTAGCGCGCAGGAGAGCTTCGAAGCCCGCAACATCGCCAGACTGTAGCGCGCCGAAGGCACCCATGAACGGTTCGCTGGCTGCTGCGACGGGGTTCGAGGCGAGGAGGCTTACCCGGCTTGTCAGGTCGTCCCAGGTTTCGAAGCCGTGCTCCCTGGCGTAAACCAACCGGGCGTCCTCCTCCGTGAAAGGAGCTTGCCGAATCTCCTCGTCGGTCCAATCGGAAAAGCGTGGGTGCCATTCCCGAATTTGTTCGAGCGCTGCCGGCCCGGCCGAATCGCGCGTGTGCAGCAAACCATGAACTCGGTCTGTGATCCAAGCCACATCCGCGACGAACAGCCGGGTGTGGCGAGAACGCGAAGACGGCTCGGCGTAGGCCTTCAGTTTGGGCCAACTGGCGAACCCTTGTTCACGAGCGAGGACAAACTGCGTGTCGTGCAGAGACACAAGTTGACGCACGCTGCTTTCGTCTAGCGCTGCCCAGCGCGCGTGATGGCGCCGCAATCGGGAGAAAGCGTCGGCGTTTCCAGACCGGATCGCCCGCAAGAGCTCGCGGGCCTGCTTCTTCTGTTGTTCAAGATTCAAGGCTGCCTCCTTCATATGCCTGGTCCGCATGACAGGCGAAAGAGGGTCAACAAAGAGCGAAGCCTCAAAGGAGCAGGTGGGCGCGGCCCTTTCCGCGGACAGGACGCGTCCTGTACGCGTCTTAATGAGTTTATCAAAAGTGGATTCGCGCGTCGGGAGCGCAACTCCCCGCTGACGCCGTAACGTTTACCGGCGGCTCCGGGCGTATGGTCGCTAGCCTTCATCGGAAACGCCTCGGCGCGCGAAAGCTGATGTGAAGGATGGACGGCCCGAGCCGAGGCGTTTTCGATAAGGGGACTTGAAGGAAGCCGCTGGCGTTTGCGGCGGACGCGGCTATGGAAATTGAATGCCAGTTTGGTACTTTCGTACTGCAAAAACCGGCGGCTCCGCCTGACCAACCCGGGTTTCGCGCACCGCATCCATCACCAGGATGCTACCTCAACACGCCACTCAGGGCAACATCCGCCCTGCTGCTGTCGCGGCAAAGTGATAATGTCCTATTTGGGCAAAGTAGAAATGTCCTATTGACAGGGTCCAGCCTGGAGGGTGGACAAAGGACAACTACTGATGACCCAGGCCGAGCGAGACCGGCTGGTGGCGCTGAAGAAGGCCAAGAAGAAACTGATCACCCAGAAGCAGGCGGCCGAAGAGATCGGCGTCACAGAGCGGCAGGTGCGGCGACTCCTGTGCAAACTGCGGCGGAAAGGGGACCAGGCGGTAATCCATGAGCTACGGGGGAGGCCGTCGAACCGCAGGTTGCCGGTCGAGTTGGAGCAGCGTGCGGCGGTTGTTCTGGCCGATCCGCTGTATCGGGGCTTTGGGCCGACGCTGGCCGCGGAGTACCTGCACAAACGGCACAAGATTACGGTGAGCAAAGAGACGCTGCGGCGATGGATGGTCCGAGCGGGTTTGTGGAAAGCCGGCCGCCGGCGCGTGGTGGAACTGCACCAATGGCGGCCGCGACGGAGCCGCTGTGGCGAGTTGGTGCAGTGGGACACCAGCACCCACGACTGGCTGGAGGGCCGCGGGGAGGAGATCTATCTGATCTCGATGATCGACGACGCCACCAGTCGCTTGTTCGCGCGCTTCGTGCGACATGATTCCAGTGAGGAGAATCGGCGGCTCTTGGGATCGTACCTGGAGCGATGGGGCCGTCCCCTAGCGTTCTACACGGATAAGGCGGGCATGTTCCAGGTAGCTGTCAAAAGCAAACGGCAGGAGCAGCGGGAAGGGCTGGACCGGCAGGAGATGCCGCCAACGCAGATTGCGCGGGCGCTGGGCGAGTTAGGCATCGTCTGGATTCCGGCGCATTCGCCCCAGGCCAAGGGGCGCGTCGAGCGCCAGTTTCAGACGGATCAGGACCGTCTGGTGAAAGGCATGCGGGTGGCTGGGGTGAACACTCTCGAGGCGGCCAACGCATACCTTGAGAAGGAGTTTCTGCCTTGGTGGAATACGACCTTGACGGTGAGACCCGCCACTGCGGCCGACGCCCATCGACCGCTGGGTAAAGAGCACGATCTGGCGGCGGTGCTGAGCCATGTCGAACAGCGGCAGGTGACGAATGACTACACCATCCGATGGGACGGCAAGGTCTATCAAATCGACCGCCGGGACGTTCGAACCGGCATGCGCAAAGCCTGGGTGCGCGTCGAGCAACGCCTGGATGAGACCATCGCCGTGCGATTCCAAGGGCGCCACCTGCGCGTCAGTCGCTGCACGCCACCGCTGCGCGAACTGACGTCGATCAAAACCATGGCGGCCAAACCGCCGCGCCCAACCGTCAAGCCCAAAGGCAAAAGCGATTGGATGAAGAACTTTTCCGTCCGCTCTGTCCCTTCTCTGCGCCAGGCCATCGAGGTGTCCAATGCTCGCCGCTGATTGCCAGCGCCGCAACCAAAGGCAAATGGAGCGCCGGGCAAAACCGGCCCGGCGGTCTTCGCGCTTTATATATCCGAAGACCGCCGCTCGGGGGCTTCACCAAAGCAGATGTAATCCCAAAAACCAAAACCCCCAGAACGGGCATCTTATGGCCCGGTTTGACTGGGGGCTTGGCGCCATCTGCTTCGGAGCCAGCCCCGTCGCAGCGGTCTTCGGATCTGCCCCAGGGAGCGCGACCTCCCCGGAACATCGAATCCACTCTAACCCCGCCCCTCCAGCCGACCTCCTAAAACAGGACATTTCTACTTTGCTGGGAATAGGACATTTCTACTTTGCCTTGACACATCCGCCCTGCTGCGCAACACCCGACTAAGACCTTACGCGTAGCGTCCGCCGCGCCAGCGGCTTCGTTGTGTGCTGGGCATGCTCAGCAGTTTGGAGGTGAAAGTCCTCCGTCCAACCTGATGGAGGTGAAGGCCTAGTGATGATGCAAGGGCTACCAGTGCGCCGATAGCCCTGACCTTCGTCACCCTCCGTTTCTGGCTAAACGGGTTCTCGATGACGATGCCGTCTCTCTCAATCTCGGCGAGCCGCTTCCCGCGCGCCAGCACAGTCACATCGACCCCGCGCTCGAGGAGGCGGGCAGCGCAGACCGAGCCGTTCACCCCGGCGCCGATTACGAGGATTCTGGCGTTGTCAGCTGCCATAACGTACGTCCGAACAACCGGTCTAAGCCCCACATTTCCATTCTTGCGTTGTTTACGCGGCTAGACTAAAGGCAAATCAGCGGCCCGCGTGATTCTCTGCTTGGGCGCTTGCGCCACCAGCAGTGGGACAACAACCAGGGAGAGCCAAAACCGCATGCGCATGTTTACCTCCTTGCGGTTAACCGAAAGAGCGGTCTTTCCAGCCAGTATTCCGGCTCACTCCACTTGCCTAGCCGATACATGATCGAGGTAGCTCCTGGGCCTAGCCTATAAATAGCGCTACGGCTAGGCCGACCAGGACCAATTTGACCATCCACCCTAAAGCGTGAGCAATAGCAATTTCGGGAGTTAGTTTCATAAAAAGGGAATTCGCGATCGTCAAAGGCAAGGGTCCAATGAGCCAGATAGCTAAAGCCATTTTAAGAGTCGCGCTGTGTGAGGACACGTGCAAGCGGGCACAAACAATGACAAACACAGAGCAGGTCAGAAAGGGAAGCAGACTGGCCCACACGATGGCGCTTGTTTCCCCCTGGCCTCCACGGAATCGCCAGATTTCGGGATGCCTGTCGTAGCGCTTGTAACCTCGGTGAACACCCAAAACCGGCCATACATGATCACCTGAAAACCGGCCAACGATAAGCAGCGTTCGGGACATTGATCTCGGCGCGAGGGCGATACCCTCCGTCAATGTGAGCAATGTCTTGAGCGATGAAAAGAAACAGCAAGTCATAGCGTTGGGGCGGCTGGGATGGTCGCTGCGACGAATTCAACGGGCCATCGGTGTGCGCCGTGAGACGGCCTCTGGCTATTTGAAAGAGGCCGGTATCGCCCTGCGGCCACCAGGCGGGTGGGGGCGCGCTTCACCGGCAAAACCGGCCAACGGGGTGATCACCGACTCCGCAGGCGCGAAACCGTTCCGGGTGGGCGGCAACGACCCGGCCTCCGCAAAACCAGCCATAGAAGTGATCACCGACTTTGGCGCGGAGTTGGCCGCCAGCGCACCTACCGCAGCCGAGCCGAAACCTGGCCGCAGTCCCTCGGCCAGCGCCTGCGCGCCCTACCGCGACGCGATCGAAGTCGGGCTCTCACGGGGCCGTAATGCCATGGCCATCTGGCAGGACCTGGTGGACCTATGCGGCTTCAGTGCCGGCTATCAAAGTGTCCGGCGCTTCGTGCGGAAACTGCAGGGCAGTCCGTCGCCGGAGGCTTGCGCGGTCATCGAGACCGCGCCCGGTGAAGAGGCCCAGGTCGACTACGGCGAAGGACCGATGGTGCGCGACCCGCACAGCGGCAAGTACCGGCGCACGCGGCTGTTCGTGCTGACCCTGGGCTGCAGCCGCAAGTCGGTCCGCCTGCTGGTGTTCCGCTCCGGTTCTCAGACCTGGGCCGAGCTGCACGAGAAGGCCTTTCGCCGACTCGGTGGTTCCACTCGAGTCGTCGTGCTCGACAATCTCCGCGAGGGCGTCCTCGCCCCGGATATTTACGATCCCACGCTGAACCCGCTGTACCGCGACGTGCTGGCGCACTACGGAGCTGTCGCGCTACCTTGCCGTGTCCGGGATCCGGATCGGAAGGGGAAGGTCGAGAGCGGCGTCGGCCACGCCAAGAGGACGCCGCTTAAAGGCATGCGCTTCGAAAGTCTGGCGGAAGCGCAGACTTACCTGGACCACTGGGAAGAGCGTTGGGCCGACACGCGCATCCACGGCACCACCAAGCGGCAGGTCGCGGCCATGTTCGCCGAAGAGCGGCCCGCTTTGCTGCCACTGCCCATCGAACCCTTCCGCTATTACCAGTACGGCGAGCGCACGGTGCATCTGGATGGCTGCGTGGAGGTCGAGGCGGCTTACTATGGCGCGCCGCCGGGCTGGATCGGCCGGCGCGTCCAGGTGCAGTGGGATGCGCGAAACGTTCGTTTGCTGGACCCACGCACGGGCCAGTTACTCCGGGAGCACCTGCGCCATGCGCGCGGCGGTCATCGCATCAAAGACGAGGATCGGCCCAAACAAACCCCGCTCAGCACGCAGCAACTGCTGAGCCGTACTGACAGAGCCGGCTCCCAGATCGGCGCACTTTGCCGCGGCATGCATCAGGCCAACGGAGAGATTGCCGTGCGTCACATCCTGGGCGTGTTGTCGCTGGTCAAGAAGTACGGCGCCGCAACCGTCGATGATGCGTGCGCCGCGGCTCTGGAAGTCGGCGTCTTCCAATATCGCTTTTTGCGCCGCTATCTGGAGCGGCGGCCGCAGACGCCACTGAGCCTGCGTCAGGTCGATCCCCTGATCCGCCAACTTACCCTGTACCGCGACTTCATTCAAGACAAGACCAAGGAGAGTGAACTGTGAATCTCATCGAATTAGAACGAGCGTTACGACAACTCCGGCTCGGCGGCATCGCCACCGTGCTGGAAACCCGATTGCACCAGGCGCAAGCCGAAGCCATGGCGCCCATCGATCTGATCTCGTGCCTGGTCGCCGATGAACTGACCCGGCGCAGCGAGCGACTGCTTGAGCGCCGCCGCAAACAGGCCGCCTTCCGCGACCCGCAAAAGACCCTGGACAACTTCGACTTCACCTTCAATCCGAAGATGAATCGTAGTCTCGTTTTCGACCTCGCTACGTGCGCTTTCCTCGGCAAACGGGAAGACGCACTGTTCCTCGGGCCCGGCGGCACTGGTAAGTCTCATCTGGCCCAGGCCATCGGGCAAGCCGCCATCCAACAGGGTTACCGCGTGATGTACCGCGAAACGCACGTGCTGCTGGATGATCTGGCCGAGGCGGTCGCCGACGGCACGCGCAAGGAGTTTATGGAATCGCTGACCACCGTGCCGCTGCTCATCATCGACGACTTCGGCATGCGCAAGCTGCCGCTGACCGCGGCCGAAGACCTGCTGGAAATCATCATGCGTCGTTACGAGCGCGCCAGCACGCTGCTAACATCCAACCGCCCCGTCGAAGACTGGGGAAAACTGCTGGCCGATGTGGCCGCGGTAACCGCCATGCTCGATCGCATCCTCCACCATGGACACGTACTCAAGTGCGGCCCGCGCAGTTGGCGCACGAAAACGGCCGGCACGGCCAATGCCGGAGGCACTCAGTGAGCCCGCGTACAGGGTGCACCTGGTCAGGGCGTCGCACCGAACACCGCGGGGGCTTCGCCCCTGCGACCCCCTTCAAAACCCAAACCAAAACCTTTCTGAGAAGGAAAACCAACAAGCATCCTACGCCCTCCCGTTGGTCGGGATCGAACAGGGCGCGTCAAGGGAGACAGAACAAAACTTGCCCGAACTGGCCACGGCGCGGTAAAACAACTTCATGTCCTGGCCGCGGCTTCGTTGGCCGGTTTTGAAGTGATCACAGATGGCCGGTTTTGCGGTGATCACCGAGGCTTGTAAAGCCAGTCACCCATGAATAGCCAGTCCGTCAGAGACGACACGATGCCGGATGCCAAAACCGCCAAGCCAATGCGAGTCCAAGGCATAGCGCTCGATACACTTTAACAGGAAAAACGCCGAGGTGCTCATGATTCACTTGGACGAAACTTCACCAAACCGTCGAATGGGCCCGGCCCAGGCATGAACGGCGAGTGTTCACGCGAGCGATATTATTCATTATCGGCGTCTTTCGGCCAGCCAGAGAGCCCCCGCATAGCGGTAAGATTGACCTTTTCGGCGGATGTTCCTCGCTCAGTCGTGCAAGACGATATTCAGCAATGAACTGTGAACTTTCATGCCGCCGTTGTAATCAACGAATCCGAGCTTCCGGAATCGGTTCATGAAAAAGCTGACTCTGGAGCGGGTGGTACCAACGATGCCAGCTAGGGTCTCCTGACTGATCTTTGGAATGACCGTTAGGGGTGTGCCTTCCTTCCCGAAATTCGCCAACAAAAGAAGCACTCGTGCCAGCCTCTTCTCGCTGGAGTTAAACAACTGGTCAACCAAATCTTCCTCAATCTTGATGTTCCGCGAGAGCAAATGGGCCATGAACCGTTCTGAAAACGACGGTTCTTCGAAGAGCAGTCTGACCACTGCCGCCTTTTCCAACTTCGTGACTGAGCACTTCGAGAGTGCAACAGCGCTTGACATTCGGAATGGCTGTCCTGCCAAGCACCCTTCGCCAAAGAAGTCGCCATCTCCCAATATGGCGACGACTGCTTGCTTCCCCTGCTTGGAGAGGACGCTGAGCTTGACCTTCCCTTCTTTGATATAGAAAATATCGTTTGCCGTGTCGCCTTGGACAAAGATGCGGTCGTTGGTACGGAATTCAGCACTCGTTCTTCCACCGTTAGCCTTGGTCAGAAACACCGTCAGATCGAAAGGCTGTTTAGAATTTCCTTTCTGTTTCATGCGCTGCCTCGTCCGGGTTGGAGCCCTCGCCCGAAATCCGCGGTTCCGAGCCGTCACCCCTTTCCCGTTTTTCGCACTTCCCTTGGATGAAATCAAGGGGAACCGGACGTCATCGCGGATGACGAACCGGTCCGGCGCCAGCACTGGGTGAAGAAGCGTAGAAGGATATCTACCAATGAACTAAGCCGCGGGGCGGCAGAATGGCGGACAAGTCGCCGCCCTACCGGGCGTCGTCTCGTCCGCTGGCCAGCGTGCTCGGCTGCCTGACGGCCGCCTGCGCGCCGGCTGTGTGAGCCTCGGCTCCATTCCCCCGCGAGCTTGAGATTCCCCCTTCCGCCGGACCGTCGTTGGTGATGTGGTCAAGAACGAAAGGAACTTTCGTTATGACCGCACTTCGGCAACGGATGCTGGAGGATCTCCAGATCCGCAATTACTCAAAGACAACCATTCGACTCTACCTGCACGCCGTAACCGTGTTCGCTCAGCACTTCGGCAAACCACCCGATCAACTCGACGCCGAGCACGTCCGCCGGTATCAACTATTTCTGGTCCAGGAAAAGAAGGTGTCGCTTTCCACTTTCATCCAGGTGGTGAGCGCCCTTCGGTTCTTCTATACCCATACGCTGCACCAGAAAATCCCCATCGAGCGCATCCCGTTTCCCCGTCGGGAAAGAAAGCTGCCGCTGATCCTCAGCCGGGAAGAAGTCAAAGCGCTGTTGCAAGCGCCCCGCAGTCTCCGCCATCGCACCATGCTGGCCGTGCTCTACGGCTCGGGACTCCGGGTCGCGGAAGCAGCACAACTCAAAGTGAGCGACATCGACTCCCCTCGTAACGTGCTCTGGGTGCGGCTCGGCAAAGGAAGCAAGGATCGTCAAACCCTGTTGTCGCCGAGGCTGCTGGAACTGCTCCGCGGCTACTGGCGCGCCGAGCGCCCCGCGGAGTGGCTGTTCCCCGGCGCCGATCCCAAGCGGCCGATTTCCGCCAAAGCCATTTACTTGGCCTGCCGGAATGCGGCGCAAATCGCCGGCCTCTCCAAGCCCATTCATCCGCACTCCCTTCGGCACGCCTTCGCCACCCATTTACTCGAAGCCGGCACCAACCTCCGGTGCATTCAGATTCTGCTTGGGCATGCCAATCTGGAAACCACCGCTCGCTATCTGCAGGTCGCCGACGTGGCGGTTCGCTCCACATCCAGCCCGTTGGACTCCCTGGAACTGGATCTGATTTCGATTCAGCTATGAGCGCGGGTCGGCCGGAAGTAGCCGATGTTCTGCGCGCTCATGGAGACGACTTTCTGGCCAGGTGGGAGTGGGTACTCTCTCGCCCACAGAGAAAAGCCTTCGACGATATTCGCGCTTGCCGAACCGCCGCTTTAGGCGGCCATCTGGACCAGTGCGATCAGTGCGGACATTGCGCCATCTCTTATAACTCCTGTCGAAACCGGAGTTGTCCGAAGTGTCAGGCCATGGCCCGAGCCCTCTGGTTGGCCGAACGGCAGGCCGAGTTGTTGCCGGTAGAGTATTTCCACGTGGTGTTTACACTGCCGCAACAGATCGCCAGCCTGGCTCTGCAGAATGCCAGGAGAATCTACAGCATTCTCTTCCAGGCTGTGGCTGAAACTCTGCTGACCATCGCCGCCGACCCCAAACATCTGGGGGCGGCAATCGGCTTCCTGGCCGTGCTTCACACCTGGGGCCAGAACCTCCATCTGCATCCCCATATCCATTGCGTAGTGCCTGGTGGTGGAATCAGCCCCGACAACTCAAGTTGGATCCCTTGCCGGAAATATCGGAAATCGTTTTTCCTTCCCGTCCAGGTGCTGAGCGCCTTTTTCCGCAAGCGGTTCCTGATTCATTTGCGAAGGGCCTTCTATAAAGGCAAGCTCCGGTTCCATGGCGAACTAGCCCTGTTGGCCCAACCGCCGGCTTTCGAAGCGCTGTGCCAGAGGGCCGGTGACGTGAAATGGGTGGTTTACGCCAAGCGCCCTTTCGGCGGGCCTGAACAGGTTCTCAAGTATCTGGCCCGATACACTCACCGCGTGGCCATCTCCAACCAGCGAATGCTATCGCTGGATGGTGGCCGAGTCACATTCGAATGGAAGGACTACGCTGCTGGCAACCAGACTAAGACGATGACTCTGGAGGCGGTTGAGTTCATCCGTCGCTTTCTCCTCCATGTGCTGCCCTCCGGCTTTGTTCACATCCGTCACTTCGGATTCCTGGCCAACCGCAAAAAGAAGGAAAAGCTGGCGCTGTGCCGATCCTTGCAGCCCGATCCAACCATCGTCACCGAACCTGATGCGGATACTCCTGGCAACCGAGATGCAACCACTGAGGAGATGTTGTCCCGGCGATGCCCTGCTTGCAAGATCGGCCGGTTGATCCTCGTCAAACTCCTCACTGCTGCCGCCTGCGCTTGTTTGCCGGTGCCCATGATCGCAGATACATCATGACGCCATGAACATTCCGTCCACCAACTTAATGCCCAACTCACCATCTCTCACAGAGCCGACAGGGAATCCCTGCCTTCCACGCGATGATCTTTGCGCTCCAGAACCGCCGGCTGCGGTCGGCAACCACGAGACATCGTCGTTCCGAACGGGAGGCCATGATTTCCGCAACTGAACTGTCTCGCCGGCAGATCCTTCTCGTGGCACGCACCAAACAGGCCGCTATTCAATCCCCATAGCTTCAGTCCGGCTCAGTTCAATGAATTCTATCGGCAGTGCTCACGCCGACTTTTCCGGTGCTAACCAGTCTTTGCGCGTGAGCACTCCCGATAGAATCCTATTCATTAT
>CAVXJY010000088.1:0-29379 GCA_963761855.1 Bryobacterales bacterium | reverse complement strand
CGTGGGCAAGCGCAGCTGCTTGGCATACTGCTGGATTGCCGCCTGCAGAGACCGGCTTGGTGGCGCTCATTGGATCACCTCCGTCGCCGCCCAGTTCGGCCGTAACCGTTCGTAGTCTTCCAGACTCGGCTGCGGCCGGTCATAACGGCTCAACACCCCGATATCTACCGCTTTGGCCGTTGGCTGCTGCTGCAGGTTGTGGACATTCAACAGATAGCGGATCGCCCCAACGTTCGAACATCCCAATTCCAATGCCTCCTCTACCGCTTGACGCATTGGCGCCGCGCCATACTCGCGGCCCAGCAGCAGAACGTCGATCATGGCTCGCGTTCCGGCCTGCTTGCCCTCCCGTTCTTTCAGCAGTCCCCAGAACTGATCGAAACTGGCGGGCCAGCGTCCTTGTGCGCGGCACTGCTCCAGCGCCGTCGAACCGGCCAGCGCCCCCGGCTTCTTCGTCAGCGCGTCCAGGTAATGCTCCAGTTCCAGCACCTTCTTATGCCGCTCGTAGCAGCGCTCGTGCCGGGCTACACACTTGGCCTGATGCCAGATCTCCACGTATGCCGAATAGACCTTCACCTGAACCGAAGTGCCCACCGGCAATGGCGCCGAATAGAAGTTCGTCAACGCCTTGGCGCACCCACTGGCATTGATCTCCGGAAAATGCAGCGAGGCCAGATCGAAGCCCTCTTCGGCCAGAGGCAGAAGATATTCCCGTTCGGCGATCATCCCCGCGCCGATCGATTGCGTGCGGCCCTGGATCACCCGCTTCTGCTCCTCGCGCGATCCCGCCGCCAGCAGCAGGTTCAACTCCTCCAGGTGCTGCACTCTCGGCACAGGCACCAGATAGTTCCGCCGGAACTGGCCCCCTTCGCCCTCCACACCTCCTTTTTCGTGTCCCTCGCCTGGCGTACAGAAGTCCGCTGCGAATCCCCAGTGCGAGCGAAAACCGATGAACCGCGCGGTCTCTTCTCGTTGATGGCCGCGCAGAATTTTCTTTACGGCGCTTTTCAGATTGTCGTAACGCAAAACACGAAACACACCGCCAAAATAGGCAAAAGCCAGCTCGTGCGCTTCCAGAAACGCTTGCTGATTGGCGTGCGGATACGCCCGGTGAAACGCGCCACCGCTGGCCATGCTGCGCAAGCAGAACACGTAGGTTTTGCGGGCCTCGCCGTCGAACTCGACCCAGCCTTCGTACCAATCCACCTGCGCCTCGCCACCGAACTGATAGGATTGCGGCACAAAGATTTCATGCCCCAGCAGGCCCATGGCAGCCTTCCTGGCGCGCACATACTGACGAACCGTCGACTCCGCTACCTCGGCTTCAGCTCTCTCGCGGCGCAGTCGCATCCATATCCGGTGCGCCGTGTGCCGCTGCTTTCTGGGCGCCTTGCGGTCGGCCTCCAGAATCGCGTCGATGAATGGGATCGCCGCTCCCAGTTTCGGCCGCTCGCGTTCCGGAACCTTACGTTCCGCCGGCATCGCGCTGGCCAGCGCCTTCCGCACCTCCCGCCGGTGCACCCCCAATTTCCGGGCTACCGCCCGGATCGTTCCAGTCCCATGTTCGTACTCCTGCCGGATCTGCTCGTATAGTTCCACTTTGGCTCTCCTGTTCTTCAAAACCGTCCTTCCTTCTGGGCCCGGAGGCCCAAAACAAGATACACGGTTTATGGTTTACAGGTGGGGCCAGATCAGAGCATCGAAAGGGGCCAATTCAGAGTAGCGAACTCAACACACGGCGGACGGGAACTCACAACCGCTACTTTGCGAGCCGCGCAGAACTCGAAACCACTCTGACTCGCGTCTTTGGCGAGATGCAGTGCCACCCTGCGCTCATCCGCTCATACCTGCTTCCTTTTTGTTGACGCTAATGTCCCTTTACTTATGCGCGGCTGTATAGCATTCGCAGTCCGAATTCGCCATCATCACGTCATGGGCCCAGGACCACACGGCGTCACCGAGGAAGAAATCCAATGCAAGTATGAGCAGCTTTATGCCGGATATGACACACTTTACCGCGGTGTTGGCTCCGGTCGTGTCATAAGATCCAACCCAATGGGCCATGTCGGCCCCGCCAAGACTCATGCCGGAGCGGTAAACCAAAGCGCGTCTGCTGGCGGAAAAGTAGCCGGTTGCGAATTGTTCTCCGAGGTTGCTGCGGGAAGAGGGGCTTCCCGAGTAATCGTGATTCCCTGGAGGCGTTATGAATGCGATGCCATTCGCATCAAGAATCGACCAGGCGGCCTCTGCGTTCAAGTACTCATTGGCGCCGTCCGTAGAATTCACGCAATCGCCGACGCCCACCACGGCCTTGATGTTCGCGTCGAAGGCCGGTCCGCTGGATCTCAAAACCATGTTCTTGTTGGTGACGATCCAATTCATGAGTCCGGCGTAGTACCCACCGAATTTGTCCGGGCACGACCCGGCTAGGAACTGAGGATCGGGAATGATGGCGATGGTGAAATCGGAGCCCGCTGCCTTCACTGAAGGTATACCTATGAGGCGCGATGCCGCCGTACCGACGAGACCGCCGAGAATAGATCCTTCGAACCTCCGCCTGGAGATCTTCGTCAAAGGTCTCCTCGGCGTCAGTCCCCCGTGCTTGATCACGTGCTCCAGTTCTACCAGTGGTTTTGGTCTGTCGTCGTCAAAATTCCCAACGGTCAATTGTACATTTTATCACATTAACTGGTGGTTTTCCCCCGGGTAGTGTGTGAAAATAGCGCACTTTTCAGACACTACCCCCGGACCTGCCCTCTGGCGGCGGCAGTTTGGTTTGGGCTTTGGGCCAAGGTCGCCAGAATGGAGTGTGAACCGGAAACTCACATACGGTTTATGCTGAAAGATGTAGCGCTTCTCGCGCCCTGTACGTCCAGATATCCGCAATATGAAACGACTCGCTTGGAGCTTTTGGCTTCTGTTCATTGTGGCTACCTGGCCCGCCGCCGCGCAAAGCTGGGATGACAGCGGAAATGGATTGCTGAATGGCACGTACTACTTCCGCCAGGTCATGTGGCTCGGTGGGTATAATTCCGCCAATGAGCTTCAGGAAGCCATAGCGGTTTACGGCAACATCGTTTTCGGTGGTAATGGAACCTATACTCTCACCGCAAAGGCTTCCGATGCGGCCGAAAACACGGTCACATCGATCACTGGCAGCGGCACTTACACCATCGCCGCCAGCGGCTACGGTTACATGTCCACGCCGCTCCAGATCGTTTACTCCCGATTCGAGGGCGATGAGATCAATTTGCTGGTGTCCCCATCCAAAGTCGTGGTAGGAAGCACGACCGATAACAGCAGCGGCTATAATGACCTGTTCCTTGCAGCGCCGGCCCCCACATCGACGCCTTCGTTGCAAGGCACATTTTCCGTTATCGGGGTAGACATTCCCGCGCTGACCCTTGATTTGATCCACACACGCACTTACTCGTTTACTATGACGGGCACCACCAGCACAGTGATCACCACCCCCCTCACCGGGGCCCTCGGGTTGAACATCACAGCGATGACGCAGCAGGCTTTCTCCGGGGTGAAGTATTCTGTCAGCGGCGGCGCTGCGGCTGTGACATTCGGTGACGAGCTGACGAACACCAATCTCGATAGTGACCTGATGTCCGGCACCAAAGACTTCTATTTCTCGCCCGATGGTAATTTCTTTTTCGGCGGCGATCCCGAGGATACCGACTTCATCGTAGGCGTGCGCGAAGGCCCCAGCGGTTCGTACGTTGCGCAGATTCCGTACTACACAGGCGGTCTCTTTCAGGACGATTCCCAGGTCAGCAGTTGCGATTGTGTATGGCTCAACAGCACCTACGGCGGATATGACGTCCTCACAGATGCGAACAACGGGGAGATTCTGGCGCACCAGCGGGATAACGTGGTGGGCCCACCACGCGGCAGTTTTCTCAACGATTACACTTACTCCGATCTGCTAAGCGTGTCGGGCAGCGCTTACGCCGATGTCTACAACGAATACTTCTTCGGCGCGGGTGGCACATTCGCGATCGGCTTTGCGACTGCGAGCTCCGGATCCCTAGGGATCGAGGTCCTGATTGAGGGGCCCCACTACACGTCGGCTCCCACTGCCGCGCCTTATATTTATCCGACGGGCATTGTGAACGCAGGCTCTTCGGCCCCCTTCACCGCGGAGTTCGTGCCCGGAGAATTCATCTCGATTTTCGGGGCCAACCTGGCAACCACGACTGCGACAGACCCCACTCTGCCTACTGCCTTGGGTGGCGTGCAAGTGCTGGTGAATGGAGCTCCGACGGCCGTCCGTTACGTCAGCCCCGGCCAAGTCAACGCAGTGATCCCGCTGGGCATCGGCACCGGCATCGCCTCGATTCAGGTGGTCAACAGTTTGGGAACGTCGAACACCGTAAGTAACTACATGGGGGAGACCCAACCCGGCATATTCAACAGTGCAACTTCCGCACCAGCCGTTTTCCACGGCAACAATACGATCGTCAGCGCTTCAAACCCAGCCGCGGTTGGTGAGGAATTGGCGGTTTATCTGACGGGCCTTGGCACGCTGGACTCTTCAGGCAGCGCAGCCAGCCTCAGCGACATGTCAGTCGATTTCTCCAGCGTGACAGGTACCATTGACTACGCTGGCATTGAGCCGGGAACTCCACTCGCGGTCGGGGCCGGATACCAAATGAACGTGACCGTGCCGAGTGGAACGAGTTCCGGGATGAACTATCTGGGTATCTTAGGACTGGGCAGCTACAACGACGAAGCGGTCATTTGCGTCACTAGTTGTACTGACTCGTCACTTCGAAGCTCAGTCCGCATCCGGAGCGCCAAAACTACTCGATCCGCCGTGCGGCCTCGCTTCCCCAATTCGCCCAGGGTCGTCTTTCCGCGGCGCCCAGAAACACATCAACCCTAAAGGCCCTACGGGAAGTGCCGGGAGTCCGAAGCGATTGCGCCGCCGCCAATCTGATCTGATTGGCGGAATGGAGATGATGATCGCCAGGCCGAGCACCGACTTTCTCCCCTTGGGAACGGTGGCAGTTGGTTCAGCAGGTAGTTGATGGGTCTCGGTCGCCGGGTTCGAATCCCACCCCACCGCCATTTAGAATCAGTATGTTACGGTGGTCGTAGTACTGGTCGGATATCAGCGAATCAGACCGGTCGCGACCTTTCAGCCACATAGAGAAGTTGCAGGGTGAAGTCCGCCCCGAAGATTCCACCGCGATCGCGCAGATCCCGGTTTCCGAGAGGCACAATAGGGACACGGAGATGGCCAGGGCTCTTCGAGGATCAAGAGCGCTTATAGGTCGGATAAGAATCTTTTCTGAATTTTCGCGCTTCCGCCACCGGGCATCGGTGATAGACTAAACCAACAACTTCGCCAGTATCTGCCCTGTGCTGGGGTTTCCTACTCTCCGTATCGAGCAAAGCCAAACGGCCGCGCGCGCCGAAAAATACGATAAGGAGATACCGGAATGCACCTTCAGAATTGTAAGATCGCTTTGCTCGCTCTGCTCGTTCTGAGCGCCGCGGGGTCCCTGTTGCATGGCCAATCGTATTACGGAGGAGTGCGCGGGACCGTGCTCGATCAAAGTCAAGCCGTGGTTGCGAATGCAAAGGTCACCCTGGTGGACGAAGGAACCTCGGCGCAACGCTCTACGCTGTCGACTACCGCAGGAGAATTTGCCTTCAGTGAAGTAGTGCCGGCGACATATTCGCTGGTGATCGAAGCGCCCGGTTTCAAGAGATTCGAGCGCAAAGGCATCATTGTGGGAACCCAGGAGCAGGTATCTCTCGCCTTGAAACTTGAGCTCGGGCAGGTGACCGACAGCGTGCAAGTGACGGAGGCGGCGCCGCTGCTGGAAACCGCGAACGCGTCGCAGGGCCAGGTGATGGACAATCAGCAGGTCACGGAACTCCCCAACCTCGGCCGCAATCCCTTCATGCTGTCCAAGCTGGTGCAGAATGTCATTCCGGTCGGCAACCCGGCCTACAATCGCATGGAGGACCAAAGTGGCTCCTCGCAAATCTCCATTGCCGGCGGTCCGGTGCGCGGGAATAACTACTTGATCGATGGCGTGCCGATCACCGATGCCGATAACCGCGCGATTATTATCCCTTCGCTGGAGGCGGTCCAGGAAGTCAAGATCCAGGCTAATACATATGACGCGGAAATGGCGCGGACGGGCGGCGGGATGTTCAATACCCTGATGAAATCGGGGGCGAACGCCTACCATGGCAGCCTCTACGGTCACGTGCGCCGCACCGCCATGGACGCCAACAGCTTCTTCAACAACGCCGACGGGCTTCCCATCACCAACCAGCCCAATACCACGTGGGGCGCCAGTTTCGGCGGCAGAGTATTGATCCCGAAGCTCTACGACGGCAAGAACAAGACGTTCTTCTATCTCGGGTTTGAGCACTACGACGACACTCAATCTTCCTCCTCGGTTTTCTCGGCACCCACCGCCCTTGAGCGGCAAGGAAATTTCTCGGATAGCTACACCGCCAGCGGCAGTCTGTTGACGATTTACAATCCATTGGATGTGGTCAACGGAGCGCGCGTGCCGTTTGCCAATAACATGATTCCAACCAGCCAACTGAACCCCGCGGGGTTGGCGCTTGCCAACAGCTTTCAGCTCCCGACCTCCGTTCCGGCGTATTACGGTGCGCCCGACCTTGCGGCTCCGGGAGAGCTCCCTTGCCGGGCGGCACAATACACCGCCAAGCTGGATGAGGATTTTACGAACTGGTGGCGCAGCAGCCTGAGCTACCTCCGTTATTTTTCGCTCGAACCGGGGAACACGGAGTTTCCCACCGTTTCCAGTCCGGACCAGTGGCGGTTGCAGCGCCGGGTGGATACCACGCAGCTCAACAACCTGTTCACCCTCAGCCCGACCACGGTATTGACCGTTCGTTACGGGTTTAACCGGTTCCCGAACTACAGTTACGATGTAAGCCAGGGCTACAATATCACCGGGCTGGGGTTCAGCTCGTCGCTGGCCAGCCAGATTCCCACTAGCCTGTCGCAGTTTCCTTACATCTCGACGAACAATATGTACCCTCTGGGCGTAAACGATAACAACTCGTTTTATGTTCTTGCTTCGGATAACTTCTCTACCAACGTGTCGAAATACGTCGGCCGCCACAATCTCAAGGCCGGATTCGACTACCGGAAGATCATAGCGACCGGCAACGACGCCAACGACGCAGCGGGAACTTACTCCTTCAACGGCATTTTCACCAAGTCCGTCCCGACCAGTTCGGGGACTGGCGGTGCCGACATTGCGGATATGCTTCTCGGCTACCCGTCGAGTGGCGCGATTTACACCTCCACAAAACTAACGGATTTTACCAACTACTATGGGCTTTACGTTCAGGACGACTTCCGGGCGACGCCGAAGCTGACACTGAACTTTGGCCTCCGCTGGGAGCATGAGCCCGGTTTACAGGAGGTAAACAACGGGATGGTTGTCAACTTCGACGGCTCGGTTCCAAACCCGCTTGCAGCCAGCGTCACCGGCCTTGACCCGATGGGTGAAGTGCAGTACGCCGGACCCGGTGGAAGGACGACAGTGGGTAACCCATACTACAACAAGTGGGGGCCGAGGATTGGTTTCGCTTACCAGTTGGATGCCAAAACCGTGCTGCGCGGCGGATACGGCATATTCTGGGCTCCGCAATTTGCTCTGGGTGCGCCGATCGCTACGGTTGGTTATAACCAGACGACAACTTACATCGCGTCGACCAACAACAATGTTACACCGGCTAATTCTCTGTCAAACCCATTTCCCACCGGCATTCTTCAGCCTGCGGGCGACACATTGGGGACCTCGACCGGCATCGGCCAGAGCTTTTCACTGGTGGACCCGAATGCGAAATCGCCGTACGTGGAGCAGTACTCATTGGACATACAGCGCGAGCTTCCAGGCGACATCGTGACCGAAATAGGGTTCGTCGGCTCGAAGTCGAACCATCTGACGACGGCTACGCCTTCCATTAACCTGAATGCGCTCAATCCCGCCCTGCTTTCGATGGGATCGGCGCTGACGCAATCGGTGGCCAACCCGTTCTACGGCAAGGGTGGGGTGGGCGTGATCGGCACCGCCAACGTGCAAAACTCGCAATTGCTGCTGCCGTACCCGACTTACGGCACGATTAGCCAGCTATTTGACGATAACGACAAAGCCAAATATTACTCGATGGTGGTGAAGGCGCAGAAGAGGTTTAGCAAGGGTCTGAGCCTGCTCTCGACGTTCACCTGGTCGCGGAACTGGGACGAAAGCAGCGGGGGGCCGGGCAACACGCTCAACGCCGGCAATCTAGGCCCGCAGAATCCCTACGACGTGGCTGCGGAGTACGCGTTCGCGAATATCGATTCACCGCTGCGATGGACGACGGCGGCTTCGTACGAGCTTCCGTTCGGCAAGGGCAAGCGGTTCCTGACCAATGGGTCGGTGCTGAATTCCATCGCCGGCGGCTGGGTGGTAAACGCGGTTTCGATCATGCAGACCGGGTTCCCGCTGCAGATTTCGCAGGCGACGAACTACAATTCGGCGTTCGGCTATGCCAGCCAGAGACCGAACGCGACCGGAGTATCTCCCCAGACCAGTGGCAGCCTGGAGTCGCGCCTCAACGATTACATCAACCCGGCGGCGTTTTCGACGGCGCCCGAATTTACCTTCGGCGACCTCGGCCGCACCATCGGTATGCGGGGTCCGGGGCAGGCGAACTGGGACCTTTCCGTCTTCAAGAACTTCCTGATCAAGGAGACGTTCAAGGCACAGTTCCGATGCGAGGCGCTGAACGCGCTCAACACGCCGCTGTTTTATGGGCCCAATGTTTCATTCGGCAGCAGCAGCTTCGGAAAGATCACGGCGCAGGCGAATTTCTCGCGCCAGCTACAGTTGGCGCTGCGGTTATCCTTCTGATAACAGGTCGACCCCTCTGCAGCCGGCTTTCCTCCGCAAGGACGGAAGCCGGCTATTTTTTGTGACGGGCGGTTGGTTAGCGGCGATTTGGACCGGTCGCCGGTTGCGCCAAGAAAAGGCGAGACGGCTCCCGCTGGCAGGCTGTGCATGCGCCAGGACCTGGCGATCGCTTACTCGGTTTGTAGCTGCCCGACCCGCGTGCCGGAGTGGCTCTTCGCAAAGCGCCGATAGCCGGCTTCGATCAAACACCCGATGGCGATCGCCGCGACTGCATTCACCAGCAAGACGGCGGCCGCGGTGGCAAGAAAAGCGGCGGCATCGGCGCGCCGCATCCGCGGCAGACGCTTCCAGGTGCTCCAATCCAGAAGGCAGATTCCCATCCAGGCGGTCACGCCGGCGAGCGCGGCAATCGGGATATGCGAGATAAAGCCCGATCCGAAGCGCAGGAAACACAGCAGTACGGCGGCGTGCATGATGTTCGCGGCGCGCGTTTGGGCGCCGCACCGCACAGCCGCCAAGCTGCGCGCGGGTATGCCGACGCTCATGGGAGCGGCGAAAACGCCGGCCACTATGTTCGCAATGCCGAAGGCGCCCAGTTCCGCGTCCGCATCGGACATTTTCACGTGATGGTGCCGGCCGCGGAAGTGTTCCACCACCCGGGAGGTGATCAACAGGTTAACCGAAGCGATCAGAGCCAGGCCGAAGGCAGATGGAATCACCGTGTACACGTCGGCCGCGCTCCAGGAGAATCCTGCGAACGGCGGCAGCCCCATTGGCAGCGCGCCGACTTCCTTCTCGCGCATTCCAATTACTTGCGCCAGAACCAGGGCTACGCCGATTCCGATCAGCGGCGCGGGAGCCCGATGCGAAACGCGCGCCGAGATCCACGCCACAATCATCACTGAAAGACCCAGAGCCAGAGGCATCCAGCGAGTGTGTTGCAGGTTCGCAAGGACTTCGAGGAGAGTTCCCAAAACGGAGCCAGACGCCTTCGAGGCCGGGGACGCGATGCCCAGGATCACATCCATTTGCGACACCAGCATCATGCCGCCGATGCCACAGGAGAAGCCCGATACGACGGCGGTCGGGACACGATACGCATACCTGCCGAGGCGCAGCACACAGAAAACCATCATGAAGATGGAGGCGACGAGTGAGATTTTCGCAGCGCCTCCAATGCCTTGCTGGCGCACCGCGATTGCAATGAACGGCACCGTGGCACTGGCCGTGCCGCCGAAGAGCAGCGGGTTGCGCCCCAGCAGCGCCGTGACGGGCGCCGTCAAAAGCGACGTGAAGACGCCGAGGACTGGCGGGAGTCCCATCAGCGACGCCATCGCCAACCCGTATGGCAACGCGATCAGCGCCGCAATCACTCCTCCGAAACAGTCGCCCGCGAAAGCCCCCCAATTGTAATCGGGTGGAAACCGCTTCATGAACACCGGGCTAACCCATTACTTTCAGGAAAGCCACTTTGAATTTGTTCATGTCATCCTGCGTGCCGATGGAAACACGGACGTATGTCGGCCAACTGGGCCAGACGCGCCCGATGTACACCTTTTGCCTCCGCATAGCTTCGATCACTTCCACTCCGGGGCGCTTGACGTCCACCATAAAGTGGTTTGATACCGAGGGGACGAATTTGAAGTTGTTCCTGGCGAGGAACCCGAGAACGTCTTCGCGCACGTCGGCGATGATCTTGCGGCGCTTCGGCACCAGGTCCTTCACCTTCAGGCTGGCAGTTGCGCCGACCATGGCGGTGATCGGAAGGGCGCCGGCACTGTAAGGCATGATCTTCTTCAGCAGGTCGGGGCGTCCGAAGGCCGCGCCCGCGCGCAAGCCCGCCATACCGTAAAGTTTCGAGAAAGTCCGCAGGATGATGATGTCCTTGTCGGCCGCAACAAGGTCGGCCGCACCGGGCACACCCGCGATGTGGATGTAGGCTTCATCCAGCATCACAATACTGCCCTTGGGCTTGTTGGCCACCAGGTACTCGATGTCCTCGCGGGAGGTCAGCGTGCCGGTAGGGTTGTTGGGGTTGCAAACGTAAATCAGGCCGGTGTTTGGATCGGCCTGAGCCATCGCCTTGACGTCGTGCGCGTATGATGCCGTCAATGGGACGCGAATCACGTTGGAGCCGATGAATTTGGCGGCACGCTCGCCCGCTTCGTAACCAGGGTCGCCGGTGACGAACGGTCTGGCCGGCGACGTGAATGCAAGCACCGCCTGGTGTAGGGGCGCACTCGAGCCCGCATATGCCTGCACGTAGGCCGGCTTGAGGCCCTGAGACTCGGCTAGCGTCTCCTGCATTTCGAAGGTATCTTCATAGAGGTAACGGCCGCCCTTCTGCACTACGCTATGGATAGCCTCAGCAGCCTCCGGACAAGGTCCCATGGGGTTCTCGTTAGCGTTGATTTTGACGGCATCGGGCGGCATCGGACCGCGAATCATGGAAAGCTGCGCGAGTGCCGGTTCATTGTAGAACGGAAGCGTAGCGCCGGCTGCCAGCATGGTGGCAAAGCGTCCGAAGTTGCGGCGCGAGAAACCGCGCCCAATCAGTTCGTTTTTCTGATCGGATCTAAGTTGCATCATGGCGTTCTCCTGATAGTTGTTGCTGATTGACCGAACAAAGGAATGGCGCCCGGCTGTCGCCGGCGCAAAAGGAATGGGATGGACCGGTTTCGGCTGCATGGTAGCTCCTGCGCGAAGCGTAGACACAGATTGCCACCCGGCAATCGCTCCTACAGGGAGCTAACAGCTCCGAAGCGTGACACAGACAAGCACCACAGACACCTGCCCGCTCGCATTAGCGTAACTCCGGCTGCGGGCCGTGTCTAATCAAAAAGTTTTATAGGGGTTATGAAGAACGTCGACCCGGATCCGATGTGTATGAATGCGTCCAGGGCGTCGTCTTTCCCGCCGCTGCGACAACGTGTGTAAGGTTATTTTCCCGCGGCGCGCATGCGGTCCAGGTCCGCCTGATTCAGACGAAGCTGGTCGGAAATGAGTTGGGCGCCGGAGAGAGCGCGCTCCGCTATGCCGCTGTGAGCGTGAGAACCGGTTCCGGCCAAAATGTGATACAACTCGTGGGCCACAGTGCGGGCCAACGCGCGGCCGAAAAGCATGTCCGAGCGGCCGTAATCGCCGCCCCACATGGCCTTCTGTAACGAGGAGCGCACCTTATCGCACTCGACCTCACTAAAGGGCAGGATCTCGCCGTCGACACTGTGCGTAAAGGCGAGCGGTCCGCGCTCATCGTAAAGGTAGGGAACCGGCTCCATGATGCATTTGCCGCTAAACTCGACGACCACAAGGTTGGGGAATTCGGCCGAATCCGGGATCGTGCTCCGCTCCCGCCAGTCGATCTGGAGCCCCGATCCCTTCATGATGGAGGCCATCTCGCGCTTCATCGCCACCACGGATTTCTCGGAATAAGGACCCGCAAAACGGTAAACGATCGTTACCGGTGAGGGCGCGGCATTCGGGCTGGCTAAAGCCCCGAAGCTGCAAAGCATCGAGATACATGCGGCTGCGCAGCGCATACGACCCACGGACGGCTTCCGGCTTGGGAAGCAGTTTTATTATAGCTGGTGGCACGGGTTCGGTATGGTGCTGGTAGAAACAATCATTCACGTCGAATCCACTTGTGCAAGTCGAGCGGGGCTGGTGAAAACGCAACCGGCTTCTGAGCCAGGCATCAAAGGTTGACGTAGATCGGATTTCCGTCTGGATCCGCGAGGGTCAAAACACTTGCAGGATAATTTGCCGCACGAATCACATGCCCAAGCCCGAAAAACATACCGCTGCGGGCCGGAGCACTTCCATCAACCCGCATTCCGGAGCCTGTTTCTCCGTGAACCAGACCATCGGCAGCGAGATCATCGTAGGCGGCGAGCACGGTGTTTCCCTATGATTTCCGGCGGCAATGCAACCGTATTTGTTTCAGACATGGACGCATCTGTGCGGTTCTATACAGAAGTGTTGGGGCTTAAGCTGACCAATCGCTTCGGTAACAACTGGGCGACGGTGGAAGCCGGCAAGGGACTAACGATTGGTCTTCATCCGGCTTCAGCGAAGTATCCGGCGCCCGGAACCAAGGGAGCTATGGTGCTCGGATTGGAGCTTGATGAGCCTATCGAAGGCGTCATCGCGCGTCTCAGCGAAAAGGGAGTACAGATGAAAGGACCGGTCATCCGAGACGAGGCTGGGAGTTTTAGTCATCTGGAAGATCCGGACGGTAACGAAATCTATCTTTGGGAGACGAACCGCCTAATCGTCTCCGAAACCGAACTGGCCCACGCCGGCACCATATAGACTCGAAACCGCAGGGGCTTCCACAGAGAGTGGCCGAGTTTGAAGCGCGCGGCTGGCTCCACGCCGTCTGACTTCAGGCGCTGTTGCGTCGAGCCGGGCGCTTGGCGCGTGGAGGCACGTAGTGAAACCGAACCAGGTAGATGTTTTCGCCTTTACCGTGCTTGGCCACCTTGAGCAAATCGACGACGCCCAGGAATCCCGATTCGCGCGCCAATAGTGGAGTGATATCCGGAAAGCCGATTGGCTTGATCGAATCCACTTCGATCTCACCTTCTTCCATGCGGTAACGGTTGCCCACTTTGACGTGGGGACGCATCCAAATTCGGACACTGCAGGTGATTTCTCCGCGACGAACTCCATCGCGAAGTCGCTTGGTAAACACCATGAGGAGATTTTACACTCGGCGATGACTGCAGGCGAGGACCAGCGCCAGCATCCATAGGGTCCACCCCGCCAGCGGCTTCCTTCCAGCAGAAAAGATCGCTATTCCGACGGCGACGCGGATGAGGCGCAATGCGCAGCACTGACCGCCTACTTCAGGCTTTGGCGCAGTCTCTCGAATAGGTCGTATCCGCACCGATTGGACCAGTCCGTTTCTACTTCCCGCATCCAGACGTCGCAGGATTGCGCTACAGCGGAGCCCTTCGGCGTCAAGTATAAGATTTTTTTGCCGTCGACGACCCTGCGATCGACGAAGCCGTGACGGTCCAACGCCGAAATGCCGGCAGAGTAGCCTAATCCGGACTCCGGCCGCCCTTCTTGGGAAGGTGCGAAACGGTGTCGCCGCGCCGGCGGGGCACGGCTTTCCAGTCCTGTCCATGACCGCCCGTGATGCTAGCGTCCGCAACTCCATAACTTGCCGGGTAATGGGGGTGCTCCAGGGCCATCCTCGCGACAACTTCTTCAAGAGCAGCGCGGACAGCGCCAATCGCACTGCAACCAATTCTGGCTCGCCATCGTTCTTCGGCGGCATTTTGAAGCGACTCCCATCGGTGCGCGATCTCGGATCCGCGAGTTGTGAGTCGAACTATAGGCTGACCTCCGCGTTTCAACTCCTCAATCCATCCATTTCGGGCCGCCGCCGATATCCGCGACCGTACGGCGCGCTTCGATAATCGGAGCGTCTCGGGTAGATCGCCACGAGCAGTGCCCGTGCCGTCGATGGCTCTCAAAAGGTTTGCCCAGAGGTCGATTGACGGCATGCCGCCACGCCCCGCCCCTTCGCTGATATACGCGCGTTCGAGTCCGCCAAGAAAATTCCCAAGTAATGAAGGCAGGAGAGTCGCGGTGGTGGACACGTTTTTTCATTATCGCGCCGGACCTGCTGGCGGTGGATTTACTCCTGCAATCGCATTGATTGAATCCGCCTCGTCCGGCCAAGGCTAATCGGTGGACGAGTCGTCTCCTAGCGGGTGGATTCATCCGGGACAGCGATTACCGAGATTCCCGAAGCAAGAGCTTGGCTCAACCGCACCGAATCCGAACGGTCGCCGATTCGGACCCGCAGCGAGGCATTGCGCGTGCTTGATTCCACTGAAACTGCCAATCCGGGTCTCAGTCCGAGTCGCGTCATCTCGCGCAAAGCCACGGGATCGCGGTCGGACACGCTGCTAATCACAGCAGGGATCCCACAAGCCCATTTGGACAATTGCACCTCAGAACGAGTTGGAAGCGCGCCGCTTCGTTCGGGGATTGGGTGCCCGTGCGGATCGGTTTCCGGATCTCCCAATTTCGCGGCGATCCGATCTTCAAGCCGCTCCGAGATGAAGTGCTCAAGCCGTTCCGCCTCGTCGTGAACCTCGTCCCATGAGTAGTCGAGGAAATCATGGAGGTAACGCTCCAGCAAACGGTGATGACGAAGAATCTCCAGAGCGCGCATCTTCCCCGCAGCAGTCAAACAAGCACCGTGATGCTTCACGTATCTCACCAACGGCGGTTTTTGTGCCGCGAGTTTTTGGAGCATTCCAGTCACGGAAGCGGCCCGGACACCCAGATGATGGGCGAGGGCGTTGCTGGTCACCCGCTGCTGAGAACCGCCAAGTTCCAGTATCGCTTTCAGATAATCGTCCGCCGATTCCGTGGTGTACGGTCCGCGTTCTCTAGGTGGCACTAAATGACAGATTAACTCCCGTTGCCACGGCGTTGCAATCGGTTCTGGCTGCTGGCTCGCGGCCATAGCGCTTGACTGGAGGTACAGCAGAAGGATATTATTTAGCCATGCCTAAATTACTCTTGGGCGCTCTGATCCGCCTGGGGCCGGCGCTGGCATTCCTGATCTCCGCTCTGGCAATGCAGACTCCAGCGCTAGCGCAGGGCGAGACGACGAGCGCGATCGTCGGATCGGTCACCGACCAGTCCGGTGCGGCGATCGCGGGCGCGACCGTGACCGTCATCAGCGCGGAAGACGGCTTCAAACGGTCCGTGAAGACGGACGAAGCCGGCCGGTTTGGCTTTCCGCAGCTTAAGCCCGGTACGTACTCGGTGAAAGCGGAAGCAGTTGGCTTTGAGGCGCAGCAGAACAGTTCGGTCGGGGCCGGGCTGGGGCAGAAGCAGACCGTCGATTTCAAGCTGGGCATCGCATCCTCAAGCGAAACGATTCTGGTGACGGAGCAACCGCCGCTGGTCAACCCGGAGAACCCGAATACTTCGACGACTCTAACCGCCCGATCCATCGAGGATCTGCCAAATCCCGGCGGCGACATGACGTATCCGCTGCAATTCGCCGCCGGCGCACTGATCAATACCGCTGGCAGCGGCAACGATTTCGTCGGCGGCACGAACGGTTATGGAAACGTGGAGTTCAATGGCTTGCCGTCGCTATCAAATGGCTATATTGTCGATGGCCTGGAGACGAACGATCCGCTGACGAACTTGAACAGCGGCCTCTCGACGAACCTGGTGCTGGGCTTGAACTCGATTGCGGAGGTGACGGTGAACACGGTCTCCTATGCGGTGGATCAAGGGCGCTACGGGGCCTCGCAGGTCAACTACGTTACCAAGTCCGGAACGAATCAGATGCACGGAAATGTGTATGAACTGTGGGACGGATCAAGGTTCAGCGCGGCTGACTTCTTTACGAACTCGACGCCCGGCAATCATAAGCCGCGCTCCACGGTGAACCACTTCGGAGGCAGTCTGGGAGGCCCAATCCGGCGCGACAAGCTGTTCTTCTTCTTCGACTCCGAGTGGGTGCGGATTGCGCTCCCGATCGTTACGGCCACCACCGTGCCAACGCCGGCGTTTCAGACCTATGTCCTGCAGCAGTTGCCGCGCGGCGGTCTGGACTCGGTCACCGGATCGGCGTATCAGCCGGCGCCGCAACTGGTGCCGTTCTACCAGAGGCTTTTCTCTCTATACGGCAACACTGCGGGGACGCCGCTCGCGGTTCTCGGCTGTCCGTTCAACTCCGATGGCAGCGCCGCGGACGGCAATCCGCCCAATGGAAACGGTTGCGCGAACCGCCAGAGCGTTTCCCATTCCAGCGACGACCACGAGCAGGTGCAAACGGCGCGCATCGATTACAACATCGATCCCGAGAACATCGCCTGGGTCCGGTTACAGTTCGACACCGGAGTTCAGGCCGCTTACACCGATCCCATCAACTCGTTGTTCGACGCTGTCTCTGCGCAGCCTCTTTACTCATTTGCAGCGGGCTACACACATGTGTTCTCCGGGCATCTGGCGAACTATTTCAACCCCGCGTTCTCCTGGTACGAAAGCCTGTTCGGACCGGCCGACTTACAGAAGACGCTGGCCGCGTTTCCAATCGTCCTCCAGGGCAGCGGCGCGAATGCGCCGTTCACCACACTGGGAGGGCTCGACAATACTTGGGTGCAGGGGCGGCGCGCCGGCCGCTTCTTTATCAATGACAATTTGGCCTGGACGGCGGGAGCGCACGAATTCCGGTTCGGGACCAACATCCGGATCCTCCGCCTGAACGATTACGATTTCGGTGAAGGCGTGGTGCCGCTGGTCACCTACACGACCCTGCCGCAATTCATCTACGGCGTTGCATCGACGGCTTCAGAAACCTATCCGCTAGCCGATTCGCAGCCCTACAACTTCCTCAACCTGGACTTTTATGCTCAGGACACCTGGGAGGTGACGCGCAAGTTAACCTGGACATTCGGCGTTCGCGAAACCTACAATTCGAATCCGCTCAATCCGCATGACGCCGTGGCGCGCCTGGCTGGATCGTTCGACTCGATTTCCCACGATGTGAATCAGCCACTAAGCCAGGTCATTCAGACGCAGCAAGGGACCATTTTCGCCGCTACACCAGCGGCGATCCTCCAGCCCAGAACCGCCATCGCCTGGCAGATTGCGCCGAAGACGGTGCTGCGCAGTGGGTTCGGGCTCTTCAGCGATATCTTGCCGGGCAGCGTCGTCGATACGGTGGGAACCAATCCTCCGTACTCGAAGACATTCCAGGGCGGACTTTTGGGCACGGTGGGTGGAGTGGCCATTGCGCCGGGCGCGCCAAACAGCGCTATCGATGCGACTTCGGCGGCGAATCAGCAATTCAACTCCGGCTTCGCTCAGGGCGAGCTTTCCTGCGCCTCAACTCTGGCCAGCCCGGGCGCTTGCCTTCCGCCCGTTTCGATCACCGCGGTTCCGGATGGCAAGCTTCACGCTCCTTACTTTATGCAGTGGAGTCTTGCACTGGAGCAGCAGGTCGGCAACCAGCTCAACTTGCGAGCTCAGTACGTGGGTACCCGCGCAGTGAACCAGCCGTACGAAACGCAGGTGAATGGCTATCAGACGGTCTGCGAGGGCTGCTTCGCGCCGTTTCCTTACGGCAGGCCCACCGATCCCCGCTTCGGACCGGTAACGCAGTTGAGCACGGGCGCAAACAGCCATTACGACGGTCTCCAGTTGACAGCCGACAAGCGGCTGGCGCACGGCATTCAGATCCAGGCCAATTACACGTGGAGCCATTGCATGGACACGGTCTCAAACGGAGGATTCCTGCCCTTCGCCGCCGGAGCCATTCTCTCACCGCTGCCGGGTGAACTTGGCCGGCAATACGGCCCCTGCGATTACGACGTCCGCCACAACCTCACGGTGCAATTCGTTTATCAGTTGCCGATCAAGTTCCGGAATCACGTACTGGGCCGAGCGCTGAACGGATGGCAGCTCTCAGGAACTGCGTTTTGGCATAGTGGCCTGCCCTTCTCTGTGTTGAGCGCGGCCTATTCCGCCAATGGTGACGGCATTTTGCAGGGCAGCGGCCCGCAGTATGCCAGCGTGATTCCCGGAGTACCTCTGTACGAGCACAATCCGATTCCCGGCGTCACTCAACCGGGAACCATTCAGTGGCTCAACCCAGACGCTTTTTCTTCGGTTGTCGATCCGAGCACCGGTGCCTGCACCGGTGGGGACAGCCCGGCCAACTGCCAGTTCGGCAATCTGGGACGCAACGCGTTGCGCGGTCCCGACTTCATCTGGAGCGACCTGTACCTGACCAAATGGTTCCAGTTAAGCGAGCGGCTGAAGCTGCGCATCGACGGCCAGTTCTTCAACGTCTTCAACCACCCGAATTTCGGTCTGCCCGTTTTGGGGTATGCGGGCATTCCGGGCAAGCCGTCTACACAGACAGGATTCGGAGCACTCAGCTACCCAACTTCGCCCCCGACCGGACTATTGGGCGTCGGGCTGGGTGGAGATAGTTCCCCTCGGATGATCGCGTTTCAGGCCCGACTGGAGTTCTGAAGTACTGGCATGCTCCCCCGGCGGGCGGTGGTCATCGTGTCTGGCAGCGCGATGCCACCTGGTGATTGCCCGCACGGGGAGATGCCGCTGCCAATGGCGAACGCCAAGCCCGAACGAGATCACGTTTTCCTGGGTCAAACCATACTGCGTTCTGCAGGACCGAATCTGGTGGCCCAAGGCATGGACATACCGATCGTAATGAGCCGGGATTTCTCTGCCGGCGCCACATTTCAGCCGGCCGCCGGCACGAGCAGAAAAACCGCGGCAAAACTGCGCATCGATGCCCGATCGCTCGATGTTGAATGCATGATTGGCACAATGTACACTATCGTAAATTGGTATTCTTTTCTTGTCGTTAGGGCAACCTGAAAATGGGCCCTTTGCTCCGTCGAGGACTTCAGCTATGGCTATGAAGACGCCCCGCTCGACCGCCGCGCGGCTGAACACAGGCCTACTTGTTGTTGCCGCGCTCATCCTGATCGGGATCGTCGGCTTGTCATATCGGGAGTGGAGGCAATACCAGGGCGCGAGCGCCGAAGCGAACCGGACCAGGGAAGTTGTCAACTCTGTTGGGCGGCTCGTCTCCAACCTAATCGACGCGGAAACCGGGCAACGCGGATTTTTGCTCACCGGAGAAGTTCGCTATCTCGAACCGTACAATCGGGCGATTCAAGCCGTCCCAAACCAGGAGGCTGACCTAGACAAGCTTTTGGTCCAACTGCAGATGAAGTTGGAGGCGGGGCGTTTGCAGAACCTTATGGGTGAAAAGCTGACGGAACTGCGCCAGACGATAGAACTCCGGAAAACGCAGGGCCTGCAACCTGCCCTGGACCTTGTTCTCGGCGAGCGGGGAAAGGAACTCATGGATCAGATTCGCGGAATTGCTGCCGACATCCAACACCATGCGGCATCGATGCGGATTGACGCGGCAGCCGGCCGTGAAACGGCGGCGCGAAGAGCCTTTCTGATAACGGCTGTCGGGTCGCTGATCCTCCTTACCTTCTTCATTGTTGGAAACAAGACGATCAACAAGGCAATTCATGCTCGGGAAGTAGCCCTTGGAGAAGCGCAGAACGCTCGGGATTCCCTGCAGACGACGATTGCAAGCATTGGCGACGCCGTCATCGCCACTGATGCAAAAGGGCGTATTGTATTTATCAATAAGGTCGCTCAATCTTTGCTCCGAGCGGCCGAAACCGACACCGTTGGCAAGCATCTCGACGATGTTTTCCGGATCGTCAATGAATTCAGCCGTGCGAAAGTGGAGAGCCCGGTCACGAGGGTCCTGCGGGAGGGCACTATCGTCGGACTCGCAAACCACACGGTTCTGATCGCCCAGGACGGAACAGAGATTCCCATCGACGACAGCGGCGCTCCGATCCATGGCGAAAACGGGTCGATTCAGGGCACCGTTCTCGTATTCCGGGATATAACCGCTCGCAGGCAGGCTGAAACGACAGGCCGTCTTCTGGCGTCCATCGTCGAATCGTCGGGCGATGCAATTGTGAGCAGGGACCTGAACGGTCTTGTTACGAGCTGGAACAAGGGCGCTGAGCAAATCCTCGGCTATTCCGCCGGTGAGATGATCGGCCGCCCAATTTCCGTGATTATTCCGCTTGGCCGCGCGGATGAAACGCCAGCGATGTTGGAGCGCGTCGCAAAGGGAGAACGGATTGAAAACTACGAGACTATCCGGCGGACAAAGAGCGGCAAACTGATAAGCGTGGCCATAACCTGGTCGCCACTCTATGATCCGCTGGGGCGAATCGTAGGATTCTCAAAGGTCCTCCGCGACATTACCGCCCAAAAGCAAGCCGAGGAGAGATTTCATTTAGCAGTGGAGGCGGCGCCAAATGGCATGCTGATAGCGGACGAGGCGGGCAATATCATTTTGGTCAACTCGCAGATGGAGAGGTTGTTTGGTTACAGCCGGGAAGAACTGATTGGACAGCCGGTCGAGATGCTGGTGCCCCATCAACATCGCGACAAGCACCTCGGGTTTCGGCAAGCCTTTTATGCCGACGCCCGAAGCCGTCTGATGGGGGCGGGACGCGACCTCTACGGCCGGCGGAAGGATGGCAGCGAGTTTCCCGTCGAAATCGGCTTGAACCCGATCGACACCAGCGACGGCCACTGGGTCTTGGGCGCCATTTTGGACATCACCGAGCGCAAGAGGGCGGAAGAGCAGCGCATGGAACTGGCGGCGAAAGAGCGCACTCTAGCCGGTGAGAAAGCATTGCGCGAAAGGGATGCAGAGCTTGCTCGGATCGCCCGTGCATTGGCGGTCGGCGAACTCGCCGCATCCATTGCCCACGAAGTCAATCAACCGCTGGGTGGCGTGGTTACCAATGCTGAAGCCTGCCTGCGCTGGCTTGGCGGGGAAATGCCCAACGTACCCGAGGCGAAGGAATCCCTGGCGCTGATCGTGCGGGATGGGAACCGGGCTAGCGCAGTCATCCGGCGCATTCGCGAGTTCTTGAAGAAGGAGCGCCAGGAAGCCGCGCCCGTCGATATGAACGAAACGATTCGAGAGGCGGCCGCCCTCGCGCAGACTGAGTTGGTGAAGCGCCAGATTGCCCTCCGCCTTGACCTTTTTCCCGCCGTTCCGCAGGTGGAAGGCGATCGAATCCAGTTGCAGCAGGTGATCTTAAACCTGATCCTAAACGGCAGTGAGGCGATGGCCTCCGCGGACGGACCAAGGGAACTGCTGGTGACCTCGCAGGAATCCGTCAGGCCCGGAGGGCACCCCGAGGTTCTCATTGCCGTGCGCGACTCCGGTGTCGGGATCAAGCCGGCGGACATGAAGCGGATATTCGACGCGTTCTTTACGACGAAACCCAGTGGCATGGGGATGGGCCTGTCGATCAGCCGATCGATCATTGAGGCACATCATGGCCGGATCTGGGCTGAGGCCAACGACGGTCCCGGAGTGACCGTTCAATTCAGTTTGCCCACAGGCGGTACGGGCTAACCGCCGTCTGCTGCGGGCGGCCCGTCATGATGTCGGAGACCGCCGGTTTTTGACTTGCATGAGGAACTACAGCATGGCAAAAAAGATGAAAGGGCAAAAGAAACATGCCGCGATCGCAGCGAAACCGGCGTCACAAGCAAAGGGACGCCCGGGCTTTGGGGGACCAGCCGGCGACAGGGCCCAGCCGTCCGTTGGCTCGAAGCAGTCATTCCCGATTGTGGGAGCCGGGGCATCGGCTGGCGGATTGGAAGCGTTCACGGCGTTTCTCACCCACCTGCCACCGGCTCCCGGCATGGCGTTCGTGCTGATCCAGCACCTCGATCCGAAGCAACCGAGTCAGTTGACAGATCTTCTCTCCAAGGCGACCAGAATGCCGGTGTTGGAGGTTAAGACCAACACGCCAGTGGAAATCAATCACGTCTATGTCATCGCGCCGGACGTGTCCTTGAGCATATCGGACGGGCACTTGCGAACCGAACCGCGGGGGCCGGGCCGAACCCTTCCGATCGATCATTTCCTACGATCGCTGGCACACGATAAGGGCAGCAATGCCGTCGGCATCGTTCTGTCGGGCACTGCCTCGGATGGCACCCTCGGACTCAAAGCCGTTAAGGCTGAGGGAGGGATTACGTTTGTACAGGATCCCTCATCTGCAAAGTTCGATGGCATGCCTCGCAGCGCAGTGGCGGCCGGTGTCGCGGATTTCGTTCTGGCGCCGGCCGACATCGCGAAGCGCCTGGTCCACCTGGCGCGGCACCCTTACATCACCAGTAAGCCGGAACAGCACCTAGACGTCGCTCAAGACGCGGAGTTCGACCTCAACGAAACCTTCCACCTGCTGCGAACCGTCACCGGTAACGATTTCGCCCACTATAAGCCGTCGACAATCCGCCGGCGCATTCATCGCCGCATGGTTCTCCATGCATTTGAGAAACTGGGCGACTACGTCACCTGCCTTCGGGAAAACCCGGCTGAAGTTCGAGCCCTGGCGGACGACCTCCTTATCTGCGTGACCGCGTTTTTCCGGGAGCCGGGCGCGTTCGGGGTCCTGGCCCGGAAGGTGTTCCCCGCGATTCTGAAGAATCGAGCGCCAGAGGATGCGATTCGAATCTGGGTGCCCGCTTGTGCCACGGGTGAAGAAGTCTACTCCATTGCGATCTGTCTGACCGAAGTGTTGGAATCCTCCGGAGCCAATGTACCGATTCAGATGTTCGCCACGGATGTTAGCGAGACAGCGCTGGAGAAGGCGCGGTCGGGAAGGTACGGACTTCCGTCGCTGGTGGATATCTCGCCCGCAAGGCTAAAGCGCTTTTTTGTGAAGACGAACGGCGAATACCAGATCCACAAATCCATTCGCGAAAGCTGTATCTTTGCCAAACAGAACATCACGAAAGATCCGCCATTCCACAATCTCGATCTGATCTCGTGTTGCAACGTACTGATTTACTTCGGGACGGTGCTGCAGCGAAAAGCGCTATCGATCTTTCACTACGCCCTAAAGCCAAATGGCTTTCTCATGCTTGGGCCATCGGAAAGCGTGGGCGCCCTTCCCAACGCCTTTTTGCCAGTGGACAAGAAGGTCAGGCTCTATTCGAAGCAATTGAGCGCTCATGCTGTAAATGTCCAGTTCGCCGCTAATGAATCCCTCGCCGCCAAAGAACCAGGCGAGACAGCAGGCGAGAACTTCAGAGTTGCCGTGGATATTCAGAAGGCCGCTGAGCGGATGCTGCTGTCGCAGTACGCTCCAGCGGGTGTCATCGTCGACGATGCGCTGAACATTGTTCACGTTCGCGGCGACACCGGACCTTACCTTCAGCTTGCGCCCGGAGAACCTAGCTACAGCCTCTTGAGAATGGCGCGGGAGGGCCTGGTAGTCGGATTGCGCACGGCTTTTCTTAAGGCCAAGCAGAAGAAGGCCGCTGTCACCCAGCAGGTTCGCGTGAAACAGGATGGCCAATTCAGAGAGGTCAACCTCAAGGTCATCCCAATCAATGGAGCGGTTCGCGAGGCTGCGCTGCACTTCATGATTTTGTTTGAAGACCTCCAGCCATCGGCGCCGGCGAGCGTCGCAGGGACCGCGCGGGGGGACAGCAAGACCGGCGCCAAATCGGCCAAGGCCGGACCACGCAACGGTCGTGAAAGCGCCCGCCTGAGACAGGAGCTCGCGTCAACTCGGGAGTACCTGCAATCGATTATCGAGGAGCAGGAAGCCACCACGGAAGAGCTCAAGTCCGCCAACGAAGAGGCCCAGGCGAGCAACGAGGAACTCGAAACTTCCAAAGAGGAGCTTCAGTCGGCCAACGAAGAACTGAATACAGTAAACGAAGAGCTGAAGAACCGGAATGTTGCTTTGGTTGAAGTGAACAGCGATCTATCGAATGTCCTGACCAGCATCAACGTCCCCTTGGTTATGGTCGGAAAGGATCTGAGGATTCGCCGTTTCACGCAAGCGATGGCGCCGATGATGAATCTCATGGATTCCGACGTCGGAAGATCGCTCTCCGATCTCAAACCCAATATCGATGCGCCCGACCTGCCGGAATTGCTGCAAAGCGTCATCAGCGGCGGCGCTCCCCGTGGGCGGGAAATTCGAGATTCGAAGGGCCGGTGGTATTCACTCCAGGCATTGCCCTACAGAACGCCGGACAACCGAACCGACGGCGCTCTCATCGTGCTGCTCGATATCCATGCGGCCAGGCTGGGCCGCGATTATGCGGAAGCCGTCATAGAAACGGTTCGGCAACCGATCCTGATTCTGGCCAAGGACTTCAAAGTCATTCGCGCAAATGAGGCTTTCTACGAAACCTTTAAAATCTCAAAAGTAGAGACCGAGAATCATCCACTCTATGATCTGGGCAACGGACAGTGGAATTTCCGCGAACTGCGGGAAGCTCTGGAAGGAATTCTGCCGCATCGCCAGGAGTTCCGGAACTTCGAAATCGATCATGAGTTCGAAGGGATCGGGCGCAAGATCTTACTGCTCAGCGGGCGTGAGATCCAGCAGCCTCCCCCATACGGCGGGACGATCCTGCTTGCGATCGATGACATTACCGAGCGCACGGAACAGCAGCACCGCGACTTGCTGACGAAAGAACGCGCGTTAACTTCCGAACGGGTGCTGCGGCAAACGGAGGCGAACCTCGCCCGCATCACCAGGGCGCTGACGGTAGGCGAGTTGGCGACATCCATTGCTCACGAAGTCAATCAGCCGCTCGCCGGCGTGGTCACGAATGCCGAGGCGGCTCTGCGCTGGCTTGGCGTCAAGACCCCGAAGCTCCGGGAGGCGAAGGAATCGCTGGCACTGATCGTGCGGGATGGGAATCGCGCCAGCGAGGTGATTAAGCGCGTCCGCGAATTCCTGAAGAAAGAGGGTCCGGAGGAAGTGTCGCTCGACCTGAACAATGCGATTCAAGAAGCGGTCTCGCTTGCGCGCTCAGAGTTGGAAAAGAATGAGGTTGCATTTCGCGGTGAACTCTCCGGCGGACTTCCCCCGGTTAGGGGCGATCGAGTCCAGTTGCAGCAGGTCATTCTGAACCTAGTCATGAATGCCTGCGAAGCCATGGCTTCGCGTACCGATACCGAACTTCCCCGCGAGCTCGTTGTGACCTCGCGAAAATCTCCCGAAGGCGGCGTTCTAGTCGCTGTGCGAGACTCCGGCATTGGGATCAACCCGGAGGACATGGATAGGATCTTCGAAGCATTCTTTACGACCAAACCGATGGGCATGGGGATGGGCTTGTCCCTCAGCCGGTCGATCATTGAGGCTCACGGCGGACGAATCTGGGCTGAGCGGAACGAGGGTTCTGGAGTAACAGTTCGATTCAGTTTGCCTGTCGAAACGGCTGAACAATAAACCATTATGAGCCTTGAACGTTCGGTAGTCTTCGTGGTTGACGACGATGTTTCCATAAGGGAAGCGCTCAAAAACCTTTTCCGATCCGTCGGACTCGACGTGAAGACATTTGGGACGGCCCAGGAATTTATGGCGGACCGGCAAGCTGACGTGTCAGGCTGCCTCGTGCTGGATGTGCGGCTTCCCGGCTTGAGCGGACTCGATCTGCAGCGGCGGCTCGTTGAAGCGAATGTGAAGATACCGATTATCTTCATCACCGGACATGGAGACATTCAGATGTCGGTGAGGGCCATGAAGGCAGGAGCGATGGAGTTCCTGACCAAACCATTCCGCGACCAGGATCTTTTGGACGCCGTGCAGCAGGCGATCCGCCGGGATCGTGCGGAGCGGGCGCAACGGGCTGAGATGGAAGAATCGCGCACGCGATACGAATCGCTGAGTTCCCGCGAACAAGAAGTGCTGGCGTTGGTTGTACGAGGATTTCTCAACAAGCAGGTCGCAGCCGAACTGGGCACTAGCGAAGCCACGGTCAAGATGCATCGCGGCCATGTGATGCAAAAGATGCAGGTAGGTTCGCTCGCTGACCTGATCAGGATGGCCGAGAAGCTGGGCCTTCCCGCTACCAAATCAGGGCCCACAACCTAGCCGCGAGGCCCGATCACCTAGACCAAAGTCTAGCCGCCGTCCCCGCAAGCACACTACCAATCCGCTCCCTCCGAGTTTATTGTTGAATTTGCCGACGGGACGAAGAGAAGCTCCGAAGAGCGTTAGAGAATCCGGCCGTTCCGCCGCGCGCGAACAGATGGATTGTTCTGGATCCGGGCCGAATCCCTCGGTGAACACCCAAAACCGGCCATACATGATCACCTGAAAACCGGCCAACGATAAGCAGCGTTCGGGACATTGATCTCGGCGCGAGGGCGATACCCTCCGTCAATGTGAGCAATGTCTTGAGCGATGAAAAGAAACAGCAAGTCATAGCGTTGGGGCGGCTGGGATGGTCGCTGCGACGAATTCAACGGGCCATCGGTGTGCGCCGTGAGACGGCCTCTGGCTATTTGAAAGAGGCCGGTATCGCCCTGCGGCCACCAGGCGGGTGGGGGCGCGCTTCACCGGCAAAACCGGCCAACGGGGTGATCACCGACTCCGCAGGCGCGAAACCGTTCCGGGTGGGCGGCAACGACCCGGCCTCCGCAAAACCAGCCATAGAAGTGATCACCGACTTTGGCGCGGAGTTGGCCGCCAGCGCACCTACCGCAGCCGAGCCGAAACCTGGCCGCAGTCCCTCGGCCAGCGCCTGCGCGCCCTACCGCGACGCGATCGAAGTCGGGCTCTCACGGGGCCGTAATGCCATGGCCATCTGGCAGGACCTGGTGGACCTATGCGGCTTCAGTGCCGGCTATCAAAGTGTCCGGCGCTTCGTGCGGAAACTGCAGGGCAGTCCGTCGCCGGAGGCTTGCGCGGTCATCGAGACCGCGCCCGGTGAAGAGGCCCAGGTCGACTACGGCGAAGGACCGATGGTGCGCGACCCGCACAGCGGCAAGTACCGGCGCACGCGGCTGTTCGTGCTGACCCTGGGCTGCAGCCGCAAGTCGGTCCGCCTGCTGGTGTTCCGCTCCGGTTCTCAGACCTGGGCCGAGCTGCACGAGAAGGCCTTTCGCCGACTCGGTGGTTCCACTCGAGTCGTCGTGCTCGACAATCTCCGCGAGGGCGTCCTCGCCCCGGATATTTACGATCCCACGCTGAACCCGCTGTACCGCGACGTGCTGGCGCACTACGGAGCTGTCGCGCTACCTTGCCGTGTCCGGGATCCGGATCGGAAGGGGAAGGTCGAGAGCGGCGTCGGCCACGCCAAGAGGACGCCGCTTAAAGGCATGCGCTTCGAAAGTCTGGCGGAAGCGCAGACTTACCTGGACCACTGGGAAGAGCGTTGGGCCGACACGCGCATCCACGGCACCACCAAGCGGCAGGTCGCGGCCATGTTCGCCGAAGAGCGGCCCGCTTTGCTGCCACTGCCCATCGAACCCTTCCGCTATTACCAGTACGGCGAGCGCACGGTGCATCTGGATGGCTGCGTGGAGGTCGAGGCGGCTTACTATGGCGCGCCGCCGGGCTGGATCGGCCGGCGCGTCCAGGTGCAGTGGGATGCGCGAAACGTTCGTTTGCTGGACCCACGCACGGGCCAGTTACTCCGGGAGCACCTGCGCCATGCGCGCGGCGGTCATCGCATCAAAGACGAGGATCGGCCCAAACAAACCCCGCTCAGCACGCAGCAACTGCTGAGCCGTACTGACAGAGCCGGCTCCCAGATCGGCGCACTTTGCCGCGGCATGCATCAGGCCAACGGAGAGATTGCCGTGCGTCACATCCTGGGCGTGTTGTCGCTGGTCAAGAAGTACGGCGCCGCAACCGTCGATGATGCGTGCGCCGCGGCTCTGGAAGTCGGCGTCTTCCAATATCGCTTTTTGCGCCGCTATCTGGAGCGGCGGCCGCAGACGCCACTGAGCCTGCGTCAGGTCGATCCCCTGATCCGCCAACTTACCCTGTACCGCGACTTCATTCAAGACAAGACCAAGGAGAGTGAACTGTGAATCTCATCGAATTAGAACGAGCGTTACGACAACTCCGGCTCGGCGGCATCGCCACCGTGCTGGAAACCCGATTGCACCAGGCGCAAGCCGAAGCCATGGCGCCCATCGATCTGATCTCGTGCCTGGTCGCCGATGAACTGACCCGGCGCAGCGAGCGACTGCTTGAGCGCCGCCGCAAACAGGCCGCCTTCCGCGACCCGCAAAAGACCCTGGACAACTTCGACTTCACCTTCAATCCGAAGATGAATCGTAGTCTCGTTTTCGACCTCGCTACGTGCGCTTTCCTCGGCAAACGGGAAGACGCACTGTTCCTCGGGCCCGGCGGCACTGGTAAGTCTCATCTGGCCCAGGCCATCGGGCAAGCCGCCATCCAACAGGGTTACCGCGTGATGTACCGCGAAACGCACGTGCTGCTGGATGATCTGGCCGAGGCGGTCGCCGACGGCACGCGCAAGGAGTTTATGGAATCGCTGACCACCGTGCCGCTGCTCATCATCGACGACTTCGGCATGCGCAAGCTGCCGCTGACCGCGGCCGAAGACCTGCTGGAAATCATCATGCGTCGTTACGAGCGCGCCAGCACGCTGCTAACATCCAACCGCCCCGTCGAAGACTGGGGAAATCTGCTGGCCGATGTGGCGGCGGTAACCGCCATGCTCGATCGCATCCTCCACCATGGACACGTACTCAAGTGCGGCCCGCGCAGTTGGCGCACGAAACGGCCGGCACGGCCAATGCCGGAGGCACTCAGTGAGCCCGCGTACAGGGTGCACCTGGTCAGGGCGTCGCACCGAACACCGCGGGGGCTTCGCCCCTGCGACCCCCTTCAAAACCCAAACCAAAACCTTTCTGAGAAGGAAAACCAACAAGCATCCTACGCCCTCCCGTTGGTCGGGATCGAACAGGGCGCGTCAAGGGAGACAGAACAAAACTTGCCCGAACTGGCCACGGCGCGGTAAAACAACTTCATGTCCTGGCCGCGGCTTCGTTGGCCGGTTTTGAAGTGATCACAGATGGCCGGTTTTGCGGTGA
>CAVXJY010000087.1:0-58560 GCA_963761855.1 Bryobacterales bacterium | reverse complement strand
TGAGTTTGATATAAGCCTCCTCGAGTTTCATGAGTGGCTGGCCAGGCTGAAGCATCATCGGACCCTCATAGTCCGGTGCTGGCCGGGAATACGGGCCGGGGCTTACAGCCGAACGCAGGGGAAGGAAGATTCGTCAGCCGGATCAAACCCTCGCCGGCCATGATGGCGGCTCGCTCCAGAACATTGCGCAGCTCCCGCACATTACCGGGCCAATCTATCCGATGAAAAAGATCCAGCACTTCGGCATCGACCCCGGTAACGCGCGTGCCGTGCTTCTTGTTCAGATTCTGCAGCATGACATCGGCGATCGGCGGGATATCTTCTTTATGTTCGCGCAGCGGCGGAACTACGATCTGGAACACGCTCAACCGATAGTAAAGTTCTTCGCGCAGATGCGTTCCGAGTTCCTGACTGGTCGCGGCAAGCACCCGGGCGTCTACCGGGATTTCGTGCTTGCCGCCGAGCCGCCGCACTCGCAAGTCCTCGATAACGCGCAGCAGCTTTGGTTGCGTAGACTGCGGCATCTCGCCGATCTCGTCGAGAAACAAAGTGCCGCCGTGAGCCTGCTCAAAGCAGCCGGCCGAACGCTCCATGGCTCCCGTAAACGCGCCCTTCTCGTGGCCGAATAACTCGCTCTCAATCAGAGTCTCGGGCAAGGCGGCTGCATTGATCGCGACGAAAGGCCCGTCAGCGCGGGGGCTGCACTTATGGATCTCCCGCGCCACCAACTCCTTCCCGGTGCCGCTCTCTCCACAGATCAATACGGGCGCCGAAGTGGGCGCCACCTGCCGGATGAGCGAGAAGATCTGCTGCATCGCCGGGGAAGTTCCCACCAGGTCCCCAAGCACGCCGCGAAGGCTCAGGTCGCGCTTCAGTTCGTCGGTTCTTCTGCAGGCTTCTTTTGTAGCGAATCGCGCGTTCCAGAAGGGTCTTGAAGGCGCGCGGTTCCACCGGCTTCTCCAGAAACCAGAATGCCTTGAGGTCATGGACGGCGGACAGCGCCTTTTCCATGCTGCCGAAGCCGGTGAGCGCGATCGCCGGAGTGAGGTCGCCGCGTTCCTTCAGGTGCCGGAGCAGTTCGAAGCCGTCCATGCGCGGCATGACCAAATCCGCAACGATGACGTCCGCGTTGAAGGTAGTGAGCCGTTCCAGCGCTTCCTGCCCGTCGGCCGCCACCTGCGTCTCAAAGTCAGTATCGGAAAGCATGGCAGCCAAGGCGGTACGCTGGCGCTCCTCATCGTCGACGATGAGGATCCGGCCCGGAACCGCAGGCAGTCGAAACATCCAGTTTCATTCTAGCGCCAAGCCCCGAATCGGAATCCGGTTGCTTCGAGGCGGGTATTCGGACCCGATGACGAAAACTCAGCTCACCGCCAGTGCTAGCAACTGGAGTCTGGACTGGTTCAGCGAGTTGCCTGCGAAAGCCCAGGATAAATGCTATCTCCGATTAGAGCGACTGAGGGAGTTGGACCACGAACTGCGGCGGCCCGAAGCCGACTTCCTGCGCGACGGCATTTACGAACTCCGTGTAAGCCTCCAGGAGTACACTACCGAATCCTATATCTCTTCGATGGGACAGTCGCGGCAGTAGTCTCACACGGCCCTGTCAAACAGCGGGCAGTGCCGCCGAAGGAAATCGAGGGCGGGTTAACGGAGGCTGCGCCCCAGCCCCATCACATTGCCAAATCAAAAAGTGCTCGTAGTTTCCTATTGACAGACAATCGAGCGCCGGTGTATAAAACTAGTAGGTTAATTAACCGTGTGGTTCATCGCATGAACGATCAACTGAGCAGCACATTCGCGGCGCTCGCCGATCCCACGCGCCGAGCCATCTTGAGTCGTCTGTTGTCGGGCGAGTGCTCGGTAGGTGAACTTGCCGAGCCATTTGAAATGAGCAAGCCGGCCGTTTCGAAACACCTTCGCGTTCTGGAGCACGCGGGCCTGATCACGCAAAGACGCGATGCCCAATGGAGACGCTGCCGGATCGAGGGCGGCCCGTTGAAAGAGGTCTCGGATTGGGCCGAACGTTACCGGCATCTCTGGGAAGAGCGGCTGGATCGATTGGACGACTATCTGCAACACATCCAAACAAGGGGGAGGAAAAATCATGGTAGGAAGCAGCACAAGAAATAGCGACAGTTTTAAGGTCACGACGCCTTCGGACCAGGAGATTCGGATGACGCGCCTGTTCGATGCGCCGAGGCATCTGGTGTTCGAGGCGATGACCAGGCCCGAACACGTCAGACAGTGGTGGGGGCGTCTGGGCGAGGGGTACTCGGTTCCGGCGTGCGAAATCGACCTTCGGGTCGGGGGCGCCTGGCGGTTTGTCAACCGGCACCCCAAGGGCGAAGTCGCCTTCCGGGGCGAGTACCGCGAGATCGTGCCGCCGGACAGGCTCGTGTTTACGGAAATCTTCGAGCAATTTCCCGAGACCGTCTCTGTGGTGACAGCCGAGCTTACCGAAGAGGGCCGCAAGACGCGCCTCACAACTACTGTTCGTTACCCGTCGCAGCAAGTGCGCGACGCGGTCATGGCTTCGGGCATGACGCGCGGCGCCGGTATCAGCTACGACCGTCTCGAAGACCTGCTGGCGGAGTTGTCGCATTCAAGAGTGGAGGCCTCGTGACTCGCCGACCCTCACTGAAAGACGGGGACCAGCGGCACGCGCATTTGAGCACCTATTTTGCGGCGCTACCCGCCAGTGCGCGCAGACAGATGGAAGAACTGCGCGATGCCATTCGCTCGGCGGCTCCGGGTGCTGCCGAGAGTTTCGGCTATGGCATGCCCGCCTTCAAACTCGATGGGAAGCCCTTTGTCTGGTACGGCGCATGGAAGAACCACAGCAGCTTCTATCCGGTGGGCGATGCGACGCGGCGCGCCCTTGGGGACGAACTCGCGAGGTACGAGACCTCGGGCAAAGGGACGATTCGATTTCGATTAGACGAGGCGCTGCCAACCGCTCTTGTCAAGCGCCTCGTCAAGGCGCGCATCGCCGAGTTGCGGAAGAACGAAAAGGAGCCATGATGAGCCGCCCGTGGCTGGGGTGGGCCGCTAGAAAGCGCGCCCCATCGCCGCAATGTTGATCAGCGGTTCCCTAGCCCGCATCCAGGCTTGGTCTGCTGCGAGGAACGTGCTTCTTTGGACGGCGAATTTCACCTGAGTGAGCCTGGCACTACTGGTATTCTGAAACACCTCGAGTTTCGGCGAATGATTGGTCTGGTCGGCGGCGCGTGGCCTTGCGCGCAATGTTGATGCTTATAAGGGGCATCTTGCCGCATGTGACAGTACCCGTCATAACGACCTTGATGGACGCGGCAACCTGAGCGAGGAGGCCCTCGCGAGTTTCACGGACTTCTTTCTCAGGACATGCATCGACCAGGTCGAATTCATGGAAAGCCTGATAAAGCCGGATCGCCTGCGGGCACGCATTCTTCTTTGGGCCGAAGAAGAAATCAGGATCGGTACTTTGCCGCCTAAGTCAGGCAGTATCCTCGAAGCCGTGCTCTACCGGGGAGAGTTGCCTCGTGCCGATGCCGCTGGCGTCGTGGGCGTGGGCGAGCGCCATGCCCGCCGCATTGTCTCGGCACTGATTGCGCGGGGGGTACTCGCCTCGGAGAGTTCCCGCGCGCCGCTGCGCCTGGTCTTCCCGACGGGGCTCGCTTCGCGCTGGATGCCAGGGTTGTTTCCCGAGAAGATTGGGTAATAGCGGCCGAAAGGTCTGATCGTGTCTGGTTCGCCGTCCACTAGACAGTTGTGCGGCTTGCAGCAACTCCGATCCCTTGGCCAGTGACCAAGAAACCCAGTTTCGCCCTCATGGTACTCAGTTTCGCGACAGGATCTGGCGCTAAATTATTGATTTTATGGTACGCCCGAGTGGATTCGAACCACCGACCTTTTGCTCCGGAGGCACAAGATGGCCTCCACGCTTCCTTCAGTCCTATCCTATTCCTTGGTTTTTCAACAGTCTGGGGAGTCTGCTTTCGCTCGGCTGACAACCCCAACGGGCTCAGATTTCGAGGTTTTGATACGGTTTTGATACGGTCTGATGCGTGACAGCTCTCTGCGTCAGTCTGTAACCAGATCGTTCAGGCGGTCAGCAACATCATCCTGTTTTGGAGTTCCGCCACATCGTAGAACTACCGACCAAAGAAACGTCCCGCCTCCGGACCTAACGAACCATCTGGAAACCGTTGACGAGGCAAAGGTGGTACTGACATCCCAAACCGTTCATGCCACTTCTTCCAAACATCCCGCGTAAACACTCCAGCCGGAGCATGCTCAAGTACGCTTCGAAATTCTTCTTGTGGCACGTAGCGCTCGGCTACGGAAACATCCGCCGAGGATCCGTAAACCATCAAGTGTGTCAGAAATGTGATCAGATCGGCCAGGGTTTCTTCCGGCTTTTCTACCAAACTACCTTCCGCGCCACATGCAGTAAGTCGGTCGGATAGGGAGTTGTGAGGCTCATCGCTCCAGCCCTCCAGGACTCAAACCGCGATGCGGATGCAATTCAGGCAACTCGCCCAGATCAACTGCCTGTGCCCACCGGGTCAGATCCTGCTGCATGGCGGCCGGAACCCGATTCAGTGTTCCATCGCCATAGAACTGCAAGGCGCGAACGCTCGTGATCGGATCGAAGTTAGGGTCGATCGCTTGCGCCGCAGCCAATCCGGTGGGCACATCCACGCCATGAGTCACCAGCGTGTGAATGTCCACGTAGTCCTTCCAGTTCCCCCGAACCTGAATCACCCGCATCTTCATGCCGGCCAAGTCTATCAACGACGCCACCCAAACGCGAGATCCAGCCGCACGCCTCGGGGTCCTCAATCCGTCGTAGAGTAATCGAGTCCGCCAAAGAAGGCAACCTTAACCACTCCGTCGCGGTTTACGAACGCCTCCAGGTTGTCGCGCTTGTAGTGGACCCAGGCGTCCTGGTCGTCCGGATCCAAATCCTTGAAGAACGGGAGCCGCAATCGCAATCTGGCCGGCTCAAAACCGGAGGACGAAAAAAAATCAAAGTCCTCCGAAACCCGGTGGCCGAGTTGGAGCGCCAAGCCAGTGCCGCCGTAGAGCACGAAGGCTGACGGCACAGCGTCCAGTTCGGGCCACAGCCGCCGTTGGCATGCGGGCAGGATGTCGAGACGAGGTTCAAAGATTGCCGACACTGTCATGAGTTCCCAAATGGGTCTTCCGGATTCACCTGCCCGCAGCCACCGTGTCCTCTCCCATCGGATTCTTGTCCCACCTCGCATGGGAATGCCCGATCTCGATCATTGGTTTATTCTCCCATGCATGCTTTCTGAAGGGATAGGGCACGTCCCTCAGGGCTGCTTGTCCCATGCCCAACGGAGGGCCGATCTCTTAGAGTCTGCCCAGAGCCATTTGGCAACAGGGCGGCCCTCACGGTCATCGACCTCCCTTCGAATCCCATGCCGGTTGCCGCCATGAACCCCTGTCCGTGCAGTTATTACGGCAGCCCCATCCGAGGGCGACGAGACTAGCACTTCGCATAGCCCCAGGAAGGCAGCCGTACTGACCATGGCACCATGGCTGGTGATCTTGGATGCGAATCGGCCGACATTTGACCAGCGCCGGGGTAAACACGCCTGGGACGATGTTTCCGACGTTTACACACCGGCGGCCAGACACGGGCGATTGCGGGACCCTGGGGCGTTTGCCAGGATCTATCTCTTGTTCGCCGCAGATGCTAAGCTGGACGAACGACTTGCCCTGAAGTCGTCAGCTCACGTGAACGGCGCAACTAAAGGAGTATAGTTGCTTAGGTGATCTCTTGCAGCCGTATCACCCAATCTGCGCAGGGAATTGAGTCTTCGATGCCAACAAGCGATCCAGGTGATGCCTCCGGCGTTAGCTCACTTCTCGTAAGTCTTGTTTTCAGTGTGTTTTTCTTCTCTTTCCTTTGCGGCCGTGGACTTGCGGCACAGGGCCAGCCGTCGGCTCCGCTACCCAAGGATTACCAGATGCCGCCCGCGGGCGAAGTGTCCGTGCCCGCCGAAGGCGGACTCATCTTTCAAGCGACGATCAACGGCCAAGGGCCGTTCAAGGCAGGCTTTGATACCGGGTCGGGTGTCAACGTCCTATCCGCAGACCTGGCCCGCAAGCTGGGACTTAAGCTCGATGCACAAGCGACCGAGCTCGGCACCTCCAGTCCCGCAAACGTGCAGGTACACAAGGCACATATTGATACCCTCCAGATTGGAGATCTGCTGCTTCGCGATCAGACCTTCTATGTCATCGACTTTCCGGGAGGTGTAGATGACACCTCGTTTCTCGTCGGCTACGAGATGCTTCGGCGCTTCGCCGTCAGAATTGACTTCGAACAGCAGCGCCTCACGTTCTACGATGGCCCGCGCTTTCATTACTCCGGTCCCGGCACGGCCGTGCCTCTGCGCATTCAGGAAAATGCATTACTGATCAAGGCTTCTATCGAGGATGCGACCGGATGGTTTGAACTCGATTCGGGCAATGATTCGGGAACCATGATATTCACGGGTTTCACGGTGAAGAACAAACTGGTTCAGGCGCTAGGAGCACATTTCCTTGCCTACAACGGGCGCGGGTTTGCCGGCCCTTCGCCGCAAGCCTACCTTGCGCGTGTCAAAACCATGCGCATCGGCGGTGTTCCCGTGCCAAGCGTGATCGAGCGCTTCAGCACAGATCCCTCGGACAAGAGGGAACTCGACGGCAACATCGGGCAAGACATCCTCAGCCATTTCACCGAGGTCTTCGATTGCATGCACGGCCAAGTCTATTTTGAAACTACAAGAGAGTCGGCTCAGCCCGAAGTTTTCAATCGTGCTGGGCTCCTCTTCGATTCTTTCGGCCATGGGCTCGAAGTGATGACCGTCCTGCCTGGTAGCCCTGGTGCGCAGGCCGGCATCGAAACCGGCGACGTGATCACCGCCATCGACGGCAAAACGCCCGACGATGAAGTGCATCAGCCGCTGTTCCTCCAGCCATCAGGCACTCGCCTCCAGTTAACCGTTCAGCACGGAACTGAAACCCGCCAGCTAACCGTGACACTCAAAGATGTCCTCTGATCGACTTGCCTCGACTTAATCTGCAGTCTCTTCGGTTGTAATCCTCCTCAAGATCATCGAGTCTATTTGCAGCTCCAACCTCCAACGCTGCTGAAGCTGCAATGTCTTCGCCGATTGGTGCGAATTCGCCAAGTCACAAATCACAATGGTTAGGTACTCGAAACTCGTTATCGTCCTATCGGAATACTCCCCGTAAGTTGGCATCACGTCGCTAAATTCGCTGATGCGCCGTGATCCAACTCGAAGTGATTCTACCGGGCCAACGGTGAGGAGCCGCTGGTCGCTCGTTTGGTGCTCGCACCGTGGTTAGGTCACACTCAGAAAGAGGATGATCGCGGTGCCCGGAATATGACCGTAAGCGTTGCGCTGGATTGCCAGTGACCTTACCGGCGTTCTTCTGGTGCCTTGCACGTGCTGCCCCGTGCTGCCCCCTTGCCCGTAAGTGTTTTGTTTCTGGTGGCGCTAACGGGAATCGAACCCGACGGCTGGCAGTTCAGGCGAGTCCAGATGGGTCTAAGTGGTTGTGTTTTCAGTCCGGTCGGTATTCCGGGATGCCCCGAAATACCCCGACGAGCCGCCGACGTCACAGCGCAATCACAGCGCATGTGTGGCCGAGGGGCGCTGGCGAGAACGCCACGCTCGGCCGATGTGGCTGACGCAGCTTCCGGACACCGGGTACGCGAAGAAGGTAGAATCAAGAGAAGAAATGCCTGAGGTGACCCGATTTTTTGGGATTGTGATTCGAATGTATTTTAGAGATCATGGCCCGCCACACTTCCACGCCGAATATGGCGAATACGAGGCTCTCGTTGAGATAGAGACGCTCGCCATCCTCAGGGGAGAGCTCCCGAGGAGAGCCATGGCGTTGGTACTCGAATGGGCAGCCCTCCATCGCCAAGAACTGAGAGCCGACTGGGAACGGGCTCGTGGTGGAACGCCTTTGGAATCCATCGCCCCACTGGACTAAGGAGGAGACATGAAATTGGTTCGCATCCGGGAAGCCAAGCCGCTGGGCAACTACCGCGTACAACTCACTTTGACCGACGGTCGCGTGATCGAAAGAGACCTTGGACCAATGTTGGAGGGTCCGGTTTTCGCCGAGATCCGGAATGACCAAGCGCGATTTTTGGAGTTGCACGCGGAAGGCGGCACGCTGGTTTGGCCCAACGGCGCCGACTTATGCCCCGATGTCCTGATCTGGGGTGGCTTACCGCCGGCCGATGCCGCTGCGGACGCAGCCTGAGATTTCTAGCGACAGGACCCGGCCGGAAAAGCGACGCGGGGTTCAGTGAACCTGATCCGAAGTGACGGCCGGTTCGATAGGAAAGTACGCAGCCATCATGCCTTGGACAACTGCGAGCCACGGTATCGCATTCGCACAGAGATCGTCACAGAGTTCGGGTCTGTTCAAGATCTTCGAAACCGCATGACCGAAACCAGTTCCTCCAAGTGGGACCATGTTCCAAGGAGCCGAGTCGGGTTTGGAGTGCAACAGGCTGGATGCCGGAAAAATCGGTACTGGAAACGTACTTCGTTCCACACGCCCGCAGGCGCGTGGGTTGGCCACGAACGGTTGCCGATATTGGTACATATCGGGAACTTGGCCATTCTCCCGTCGGGTGTGGTGTCAACTCCAAGGTAGTGGGTCACTCGCTCAGGGACCGTGCCTGCGATGACCAGGTCCGCGAGTCTGCGACTTTACGCTCATCTTGGTTGCTTCGGGCTTGCTGGTTCCCGCAAGAGGGCCGCACCACCCGTTCACTGGCTTCGCAGCGCCTCCGCTGGCGACACCCTCGTGGCCCGCAGCGCCGGAACCAGCCCCGCCGCCACCGCCACCACAATCAGAACAATCACCGCTCCCCCGAGTGTCACCGGATCCGCCGGGCTCACCCCGTAGAGCATTCTCTGCGCCAATCCCGCTGCGCCCACGGCCAAGACCGTCCCCAGTGCCAGTCCCGGGCCGGTTACGCCCGCCACATGCACCATCACCATCCCGGCCGCCTTTCCCTGCGAAGCGCCCAGCGCCATGCGGATGCCGATTTCCTGTGTGCGCTCGCTCACCGCGTAGCTCAGCACGCTGTAAAGGCCGACCACCGCCAACAGCAGCGAGAGCACCCCCAGCGCGGTCATCAGCCGCGCCGCGACAGACCGCGCATACAAGGCCGCGTCCACGCTTGTCCGGAGCGGTTGTACCTGCGCAATCCCTGTGGTGGGGTCCAGTTCCGCGATGGCACGCCTCAGTTGCTTCCCCGCATCGGCCGGATTCAAGCTGCTTCGGACAAAGAAGTTGTTGTAGTGACCAGATGCGAAGTACTGCTGGAAAGGCGCGTAGTAGTAGGGGCGCGGCTTTTCGAGCGGGCCGCTGTATTTACTGTTCTCCGCCACGCCGACAATGGTCGCCCAGGCCCCCAGCGCGATTCGCATTTTGTGCCCGATCGGATCCGTGCCGCCGAAGTACCGCTGCGCAAACGCCTGGTTGACGATCGCCACCGGTACCAACGCTTGCCGATCGTCGCGTTCGGTGAAATCCCTTCCGGCCAGCAGGGGGATCCGCATCACGCGGAAGTAGTCGGGCCCGACGTTGTTCCGCGGGATCACCATGCTCTCGCCCCATGGAGGCGTATAGCCTGCCACCTCCACCGCCTCATCGCCGCCTTGCAGCAACGGAGTCTCGATGCTGTAGCTTGCCGCTTCGACCCCTGGCATTGCGGCCAAGTTTTGCTTCAGCCGGAGGCAGAAAAGCGTCTCCTGGTCCGCTGTGTAACCGGCCGATGCCAGATACAACTCCGCCTTTTGAACGCCGTCAGGATCAAAACCCAGGTCGACCGCACTCACCTTCCGGAAAGTCCTCTCGAACAACCCGGCGCCCACCAGCGCAATCATAGCCAGGGCCACCTCGATCATCACCAGCAGGTCGCGCGCGCGCAAGCTGCGCTTTCCCGCCGTGGAGCCGCGGCTGCGGTCGTGCAGGGCCACACTGATATCCGTACGGCTTGCGTGTAAGGCCGGAGCCAGGCCTGACAGCAAGGAACACGCTAGAGCCAGGGCCGACGCAAACAAGAGAATGCGCCCGTTCAACTCCACATTCGCGAGCCGGTCCAGCGGCAGATCGCCTGGCGGCATCAACTTGGTCAGTGCCTGACCCATCCACATGGCGAGGATCAGACCCGCAGCCAGCCCTGGTAGCGCCAGCGCCACGCTACCTGCCATCACTTCACGGACGACCCGCCACGGTCCTGCACCGATTGCCAGGCGCAACGCATATTCCCGCTGCCGCGCGACGGCGCGCGCCAGGAGCAGATTCGCCACGTTTGGCACAGGCAATCAGCAAGACCAGGAAGGAGACCGCCAAAAGGATCTGCGGCGGGTCCCGCAGCACGCCCTGCGCTCCGACCTGGGATTCCCAAAGCGAGACCACCCTCGCGCCGGTACCCTGATGCGTGTCCGGGTGCAACGCCGCAATGCGCCGGGCTATTGTCTCGGCCTGCGCGCTCGCCTCGGCCGCGGCTACGCCTGGTCTTAGCCGCCCGATCAACTGCAATGGCTTCGCGTTCCGGTTGGCGACCGGCCAGCCGTATACCCCTCCCATCTCGTGGATCATGCTTCAGGTGGACCCAGATGTCCAACGTAAATCCGGGGACCGATCCAACGAACTCCGGCGGCGCCACACCCACAATCGTTAGCGGATGGCCGTTCACCCGGATGGCCATGCCCAACGCCTTCCGATCTCCCCCGAACCGCGCCTTCCAAAAACGGTGGCTGATCACCGCGAGCGGGTACCCCGCTTGCTTATCCTGGTCCTCGTCGTAAGCAAAGACCCGGCCCGCGATGGGTTTCACCCCCAGGACAGCGAAGAAATTCGCCGAAACCACCTGTCCGTACACGCGCCGGGCTCCGGCGCCCTCGCCCACCATGAACGCCTGCAAGCGCCACGCCGCCAGGCCGGAAAACAGGTCCGCCTGCGCCTGATAATCCCGGAAATCCGGATACGCGCAAGACTGCGTCTGCCCAGTCGTCGGCACTTCCTCGAGCACGGCGATTTGCCTCGGCTCGGCTGCTCCGGGAATCGGCCGAAGCAGCACGCTGTCCACCCAACTGAAGACCGTCGTGTTCACTGCAAGGCCCAGCCCGAGGGTACCCATCACGAGCAGGGCCATCCCGGGATTCTGGCGCGAGACCCGTACCCCCGCTTTCAGGTCCGCCGCCAATCCTGATATCGCCGTGATAACTCCCCGGCGTGTCGCGTCGCAGATTCGCATGGGATTTCGATATGCGATCACTGCTGTCCAAAACAGGACAGGCCTGTAGCCGGGCCCTCTGAAAACGCAGGGCTTACAGCACCATGATTGGCCGGTTCAGGTGGAGGTCTCGGATTTAGAGTGACGCAGCCTGTCCAAATCACACCAGCGCCAAGGTAAGTTGTTCCGCCGCAGGGACCAGTGGCGGCGTTTCCATGGGATCAGCCAACCACTTGGCCAAATCGCGGTAGGTAAACAGGTTCAGCCGCAGCATCGAGGCCAGATTGGAAAGAGACCAGCCGGCCTTGGAGAGGTGATGCAGCCATTTCAGGAGGAGCAGGGCGATCAAGGCTGTCCAAATCTGGATGCGGAGTGCGTTCTCGCTGGTGCCGACGAAGGTCTTCACGGTCAGGTTTTGCTTGAGCGCCTTAAAAAACAGCTCGATTTTCCAGCGCTCTTTGTAGATGGCGGCGATGGTGGTGGCGCCGAACTCCAGCAGATTCGTGAGCAGGACGATCTCACACTTGTTCTCGGGGTCCCAGACCACCACGCGGCGCAGCCGTTCCGGGTAGTCGGCTTGGGCGCGGGCGCCGGTGAGGCGGATGAATTGGTCGGCGCGAATGTTGCGGTTGGCCGGGATCTGGCATTCCTCGGTCACCTCGAAGGCGGCGTTCTCCTTCAGGCGGGTGACGAAGAAGACCCCAGCCATGCTCCAGCGGGCGAACAGGGCGTAGTCGATATAGCCGCGATCGATAGCCACAATCGAACCGGGATTCAGATGGAAGGAATCGGCCAACTTCACATCGCTGCGTTTGGCTTCGGTGAGCAGCACGTAAGCGGGCAGGTAGTCGTCGTGGTCGAGCAGGACGTGGGCCTTGACGCCGCCTTTGGCGCGGCGGAACTTGGCCCACGGAAACATCGTCAGGCACAGCGAGATGGTGGTCGAGTCGAGCGACAGGAGTTTGTTCTTGAAGCGGAACTTGTGCTTTCTGCCGCCGAGCGCCTGCTGCTCGCGGAAGCGGGCCGAGGCGGTCCAGAACAGTTCCTCGAACAGCGCGGCGGGGCGGTGTTCATTGGCATAGGACAGGGTGGAGCGGCAAGGTGCTTTGGCGATCCCCAGATGCACCAGTCGCCCCAGGCAGCACGCCAGACCGTTGCAGATCTCGCGCAGAGAGTCGGCGCGTCCCAGTTGACAGAACAGCATGGAGACAAACTGCGTCCAGCAGGTAAAGCCCTTGGCGTCACGCTCGGCGGCGTGCTTCCTCACCAGTGCGGCAAACTCCGTGCGCGGGAAGTGCTGGAGCAGTTGATTGAACAGGCTTGCGACTTGTATTATTGGATTGCCCTCCTGTGGGCAGCGTGTGGCGAGGTTCTGGCAAGAAATAGCTCGCCAACGTCAATTATAGGAGGGCACTCCCCCTATTTCAGAGTGCAGGTACCTGTTTTGGACAAGAGTGCAATGAAAACCATCTTCGCAGTAACATTGCTTTCAGTTCTGGCATGCGGCGACACCTTCGCGCAGGTGCGAGGCGCTCCTCAAGGCACGGTCGCTCCCGAGACATTCCCACTGGACCAGAAAATGCGGAGCTTTGAGATTACCAACGCGACTTTCCCGCATACGGTCGCCGAGTTGAGCAGGGGTTCGCTCGGGCGGCTGCACCTCGGGATTGAGCAGATTATCGGCGAAAGGCGTTCCAATCCGACGGCCCAGGGTGTTCGTTTCTCCTTGCGTCTGGAGGATAAGACCGTGCGAGAGACACTCGATACCCTCTGCGCGCTGGACAGCCGCTATGCCTGGACGACAGATGGGGCTTCGATCAACATATACCCGCGCGCGACTGTAAGTGACTCTACGTACCTGTTCAATCTTCAGATAGAGCGAATCACGCTTACGGACGCTACGGATCCCTACGCAGCCCTTGGTGCCCTGCTTAGGCTACACCCGGAGCAGCAGATCGGATATGCTCAGATCGGTGGGGACCCAAGCTACGCAGAGCCCTGGACTGTCACTTTCGAACACCTAACAGTGAGGCAGCTAATCAATAGGGTGGCCGAACACATGGGTCCGCAGAGTTCCTGGACCTGGCGTGGCATAAAGGGGGAGAGAATGTTCGCCTTTTTCAAGGGCGGCTACCACGCTCCCGACCAATAGGCGGAAGATAGTTCGCGAAGCTCTGCGAATTCGCGAATTCCTCGGGGACGCGGAAGGACCGCGTTGGCCCGACCCGCATTGCTCCGGACCTCACAGACGGGGCGCGGTGAGTTCGGGAAACACGAAGCAGAGCGAGGTGAAGCGGAGCGGGACAGCCTGAACCGCCCGCCCCACGAGCCCACGCTGGCGGCCCGGTGTTAGGCCGTCTGCTTTACGCGCCGACTCGCAGATCATGTTTAACCGCGTGCTGGAAACCAGGGGACATCCATGATAAGGGCTTGTCAAGGGAAAACAGAACTTCCCCTGCACTCGGAAGTGTTTCCTGAAGCGCCGCAGTAGGTCCGACGAGCTGCTGAACGATTTGCCGTTTTCGATCCGTTGCGAATTGGGTCAACGCATCAGCGTCAGCGTGACCAGACATCCATTTGCGGGAACAGCGCGAAGCCGTCCACGAAGATTGAGTTTGAGTGAACCGGCCGGCCTCGAAACAGACGGTGTGGCACATGAGGAGGCAAGGCTCCTTGTTGCAGTCCCCTGTACGGCGAGGAACGGCCGGTGGATCGCTGGCAAATCGTAGTTGGGCTGCACACGGCAGGGTGTTGTTGTTTTCCCGCCGGAGCCGCCCGTCGCGACTGGTGCTCCGGCGGAACGGCCCGGAGGGGTCAAGGGCGCGCCGGTTTTTGGCGCGGCGGAGCGAACCCTTGACCGCGAGGACCGTTCTGCTATCGGAGATTTCCCGACGGGCGGCTTGGGTGGGAAAACAACCTTTCCCGCTGGTGAGCTTTGAGCTTTTTCTTACGCCACTGCCTGAGCCTCCGTTTCGGCCGTCGGTGCACTGCGCACCTCGAACGGCTGGCCGGATTTGTCCACCGCCAACAGATACGCCACCAGCTTGCGCGCTACCGCCAGGGTCGCCCGGTTGCGATTTCCCCGTTCCAACTCCCGCGTGTGTAACGCCGCCAACTGCGGGTTCCACCGCGGCGCCAGTTTGGCCGCTTCGACTAATACCGTCTGTAAGTGCGCATTGCGCTGTTTCGAGAGCGGCCCCCGCTGTTGTTTGTCGGCCGAACTGACCAGCGCCGAAGTTAGTCCGCAGTAACTCACCGCGTGCGCCAAGGAAGAGAATCGGTGCGGGTCGCCCACTTCCAGGGCCCAGGTCAGCGCCGTCACTTCGCCCACGCCCCGAATGCTCTCGAGAAGGATCACTCGCTTGGCCAACAGTGAGTCCTTTCGCAGCCGCGCCAGCAACTGCTGCTGCGTCGTCTCGAACATCTCCATCGCACCACGACTGAGCCGCAGCAGGTCTTTTACCGAGTCCGGCACCTCCGCCACCGTCTCCAGCAACTCCGTGAAGTATTGCTTCCCGTGCAGCCGTTGCTTGTTGTACTCCGCGCCCACCTCCATCAACAGCCCGCTCATCTTGTTCTTCATGCGAGTTGCCTGGCCGACCACCAGGTTGCGATAACGTAGCATCCGCCGCAGTTCGCGGATCTCCACCGGCGCCACGTAGCACGCCGGCAGTAAGTCGCAGCGCACCATGTCGGCGATTTTCCGCGCGTCCAGCTTGTCGTTCTTCTTCTTGGAGGCGGCGATGGCTTTCATCAGCGCCGGGTGCCCCATCTGCAGCTCGGCCGCAAACGGTCGCAGCGTGTCGTAGATCCAACCGCTGAACAGCGTCGCTTCCATCGCCCCGCGCCACGGCTCCGACCGCTCGCCGGCCCACTGGCGCAGCACGTCGTGCGTCGCCCGCAGCTTGCCCTCCTCGACGATCGTCCCGTCGGCGGTCTTCACGCAGTAGCTGACGCTTTTCTTGTGGACATCGAATCCGATATAGTGGTTGACGTTCATGGGGTTCTCCTGTTTGAGGTTTCTGAGCCGGCTCCGATAAGCCGGTCTCGGCATTGTACCCTTCAGGAGAACCCATTTCCATCGCGGCCCTTATACATTCAAACAGACGGGACGTAACCATGCCCATCAGTCTTGCCCAAAGGAGAACGCTTGCTGTGCGAGAGTAACGCCTTCCTTGGGCGGACGACCGCCCTTGTCCGGTCTCAAGCGAAGGTGCAGCGTGATTTCCAGGCTGCGAACGAAGGCGGCCGAACCTAAGGGACGCCCAGTGTGAGTGCTCTCGCGGATCGCGGCGGTCTGTTCGTCCGGCGCGGTTTCGGCCAGGAACTCTCGCCACGCTTGGGGGATTCCAAACCGAGCGCCACGGCCAGAGGTCCAGCAAGGAATCCTGCGCGGCTGGTGCGCAGTGGAAACCACGGGACGGACGGGACGTAACCATGCCCATCAGTCTTGCCCAAAGGAGAACGCTTGCTGTGCGAGAGTAACGCCTTCCTTGGGCGGACGACCGCCCTTGTCCGGTGTCAAGCGGCGGCGCAGCGTGATTTCCAGGCTGCGAACGAAGGCGGCCGAACCTAAGGGACGCCCAGTGTGAGTGCTCTCGCGGATCGCGGCGGTCTGTTCGTCCGGCGCGGTTTCGGCCAGGAACTCTCGCCACGCTTGGGGATTCCAAACCGAGCGCCACGGCCAGAGGTCCAGCAAGGAATCCCGCGCGGCTGGCGCGGTGGACGGCCGCGCTCGACCACGGGAACGCCTCCGGTTCCGCCACCAAACCGGCGCGAACTGGGTTGAGCTCGGTGTAGCGTAGGGCGGCCCAGAGGTGCGGCGGGTCAAGCGGACACGAATAGAAGCGGCCCTGCCAGACGTGCCGCGAGGACTGGTGAAGGGCGTTAAAGTAAGCTGCGTAACGTCCATGGACCTGCTTGAGCGCCACGGCCAGAGGGTCGGGCCGCTCCGGTACGGTGACCAGATGAATATGATTCGACATGAGGCAGTAGCCGAGCAGAGAGAGGCGATGGAGCCGGCAGTAATGCCGAAGCAGCTCCAGATAAACGAAGCGGCCGGCGTCGGATTCCAGGATGAATCGGCGCGCATTGCCGCGCTGAGTGACGTGATGGGGTGTACCAACCGCGACAACGCGGGCCAAGTGATTTCGCTAATCTGAATTGGCCCACTTCGATACTCTGATTTGGCCCCCCTGTTGAAAACAGAAACTGGTTACTCTGTTTTGGGCTGTTGCCGCCCGGAATGGAGGCCGGTTGCACAGGAGGACGAAGGTGGAGCTGTTCGAGCAGATCCGGCGCGAGTACGAACATGGCGTCGGCACGATCAAAGGTGTAGCCCGCAAGTTCAAGGTGCACCGGCGGATGGTGCGTGAGGCAGTTGCCAACGCCATGCCACGGGAACGCAAGATCGCCGTCCGGGAGAGGCCTCGGTTGGGGCCGGCGGTAGGTTTTATCGATGCGATTTTGGAAGAGGACCGGAAAGCTCCGCGGAAGCAGCGGCACACGGCGCACCGGATCTGGAAGCGATTACGGCAGGAAATGCCCGAGGTGCAGGTGGCCGAGTGTACGGTGCGCCGGTATGTCCGATGGAAGAAGCGAGAGGTGGGTCTGGCCGGCGGGGAAACCTTCGTACCCCAGAGTTACTCGTGGGGCGTGGAGGGCCAGGTGGACTGGTATGAGGTCTGGGCGGAGTTGGGCGGCGAGAAACAGAAGTTGTATGTCTTCTGCATGCGATCCATGGCCAGCGGAGGGTCGTTCCACCGGGCATACCCGCACGCCAGCCAGCAGGCTTTCCTGGAAGCGCACGAGTTGGCGTTTTCTCATTTCGGCGGCGTCTTCGAGTTACTGAGATTCGACAACCTGGTGCGATAACCCGCCGCGATAGCCTGAACTCGCGTTCTCCGGGGTGCCAACTTTACGCGATGCCGCCCCGTAACAAAGACGCGGCTGTGGGCGGAGCAACGTTGCGCAGCGCTGGAGCGGCCTCGCTTTCCTCCACCTTGTCCCCTTCCCCGGGCGCGAGGAAGAGGTTGGCGTCGACGCCGTGCTGCCGCGTGTAGAGGTCGTAATAGCGGCCGCCGAGCGCGTACAGCGATTCGTGCGTGCCGCGCTCCAGAATGCGGCCCTCCTCCACCACCAGAATCTGGTCGGCGCGGCGAATGGTGGAAAGCCGGTGCGCGATGACGAATGTGGTGCGCCCTTTCATCAGGTAAGAAAGGCCCTCCTGAATAGCGGCTTCGGATTCGGAATCGAGGCTCGAGGTGGCCTCATCCAGAATCAGGATGCGCGGGTTGGCCAGGATGGCGCGGGCGATGGAGACGCGCTGGCGCTGCCCGCCGGACAGCTTCACGCCGCGCTCTCCCACGATGGTGTCGTACTTTTTCTCGAACTTCTCGGCGAACTCATCCACGCGCGCGATGCGGCAGGCCTCCATGATCTCTTCCTTCGAAGCGCCCTGCCGCGCAAAGGCGATGTTCTCGGCGATCGAGCCGTCAAACAGAAACGTGTCCTGCAGAACCACGCCGAGCTGCGTCCGATAGGCGTCAAGCCGCACCGTGCTGAGATCGATGCCATCCATCAGGATGCAACCTTCGGTGGGCTCATGAAACGCGGCAATCAGGCTGATGATGGTGGATTTGCCGGATCCCGACGGGCCCACCAGCGCGGTTACCGTACCGGGCGTGGAGGCGAAGCTCACCTCATGCAGCACCGTCTTGCCGGGATCGTAAGCGAAAGTCACGCGGTCGAAGGTGAGATAACCCTGGATCTGCCCAATGGCGGTGGTGCGGCGCGGTTCCTCGTCTTCGGGCCTTTCATGCAACACCTCCTGGGTGCGGTCGAGGCCGGCCAGCGCTTCGGTGAGCTGGGTGCCGATGCCCACCACCTGGAACATGGGCGCCACCAGGAAGGCCAGGAATGCGGTAAAGCTCATGAAACCGCCGAGCGTCAGCGTGTGGGCGAGAATCTCGCGCGCGCCCAGAAACATAACGGTCGCTCCCACCAGGCCCATCAGCACCGTGGCCGATAGGCTCATCAGCGAAATGGCGGTGAGGCTTTTCAGCACGTTGTCCAACAAGCGCTTCACGCCGGCTGCAAATACGCCGGCTTCCTCGGCCTCGGCGTGATAGCCCTTCACTACGCGCACGCCGGCCAGCGATTCGGTGAGCCGCCCGGTGACCTCCGCGGTGATCTTGCCGCGCTCGCGAAAGATCGGCCGTATGCGGCGAAACGCCTTGCCCAACCCGAAGCCGAAAGCGCCGATGAACAGCAGCGCCAGGCCGGTCAGCAGCGGGCTGATGTAGACCAGAGCCGCAAGCGAAAACAGCGCTTTCATGATTCCGCCCACGAAATCCACCAGGCCGGTGCCGACCAAATTGCGCACGCCTTCCACATCGGTCATGATGCGGGATACCAGCGCGCCCGTCTTGTTGGAATCGTAATAGGCCACGGGCAGGCGGCCGATGTGCGCCTGCACGCGGCGGCGCATTTCCGCAATCAGACGCTGCGCCTCCTTGGAAAGCAGTTGGGTGAGCGAATAGGATGTGACGCCCTGAATCAGCGTCGCCACCAGAACCGCCGCCACCAGCGGCATCAGCAGTTTGGCTTGATGCTTGCCGATGACATTGTCGATCAGGAACTTGGTCGAACCCGGCAGTACGATGCCGCACACGCTATTGATCAGCGTCAACAACAGGCCGAGAGCGAACATGGCGCGGCGCGGCCTCACCAGATCGAGAACCAGCGGCCAGGCGCTGCGCAACGTTTCCGTGGTCCCTTTCTTGGATGCGGAAGGCGCTGCTCTCGAATGCATGCGGACGGGGGACATTGATTTCAGATTACACTGGCCGCATCCCGCCCGTCAGCCTGCTCTTTCGGCCAGGCGGCGCGTCACCAGCGCCGGCACTTGAGAAGGCTCCTCAATGGCGATCACCGCAAAACCGGCGGCACGCCCGCTGGCCAGGCCGGCCGCGGAATCTTCCACCACCAGGGCCCTGCGCGCGCCCACCAGTTCCGCGGCCCTGCGATACGGCTCCGGATCGGGTTTGTAACGAGTCACATCCTCCGCGCCGACCAGGGCGTCGAAGTGGCGACGCAGGCCGCCGGCGGCGAGTAGTGGATTGATTTCGCTGCGCGCGCTCGACGTCACCACCGCCAGCTTGTAAGTGCGGTGCACGTCTTCGAGAAAGGCGGGGAGCGCTGGGTGGAAGGGCGGGTGGGCAAGCACGCGCCGGCGGAACAGCTCTTTCTTCCTGGGATATTCGGCAAACAGCACCTGCCAGTCGAGCGGCGGGCTGGCGAGCCCGGCCAGCATCCTCAGCATCTCCTTGTCATCGATCCCGATGCCGTGTTCGCGGTAGTACTCCCATTCGAGCGCGACGCCGAACGGTTTCAGCACCTCGCCCCAGCACGCCCAATGAACCGGTTCGGTGTCTGCCAGCACACCGTCAAAATCAAAAAGAATGGCGTCAAACTCGCGCATGGAGGATCACGCGACCGAGACGGCAATCGCAGGGCAATTCTGATTGGCTTGCGGAACGGCGAACGTTCCTCACTGCGCTCCAGTGGTGGAGTCGACAATCTTCCGGGCGGCGGCGGCCATGTCTGGATCGCCAAAATCCGCGCTGCCCTGACATGCAGGCGAAGCTTTCGTCATCACCTGGTAGTGCGTCGTGCTCTTCCCGTTGGCGCTCTTGAGCTCCGTCTGAATCAGGACGCGCTTTCCATTCTCGTCCAGGATTTTCGCATTCATGCTTGCCATCTGGCCCTTCTTGATGAGGTCCAGCGTGATCTTGTAATCTTCCGGATCGATGGAACGCACCACCGCCATGAAACTATTCGGCCCTGGGGCCTCGGCCGAATGCGGCCCTAGCATCTTCCAATCCGCAGGTACAGTTAGGCGACATCCCTTGTTTTCGATGGTTCTGGTCTGGGCAGACAGGAAGGGGGAGCCGGCGGCGCATAACAGCACGGCAATGAGTATTCGAGTCAAACGGTTCAAGTCAGATCCTCCGATCTGTATTCTCTCCGGATGATGCTGATCGTCGCCCGGGTGAGGTCCCACGGACGCATCCGTCCGCTGCCTGTTTCCTGCGATCGAGTCATCCCGGAATCTTGATACTGGATTCCCGAATAGTGAGTATACATCAGCCTCCATCTGCCCATCCCGGCAGTTACCCCTCCAGCCATGCCTGCGCCTGAATGGCTATAGGCGGACGCTCAAAACGGAGATGGAGGGTGAGAAACCGTGGTAGGATAAGCCTCCAGGCTTGTCCGCGATATGCTCGGCTTTGACCAGCGCGCCGCACGTTCCACGTGGACCGCGGCGCTCGTGCTGCTGCTGCTCTGGGTGGTGTACCTGGCGCGCACGGCGCTATTCGTTTTCACCCTGGCCCTGCTGTTCGCGTACCTACTTTCCCCGCTGGTCAGCCTGCTGGCACGGATTTTCCCGGGGCGCCGCAGGCGGACGCCGGCACTGGCACTGGCTTACGTAATTGTGGTCGCGATCGCAGCCGGTCTTGGATTTCAAATCGGTGCCCGAGTTGTGAATGAGGCGACTGCGCTCGCCCGGATGTTTCCCAGCATGGCGCAGAGTTGGCAGCAACCGCTGGCGAACGACCATTCGTTGCAAGCTGAGATCATCGAAAAGTTCCGTGCCGAAGTGGCAGCGCGTTCGAGCAGCGTGATCGCCGAGTTGCCGCAATACGGACTGAAGCTTCTGAGCTTAGCGACCAACGCCATCTATGTGGTGATCATTCCCATCCTGGCGTTTTTCTTCCTGAAGGACGCCCCGCTGATACGGACGCACGTTCTCGACCTGATGGAAGAGGGGCCGCGCCGCGCACTGGTCGACGATTTGATCTCCGACATACACCTCCTGCTGGCGCATTATATACGGGCACTATTCGTGCTCTCGGTAGCGGCGTTCCTGGCCTACGCCATATTCTTCTCCTTGATAGGCGTGCCGTACGCCGTCTTGCTGGCAGTCGTCGGCGGCCTGCTGGAATTCATTCCGCTACTGGGCCCGCTGACCGCCGCCGTGTTGATCCTGATCGTGGCCGGCGTGGCTGGCGTGAGCCTGCTGCCGATCTTAGTGTTCCTGGCCATCTACCGCGTGTTTCAGGACTACCTCCTCTCGCCGCACTTGATGGGGCGCGGGGTGGAATTGCATCCTCTGCTGGTGCTGTTCGGCGTGTTTGCCGGCGCGGAGATCGCCGGCATCGCGGGCAGCTTCCTATCCGTGCCGGTGCTGGCGCTGGTGCGGATCGTGTACTTGCGGATGCGCAGGGCGCGTTTGAGCCTCCGCCGGGCCACAACGTAGGCGGCGGTCCGATTCGTTCGGGAATCGCCGCCCTCACCGCTTCCTGAGGGTCGCCGCCCGGTTGCACATTCCGAGCCACCGTGAGGGAGCGGTGGCCGGCGTTACCGCCAGTGCCCGCGGTGGAACCGCCAGTGACGGCCTTCGTGGCGCCACGCTGGAGCCACCCATACGGCGTGAGCGCGCGGCGGCCGAACCCAGCGGCCGGGGGCCCAAACCCAAGCGCCCCCGCGCAGGTCCCAGTATCCGTCGGTCCAGACAAAGCCCGCGCCGGGCGCCACACCGACGACACCGAAGCGGGGAGGCGGCGGTTCGCCGATGACCACCGCGGCACCTCCGCAACCGGTGAACAATGTTCCCGCCATCAAGAATGCAGCCGTCAGAAGTTTGCTTTTCATCTTGGTTCGATCTCCTACAAGGTCAAACGCAGCACGCGCGTTGCCGTTGCGGGTCCTGAAACGAAGTTAATGTTATGAGGTGTTAATGCGGTGTGCGGAGCATTACCAATTCACCGCGGGCAAGCAGCTCGGATTGTAAGCCCGGCCACGGGCGGGTTCGTCCGGTGATGGCACCGGCATCGCGCTGGCGGAAGGCGATGCGACTTTCGGTAGGCGAGGGCAAGGTGGCGGGCTTGCGGGCGGAGCATTTTGTCGCCGGCCTTAGCGCCGCCGGACCGGGCGCAGGCGTCGCCGAATCATGCGGCCCTCGGCCCACGCGCCGCGCCCGGCGATGACAACAAGGCGCACGGATATCTCTACTCCGGCGTTCAGCGTATCCCTGTTGGGGTGGGCACGGCGAAGCAGGCGGAATCTCTCGCCACACCTTCGCCAGCGCCGAAGCGCGACGGCGGGCACCCACATCACTACCGACGCCTCGGCCGCAGGTTCCGTTTCCGGCCGGCAACCGCTAGAATTGAAATCAGCTCAGGCCCATGCGCTTATTTCCCAGCGAGTTTTCGATTGGCGCGGTGCGGATCGCTCCCGCCACGGTTCTGGCGCCCATGGCCGGCGTGACCGATACCGTGTTCCGGCGGTTCATCCGCAATCTGAGTGGCTGTGGCCTGCTCATGACGGAATTCACCAGCTCCCACGGCGTGAAGGCGGCGGGAGCAGCGCACAAGCCCACGCGCACCATGAAGTACCTGGCCTTCGAACCGGAAGAGCGCCCCATTTCGGCGCAGCTATTCGGCGCCGACCCGCAAGTATGCGCCGACGCCGCCCGCGTCTGCCAGCACCTCGGCTTCGACATCGTCGACCTCAATCTCGGCTGCCCGGTGAACAAGGTGGTCAAGTGCAATGGAGGCTCGGGCCTGCTCCGCGACCTGCCGCTGGTGGAGCGCCTGCTGCGCGAAGTGCGGCGAGCGGTGACGATTCCGTTCACGCTCAAATATCGCGCCGGCTGGAACGACCGGGAGCTGGTAACGGTGGAGTTGGCGCGGCTAGCGGAAGATTGCGGCCTGGACGCCATCGCACTGCACCCGCGCACCCGCGAGCAGGGCTACGCGGGCAAAGCCGATTGGAGCCGCATCGCGCAGGTGAAAGCCGCGGTGAAGATTCCCGTGATCGGCAATGGCGATATCGTCACCCCGGAGGACGCCGTTCGCATGGTGGCCGAAACCGGCTGCGACGCGGTGATGGTGGGCCGCGCGGCCAGCTCCAATCCGTGGATCTTCCGCCAGATCGCGCAGTACGTGGCCACCGGCGCCTACGATCAGCCGAGCGAGCACGACCGCTACCAGATGATGCGGCGCTATTATGCGATGTTGATCGAGCGCGGCGAGAAGGACACGATCGGCAAGATGAAACAGTTCGCCACTTACTTCACCCACGGCGTCCGCCACGGCGCGCAGCTTCGCGCGTCCATCTACCAGGCACAGAACCCGCAAGCCATTCTCGATCTGGTGGATGAATTCTTCCAGGCCGAGCCGGCGGCGGTTTCCTGATCCGGTGAAGTCCGATCCCGTGAAAGAAGTCCAGCTCATCACCGATGGCGCCTGCCTGGGCAATCCCGGCCCCGGCGGCTGGGCGTGCATCCTGCGCCACAATCGCCACACCAAGGAAATGTGGGGATCGGAGCCGCACACCACCAACAACCGCATGGAGTTGCGCGCCGCCATCGAAGGTCTGCGCACGCTCAAAGAGGCTTGCGCGGTGGAAGTGGTGACGGATTCCGAATATCTCAAGAACGGCATCACCACTTGGATTCACGGCTGGAAGCGCAAGGGCTGGATGACGGCGGCCAAGAAACCGGTTGTCAACCAGGATCTATGGAAAGACCTGGACGAACAAGTGTCGCGCCACCGGACCACCTGGGTGTGGACCAAGGGCCACGCGGCGCACGCCGACAACAACCGCTGCGACGAACTGGCCAACCGCGCCGCGAGGGAGCAAAGCGCCAGCGGGCAGGCGGATGGATAGGGACAGAGTTGCGCGGGCAGAGCACTCCAACAACGCCGTCGCGATTGAGCCTGCACGCGGCCTGAGGAACGGCGATAATGTTTTGTCGGGATAATTCGCATTCGTAAAGCGTTTCGCTGTCCCGAGACTCGACCGAAGAGCGGAGAAAACCATGTCCCCTATTGCACTCCCGATGCCGCCGAGCCTGCCCGCCGCCGCTTAAAGTAAGTCGGCCGGTCGGACTGGCTCCCGTTGCTTTCAACCAACAAGTTGACGGCCTGAGCGCACTTATGCGCGCGCAGGCCTGGTGCGCGCTAGCGCAATAGGGGAGCTTTGTCTTGAAACAGTACAAACGTCGCAGTAAAGTATCACAGTTGATGGATTCGGACTTCGCGGAAGCTCTGCACGAAGGCGAGTCCGGCAGCCGGTCTTCCGACCGGCAGGCAGAACGGAAAGCGCAGCAGTTCTGCCGTCAGGTGCAGCGAGCCTTAAACCTCGCGCTCGCAAATGGCAATGCTGGCGATAGCATTGACGGTCTGTTCGTCGAGGATGTTCTTCCGGCACCGGATTGCGGGCGCCTCTTGGCGCACGTCTTCATTCCGGCCGGCCGCTCAGTGGCCGAAGCGATCGGTGCGCTTCGTCGGGATGCTCCGCGACTGCGTTCGGAGGTGGCCACGGCGATCACCCGGAAGCGGGCGCCTGAGTTGTCTTTTGTACCCGCCATTCCGGATGGAGGCAACGATGAGTGAATCGCCGATAGCCCCCATTCGGACATGGCTGGCAGCGCCAATGGCTCACGACGTGTCGGAGGCGATCGAACGCCTCCGGCGCGCCCCGGAGGTCCAGCAGATACCGGTAATGCCCGACGTGCATCTGTCCGCCGACGTGTGCATTGGCGTCGTCGTCGTCACATCACATCTGATCTACCCTCAAGCGGTCGGAGGCGACATCGGATGCGGCATGTTGGCAGTCGGCCTGGGCCTCGATGCTGCGGCCTTGGAGATTCCGAGAGCCGCCGGCCAGGTCTTGGCCGATCTTGGCCGGGCTGTGCCCGCGCGCCGGCGCAACCGCAGCGCGATCGTTTCGCAACCCGCGGACCTGGCGAACGAGACGCTCAGCGACACCAGCTTAGAGTCTGTCCGACGGGCTGAAGGCGCGATCGAGTTCGCAACACTCGGCAGCGGGAATCACTTCATTGAACTCCAGGCGGACGAAGATCGGCGGCTCTGGCTCATGGTGCATAGCGGATCACGTGCGCTCGGCCAGGCGGTTCGCGATCGCCATCTTGCGCGTGCTCAGCCCGTGGACAACGGGCTTCGCGCGCTCGATGCCACATCCGATGCGGGCACCGAATACCTTCACGATGCCTCCTGGGCCCGGCGCTTCGCCGAAGCGTCCCGGAGGGCGATGGCTGAGGAAGTCGGCCGGGTACTGGCCAGGAGGCTGGGCGCGCGCGTCTGCTGGGAAACGCTCATCACTACCGACCACAACCACGTATCGCTCGAACACCACGGCGGACGCGATCTATGGGTGCACCGAAAGGGCGCAATGTCAGCCCGGCTCGGCGAGAGCGGAGTTCTGCCAGGATCAATGGGCGGTCTCTGCTTCCATGTAGAGGGACGTGGCAACGAGGAGGCGCTGTGTTCGAGTGCCCATGGCGCAGGCCGCGCACTTAGCCGGACAGCGGCCCGTGGCAAAGTGACCGTACGAGAACTCCGCCGGCAGATGGAAGGAGTCTGGTACGAACCCCGCCTCGCGGGGAGACTTATTGACGAGGCCCCCTCGGCATACAAAGACATCCGAACAGTGCTCAGGGCTCAAAAGGAACTGGTGAAAGTGACCCGCACCCTTCGTCCCGTGCTCAACTACAAGGGCGTGTGAGTCGACTTCGAAGCGGCGGGCCTCCCGGAGGGAGCGAGCTAAGGCCGGTGGACGCCTATTCGCGGAGAGCCTTATCGATGGCGGCCGCTGCGACGATCTGGCCAACCGCGCCGCGAGCGTGGTTGCGTTCGTCCCAGCTGCTTCGCGCACAACCCGGGTGCATTCGTCTGGTCCCCTACTCAACCGAGCGATCCTTGCCTGGCACTAACCTTTTTGGGATATTTAAGGCCTTTAATTAGTTTTACAATTGCAGGGGAGCACCTTCACGCTCAAGGGGTAGGGAATGGCACACCGGAAAATCGCGGCCGCAGTATTATTCCTGGCGGTGATAGGCGGCGCGGCGATTCTCTGGCAGGTACACAAGGAAAGAACGATTCAGCGGAAGCTCGCTGAGACTGCGAGGCAATATCGCGTACGCGCCGAGCACGGTGACACGGACGCTCAATGCCGGCTCGGCACCGTGTACTACTACGGCAAAGGCGTGCCACAGGATTATGCGGAGGCCATCCGCTGGTATCGCAAATCGGCCGACCAGGGAAACCCTAGAGCTGAATGTGCGCTGGGCTACGCCTATCACTACGGTTTGGGAGTGCCCCAGGATAACGCAGAAGCTGTCCGCTGGTGCCGCAAAGCTGCCGATCAGGGCAATCTGTATGCTCAGCGAGTCCTGGCATGGATTTATGGCAGGGGCGAGGGAGTACCGCAGGACTTCGCCGAGGCTCTTCGTTGGTACCGCAAAGCCGCCGATCAGGGTGACGCAACCGGTCAGTCTGGCCTCGCTCGCATGTATGATAGCGGCGAAGGCGTGCCGCAGGACTACGTCGAGGCCGTCCGGTGGTTTCGCAAAGCCGCCGAGCAAGGAGACGCGAAAGCTCAGTGCTACCTTGGCTACAAGTATCGCTGGGGCGAGGGAGTGCCTCAGAGCTACGCCGATGCCGTGCGCTGGTACCGCAAGGCCGCCGAACAGGGTGATGCGGTGGCGCAGGGTGCCCTCGCCGTCGCGTATTGGCACGGACAAGGGATCCAGCGGAACTACGTTCAAGCTGCCTATTGGTTTCTGAGAATTGTCCAACATACCAGCATGCGCCACGCGGGCTGGACGACCCTTATCGCAGTCCTGTTGATGCTTACGGCGCTCGTGCCGGTACGCCGCTGGGGACGTGCCAAGTGGCGATCGCCGGCGTTGCTGTCCGCCGGCGCCGCGACATATGTGCTTCACCTGGCGCTGGCGTCGCGATGGTGCTGGCCTGGGCGCAGTTTCGGCATCGTCTTCTTCGCAGCGGTATTTCTAGCTTACGCGTATGCGGCGGTGGCCGAAGCCGTGCGCGGAGGAAAGTGCGGCGCGGACTCAGGCGAACCACCCATGATACCGGAGCGAACCACGGGCGGTCCTGCGTAGCTGCTGCCTCGGTCGGGTGAGCCACGCGACACTCGATGCGGCGGGCCGGTTTGTGGCCGAGTCGGAAACTGCATCCGATGGACGCCTATTCGCCGAGAGCCTTATCGATGGCGGCGCGAAGTTCGGGGGCATCCGGCTTGACGGCGCTGGGGAAGAACGCAACCACGTGGCCGTCTTTATCGATCACGTACTTGCTGAAGTTCCACGCGGGTAAGTGCCCGGAGGCGCCGAGAAACTTGTAGATCTGCGATTGATCCGCATTGGCCTTGGTGACGACCTTCGAGAACATCGGGAAGGTGACGTCGTAATTGCGCTTGCAGAATGTGGCAATCTCCTCCGGAGTGCCGGGCTCCTGTCCGCCGAAATCGTTGCTGGGGAATCCAAGCAGCTCGAACGGCTTGCCGCTCATTTCTTTGTACAGCTTTTCCAGGCCCGCGTATTGCGGGGTGAAGCCGCACTTGCTAGCCACGTTGACCACCAGCGACACCTTGCCCTGAAACATGCCCAGGTCGGCCGGTTTGCCGTCCAGGTAGGTCGTCTTCAATTCGTAAAACGATTTCACTTCGCCTCCCGAGTCCTGCGCGGTTGCCGCCGGCGCCGTCACGGCGGCAGCCATCGCGAGCAATGTCCAAATGTGATTCACTTGTTTTGTCCCTCTCCAGTGCGATCGAGCCCGGGTTCGAGCTCGTGTAGCTTAGAACCAAGTTATCCCAGGATGGCGGGGTGGGTCAAACGGGGTGGGGACGGAATCGGACCGGGCGCGACATGGTGGAATTACGGGCCCGCTGTGGGGCAGGCTGGCAGTCGCCGCCATCCGCCGCAAGCGCGCCCAAGGCCGATTGGCAATCGGCCGCAGCTTGACAAGCTGCCCCACAGGGGACCTCATGCCTTGTGTACACCTACGCTCAGGGTCGAGCCGGGATGCGCTGTCGCTCTTTCCGCTCGATATACTGATTACTTGGTGCGTCCTGAAAGACGCGTTCTTCTAGCAAGTGAAAGTCTTGTCCGGGTAAGCGCCGGAGCGCCCGGTAGCAGGCCCCAGCCGAAGGCAGAGATGTCGCCGGCCACAGCGGGGCGTCAAAAGTCCATTTTGTGGAGAGCAAGGAAGCGGGCCGCAACATCAAGTGAACGCTGCAGCCACGTCATAGTATCAGCCGAAAGGTGTTTGAAAGGGCCGAGCCAGTCATGTCATGGCGAAGGCAACAGACAGCAGTCTGGACCGGAAGGACTGCTGGACCTTTCCGGGGTAAGGGGCGGTGGCACGTTTCCAAAGAAGAGCGTGGAACAGGAGAGACCCTACCTGGCAGCCCAGTCAGGCAAAGACCGAGCGTATAAAGCCGGACGGCTGAAATCGCGAGGAGCCAGGAGGGAGTCCGAGGGGTCCACAGTACCGGTGAAGGCGCGCAAGATAACGCGCTGGAGGGAAGGGGCCCTGCTTTGATCGAGCTGCCAGGAGGTAAGTGCGAGGGCATGCCGGAAACGGCCAAAATCCCCAATGATAAAGTACGACAACTCCAACGCAAGCTATGGGTGTGTGCCAAGCAGAGTAAGACACGGCGCTTCCATGCGTTGTACGACCGGATCTACAGGAGTGACGTTCTGTGGAGAGCGTGGATGCGGGTGCGCAGCAATGGAGGGGCGGCGGGCGTGGATCAAGCCACGTTGCGATCCATCGAGGAGCAAGGAGTGACGGAGTTTCTCGAAGGGATACAGGCCGACCTGAAAGCAGGCCGATATCGTCCATCCCCGGTGATGAGGCGATGGATACCGAAAGCTGATGGGAAGCAGCGGCCGCTGGGGATACCGACGGTGCGGGACCGGGTGGTGCAGATGGCGGCGAAGATAGTGGTGGAACCGATCTTTGAGGCGGATTTCCAAGAGTGCAGTTATGGATTTCGTCCGAAGAGAAGCGCTACCCAGGCTCTGGAAGCAATCCGCGAAGCGGGCAACCGGGGCTACAACTTCGTCATCGACGCAGACATCAAGGGCTACTTTGACAACATCCAGAGGGGAACCCTGATGGAGTTGGTGAAGGAGCGAATCTCGGATCGAAGGGTATTGAAGTTGATTCGGCAGTGGCTGGCAGCAGGAGTGATGGAAGACGGAACGGTGAGGGAAACGCTGGCGGGAACCCCGCAGGGCGGAGTGATCTCGCCGTTGCTGGCGAACATCTATCTGAATTACCTGGACCGGTTGTGGCAGACCCGATGCAGACAGTTGGGGTTGCTGGTGCGGTACTGCGACGACTTCGTAGTGATGTGTGGGAGGGAGTCGCAGGCCAGGGAAGCGCTGCGGCGGATCGGGCTGGTAATGCAACGGCTCGGACTGCAACTGCATCCCGAGAAGACGCGTATGGTGGATCTACGGAAAGGCAAGGAGGGATTCGTATTCTTGGGGTGTACGATCCGCAAGAAGCGAAGTATTCTGCGAAACCCGCGATGTCATTTCATGCATCGTTGGCCGTCGCCCAAGGCGATGAATCGATTCCGGGGCCGAGTCCGTGAGATCACGAGTGCGCGGAGCAGCGGGGAAGATGTGAAGCAGATTATCGCCAAGCTGAATCCCGTTCTTCGAGGCTGGGGAAATTACTTCCGAACGGGCACGAGCTCACGGGAGTTTCTAAAGATGGACCGGTTTGTGTACTCGCGGCTGGTGCGCTGGTTATATCGGCGAGGCGGGCAGCGGGCAACGCGGCGGGGCATCTGGACCGGCGAACAGTTTTGGAGTATGGGCCTGTACCGCCTGCGTGGGACCGTGCGCTACCCGGCGCAAGCCGCACCAGGAAGATCATCGTTAAGCCGTGTGCGGGAAAACCGCACGCACGGTTTGAAAGGGGTTTGTTGAAAACGGGCTGGCTATTATAGCCAGTACCGCGTCAAAATCTACCTATGCCGCCTCAAAAGCAGGTTCGATACCGCGATGCCGGTGTCAATATCGACGAGGGCAGCCGGGCTGTGGCTGCCATCAGGAAGCTGGCTCACGGAACGTTCACCCGCGGGGTGCTCACGGATATCGGCGGATTCGGCGCCTGTTACCAGGTGAGCGGATTTCGCAAGCCGGTGCTGGTGAGTTCGGCCGATGGCGTTGGCACCAAGTTGAAAGTGGCTTTCCTCACCGGCCGCCACGATACGGTCGGCGAGGACCTGGTCAACCACTGCGTCAATGACATCGCCGTCCAGGGCGCGCTGCCGCTGTTTTTCCTCGACTATTTCGCGGTCGGCAAGCTGAATGCGGACGTGGCGGCGGCTGTGGTCTCGGGCCTGGCGCGCGGTTGCCGCAACAATGGATGCGCTCTCATCGGCGGCGAGACGGCCGAAATGCCGGGCATGTACGCGCCGTCGGAATACGACCTGGCCGGCTTTATCGTGGGCGCGGCCGAGCGCTCCCAATTGCTCACCGGCAAGACCATCCGCGCCGGCGACGCCCTCCTGGCGCTGCCCTCGAACGGTCTGCACACCAACGGCTATTCGCTGGCGCGCAAGCTGCTGTTTGAAACCGCCGGCTTGGGCCCGAACGCGGCGCTTCCGGAAACCGGCGGCACGGTGGCGGATGCGCTGCTGGCCGTGCACCGCAGCTATTTGAAGCCGATTCGCGCGCTGATGGAGGCGCGCCTGTTGCGCGGTGCGGCCCACATCACGGGCGGCGGCATCACCGACAACACGCCGCGCATGCTGCCGGCCGGACTGGCCATCTCGATCGATACCCAGGCCTGGCGCATCCCACCGCTGTTCGAGCTGTTGCGCCAGATCGGCAACATTCCGGAAGACGATTTCCGGCGGACCTTCAACCTGGGAGCCGGCATGATTCTAGCCGTTCCCGCACGCGCCGCCACGCGGGCGGAAGCGGTGCTCAGCCGGTTGGGTGAGACCACGTTTCGTATCGGCACGGTCATAGCCCATAAGCGGGGCCGGCCCCGCGTGGAATACCGATGAAACGCCTGGGAATTCTGCTTTCCGGCCGCGGTTCGAACTTCGAGGCCATCGCGGACAGCGTGGCGGCGGGTTCGATTGACGCCCAGATCGCCGTCGTCATCGGCAACCGGGCGGAGGCGCGTGGCCTGGAAGTGGCGCGCCAGCGCGGGCTGAACGCAGTGTCGATCCCTTCCAAGGGGCTGGACCGCGAAATCTACGATCGCATGCTGGTCGCGGAATTACAGCGCAACGCGGTGGATCTGGTATGCCTGGCCGGCTTCATGCGCCTGCTCAGCGCGTCGTTCATTCGCGAGTTCCCCAACCGGATTCTAAATATTCACCCGTCGCTGCTGCCGGCGTTTCCGGGCCTGGACGCGCAGCACCAGGCGCTGGCGCACGGCGTCAAGATCACCGGCTGCACCGTCCACTTTGTCGACGAGGATTTAGACGCCGGCCCCATCCTCATTCAGGCCGGCGTGCCGGTGCTCAATGATGACACCGTCGAGGCGCTATCGGCGCGCATTCTTAGCGAAGAGCACCGCATCTATTCGGAAGCTATCCGGCTGGTTCTGGCCGGCACCTACCGCGTCGAAGGCCGGCGCATCATCTTCTTCTGAAGGAAGTCGGAGAGCTTCATGGGCGGCCCGGGTCCCACCTCCATCTGCTTCTCCACTGCCCGCTGGTACTGCCGCAGCGTCTCCAGCCGGCGCCGCGGAGCCAGCGTGCAGCCCTGGAAGTCCATCAGGATCTCTATTTCCCAGGGTTGAAAAGCGTTGCGCACGATCGCCCCGCGCATCAGCTCAGCCACCAGCTTGCGAAACCGGTTCAGCATGATCTCGAGTTGGATAAGGTCGTCCGCCACCATGCAATTAATGGATCGGCGGATCGCAGAGAAACATTAGCTCCCGCGGCCGGCGGAGTATCGGGCCGCTGCCGGCCGGCGAAGCGCGGCGACGCTCCAACTGACGTGATGCAATCCTCAGCCGGCAAGGGGTGCGGGCGCGTGCCGGCAGCCGTCAGCCAGGCTATCGATGCAAGAGCCAGTCTACGGCCGCGGGCGCGTCATTAGCGATAAAATCCGGCGCGACAAAATCCGGGCGCTTGAAATCGGCGGAACGCTCGAGTGCGGCTCCATAGCCGGTCCGCACGAGGATGGTGCGCGTGCCGGCGCGCCGCCCGCATTCGATATCGATCGCCTTGTCCCCGACCAGAAACGAGGCCGCCAGATCGATTCCGAATTCGGCTGCCGCTTCCAACACCATCCCCGGCTGCGGCTTGCGGCGGAGCGAGGGAGCGCCGGGCGCGTCCGGGCAAAAGTAGGATGCGTCGATCCGATGAGCGCCGATCTGGCGCAGCAGTTCCTCCTGCACAGCGGTGTACTGCGCTTCGGTGAACAGGCCCCTGCCGATACCCGCCTGGTTGGAAACGATTACCGTCAAAAAGCCGGCGCGCTTCAGTTCGTCGAGCGCTTCCGGCACACGCGGAATCAGCTTCACTTTGGCGGGGTCGCTGCAGTATTCCACTTCGTCCATTAGCGTCCCATCGCGATCGAAGAACACCGCTCTGCGCAGGCTCATGACCGGGCGACGCTGGCGGCGAGTTCGGCCGCGGTTACGGTGGCGGTTCCCAGTTTGCCCACCACGATGGCGCTGGCGAGGTTGGCCAGTTCGGCGGCTTCGCCGGGCGTCGCGCCGGCGGCCAGCGCCAGCGCTAGCACGGAAATCGCCGTATCTCCGGCGCCGGAAACGTCGAAGACGGCCTGGGCGTAGGCCGGCAGGTGTCGAGGCGGCGCCTGGCCTTCGAGCAGCATCATGCCCTGCGAACCCAGCGTAATCAACAGGCTGGCAGGCCGCCAAAGCGCCTGCAGGCGCCTACAGGCCGTCAGCAAAGCTTGATCTTCCAGCGGCGGATCGACCGGTTCGCTGGGCGCAACGCCCGCTTCCAAAAACGCCTCGCGCCGGTTAGGCTTGATGACCGTGGCATCGCGCCAGACGAGCGAGGTGTGAGGGTGGGGATCGACCGCCAGGATCTTGCCCGCCGCGCGCACTTTGCCGCCGATGTGATCGGCCAGCGCCTGCGTCAGGAAACCCTTGCCGTAGTCCGCCACAATGACGGCATCCACGGCGTCGATCGCCTGCTCCAATTGCGCGCGCACGAATTCCGTCTGCCCGGCGCTGAGCGTCGCATGGCGATCGCGATCCACGCGCGTCACCTGTTGGTTGCGGGCGATGATGCGTGTCTTCACCGTGGTGGAAAACGCCTGGTCGCGCAGCACGCCGGTGGTATCGATGCCCGCGGCATCCAGCCTTTCGCACAGCCGCCCGCCCTGCGGATCGGTGCCGCAGATCCCTACCAGCCGGGTTCCCGCGCCGAACTCGCGGACGTTGCGCGCTACATTGGCGGCGCCGCCGGGATAATACGATTCCGAGGTCACTTCCACCACCGGCACCGGCGCCTCGGGCGAAATGCGCGACACCCTGCCCCAGATGAATTCGTCCAGCATCAGGTCGCCGGCCACCAGGATGCGGCCTGCGCTGAGGCTTTCGATGAGCCGGCTCAGGCGCGGATTAACCATTGCTCTCACTCGCAAACTGCCGAATCTCCGCCACCACCGAAGCGCATTCCTCCGCCGTCAGTTCGGGGAAGACCGGAAGGCTCAGCAGTTCTCCCGCACACGCCTCGGCGACGGGCAACACCGGATGGGGGCCGGGCTTACGGAAACATTCCTGCTCATGCAGGGGAACCGGGTAATAGATTTCGGAAGCGACCCCGCGTTCCGCCAGGCGGCGGCGCAACGCGTCGCGCGGCGATTCCGGCTGCCGCCAGGCAGGTCCGCGCCGTACGCGTATGCTGTACTGGTTCGCAATGTGAGTGCGGCCGGTATGGGTCACGGGAGGCGCAATCGCCATCGCGGGACAGGCTGCCATTCCGGCCAAGGCCCGTGTGTATTCCGCCGCGTTCTGTTGGCGGCGCGCGGTGTATTCCGGCAGATGAGGAAGCTTCACCGCCAGCAGTGCGGCTTGCAGCGCGTCCAGCCGGAAGTTACCTCCAATCATGCTGTGCATGTACTTCGGGTGCATACCGTGATTGCGCAGCCGCCGGGCTTTCTCGGCCAGCGACGGATCGTTGGTCACCACCAGCCCGGCATCGCCGAGTGCACCCAGGTTTTTCGACGGGAAGAAGCTGATGGTGCCGAATTCGCCGATGGAGCCCACCGGCCGCCCGCGGTACTCGGCGCCGAACGATTGCGCCGCGTCTTCGATAACGGCCAGATTGTGCCGCCGGGCTATTTCCAGAATCTCATCCAGGTCCGCCGGTTGCCCGAACAGGTGCACCGGGATGATCGCTTTCGTGCGCGGGGTGATGAGGCGCTCGATTCCGGCCGGATCCAGATTGAAGCACTCGGAGCAAGAGTCCGCGAACACCGAAACCGCGCCCACGCGCGCCACGCAACCGGCGGTGGCGAAGAAGGTGAACGAGGGGCAGATCACTTCGTCGCCGGAGCCGATGCCGAGCGCCATCAAGGCAACCAGGATTGCGTCTGTGCCGGAGGAGACGCCAATGCCGAAACGGGCGCCGGTCACCGCGGCGGCGGCGGCTTCGAACTGCTCCACTTCCGCGCCGAGAATGAACTGGCCGGAGCGCAGCACGCGCTCGAAGGCCGCGGTTAGTTCAGCCTCCAGAGGCAGATTCTGGCGGCGCACATCGAGCAAGGGCACGCGCATGAAAACACATGATAGCAGTGGCACGGATGGCGGGTTTACCGGTAGGTTTTCTGCCTGCCGATTTCCGCCAGGGCCGCTTCGAAGAACTGCGCGGCCTCTTGAATCAGAACCTGGGGATCTTTCATCGAGTAGTGCTGCTCGACGCGCAGTTCCGTGCCGGCCTCATCCAGACTCACCTCCCAGAAGGTGGTCCTTGGGCCCGTGACCTGGATCACCAGCGTGTTGAACTCGGACGCGCCGTTCTTGCAGTCATTCCCTTGAAGCTGCGGATTGAGGTATGCGTTGAACTCCGGAAACTCCCAGAACGGGTTGCTGGTGAACCGGGTACAGTATGTCATTCGCTCCCCCTGGCCGAGAATGAACTGCCGAACCCGCGCGAAGTTCTCCGCCGTCAACACCGGGTGAGATCCGTCGCGGACGATCGCCACCGAACTCTCGACCCCTGTTCCGCGCGCGATCGGCATCCGCCAACCCGTGCCGAAGGCCCGCGAAGTCACTTTGAGCACCGGCGCGGCCTGTTTCCGCTTGAACTCGGCCTTGCGTACCAGGCCCAGTACGTGCCAGACGTCGGCTTCCGCGAATCCTCGGGCCACGATTTCCTCGGCAGACTGCGATTGTTCCACGTGCAGTTCGAGAATCTGATCGAGCAATTCGTAAGGGGGCAGCGAGTCCTGGTCGGTTTGATCGGGCCGCAATTCGGCCGATGGCGCCTTGGTGAAAATGTTGTCCGGAATGTCGTGCCGGCGCTGGTTGCGCCAACGCGCCACTCGATACACCATCATTTTTGGCAAGTCGGCGATCACCGCCAGGCCGCCATTCATGTCGCCGTACAGGGTGCAGTAGCCTACCGCCAGTTCCGATTTATTGCCGGTGGTGAGCAACAGGCTGCCGAACTTGTTGGAGAGCGCCATCAGCAAATTGCCGCGAATGCGCGATTGAATGTTCTCCTCGGTGACGTCGCGGGGCAAACCGCGAAACGGCTCCGAGAGCACGGCATCGTAGGTTTGCATGATGCCGGCGATCGGCAATGTCATGGTGCGAATGCCCAGGTTAGCGGCGAGCTCGCGCGAATCGTCGACGCTGGAGCGGCTTGAGTGGAGCGATGGCATCAGTACGCCGAGCACGTTCTCCGGCCCTAGCGCTTGGCTCGCAATCGCCGCCGTCAGAGCCGAATCGATGCCGCCGGACAGCCCCAGCAGCGCCTGCGGGAAACGGGTCTTGCAGGCGTAGTCACGCACCCCCATCGCCAGCGCGTTCCAAATCTCGGCTTCGGTGGTGAAATCGTCTTCGGCGATCGATCCCGTACCGGCGTCCAGATCCACCACCACAAGATCCTCCTCGAATCCCTTGGCGCGGGCAAAGAGGCGGCCGGCGCCATCGAAAGCGCAACTGCGGCCGTCGAAGAGCAGGTCGTCGTTTCCACCCACCTGGTTTACCGCGACCAGCGGCAAGCCGTGCCGATGCGCCATGTGGCTGAGCATGTCCTGGCGGAGGAGTTGCTTGCCCGCCCAGAAGGGCGACGCCGAGAGATTAAGGATGGCCTGCGCGCCAGCCGCCACCAGCGTCTCGATGGGGTCGCACTGATAGCGGCGGCGTTGCCAGAAATTGCGGTCGTTCCAGACATCTTCGCAAATGCTGATTCCCAGGCGGCGGCCATGCCAGTCGAGAATCTGCGGGCCTGTCGCCGGTTCGAAATAGCGGTCTTCGTCGAAAACGTCGTACGTGGGCAGCAACGTCTTATGGAAAGCCTGCCCCACCCGGCTGTCCTCCAGCAGCACGGCGCTGTTGAAGAGCGGGCGGCCGCTATCGGCGTCGTTGGGCGTGGCCACGCCCACCAGCAGCGCCGGCCCGCCGGCCACGGCGGCGGCGATCTGGGCCAGCATCTCCCGGCCCTGCCGCACAAAGCCCGCGCTCAGCAGCAAATCGCGCGGCAGGTATCCCATCAGCGCCAGCTCCGTGGTCACCACCAGGTCCGCCCCCAGCTTCCCGGCCCGCGTGGCGCCTGCGATGATTCGACCGGCGTTGCCGGCCAGGTCGCCCGGGGTTGTGTTGATCTGCAGCAGCGCGATTCGCAATGGGAACAACCGCCAATCCAATTATCGCAGGAAGGGGACCTTAACCTCTGCTAGACTCTGTATTCTCGATGAAGCTTTCGATCCTGATGCCGGTCTACAACGAGCGCACCATGGTGGAGCGCTGCATTTCCCAGGTGCTGGCGGCGCCGATTCCGGAAAACATGGAGCGCGAGTTGGTGATCGTGGACGATTGTTCCAGCGACGGAACCTACGCCATCCTGGAGCGGCTGGCCGGCTCGTTTCCACAGATCCAACTCTACCGGCACGAGCGCAATGGCGGCAAAGGCGCGGCGGTGCGCACCGCGATCGGCAAAGCCAGCGGAGACTTTGCCATCATTCAGGATGCCGACCTGGAGTACGATCCGGCCGAGTATCCCCGCCTGCTGCGTCCGCTGCTGGACGGCCGCGCCGACGCGGTTTTCGGCTCGCGCTACATGGCCGGCGAGCAGAGCCGGGTCTTGCCGTTCTGGCACTCGATGATTAACCAGGGGCTCACGCTGGTTTCCAATATGTTCTGCAACTTGAACCTGACGGACATGGAGACCTGCTATAAAGTCTTTCGCACCGATCTGCTGAAAAGCATTCCCATCCGCTCGGACCGCTTCGGTTTTGAGCCGGAGATCGTGATCAAGTGCGCCAAACGAAAGCTGCGCATTTATGAGGTGCCGATCAGCTACCACGGCCGGACCTACGAAGAAGGCAAAAAGATCGGCTGGAAAGACGGCATCAAAGCGCTGGGCGTGATCTTCAAATTCTGGTTGATCGACGATCTGTATGCGGCGCCATACGGGCGGGACGTGCTCAACAATCTGACCGGCACGCCGCAGTACCTCGCCTGGCTGGCGCGCAAACTGCGTCCGCATGTGGGCGATACGGTGCTCGAAATCGGGGCCGGCATCGGCAATATCACGGGCCGGTTGATGGGGCGGCGCGTCCTTTACGTGGCTGCCGAGAAGGACGCTTTGCACCTGCACGCGCTCAATAACCGGTTCTTGCGAACGCCGCACGTGGTGGTGCAGCCTTTCGATCCGGAGCAGCCGGGCGGCCTCGCCGGCCCCGATGGCGGCTTCGATACGGTTTTGTGTGTCAACGTCCTCGAATACCTCGAGCAGCCCGGCGTGTTGCTCGACTTCCTGCGCGGTGTGCTGCAGGACAGCGGCACACTGCTGGTGCTGGTGCCGAATGGCTTGAGGCTGTTTGGAAGCCTGGATGCGCGCCTCGGACATCTGCGCCGGTACAACAAAGCGGAATTGGCGCGCCTCTTGGAAGCCCACGGCTTTTCGCTGGACAGGGCTTATCAGCTCAACAAGGCCGGTACGCTGCCCTGGTGGATTTACAGCCGCATCCTGCGCGCGCAACGAATCAGCAAACTGGTGCTGAAGGTTTTCGACAAGACCGTCTGGATCTGGAGCCGGCTGGACGCGGTTATGCCCTGGCCCGGATTATCCCTCATCGCCGTGGCGCGCAAACGGGATCGCAGCGGTTGAAGAGCGGCACGATCGCGATCGCGAGGCCGGCTCGTTCCAATTCCGCTGTCAAGGCAAAGTAGAAATGTCCTATTCCCAGCAAAGTAGAAATGTCCTGTTTTAGGAGGTCGGCTGGAGGGGCGGGGTTAGAGTGGATTCGATGTTCCGGGGAGGTCGCGCTCCCTGGGGCAGATCCGAAGACCGCTGCGACGGGGCTGGCTCCGAAGCAGATGGCGCCAAGCCCCCAGTCAAACCGGGCCATAAGATGCCCGTTCTGGGGGTTTTGGTTTTTGGGATTACATCTGCTTTGGTGAAGCCCCCGAGCGGCGGTCTTCGGATATATAAAGCGCGAAGACCGCCGGGCCGGTTTTGCCCGGCGCTCCATTTGCCTTTGGTTGCGGCGCTGGCAATCAGCGGCGAGCATTGGACACCTCGATGGCCTGGCGCAGAGAAGGGACAGAGCGGACGGAAAAGTTCTTCATCCAATCGCTTTTGCCTTTGGGCTTGACGGTTGGGCGCGGCGGTTTGGCCGCCATGGTTTTGATCGACGTCAGTTCGCGCAGCGGTGGCGTGCAGCGACTGACGCGCAGGTGGCGCCCTTGGAATCGCACGGCGATGGTCTCATCCAGGCGTTGCTCGACGCGCACCCAGGCTTTGCGCATGCCGGTTCGAACGTCCCGGCGGTCGATTTGATAGACCTTGCCGTCCCATCGGATGGTGTAGTCATTCGTCACCTGCCGCTGTTCGACATGGCTCAGCACCGCCGCCAGATCGTGCTCTTTACCCAGCGGTCGATGGGCGTCGGCCGCAGTGGCGGGTCTCACCGTCAAGGTCGTATTCCACCAAGGCAGAAACTCCTTCTCAAGGTATGCGTTGGCCGCCTCGAGAGTGTTCACCCCAGCCACCCGCATGCCTTTCACCAGACGGTCCTGATCCGTCTGAAACTGGCGCTCGACGCGCCCCTTGGCCTGGGGCGAATGCGCCGGAATCCAGACGATGCCTAACTCGCCCAGCGCCCGCGCAATCTGCGTTGGCGGCATCTCCTGCCGGTCCAGCCCTTCCCGCTGCTCCTGCCGTTTGCTTTTGACAGCTACCTGGAACATGCCCGCCTTATCCGTGTAGAACGCTAGGGGACGGCCCCATCGCTCCAGGTACGATCCCAAGAGCCGCCGATTCTCCTCACTGGAATCATGTCGCACGAAGCGCGCGAACAAGCGACTGGTGGCGTCGTCGATCATCGAGATCAGATAGATCTCCTCCCCGCGGCCCTCCAGCCAGTCGTGGGTGCTGGTGTCCCACTGCACCAACTCGCCACAGCGGCTCCGTCGCGGCCGCCATTGGTGCAGTTCCACCACGCGCCGGCGGCCGGCTTTCCACAAACCCGCTCGGACCATCCATCGCCGCAGCGTCTCTTTGCTCACCGTAATCTTGTGCCGTTTGTGCAGGTACTCCGCGGCCAGCGTCGGCCCAAAGCCCCGATACAGCGGATCGGCCAGAACAACCGCCGCACGCTGCTCCAACTCGACCGGCAACCTGCGGTTCGACGGCCTCCCCCGTAGCTCATGGATTACCGCCTGGTCCCCTTTCCGCCGCAGTTTGCACAGGAGTCGCCGCACCTGCCGCTCTGTGACGCCGATCTCTTCGGCCGCCTGCTTCTGGGTGATCAGTTTCTTCTTGGCCTTCTTCAGCGCCACCAGCCGGTCTCGCTCGGCCTGGGTCATCAGTAGTTGTCCTTTGTCCACCCTCCAGGCTGGACCCTGTCAATAGGACATTTCTACTTTGCCCAAATAGGACATTATCACTTTGCCGCGACATTCGTTCCAATTCCGCCGCGAGGCGAGAATTGTCCAATGCAAGATGAGCATGAAAGGGGCAAAGAGGCTGGGGCGGTTTCCAATGCAAGGTGAGCATGAAACAGAGGAGGATGGGGTAGGCGTGGCGCGGCCGGGTGCAAGTGCGCATGGGGAATGCCGAGAGCCTCAGCCGGGAGCAGATCCGCGAATTCCTGACCTCGAGCGAAGCGATCGAGTTTGCGGGGTGCGGACGGGCGGAAAAATACGCCTGGGTGGAGCGCGTGTTGGCGGCGCAGCGGTATGGCGCGCTGAGCAAGCGGGAGCGCGGCGTTGTCCGCGCGTACATGGAAAAGGTGACGGGGATGAGCGCGTCGCAGATGACGCGACTGATCCGGGCGTTTCTGGATCACGGCGCGGTGAAGGCGGCGCCCTACCGGAGGCATCGTTTCAACGCGCGGTACACCGCCGAAGACGTCGCGCTGCTGGCGGAAGTGGACCGGGCGCACGAGCGATTGAGCGGGCCGGCCACGCGGCGGATTCTCGAACGCGAGTACGAGCAGTTCGGCGACCTGCGGTACCGGCGGCTGGCGAAGATCAGCGTGTCGCATCTGTACAACCTGCGAGCCAGCGCGCGCTACCGCAATCAGGCCGCGGTGTTCGAGGCGACGCGGCCCACGGCGATCTCGATCGGCCAGCGGCGCCGGCCCGAGCCGCAGGGCCGAGCCGGATTTCTGCGGGTGGACACAGTCCATCAGGGCGACTGGGACGGCAACAAAGGCGTGTATCACATCAACGCAGTGGACGCGGTGACGCAATGGCAGGTGGTGGGCTGCGCGAGCAAGATCAGCGAAGCCTATCTGCTGCCCGTGCTGGAGGCCGTGCTGCGGCAGTTTCCGTTCGTGGTGCTGGGGTTTCACGCCGACAACGGATCGGAGTACATCAACCATCGGGTGGCGGAACTGTTGGAGAAACTGCGCGCGGAGTTCACCAAAAGCCGCGCCTGCCGCAGTCAGGACAATGCTCTGGTGGAGGGCAAGAATGGGGCGGTGATCCGCAAGCTGATGGGCTACGGCTACATCGCTGGCGAGCACGCTGGAGCCATCGGGGAGTTCTATGCGCACTACCTGAACCCGTATCTGAACTACCATCGGCCATGCGGCTTCGCGACGGTGAGCGTGGACGAGCGGGGCAAGCGGAAGCGGAAGTACAAGAGCGAAGACTACCGGACACCGTTCGAGAAACTGTCATCGCTGCCGAAGGTGGAGAAATGCCTGAGGCCGGGTCTCAGCCTGGCCGCCATGGAGCGGGGAGCCTCGGCGATGAGCGACACCGAGTGTGCGCGCCGGATGAGCGCCGCCAAGGCCAAACTCCTGCGGCAGTGCAAGGCGCAGCCGCCGGTTCCACCGCGGTTCCGGTAACGAGGCCGGAAGCCGGTGGAAATGCCGGGGCGGTGGAAAGCATGGAAAACCAAAACCAGGTTTTCCACCCTTCCCACCGCCCCTTGCAAATCCCGCAACCCCGGCGGGATTCGCACATTCCCACCGTCTCGACGACGGCTTCTCATCGAAATCCAAAACCAAAGAAAGGAACTCGGCCGCTGCGCGGCCTCGTCCTTCTCCTACCGCTTCGACTCCGGCCGCACAGAGCCCATTTCATGCTCATCTTTCGATTGGAAAATGCTGGCGCGGCTGCAGCCATCTATACTGTTAGTGAGCCATGCCCATTTCCCGCCGTCATTTTCTTGCGAGCAGCCTTGTGCTGCCCGCCTTCGCCAGAAAGGCCGTCGAGGCGCCGCCCAACATTCTGTTGCTGGTTGCCGACGACCTGCCATCGTGGATGACTGGCACTTACGGCAACAAACAAGTGAAATCGCCGAACCTGGACCGGCTGGGACAAATGGGAACGCACTTCCTGAACCACTTCACTGCGGCGCCCGCCGCGGCACCCGGTTTCGCCTCTCTGATGACGGGGCGCAGCCCGATGCAGCTCGGGGATGCGGGCACGATTTCTCCCGCCGATGTCACGCTGGAAAAAGTGCTGGCCGGGGCCGGGTATGCATGCCACAGTGCCTCGCCGGAAGGCGCACCGGACCTGATCGGCCAGGCGAAGGGTGGCGCGCCATTCTTTCTCAGCGTTCGCTATTCCGCTCTCGAACTTTCCTACGGAAACATTCCATCCAAGTATCTGGATTTGTATAGCAAAGAGAACTTCGAGAATTACAGCGTGGAAATTGCCGCTACCAATGCGCGCAAGGGCAAGGAGATGCTTGCCGATCGCGTGGCGAACTTGCGGAAAGTGGCGGCCGCCATCTCCATGATGGATGACAGCGTAGGCGCGCTGACCGGCAGGATTTCTCAAAAGCAATTGCTGGACAGAACGCTGGTTGTGTTCACTTCCACCTGCGGCGCGCTGCTCGGCCGCCACGGCTTGTGGGATGCCGGCGACGCTTCCGAGCCGGTCAATATGTACGACGAATCCGTCCGCGTGCCGCTGCTGTGGTCCTGGCCGGGCCGGGTGCCGGCGCAGGAAGAGCGGATGGAACTGATGACCACCTCCGACTTGTTGCCCACACTCTGTAACCTGGTTTCGGCCGCCGTTCCCAGCCGCAATTTGTGCGGCCGCAGCTACCTGCCGTTCGCCACCGGACGGCGCCTGCCCAAGAAGCAGACGTGGCGCAACACCGTGTTCGGCCAGTATCGCGACACCGCCATGGCGCGCACCGAACGCTACAACCTGGTTCTGCGCAACAACGGCCAGGGCCCCAACGAACTGTACGACCTGCCCGCCGATCCCAACGAGCGCACCAACCAGATCGACAACGAACAATACATCAGCGTGAAGAACACTCTGTCCGGCGAGCTTGCCCAATGGAAGAAGCAATACGCCGGCTAAAGCCGGAGCGCCGGCAACCGCTGACTCTGCGTCTCCCGATCACCTCATAACCGGCACGTGAATCAGGGTCAGCAGATCTTCCGGCTTGGTGGTCTGGGGTGAGTTGAGGTACTGCTCGAAGGCCGGCGCATCGCGCAGCTCATACCCGCTCTTGGGCAGCCACGCACCGTAGATGTGCTGATAGGTCCTCGCCAGCGCTTCGTAGGGTCCACGATGGGTAGCCACGGCGTAGCAGCCGCCGGCCAGTTCCATCACGCCGAATTCGCCTTCGGGCGCGACGGGGCGGCTCACGGTGACGGCGGCATCGTAGCGGATCTTGTCCTCCGGTGTCACGTCCGGATCGTCATGCACGATGCCGAACATTTTCATGCCGGGCCCCAGCAGGCCGCGCATTCCAGCCCAGGCCATGAGCCGTCCCCAGGTGGCGCCAACCTGGCTGTACGGCCACACATGGCGCAGGAAAACCACCCGCATGGGCGAGAGCTCTTTGATCTCCGGCGGCGGAACCTCTCCGTAGTCCGGCGGATGGTAACCCGCCACATCGTCTATGTGAGTACCGGAGGCCGCCTCTGGCGCAGCCTTGTGCGCGGCACGGTAAGTGGAAGGTGGTATTCCGAACATGGCGGCAAATGCCCTCGTGAAAGATTCGTGAGTTTCGAATCCGGCTTCTAGTGCAAGTTGAGTGATGGGTTCGTCGTCCTGCTTGAGGTTCCGGGCGGCGCGCTCCAACCGCAGCCGCCGGACGTACTCTTTCAGCGTTTCGCCGACGAGGCCCCGAAAAATGCGCGCGAAATGAAATCGCGAAAAGGCCGCCACGGCAGCGGCCTGGTCCAGTTCCAGGTCATCGTCCAGGTGCGCCTGGATGAACACCAGCGTGCGCACGATCCGCTGGTAGTAGTCCTGCTCGGTGGATGCCTTCATCGCCGCGCCAGACGCGCCGCCCCGAAAGCCAGCGCCGGAAAGGCCAGATAGCTGAGGCCGATCTCCGAGCAATATCGCGACGCCGCCATCTTCATGGGTCCAAAAGCGAACATCGGGTAATCGAACAGAAGATTCATGCCGGCCCAGATTGCTCCCAACAGCACCGCTTCGCGCAGCGCAACCGGCCGGTTTCGAAAATAGTCGCTGAGCAGCGCCCCGCCGGTGAGGAGCAGGGCCAGGTTCATGAGAGTCTCGAACAATGCGGCGTTCGGCTGCTTCAACGGGAATAACAGAAATGAGATGACAAAGGGAATCAGCCAGCTCAAGAGCCCAAGCACCGCGGCGCGTTTCCAAAGGATCATGTATGCCTCCAAGCCCGGAGTGTAATTCAACGGGCGCGGTTTTGCTTGACCGGCATTGCGCTTTTTGCGCTGGCTTCAGCGGCTACGGCGATACCAGTCGAGGGTGCGGCGCATGCCCTGCTCGAAGGAGAAGCGCGGAGCGTGGCCCAGGTCGCGGGCCGCGGCGGTGGTGTCGGCCTGGGAATCGCGCACGTCGCCGGCTCGCGGCGGCCCATATTCGGGCGGGATGCTGACGCCCTCCAGTTCCTGCACCAGCCGCCATGCCTGGTTAAGCGTGATGCGGCCGCCATTGCCGCCGTTGTACATCCTGCCCGAAACATTCTTAGCTCTGGCTGCTTTGAGGTTTAACTCGGCCACGTCTTCCACGAAGGTGAAATCGCGCGACTGTTCGCCATCGCCGAAAATGACCGGCGCGCGGCGCTCGATGGCGCACTTTAGGAAGATCGAGAGCACACCCGAGTACGGGCTGGATGGGTCCTGCCGTGGGCCATATACGTTGAAATAGCGCAGCGCCACCGTCTCCAGGCCCCAGACGCTTGCGAACACGCCGCAATAATACTCGCCCACCAGCTTTTGCAGCGCGTAGGGCGACTTCGGATTCGGCGTCATGGATTCGACCTTGGGCAGCACCGCGGTATCCCCGTAGGCGGAGGACGACGCCGCATAGACCACGCGCCCGGCGCCGCCCTCGCGCGCCGCGCGCAGCACGTTGAATGTGCCATCGATATTGGCTTCGTGCGACGGCACCGGGTCGTCGATGGAACGCGGCACCGACGGGATGGCGGCTTCATGGAATACCACCGCTGCGCCGCGGATCAGGGGCGCGATCTCCTCGTAGCGGCGTATATCGGCGCGCTGAAAGTCGATTCGCGAGCGGACTTCCTCGAGATTGGCTTCGTGCCCGGTGAGAAGGTTGTCGATGACGACGATCTTCCCGGCGCCCGCAGCCAGCAGCGCGCGCGCGATTTGCGAGCCGATGAACCCGGCTCCTCCCGTGATGACATAGTGGCTCATAAGATTTTCGCGATGACGGATTTGAGATGATGGAGCGATTCGGCGGCGATGCGTTCGCCCCCGTAAGAAGAGTCGAAAGCTTCGAGCGAGATCCAGCCCTGATACCTGCGCCGCGCCAGCGTTTCGAGCACGGGGCGGAAATCGTACCCGCCGCTGCCGCAGTGGCGTCCGTCGAGCTCGTTGACGTGGACGTGGCGGATCAGCTCGAAGTAACGGTCGATCAGCACGGCGTGCGGCTCAGCGTCGTCGACCGCGTTGTGCACGTCGAACATGGTGCGGATGGCGGGGCTCGAAATCTGCCGTACGATGCCGGCCGCTTCTTCGAGCGACTCGACCACATCGGATTGCGCCATGGAAAGCGCCTCCACCAGCACCGTGACGGCGCGGCTTTCGGCCTGGGGCGCGATCGCCTTGAGGCCATCGGTGAAATGGCGTGTAGCCTGCTCGCCGCTCAGCCCGCCCGTCGAGGAACGCTGCTGCGGAGAACCGAAGACCATCACGCCGTCCGGCCCTAAATCGGCGCAGAGATCGATCAACCGGCGGATGTGATCCCAGCTCTTTTGGCGCAGGGCGTTATCCGGAGTGGTGACGTGCAGCCCCGGCGGGCTCATCATGAGCCAGTGCAGGCCCACAAATGCCAGGCCCTCGGAAGTCATCACCCCCCGATATTCGCGGCGCCGTCCCGCCGAGATATCCGCCGGGCTGTCCGCCAGCGTGAACGGAGCGATTTCGATCCCGCCATATCCCGCACGCCGGATAGCCTTCACCGTTTCCGCGAAAGCCCGCTTCTCGAAAACCTCGTTGCACATCGAGTGGCGAAACGCGTACGGCATGAAACTACAGTATACGTTCCGGCCGTCATTGGTCTCGTCCCGTCAGTCACCGATCTGGTCCTGTCACCGATCTGGTCCCGCGCTGCGTGACGTGATGCCATAGGCCGGGAACCAACCACACGCGCCATTCGTGCCATGATGAATTCTTGGTGGCTTCAGCGCAGCAAGGATCTCACGCAGTTTCGGGGTTTCGTAGCCTGTCCCCTTATCCTCGTCAGCGGTTTCAGGAGCTTGTGGATCAGGTTAAGTTGAAGTAGGGAGGTCGCATGGAAGAGACGGAGTATCCACTCCTGTCGCTTGATTGTGAGTTTGACGAACCCATCGCAATCGACGTCGAGCAAAAAGGTTTCTTTGATTGCGCTGCTTTTACACTAGCGGATGGCTCGCGCTACCGCATCCACTTCTGCGATCCAGAGCGTCTCGCCGTTGACTTGGGTGCTGAACAGCGGCTCGGCAATGTGTGCATTGGATTGCCGGGCCTGGTTATCGTACCCCGCGTGACGGTTGAGTATATGAAGGAGGCCGCCAAACAGCTGCTGAAGGAAGGGTACTTTGCCTCCCTTAGGCCGATCAATGAGAGCGAGGAAAGGGAAACTCGGTGACGGACGGGAGGCAGGGAATGCCCGGATTTCCGTTGAAAGTAGCGACCCCCGCGTAACCCACTCTACGATGCCTTCCGCTGCTTGGCAACCCCCAACTTAGACGGCTTTTGAACCTCCAGTGCACGGATGAGCGCCGGGATTTGTTTGTGTCCGACGATCCGGCGGAACTGCGCCTGCGCCACCAGGAGGCCTGACCCCACCCAGCGCTCGCGCTGGTCGCCTCCGTGCCAGCGCTTTACGTTCTTACAAACCTGCTCCACAATCGAGAACGCCGACTCGATCACGTTGGTGCTGGCCAGCGTCTTGCGCAGTTGCATCGGAACATGGAGTCGATGCACCGTCAGGGTTTCCTCCATCCCCTCGCCCAGGCTCCGCGCCGCGCTGGGATTCAGGTCCATCAACTCGCGGTGGAGCGCGTTCAGAGCCTGTTTGGCGGCCTCGTGATCTTCCAAGGCGTAGGCGGCGTTGAGCCGTTTGGCTACGCCAGGTTTCTGTTCCTCGGTCAGATGATCCAACACGTTCCGTCGCTTGTGGACCTGGCACCGCTGGATCGGCGCCGATTCTCCGGCGTATTTCTTCACGGCTGCCGTTAGGGCCTTGCCGCCGTCCAGAACATAAAGCCGCGGTATCGTGAAGTCCAGCCCGCGGTTCAGCAGATCGCCGAGCAGTTCGCCGACCACCGTGGCGTTTTCCGTGGCGCCCTGCCGAATCCCCAAGATCATTTTCTTCCCATCCACGGTGATGCCCAACACCGCCACCAGTTGCTGTCCGGCAAACGGCGTCGCATCGATCATCAAGGCGCAGAACTGAATCTTCTCCAGCCGCCGCTCCATCACCGCCTGCAACTTCGCCCGGCTGGCCTCGATGAAATGTTCGCTGACCGCGCTCTTCTCCAATCCGTACGCCTCGGTGAATTGACGAACCGCCTCGCCGTATTTGCGCGTGCTCAGCCCCAGCATCAGTTTCTCCCACACGGTCTCGGTCAACGGCTCGCCGCGGTGGAACAGTTCGTAGCTGCCCAGCCGCACTTCTTGTTCTTCGCTGCGCACCCGCGGCCGCTCGATCGGCACCTTCTGCCCCATCACTACGCAGTAGCCGCGCTCACTGCCCCACCGGTTCGCGGTCCGCTCCGGCAGCCGCCGGCTGCGTTCGCCCACCAGTTCCCGAACCTCCTCCTGCATCATCAGATCCATCAACTGCAAACCGGCCTGGCGAACCAACTCGCCCACGCCTTTCCGGAGCCAGCCCACCATCTCGGCCATCGGGAGCACCATCTGCACGGCTGGATTTCCTTCGGCAGCCATGGCCTCGAACTGTTTTACTGCCTTCTGGGCATCAATCTGGTATGGTTTCTTCATGTAGCGACTCTCCTTTTCTTTGCCAGAAATTTCCCCGAGGCTATCACGCCTTCAGGGGAACGAGAGTCGCTACTTTCTAGGGATTTCTACGATCTACCGGACATTTCCGGGAGGCAACCTAACGCCACGAAGCGCGGGGTTGCCGTCGGGCGTTCTGACACCGAGACCTTCGCACCGTCGACCACACGGGCGGTTCGGTTCCAGAAGGGACTAGCGATTGACGAGTGGGAACGTTCCGTCTGTCACCGCCTTTTTATTTCTACCGTTCTGGCGGGCGATTTCCTGGATACGTTTCAATCCGAGGCGCTTCAGTCGGACCTTGTAGGACCGCTTGCCGAGCCAACTCGTGAATTCCTTGATCTGGGTCTTGTTCACAGGTCATCTATCCTAAACTGTTTCGGTTATGAAAGCAAGACGAAATGAACCGGACTGATTTCAAAGACGATTCACCGCCGTGACCCTGGCTCAAAAACCCCAAATCAAGACGTTGTACATCATCGAGCGCATCAGGCTCACAGAGCAGAACTTACCCGACCGGGTCGAGGATGGCTCAAAAACCCCGAATCCAGGCATTCCCAGCAGCTCTTGCAGGTGTGGTTTGGACCGAATCAGATCGTTGCCGGCCCTGGTCGTTTCCGGCCCGCCGCGCCCCGGTCCAACGCGGTGTAGGGCCTTGTAGCGCGTAATTTCCTAAACGGACTGCTATGAGTTCCCGAGGGAGTCGTCGCCCCAATCGGTTCCTTGTTTCAGATCAAAAACTCTGAAATATGGTATATTTACTGCCAGGAGAACAATACCCATGTTGCGTGAGGTTTGTATTTGTTGGTGCGTGATGATTGCCGGGTTCTACTCGGGCACACTAAACGCGGCTGATAAAACGTTGGGCAAAGTGTTTATCAAGGCTGCCGATGCCACCGTCAACGGTCAGCAGGTCGCCGATCCGGAGCTGGCGGACACCGTGAAGGATATGAAGGCGAGGCACGGGAGGTTCGTCATCGTGGATGACGAGTCCCAGGCGGATTTCCTCATCGTGGTGCTTGAGCGCCAGACTGAGCAGAGAAGCTCGATGGGCCACCCGGAAAACCATAGAATGGTCTCAGCAACATTCAGCGTAAAAGACGGAGGCTCATGGAAGCTCGCGTGCAAACTGGGCAGCGAGTCGGGATATTTGGGCAAGGGTGCCACTAGTTGGGGAATGGCGGCCGGCGGCACGATGAACGAAGCGCAGAAGTGCGCGACCGCAAACACGGGGAAGTGACATTCCGACGCGTTCGAACGTGGCTGCCACGAGCAGCTCTGGTTAAACGCAGGGGATAGATGCCTGGACCACGCATTCAGGCTCGATCGAGATGGAACATCCCAACGTGCCCATGGCAGGAGCGACTTCCCGACTGACGTCCAATTTAGGACGGCCGTCATCGCCGATGTAGACGATCTGAAATCGTCCCCCGAGGCAGCGCCGATATATCCACGCAACTCGCCTGAAGTCCGGATTCGTGCTTGAGGCGTACCGAGCGGTGGACGACGGAAGAGCCACCATCCGGACCCATTCGCCAACTTTGAGTTCGGTACGACTTCGAAAAGGCAGTAGTGGCGAGACGGCGACTGCCAAGAGCGCCCTTCGGTCCATCACCGGAATAGCCTAGCGGAGAACAACTCGGAATGCAAACATTTTAGTGGGGTGATGTTTCAATCGGATGGGCTGTGGGAAAGAGGCAATCCCTCAGAAATGTGAAGGCTACGCATTCCAAGCAGTTTTCAGCCTCCCACACTCCTCGCACTTCCTTCACCCGCAATCAGCGTGGTGTATGATTGTGTACGATATCAGACACGGAAACCCCATAGAGCGAAATCCTATGCAGCACGGCGGATGCGAGGCAGGTAGCAATACCAACGGCAAGCGTATCATCTGCACCGCACTTCCCAAGGAGTTCTCGGCCGGTTCGTGCTCATCTCCACGACATTACCGAGTCCACGACCACGATGGAACAGTGTTCGGCCAGCCCTCACATGGGCCGGCCTCCAAGCCTACCTTTGGAGGCGCAATGAGGCGGAAGGTCGTGAGCCGTGCTCTTGCCCATTAGCGTTTTCGTGAGTTCCACTTGGGCGGACCTCCAACCCGAGCGCGAGGCTGTCGAGGTGTTAATCCATCGTCTGCGAACCACGAAATACGGGAAATGTCCGGTAGATCGTAGAAATCCCTAGAAAGTAGCGACTCTCGTTCCCCTGAAGGCGTGATAGCCTCGGGGAAATTTCTGGCAAAGAAAAGGAGAGTCGCTACATGAAGAAACCATACCAGATTGATGCCCAGAAGGCAGTAAAACAGTTCGAGGCCATGGCTGCCGAAGGAAATCCAGCCGTGCAGATGGTGCTCCCGATGGCCGAGATGGTGGGCTGGCTCCGGAAAGGCGTGGGCGAGTTGGTTCGCCAGGCCGGTTTGCAGTTGATGGATCTGATGATGCAGGAGGAGGTTCGGGAACTGGTGGGCGAACGCAGCCGGCGGCTGCCGGAGCGGACCGCGAACCGGTGAACACCCAAAACCGGCCATACGTGATCACTTGAAAACCGGCCAACGATAAGCAGCGTTCAGGACATTGATTCGACGCGAGGGCGATACCCTCCGTCAATGTGAGCAATGTCTTGAGCGATGAAAAGAAACAGCAAGTCATAGCGTTGGGGCGGCTGGGATGGTCGCTGCGACGGATTCAAGGCGCTATTGGTGTGCGCCGCGAGACGGCCTCGGGCTATCTGAAAGAGGCCGGCGTCGCCCTGCGACCACCAGGCGGGTGGGGGCGCGCTTCACCGGCAAAACCGGCCAACGGGGTGATCACCGACCTCGCGCGGTCAAAACCGGCCATCGAGGTGATCACCGACTCCGCCGGCGCGAAGCCGTTTGCGGCGGGCGGCGACGACCCGGCCCCCGCAAAACCGGCCAAAGAAGTGATCACCGACTTTGGCGCGGAGTTGGCTGCCAGCGCGCCTACCGCAGCCGAACCGAAACCCGGCCGCAGTCCCTCGGCCAGCGCTTGCGCACCCTACCGCGATGCGATCGAAGTTGGGCTCTCGCGGGGCCGCAACGCCATGGCCATCTGGCAGGACCTGGTGGACCTGTGCGGCTTCAGTGCCGGTTATCAAAGCGTCCGGCGCTTTGTGCGGAAACTGCAGGGCAGCCCGTCGCCGGAGGCCCGCGTCGTGATCGAGACCGCGCCCGGTGAAGAGGCCCAGGTCGACTATGGCGAAGGACCGATGGTGCGCGACCCGCACAGCGGCAAGTACCGGCGCGTGCGGCTGTTCGTGTTGACCCTGGGCTGCAGCCGTAAATCGGTCCGCCTGCTGGTGTTCCGCTCCAGTTCTCAGACCTGGGCCGAGTTGCATGAAAAAGCCTTTCGCCGGCTCGGCGGCGCCACCCGAGTCGTTGTGCTCGACAATCTCCGCGAGGGTGTGCTCGCTCCGGACATTTACGATCCCACTCTGAACCCGCTGTACCGCGATGTGCTGGCACATTACGGCGCGGTCGCCCTGCCTTGCCGTGTCCGGGATCCGGATCGAAAAGGGAAGGTCGAAAGCGGCGTCGGCCACGCCAAAAAGACGCCGCTCAAAGGCATGCGCTTTGAAAGTTTGGCGGAAGCGCAGACTTACCTGGACCACTGGGAAGAGCGTTGGGCCGACACGCGCATCCACGGCACCACCAAGCGGCAGGTTGCGGCCATGTTCGCCGAAGAGCGGCCCGCTTTGCTGCCGCTGCCCATCGAACCCTTCCGCTATTACCAGTACGGCGAGCGCACGGTGCATCTGGATGGCTGCGTGGAGGTCGAGGCGGCTTACTACGGCGCGCCGCCGGGCTGGATCGGCCGGCGCGTTCAGGTGCAGTGGGATGCGCGAAACGTCCGTTTGCTGGACCCGCGCACGGGCCAGTTACTCCGGGAGCACCTGCGCCATGCGCGCGGCGGCCATCGCATCAAGGATGAGGATCGGCCCAAACAAACCCCGCTCAGCACGCAGCAACTGCTGAGCCGCGCCGACAGAGCCGGCTCCCAGATCGGCGCGCTCTGCCGAGGCATGCACCAAGCCAACGGAGAGATCGCGGTGCGTCACATTCTGGGCGTGTTGTCGCTGGTCAAGAAGTACGGCGCGCGCAACCGTCGATGATGCCTGCGCCGCGGCTTTGGAAGTCGGCGTCTTCCAGTATCATTTCGTGCGCCGCTATCTGGAGCGGCGGCCGCAGACGCCACTAAGCCTGCGCCAGGTCGATCCTCTGATCCGCCAACTTACCCTGTACCGCGACTTCATTCAAGACAAGACCAAGGAGAGTGAACTGTGAATCTCATCGAGTTAGAGAGAGCCTTACGACAACTCCGGCTCGGCGGCATCGCCACCGTGCTGGAAACCCGACTGCACCAGGCGCAAGCCGAAGCCATGGCGCCCATCGATCTGATCTCGTGCCTGGTCGCCGACGAGCTGACCCGGCGCAGCGAGCGACTGCTTGAGCGCCGCCGCAAACAGGCTGCCTTCCGCGACCCGCAAAAGACCCTGGACAACTTCGACTTCACCTTCAATCCGAAGATGAACCGCAGTCTGGTTTTCGACCTGGCCACCTGCGCTTTTCTCGGCAAACGGGAAGACGCGCTGTTCCTCGGACCCGGCGGCACGGGTAAGTCTCATCTGGCCCAGGCCATCGGCCAAGCCGCCATCCAACAAGGCTACCGCGTGATGTATCGCGAGACGCACGTGCTGCTGGATGATCTGGCCGAGGCGGTCGCCGACGGCACGCGCAAGGAGTTTATGGAATCGCTGACCACCGTGCCGCTGCTCATCATCGACGACTTCGGCATGCGCAAGCTGCCGCTGACCGCGGCCGAAGACCTGCTGGAAATCATCATGCGCCGTTACGAGCGCGCCAGCACGCTGCTAACATCCAACCGCCCCGTCGAAGACTGGGGAAAACTGCTGGCCGATGTGGCCGCGGTAACCGCCATGCTCGACCGCATCCTCCACCACGGGCACGTACTCAAGTGCGGCCCGCGCAGTTGGCGCACGAAAACGGCCGCCGCCACTGCGGGAGGCACCCAGTGAGTCCGATTGCTGGGCGCACCTGGTCAGAGCGCCGCCCCGCGCCCTGCGGGGGCTTCGCCCCTGCGACCCCCTTGAAAACCCAAACCAAAACCTCTTTGAGAAGGAAAACCAACAAGCGTCCTACGCCCTCCCGTTGGTCGGGATCGAACAGGACGCGTCAGGGCAAGCCAAACCAAAACTTGCCCGAACCGGCACCAACGCGGTAAAACAACTTCATGTCCTGGCCGCGGCTTCGTTGGCCGGTTTTGAAGTGATCACAGATGGCCGGTTTTGCGGTGATCACCGAGGGACCGCGAACCGGTGGGGCAGTGAGCGCGGCTACTGCGTAGTGATGGGGCAGAAGGTGCCGATCGAGCGGCCGCGGGTGCGCAGCGAAGAACAAGAAGTGCGGCTGGGCAGCTACGAACTGTTCCACCGCGGCGAGCCGTTGACCGAGACCGTGTGGGAGAAACTGATGCTGGGGCTGAGCACGCGCAAATACGGCGAGGCGGTTCGTCAATTCACCGAGGCGTACGGATTGGAGAAGAGCGCGGTCAGCGAACATTTCATCGAGGCCAGCCGGGCGAAGTTGCAGGCGGTGATGGAGCGGCGGCTGGAGAAGATTCAGTTCTGCGCCTTGATGATCGATGCGACGCCGTTTGCCGGACAGCAACTGGTGGCGGTGTTGGGCATCACCGTGGATGGGAAGAAAATGATCTTGGGGATTCGGCAGGGCGCCACGGAAAACGCCACGGTGGTCGGCGAACTGCTCGGCGATCTGCTGAACCGCGGGCTGGACTTCACGATACCGCGGCTTTATGTTCTGGACGGCGGCAAGGCCCTAACGGCAGCCGTGAAGAAATACGCCGGAGAATCGGCGCCGATCCAGCGGTGCCAGGTCCACAAGCGACGGAACGTGTTGGATCATCTGACCGAGGAACGAAAACCGGGGGAAACCATGATAAGGGCTTGTCAAGGGAAAACAGAACTTCCCCTGCACTCGGAAGTGTTTCCTGAAGCGCCGCAGTAGGTCCGACGAGCTGCTGAACGATTTGCCGTTTTCGATCCGTTGCGAATTGGGTCAACGCATCAGCGTCAGCGTGACCAGACATCCATTTGCGGGAACAGCGCGAAGCCGTCCACGAAGATTGAGTTTGAGTGAACCGGCCGGCCTCGAAACAGACGGTGTGGCACATGAGGAGGCAAGGCTCCTTGTTGCAGTCCCCTGTACGGCGAGGAACGGCCGGTGGATCGCTGGCAAATCGTAGTTGGGCTGCACACGGCAGGGTGTTGTTGTTTTCCCGCCGGAGCCGCCCGTCGCGACTGGTGCTCCGGCGGAACGGCCCGGAGGGGTCAAGGGCGCGCCGGTTTTTGGCGCGGCGGAGCGAACCCTTGACCGCGAGGACCGTTCTGCTATCGGAGATTTCCCGACGGGCGGCTTGGGTGGGAAAACAACCTTTCCCGCTGGTGAGCTTTGAGCTTTTTCTTACGCCACTGCCTGAGCCTCCGTTTCGGCCGTCGGTGCACTGCGCACCTCGAACGGCTGGCCGGATTTGTCCACCGCCAACAGATACGCCACCAGCTTGCGCGCTACCGCCAGGGTCGCCCGGTTGCGATTTCCCCGTTCCAACTCCCGCGTGTGTAACGCCGCCAACTGCGGGTTCCACCGCGGCGCCAGTTTGGCCGCTTCGACTAATACCGTCTGTAAGTGCGCATTGCGCTGTTTCGAGAGCGGCCCCCGCTGTTGTTTGTCGGCCGAACTGACCAGCGCCGAAGTTAGTCCGCAGTAACTCACCGCGTGCGCCAAGGAAGAGAATCGGTGCGGGTCGCCCACTTCCAGGGCCCAGGTCAGCGCCGTCACTTCGCCCACGCCCCGAATGCTCTCGAGAAGGATCACTCGCTTGGCCAACAGTGAGTCCTTTCGCAGCCGCGCCAGCAACTGCTGCTGCGTCGTCTCGAACATCTCCATCGCACCACGACTGAGCCGCAGCAGGTCTTTTACCGAGTCCGGCACCTCCGCCACCGTCTCCAGCAACTCCGTGAAGTATTGCTTCCCGTGCAGCCGTTGCTTGTTGTACTCCGCGCCCACCTCCATCAACAGCCCGCTCATCTTGTTCTTCATGCGAGTTGCCTGGCCGACCACCAGGTTGCGATAACGTAGCATCCGCCGCAGTTCGCGGATCTCCACCGGCGCCACGTAGCACGCCGGCAGTAAGTCGCAGCGCACCATGTCGGCGATTTTCCGCGCGTCCAGCTTGTCGTTCTTCTTCTTGGAGGCGGCGATGGCTTTCATCAGCGCCGGGTGCCCCATCTGCAGCTCGGCCGCAAACGGTCGCAGCGTGTCGTAGATCCAACCGCTGAACAGCGTCGCTTCCATCGCCCCGCGCCACGGCTCCGACCGCTCGCCGGCCCACTGGCGCAGCACGTCGTGCGTCGCCCGCAGCTTGCCCTCCTCGACGATCGTCCCGTCGGCGGTCTTCACGCAGTAGCTGACGCTTTTCTTGTGGACATCGAATCCGATATAGTGGTTGACGTTCATGGGGTTCTCCTGTTTGAGGTTTCTGAGCCGGCTCCGATAAGCCGGTCTCGGCATTGTACCCTTCAGGAGAACCCATTTCCATCGCGGCCCTTATACATTCAAACAGACGGGACGTTTTCCGAGAAACTCTCCTCGCTCGATGCACGCTCTCACCGATGGCTCGCTTGTCCCGCGTTGTCGCAGTCGGCACGCCTCATCACGTCACTCAGCGTGGCAATGCGCGCCGCTTCATCCTGGAGTCCGACGCCGGCCGCTTCGTTTATCTGGAACTGCTTCGGCATTACTGCCGGCTCCATCACCTCTCCCTCCTCGGCTACTGCCTCATGTCGAACCACGTCCACCTGATTGCCGTCCCGGACGCAGCCCGACTCTCTCGCCGCAGTGCTCAAGCAGGTCCATGGACGTTACGCTGCCTACTTTAACGCCCTTCACCTGTCCTCGGGGCATGTCTGGCAGGGCCGCTTCTATTCGTGCCCGCTGGACCCGCCGCACCTCTGGGCCGCCCTGCGCTACGCCGAGCTCAACCCGGTTCGCGCCGGTTTGGTGGCGGAACCGGAGGCGTTTGCCGTGGTCCAGCGCGGCCACCCACTGCGCGCCCGCCGCGCAGGATTCATTGCTGGACCTCTCGCCGTGGCGCTCGGCCTGGAGTCCCCAAGCCTGGCGGGACTTCCTGACCGAGACCGTGCCGGTCGAACAGACCGCCGCTATTCGCGAGAACACTCACACCGGGCGTCCCTTAGGCTCGCCCAGCTTCGTCCGCAACCTGGAAATCACACTGCGCCGCCGCTTGACACCGGACAAGGGCGGTCGTCCACCAAAAGAAGGCCTGTCTGTCGCGCAACAGGCGTTCTCCTTTAAGCAGGACTGAGGGGCAGGGTTACGTCCCGTCTGTTTGAATGTATAAGGGCCGCGATGGAAATGGGTTCTCCTGAAGGGTACAATGCCGAGACCGGCTTATCGGAGCCGGCTCAGAAACCTCAAACAGGAGAACCCCATGAACGTCAACCACTATATCGGATTCGATGTCCACAAGAAAAGCGTCAGCTACTGCGTGAAGACCGCCGACGGGACGATCGTCGAGGAGGGCAAGCTGCGGGCGACGCACGACGTGCTGCGCCAGTGGGCCGGCGAGCGGTCGGAGCCGTGGCGCGGGGCGATGGAAGCGACGCTGTTCAGCGGTTGGATCTACGACACGCTGCGACCGTTTGCGGCCGAGCTGCAGATGGGGCACCCGGCGCTGATGAAAGCCATCGCCGCCTCCAAGAAGAAGAACGACAAGCTGGACGCGCGGAAAATCGCCGACATGGTGCGCTGCGACTTACTGCCGGCGTGCTACGTGGCGCCGGTGGAGATCCGCGAACTGCGGCGGATGCTACGTTATCGCAACCTGGTGGTCGGCCAGGCAACTCGCATGAAGAACAAGATGAGCGGGCTGTTGATGGAGGTGGGCGCGGAGTACAACAAGCAACGGCTGCACGGGAAGCAATACTTCACGGAGTTGCTGGAGACGGTGGCGGAGGTGCCGGACTCGGTAAAAGACCTGCTGCGGCTCAGTCGTGGTGCGATGGAGATGTTCGAGACGACGCAGCAGCAGTTGCTGGCGCGGCTGCGAAAGGACTCACTGTTGGCCAAGCGAGTGATCCTTCTCGAGAGCATTCGGGGCGTGGGCGAAGTGACGGCGCTGACCTGGGCCCTGGAAGTGGGCGACCCGCACCGATTCTCTTCCTTGGCGCACGCGGTGAGTTACTGCGGACTAACTTCGGCGCTGGTCAGTTCGGCCGACAAACAACAGCGGGGGCCGCTCTCGAAACAGCGCAATGCGCACTTACAGACGGTATTAGTCGAAGCGGCCAAACTGGCGCCGCGGTGGAACCCGCAGTTGGCGGCGTTACACACGCGGGAGTTGGAACGGGGAAATCGCAACCGGGCGACCCTGGCGGTAGCGCGCAAGCTGGTGGCGTATCTGTTGGCGGTGGACAAATCCGGCCAGCCGTTCGAGGTGCGCAGTGCACCGACGGCCGAAACGGAGGCTCAGGCAGTGGCGTAAGAAAAAGCTCAAAGCTCACCAGCGGGAAAGGTTGTTTTCCCACCCAAGCCGCCCGTCGGGAAATCTCCGATAGCAGAACGGTCCTCGCGGTCAAGGGTTCGCTCCGCCGCGCCAAAAACCGGCGCGCCCTTGACCCCTCCGGGCCGTTCCGCCGGAGCACCAGTCGCGACGGGCGGCTCCGGCGGGAAAACAACAACACCCTGCCGTGTGCAGCCCAACTACGATTTGCCAGCGATCCACCGGCCGTTCCTCGCCGTACAGGGGACTGCAACAAGGAGCCTTGCCTCCTCATGTGCCACACCGTCTGTTTCGAGGCCGGCCGGTTCACTCAAACTCAATCTTCGTGGACGGCTTCGCGCTGTTCCCGCAAATGGATGTCTGGTCACGCTGACGCTGATGCGTTGACCCAATTCGCAACGGATCGAAAACGGCAAATCGTTCAGCAGCTCGTCGGACCTACTGCGGCGCTTCAGGAAACACTTCCGAGTGCAGGGGAAGTTCTGTTTTCCCTTGACAAGCCCTTATCATGGACGTCCCGTGGTTTCCATCCACTGCGCACCAGCCGCGCAGGATTCCTTGCTGGACCTCTGGCCGTGGCGCTCGGTTTGGAATCCCCAAGCGTGGCGGGAGTTCCTGGCCGAAACCGTGCCGGACGAACAAACCGCCGCGATCCGCGA
>CAVXJY010000086.1:0-96128 GCA_963761855.1 Bryobacterales bacterium | reverse complement strand
AGCTCACCATGCAGAGCCCCGACCTCAAGGAGCTGTACGCGTGGGCGCCCCGCCTGACCGCCAAGATGCAGCAGATCCCCGGCTTCGTCGGCGTTAGCGACGACCTGCATATCGCCGCGCCCCAGTTGATGGTCGAAATCGACCGCGACCGCGCGCTGGCGTTGGGGGTGACGGCGCAGCAGGTGCAGGACGCGCTGTACAGCGCTTTCGGCCAGCGCCAGGCGTCGGTTATCTATGCGCCCGCCGACCAGTACGAAGTGATCCTCGAGCTCGAAAAGCAATACCAGCGCACGCCGGACGCGCTGTCGAAGCTTTATATCCGCTCCTCGCAGGGGTCCCTGGTGCCGCTGGACGCGGTCACGCGGACCCACCGCCAGACCGGCGCGCTCAATATCAACCACTACGGCCAGTTGCCCGCCGTCACCGCGTCGTTCAACCTGCGGCCCGGCTTCTCGCTCGGGCAGGCCGTGGACCAGGTCGACCAGGCCATTCTCGACCTCCACATGCCGTCCACCATCAGCACCGGCTTCCAGGGAACCGTGAAGGAATTCCAAAACTCCTTCCGCAACCTGACCCTGCTGCTGATCGTCGCCATCCTGGTGATCTATATCGTGCTCGGAGTGCTGTATGAAAGTTTCATTCACCCGATCACGATTCTCTCCGGTCTTCCGTCGGCCGTATTCGGCGCGCTGCTGACGCTGCTGCTGTTCCACAAGGAGCTTGACCTCTACGCGTTTGTCGGCATCATCATGCTGTTCGGCGTGGTGAAGAAGAACGCCATCATGATGATCGACTTCGCGATCGGCAAGCGCCGAGAAGGGCTATCGGCCGAGCAAGCCATCTGGGAGGGTTGCATGCGGCGCTTCCGGCCCATCATGATGACCACGGTAGCGGCGCTGTTCGGCACGCTGCCCATCGCGCTCGGCTACGGCGAAGGCGGCGACGCGCGCCAGCCACTCGGCCTGGCCGTGGTGGGCGGCTTGATGGTCAGCCAGTTCCTGACGCTATACATCACGCCGGTGATTTATGTGTACATGGAGCGCCTGAGCGGCAAGCCGGCCGCCGCGGCGGTCCCGCGGGAAACAGCCGCGGCGATTTAGCTAACACACAGTTCTCAAAGTTCGGACTTGGCGCGGGCGGTTAAGCCAGCCGCATCTGGAGTCATTTCGACATTTCCTGGTACCGTGGCGCCGCCTGGGCTTGGGCCACACTGGCGGACCAAACCGGGAAATGGCGGCTAAACTCCGCGGCGGTAAGAGCCGATGAGTAGGCATGAGCCGAATTCGCGTGAAGCCACCCCCGGCCCTGATAAGAAAGCTGTTAGCGCTGGCGAGCCTCGCCGCCGGCGTGGGCTGGTGCCAGCGGGATCTCGCCGATGCTTCGCTGGAGCAGCTTCTCGACACCGAGGTGACGACTGTGTCGAAAAAGGAGCAGAAGCTGGCGCGCACCGCTGCCGCCGTCTACGTGGTCAGCCGCGAGGACATCGAACGCTCCGGCGCCACCAACATACCGGACCTGCTGCGAATGGTTCCCGGCGTCAACGTGGCGCAGATCGATGGCAGCAGTTGGGCGATCAGCATTCGGGGCTTCAATGCGCGTTATTCGAATAAAGTGCTGGTGCTGATCGACGGCCGGTCGGTGTATTCGACGGCCTTTTCCGGCGTCTACTGGGACCAGATCGATTTGCCGCTGGATGAGATCGAGCGCATCGAAGTAATCCGCGGCCCCGGCGGATCGGTATGGGGCGCCAACGCGGTCAATGGCATAATCAGCATAGTCACCAGGTCCTCGAAGGCCATGCGCGGCGGAGTGGCAAGCGTGGGCTCCGGCTCCTACACGCACGCGGCCGACGGCGTATCGTACAGCGGAAGCGCCGGGGTCGGCGGGAGTTACCGCGTCTGGGGCGCATACAACAATGTCGCGGACTCGGTTCAAGCCGATGGCGCCGGGGCGGGCGACGGCTGGCAACGGGCGCACGCAGGGTTCCGCTCGGATTGGAACCTCGGCCAAAACAGTTCCTTATCCGTGGAAGGGGGCCTCTTCGATAACCAGGCCGGCCACACCACCGATTCGCTGTTCGCGCTGCCGGGTTCGATCCCGTTCCGGCAAAACCAGCAGGCGGACGGCGGCAGCATGCTGGGCCGCTGGACCCGAACTGCGGACAACGGCGCGGAACAGTCCCTGCAGGTCTACTACTCCGCTTACCACCGCACGGAATTGGGCCTACCCACCGCGGAGACCAGCCTGGATTTCGATTACCAGAACCGCCATCGCATAGGAAACCGTCACGAGGTGGTGTGGGGAGTTGGATACCGCAGGACGGTCACCAATCTCAGCTCGCAAAGCTGGATCTCTTTTTCGCCTGCGGTGAGCGTGGAGCCGCTGTACAGCGCGTTTGTGGAGGACGAAGTCCGCCTCACGGACAACCTCTGGCTCACCGTGGGCACAAGAGTCGAGCACAATGCGTTCACAGGGTTCGATCTGGAACCGAGCGCCCGGCTGGCCTGGACAGCGACGCCCAACAGCACGTTCTGGCTCTCGGCCGGACGCGCCGTACGGCAGCCGGCGCGAGCGGAAGCGGATATCGACGTCGAATTGGGCTCCGCATCGCTGGGCGCGGGCACTCCGGCGGTGCTGTACCTGTTGGGGAATCCCGACCTGAGTGCGGAACGCATGACGGACTACGAAGCCGGATATCGGGCGCAAATGAGCCGAAGCCTCTCCTTCGACGCGGCGACGTTTATCAGCTTCTACCGGGATCTGGAAACCATGGAGCCTCTGGCGCCGGCCATAGTGCCGGACGACGGCACCGACGTGATGGAGCTTCCCTATCTGTATGGCAACGGCGCGAAGGCCATCGATTACGGCGGGGAACTGGCCGTTAACTGGAACGTTGCCAGGCGATGGCGGATGAGCTCGGCATACTCGATGCTGCACGTGAATTATCGGCTGAATTCCGCTTCCATGGACGCCCTCAGCCGGGACTTTGCCCTCTGCTCACCGGAGTACACGTGGCAGATCCGCTCCCTGCTGAACCTGCCGGCCAGGCTGAGCTTCGATCAGACCGTCACCTGGACTTCGCGGCTGGTGGGAAACGGCATTCCACCGCACTGGCGGCTGGACGCCAGAGTGGCGCGGCGGCTCGGCGAGTCGGCCGAAATCAGTTTGGTGGGTCAGAATCTGCTGCAGCCGGGATTTCTCGAATTCGGCGGCCAATACGGAATCGTCGGCACCGAGCTTCCGCGCAGCATTTTCGGAAGGGTGGTACTCAAGTTTTGAATGGGCGCTCCCATCCGGTGGCCCGCCGCTGGCGAAGCGTCGGGATGGTGCGGTGGGCCATAGTGCCGGTTCTTTTGGCGCTTGCCCAGCCGCTGAGTGCGCAGGAGCCAACCGAGTATCAGGTGAAGGCAGCCTTCCTGTACAACTTCGCGAAGTTCGTGGATTGGCCGGAAGACGCGGCGGCGACGTTCTGCATTGGGATCCTGGGCCCCGATCCCTTCGGTCCGCTGATCGACGAAACGATGGCTGGAAGGACCGTCGGCAGCCGCAGCGTGGTGGTCCGCCGGTTCAATCGGCCGGAGGAATCGCTCGGCTGTCAGATCGTGTTTGTAGCTCGATCGGTCACGCCGCTAAAGCTGGTGTTGAAGCGATTCGAAGGCAAAGCCGTCCTCACTGTGGGAGACGCGCCGGCATTCTGCCCGAGTGGCGGCATCATCGGCTTCCAGGTCGCAGAACGGAGAATCCACTTTGCCATCAACCTCGAAGCCGCGGAACGGTCGCAACTGAGGCTGAGCTCAAAGCTCTTGAGCCTGGCTACAAAGGTCTGGGGGAACCGGCGATGAGCTTCGATCCCTTGCGGCCGATCCAGCGGCTCTCGCTTCGCAACAAACTCAGGACTATCATCCTGCTCACCGTGGTAGCGGTACTGTTGCCCGCGTGCGCGTTGCTGGGATTCGCCGACATCGCCACTACTTGCGACACCATGAGGGACCAGCTCGGAATCCTCGCCGGCTTGATCGGACAGAACAGCACGGCCGCGCTCAGCTTCGGCGATACGGCGTCGGCCGGCGAGACCTTGCGGTCGCTTCGATCCTACCCTTCCATGCGGGCCGCCTACATATTCTCGTCTGATGACAAGCTGTTCGCGAGCTACCGGGTGGCCGATGGGTCTAGCCCGCCGGTTCCGGCGTCGCCTGGCGAGGAGAGAACCTTTTTTGAGAAGGGTGGTCTGATCGCCGTACGCAGGGTCGAGCTGGCAGGCCAGCCGATCGGCAGCGTCTGGCTGGAATCGGACCTGCGGCAGCTCTGGCACCGGCTGGCAGTTACCGTCCCAACCGTGGCGCTGGTGGTGCTCTTCTCGATTTTCGTTGCCTATTTGCTCGCGTCTCGTCTCGAACGGCTCATTTCGGAGCCTGTGATCCACCTGGTGCAGACCGCCAAGGCGGTGACGGTGCTCCGCAACTACGGCATCCGGGCCAACCGCTTTTCCGACGATGAGCTGGGCGCGCTGATCGACGGTTTCAATGAGATGCTGGGCGAGATTCAGCGGCGCGACCACGACCTGGAGCTGCACCGCGCCAGTCTCGAAGAGGAGGTTCTGAGCCGTACTGCGGAGCTGCGCCGGGTGAACGCGGAATTGGTGGAAGCCAGGGACCGCGCGGAGGAAGCCAGCCGGGCCAAGAGTGAGTTCCTCGCCAACATGAGTCACGAAATCCGCACGCCCATGAACGGCGTCATTGGCATGACGGAGTTGGCGCTCGATACCAGCCTCACTCCGGATCAGCGGGAATACCTGCTCACGGTGCAGACTTCCGCCGATGCGTTGCTGACGGTGATCAACGACATTCTGGATTTCTCCAAGATCGAAGCTGGCAAGATGGAACTGGACCCCATCCCCTTCGACCTGCGAGGATGCGTGACGGAGGTAATGAAGGTGCTGGCGTGGCAGATCCGTCTCAAGCCCGTCACGTTGCGGTCGGAAGTCGACCGGGAAGTTCCGGAGCGGGTGATTGGAGATCCCATGCGATTACGGCAGGTGCTGCTGAACCTCCTCGGAAACGCCGTCAAGTTCACAGAACGTGGTTCGATCGCACTCACCGTGGGGTCCCGAAGCCACGACGGCGATATGGAATTGGAATTCTCGGTGAGCGACACCGGCATCGGGATCGCGCCGGAGAAGCAGCGCGCGATTTTCCAGGCTTTCTCCCAGGCCGACGGATCGATGAGCCGCCGCTACGGGGGCACCGGTCTCGGGCTGACGATCTCGGCGCGCCTGGTCGAGATGATGGGCGGATCCATCTCGGTCGAAAGCCAACCCGCCCAAGGCAGTTGTTTCCGGTTCACTATTCAAGCCGAGCCTGCCGGGCCGCCGCGGAGCGGGACTCCCGCCGCGAACCCCGCATTGCCGCCGCGGATCGAACCGGTGCGCCGGTTGCGCGTCCTGCTGGCTGAGGACCATCCGGTGAACCGTCAGTTAGCCGTCAAATTGCTCGAACGGGAAGGGCACAGCGTAGCGGTTGCCGAAAATGGACGGGAGGCTTTGCTCGCGCTGGCGGCCGAAAGTTTCGACCTGGTGCTGATGGACGTGCAAATGCCGGTGATGGACGGGGTGGAAGCCACCGAGGCCCTGCGCCGTTCCGAGCGGGGCAGCGGCCGGCACATTCCCATCGTCGCCCTTACCGCTAATGCCATGAAGGGCGATAAGGAGCGGTACCTGAGTTGCGGCATGGATGGCTACCTGGCGAAACCTATCCGGCGCAAAGAACTGGCCGAAACGATCCAACGCTTCGCTGCGGACCCTCAAACGCTCGATGGTCCGGTGAGTAAGGCGGGTTAGGCTCCTGGTGGGGCATGCAAGCATGCCAACGCCCGTTTGCGGGGCGTCTTTTCACGGCCCTTGAGCGCGCCGAAGAGGTTCTTCTACAGTTCACCGAGGAACTTGTTAACCGCCGCGGCGAAGACTTCGGGCTGCTCGTCGGCAACGAAGTGAGACCCACCCTCAATGCTGACGAACCGATGATTCTTGAAGCGCGCGGCGAAACCCCGGCTCACCGATTCCGGCTGCATGTCGGCGCGGCCGTGAATCACCAACACCGGCGCCTGGACATCAGCGAACGCAGCCCGGTAATCGTGGTGCGCGCCCATGCTGACATAAATGCCCAGCGGCTCATAGCCGGCCGCGTCAACCGCGGAGGTTCCGCGCGGCGCGCCGGCAGCGCCCCAGAACTTGGCAAGACGGCCGTAGAAGGCCGACGACTCGGCTTCGCTACGCGCGAAGGCGCGGCGGAAATTGAAGTAATCGGCGAGGTACTGTTCGTATTCCGGCTTCATGTTCTCGGGCAGGCGCCGCCGGATCAGGTCGAACAAGTCGCCCTCGTCGGCGGCCTTTCTCGGCAAAACAGCCAAGTCGGCCGGAGCCACACACACCAGCGCGCGCACGTGGTCCGGGAACTCCGCGGCCCAGAGCGCGGCCAACTCCGCGCCGAAGGAGTGGCCGATCACGATCAGGCGGTCGACACCGAGAATGCGGCGGATCCGCTCGATATCCCCCACCTGCGCCGGCAGGCCGAGCGTGCGGTGCACCTTCCGCATGTTGTTGTACATGTTGGAACCGCCGAAGGACCGGATGGGACGGCTGGAGAGCCCACAGCCACGCTGGTGATAATAGATGACCCTGTATGGCAGGAGTTTTCCGGCGCGCCAGGGATCGGTGGGCGGAAACCCCGGCCCGCCATGCACGACCAGCACCGGCGTGCCCGTGCCCTCCTCGAAGTGATAGAGCTCGATGTCCGGCGCCATCAGCCACCGCCCACCGCTGGCTTGCGGAGGCGTTAGCGGCTCGGCGACATCCTTGCCCGCGCGCACATCGCCCGGCTCATACATCGGCCCCGTCATGCGGTGCCAGATCCACATACCCACCACGGCAATACACAGAAGGAGAACTGCAACGCTAAAGCTGGTGGGCGCCGTCCGCGCAGACAGCCATCTGCGGTCCAAGGTCCGGCTCGTAGATTGACCTACTTCCAGGTTCTGACGACAATGCGCCCGCAAGCGGGCGTTGGCAAGCTGAAGCATGCCCCACCGCACTCAGCATGGCCGAACCCGCCCAGCCGTCGCTAGCTCCCGCCTTCCAACGGCCACTGCTCCAACACCCAATCCAGGGCCTCGGCTGGAGTGCGCAGGCGGCTTTCCAACTGGGCGTCTTCGACGGCGGAAAGGATCTCGCCAAAACGAGGGCCGGGACGGTAGCCGGCGGCGATCAGGTCGGCCCCGGTGATCAGGGGGGCGGGTTTGATCTCTTCGGCGGTCATCTCTTCCCACTTGTGCTTGACCAAGTCGTAGGTTTCCAGATGGCCGCTGCTGGCCAGGCAGTCCAGGCGGTGCAGTTCAAGGTGCTCGTCGAAACGAGGCAGGCGCATCAGGCGCTTGAGCGTGCTCTCCTTCATTCGGCCCACATCTTTAAAGTGCATGTGATGCGCCACCAAAGACTCCACCTGCTCGATTTCGTCGCGCGAGAATCGCAGCCGGGTGAGAATCGCGCGGGACATCTCGACCCCTTTCTCCACGTGGCCGTCAAAGCGGATGCGGTCCGCCACGCGGAACACGGGCGGCTTGCCCACATCGTGCAGCAGCGCGCCCAGGGCGAGGGTTGGTGTAGCGCGATCGAGACTAGCGAGCAGCAGACGCGTGTGCGTCCAAACGTCGCCTTCGGGGTGAAACTCGGGTGGCTGTTCGACGCCGTGCATGGCGGCCACTTCGGGCAGCAGCAAGGTCAGCAGGCCGCTTTGATCCAGCAAGTCCAGGCCATAGGCGGCGCCGCCTTCGGTGAAAATGCGGACCAGTTCATCGCGCACGCGCTCGGCCGATACGCGCGCAATCAGGGCGGCATGGCGGCGCAGGCTCGCGACAGTGGCCGGCTCAATGGAGAATCCCAGCCGGGCGGCGAAGCGCACAGCGCGCAGCAACCGCAGATGGTCCTCGCGAAAGCGGGCGTCGGGATCGCCAATGGCGCGCACCAGCCGGGCGGCGAGATCGGCGCGTCCCTCGACATAATCCAGCACTTGCCCGCTCTCCGGGTCCATCATCAGGCCGTTGATGGTGAAGTCGCGCCGCAACACGTCGGCCTTCGGGTCGGTTTCAAAGAGCACGACGGTGGGCCGGCGGCCGTCCTCATAATCGTGGTCGCTGCGGAAGGTGGCCACTTCCACCTGCGCGAACGCGTCGCGCACCAGAACGACGCCGAAGTGGGCGCCGACCAGGCCCGATTGCGGGAATAGATCCATGATGCGGTCCGGGCGCGCGTCGGTAGAGATATCGAAATCCTTGGGGCTCGCCCCGCGCAGCAGATCGCGCACGCAACCGCCGACGAGATAGGCCCTGTGCCCGGCGGAACGCAGCCGCGCGATCACCTGGCGCGCCAGCGATTCCGCATCGGATTGCGACATTTCGACCCCCTCACCACATACTAATATGCTGGGCCGCACTCCAACCGGAGGCGCAGTGAAGCACCGTCGCGCTTGCTTCCAGTCACCGGGCCAAGACTGTCGCCCCGGTCTTACTGCCGCCCCTGTCTAACAGGCATCGCTTCGTCGCGCGGTGATGTGACGTACCTGTGGTACGCTACGGCTTCATGCAGGAAGATAGGGGTGCCCCGCGGCGACAGCGGAACGCCTCGATCAGAACGGCCGTGATTTGCGTCTACGCTCTGTATGCCGCTGTAACGTGCACAGTAATGCTACGGGCAATTCGGGCGGGCAGCTCTTTCGCGCAACTGGAACCGTACGAAACGAGCGATTCTTTTCTGCGGGTTCTGGATGTGCCGCACCCAGCGTTGCTCGTCGAAGACAGCTTGCGGAGATACGCCCTCGACAAGCGTTTCTTGTTCGTCGGACCGGCCGGCGAGCCTTCCACGCTGCGGGTCTATTTCACGATCTCGCATCTTGCGTACCCGCGGCCGGTCGCAGCGGTCTTTTGTGGCGAAACCGGCAAGAGCGGCACCAGGACAATCGAGAGCGTGCCCCGTTCCTCCGAAATGGCGGGATTGATTTTCTTCAAGACCGATCCCGGGCCCTGGGCGGCGGGTGGTAGCCGGGTAACATCCGGACTCTATATCTCACCCAATAACTTCGCAGGCACATGGGAATCCTTCTGTCATTAGTTGCCCTTTCGATTGCCTTTGCTGGCGGCCTCGGGATAGTTATGCTGCTGCGCCCCCATGCTTCCCGGCCTGACACTTGCGGGGCCTGTGGTACGGCGCTCATATTAGGCGCGGGCCTGGTCTCGTTATCTTCTTTCTGTTTGGGATTTCTAATCCAGGGAGCACCGCTGCGCTGCGCGGTAACCGGTGTGTGCCTGGGCACGGCAGGCTACGCATGGAAGCGGCGCAATTGGCGGTTGCCAGCCTTTCCCGGATTCCTCTGTACCGCTCCCGGGACCATCGTGCTTGCGCTAGTCGCGGTTCCGGTGGGTTTCGTCACCTGGTATTCCCTATATCGCGAAAGCCTGGATTGGGATGGGTTGTTCAACTGGGAATCGAAAGCTAAGGTTGCGTTCCTGCACGGCGGGGCGATCCCGGTCCAATATTACACCAGCAACTACGACTTCTTCCACCGGACTTATCCGCCCCTGCTGCCTCTCCTCGAATCGTGGATCAATGGCTTCCTGGGGCGCATGGATCAAAGCACGATCAAACTGATCGGCCCGTATTTCTATCTGGCCGTCGCGCTGCTCCTTCTCTCCGCGGCAAAGCGAACGAGCCAGTGGCGCTGGTCCGGGACCTTCACGCTGATTCCCTTCCTGCTGGTGCCGGCGTTGCTGATAGGCCAGGGCAGCGCGTCGTCCGGCTACGCCGATTTTGCGCTCTCGGCCGTGTACGTGTGCGCGGTTGTCCACTGCGTGGAATACTGGCGGACCCGATCCATGGCATCGGCGCGGCTGTTGGGTTTGAGCGCCGCGCTGCTTCCTTTTACCAAGGCGGACGGCATTGTCCCGCTTTTATGCCTCGCAGTTGCAATTGCTCCCCTGGTTGTAAGGGGGCGGAACTGGAACCTGGGGACGTGGGCAATCCTCCCCGGGTTCGGGCTATGGCTGAGTTGGTCGGTGTTCTTGAGTAGCCTCGGAGTGCCGCGGGAAGCGGATTTTGCGCGTTTCACGCCTGCCGTCTTCGTGTCTAACCTTGACCGGGCGCGCCCGCTGCTGCTTTGGACGATGGAAGAGTTGACAGCATTACGACGCTGGAGCCTGCTGTGGCTGCTGGTGTCGGCCGCCTTCTCCTATCTCGCTCTGGCCAGGGAAAAATCGCGGTGGTATCCTTGGGCCGCGACCGTCGGTTTGCCGCTGCTGCTCTATCCGTGCGTTTATTTCTTCAGCGCCTGGGACTCGACCGAGATGCACGTCAGGGTCTCGCTTCCCCGTCTCTTCGTGCACATCGCACCGTCTGCGGCGCTGATGGTGGGTGTGGTGTTCGCGCAGGTGATGACGCGGGGAAACTGGTCTCGTTCACCAAGTGAACCACACCCGCATTTGAAACCGCCGGCGAGATAGCACCGGCGCCCGGCGGAGCGCAGCCCTGCGATCCGCCCGTGCGACCAGCCATTGAGCCCGACTACGCATTTCGCCCCCTCACCGTATGCTAATATGTTGAGGCCAACTCCACCCGGAGGCGGGGAAATCAGTTTGGGGCGCAGTCCCACGTAAGGACAGATCGCTTTCCAGTTCCAACCCGTCAGCACCTCGCAGGCGCGTTGACAATTCGCCAGAGTGCCCCAGCGGCCGAGCGGGAGAGACCATTCAGTGACCAATCAGCAACGTCCGGCGGCGGTGAAAGTAGTGGTCGCCACCACCGTGATGCTGTCCTTTATCTCGTTTTGGCGGGCGGCGGCGATCGTGCTCAGCGATCTGGCTAGCTCCGCTTACTACGTGGGCGGCATCGCCGAACAAGCCATCGGTAAAGCGGCGCCATGGTTCATCCTGGCGATCATGCTGTTTTCCTATGCCGTCCGCGCCATCTACATCGAAAGCTGCTCGATGTTCGTGCGCGGCGGCGTATACAAAGTGGTGCACGAAGCGATGGGCGGCACGCTCGCCAAATTCTCTGTGTCGGCCCTGATGTTCGATTACGTGCTGACCGGCCCCATCAGTTCGGTGAGCGCCGGCCTGTACCTCGGCGGCCTTATCAACGAAGCCGGCCAGCGGATGGGGATGGCCGGCCTGCACGTCAACACGCCGTATTTCGCAGCCGCCTTTGCGGTTGTGGTGACGCTGTATTTCTGGCGTAAGAACATCATCGGCATGCATGAATCGAGCGAGAAGGCGCTGCGCATCATGCAGATCACCACGGTGATGGTGGTGATACTGATTCTCTGGTGCCTGGCCACGGTTCTGAAGAACGGGTACAACCCGGTGCCCTTGCCGACGCGGGCCAACCTGCATTTCAGTCCGGATGCGATGGGATGGCTGCGCGGCACCCTGGCGCCGTCGATCACGGCGATCGCGATCATGATCGGCTTGGGCCATTCGCTGCTGGCGATGAGCGGATTCGAAACGCTGGCGCAGGTCTACCGCGAAATCGCGCACCCCAAGCTGAAGAACCTGGAGCGCGCCGGGACGGTAATCTTCCTTTACAGCATGGGCTTCACCTCCCTGGTCTCGTTCTTCGCGGTAATGATCATTCCGGACAATGCGCGGCCGCAATTTCTGGACAATCTGATTGGCGGCTTGTCGATGTTCCTGATCGGGCCCACATCATTGCGGTTGCTGTTTCACGGCTTCGTGGTGGTGGTGGGCACGCTGATTCTGGCGGGCGCCGTCAACACCTCCATCATCGGCTCGAACGGCGTGCTGAATCGCGTGGCGGAAGACGGCGTGCTGCCCGACTGGTTCCGGCATCCACACAAGAGATTCGGCACCACGTCGCGGCTGATCAACCTGATCGTCATTCTGCAGATCGTCACCATCGTGATCAGCCGCGGCGACGTATACCTGCTGGGCGAAGCTTACGCTTTCGGCGTGGTATGGAGCTTCGCCATGAAGGCGCTTTCGGTGCTGGTGCTCCGATATAAGCAACCGGAAAACCGCGATTGGAAGGTGCCGCTGAATTTCCGCATCGGCCGTACCGAGATCCCGCTGGGCTTGATCCTGATCACTCTAACCCTGTTCGGCCTGGCCATCATCAACGTGGTGACCAAGAAAGTGGCGACTATTTCGGGAGTTACCTTCACGGTTGCGTTCTTCATCGTCTTCGAGCTTTCGGATATCTATAACCGGAAACGGAGGGCGGCGCACGGGGAGGAGATGGAGAAATTCCGGCTGGATGCGCGGGAGGAGGTTTCGGCCGCGTCGGTGAGCGTGCGGCCGGGCAACGTGCTGGTCGCGGTGCGCAACCCCAACCGCCTGCAGCACCTGGCGCGCATTCTGCATAAGACCGACACACGCAAGATGGATATCGTGGTGATCTCGGTCCGTCCGGTGACGCAAGCCGCGTCCGGCGAGCACGCGCTCGATACCGACCAGATCTTCGCCAGCGCCGAGACTGAAGTCTTCAGCCACGTGGTCACGCTGGCGGAAAAGGCCGGCAAACACGTGGAGTTGATGGTGGTGCCGGGCACGGACCCATACGAAGCCGTGGTGCAGACAGCGGCGCGGCTGCGCAGTTCGCGCATCGTGATGGGGCTTTCGCCCAAGCTGACACCCTCCGAGCAAGGGGCGCTGGTGGGCGCTTATTGGGAGCAATTGCCGGAACCGCGGCCGTCGCTTTCACTCGAGATCGTGCTCGAAAACCAACAGGACGTCGTGTTCTTCAACCTGGGCCCGCACCCGCCGCGCCTCTGGCCGGAAGACGTCGCGCTGGCGCACAAGCTGTGGCTCGAACTGAGCGGCACGGGGCCGGGATCGAGATTGCATCACCGCGACATTATCGGCGTCGCGCTGCGGCGGATGAACGACGAGTTTCACTCCGACCGCATGGAAGAAGTGGTGGGCGACGTGCTGCGCGAACTGGGCAACGGCCACTCGGAGCAAAACGGTATCGATGGCGGTAACGGCGCGAAGCCGAAGTGAGCCGAGGGAAATGCCCCTAGGCCTCTTCGCCTCTGGCGGTCTGGCCGGAGGGTTGCCGACTGATTCGATCCACTGGGAGTAAAGAGGGGCAGACCGCACTGTCCACGCGGCACAAAGACAGGCGCCTTGGGACAGTGAAGTCTGCTTGAATGTCCCCTGTGCCGCGATGCTATCATCGCAGATCGGACATGGCCGTGCCGGTCAAGGCGGCAGGAGCGAATCGACAAACGTGTTAGGCGCCATCGAAGCTGGGGGCAGCAAGTTCGTCTGCGGGATCGGCACCACACCCGAGGATCTGATCACCACGCGGATTCCGACCACTACGCCGGAGGAGACGCTGGAGGCGGTGGTCGAGTTTTTCCGGCGGGAAGCGGGCCGCGATCTGAAAGCAGTGGGGATTGCGTCGTTCGGGCCGTTGGATCCACATCCCGACTCGCCGACTTTCGGCTACATTACCTGCACTCCCAAGCTGGGCTGGCGCGGCACTGACGTGGCGGGCACCGTCGGCAAGGGCTTGGGCGTGCCGGTGGGTTTCGACACGGACGTGAGCGGAGCCGCGCTGGCGGAGGCCCGGTGGGGCGCGGCGCGAGGGCTCGCGGATTTCATTTACCTCACCGTGGGCACGGGCATCGGCGGCGGCGCGATGGTGAATGGAAAACTGCTGCACGGGCTGCTGCATCCCGAGATGGGCCACCTGCGGATTCCGCACGATCGCGCGCGCGATCCTTACGGCGGCGCGTGCCCGTTTCACGGCGATTGCCTGGAGGGCCTGGCGTCCGGGCCGGCGATGCGCGCGCGGTGGACCATGGCGCCGCGGGAGTTGCCGCCGGAGCACCCGGCCTGGGCGCTGGAAGCGGAGTACCTGGCGCTTGGACTGAACAACCTGGTGTGCACGCTTTCGCCGCGGCGCATCGTGATCGGCGGCGGAGTGCTGCAGCAACCATGCCTACTGCCGATGGTGCGCACCGAGCTGGCCCGGCTGCTGAACGGATACATCGAAGCGGCGGAGATCATCGAGGAGATGGAGAGCTTCGTCGTCCTTCCACAGCTCGGCGAGCGCGCAGGCGTGCTGGGAGCGTTGGTGCTGGCGGAAGAGGCGGCAGGGCGGGCCTGAGCGCCTTGATTTCCCATTCGAAAGACCGCCTCACCTTCGGCATATATCCCGGCGGCTCGGCCGGTTCCGGCAACGGCATGGCCTCAAGGCCGCCGCACGATCCGCATCAAATTGAGCGGTGCCTGGGAGAACTCCAAGGCGACCCGCGCCCTTTCATCGTGCGCGTTTACGAAAGGTTAAGCGACGCGGTTACCGCTTCTGGTGTCAAGGGACGGACGGGAGACGCTCGAAAGCCCTTCGGGTCCCGCGTGACGATGCACTCGCAACCCGCCAGCCGGGCTGCGGCCGCGGTAACGGCATCCTCAAAGTCCGGCAACGGCGACTGTAGCGCCTCTTGAACGACCGCGCCATTGACGGCAGCTACTCCAAAGACTCTCAAAAGCGCCGAAACGATTCGCCGGGCCTTGACAGCGCCCAGCTCTTTTTGGACAAGGTAGTGGATTGTGGCTACCGCGTAAGCGGCCAGCATCCCTTCGGCAATGCCTGTCTCGACGGAGGCAAAGACAGCCGTGCTTGCCTCTGCATGAGGCTGCCGATCCAGCAGCACATCCAGGATGACGTTAGTATCGAAGAGAATTCTCTTCATCGAAATTTCGCAGCTATATGTTTCCGGTAATCGGCGATGTCCGCATGCTTGAGTATTCCGCGGACGGAACGCAGGATCGGTGCTGCCGCGGTGGGGGCAGAAGGCGGCTCGGCAACCGCAGCCAGGTAGCCTTCCACCATCTTCGATATGGAGACCCCTCTCCGCTTCGCGTAATGCTTGGCGCGCAAAACTACGCGGCCGTCCACGCTCAACGTGAGCTTTGCCATATACGTATCATAGCAAAAAAGTAATACGTATGAACTTTACGAGGACCGGCTGGCCCATGCCGCGGGACACCCTCTCAGCGCCCGTGCTCACCTCCCCCCGCGGCTTGCTATCCTAGCGATTCAATACACGATGCCATTGACGATCAAACCTAAGCAGGGTTGCCGCTGGGACCTGGTGGCGCTGGGCGAGGTGATGTTGCGCTTCGATCCCGGCGACAAGCGAGTTGCCACCGCCCGCAGTTTCGACGTTTACGAAGGCGGCGGCGAATACAACGTCGCGCGCGGCCTCAAGCGTTGCTTCGGTCTCGATACGGCGATCGTTACCGCTTTCGCCGACAACCCGGTCGGGCGGCTGGTCGAGGACCTGATCTACCAGGGCGGCGTCGACCAATCGCTGGTGCGCTGGGCGCCTTTCGACGGCGTCGGCCGCGCCGTGCGCAACGGCTTGAACTTCACGGAGCGGGGATTCGGCGCGCGGGCGGCGCTGGGATGTTCTGACCGCGGCCACACCGCCGCTTCGCAGCTCGAGCCCGGCCAGATCGATTGGGACGGCATCTTCGGCAGTCGCGGCGCCCGTTGGTTTCACACCGGCGGCATCTTCTGCGCGCTTTCCGAATCCACGCCCGCGGTAGCGCTGGAGGCCATACGGGCCGCACGCCGGCATGGGGTGGTGGTGTCCTACGATCTCAACTACCGCGCCTCGCTCTGGCAAGCCATCGGCGGCAAGCAGAAAGCGCAAGACGTCAACCGGAGCATTGCACCGCTGGTGGACGTGATGATCGGTAACGAAGAGGACTTTTCCGCGGCGCTTGGCTTCGAAGTTCCCGGAGTCGATGAGAGCCTGAGCAATTTCGAAGCGGCCGCATTCCGGCAGATGATCGAACAGGTGCTGCGCGAGTTTCCCTTTGCCGTGGTTGCCACCACGCTGCGCAAGGCCACCACCGCGACCCGCAACGACTGGGGCGCCATCTGCTACGCCGACGGCCGGTTTTACCAGGCCAGGCACCGGCCGGACCTGGAGATTTTCGACCGTGTGGGCGGGGGCGATTCATTCGCCTCGGGATTGATCTACGGCTTCCTCACGGGCCAGCCGCCGCAGTGGGCGGTGGATTGCGGCGCGGCTCACGGTGCGCTAGCCATGACCACACCGGGCGATACTTCCATGGCCACGCTCGATGAAGTGCTACGACTGATGCGCGGCGGCGGAGCCCGCATCGCCCGCTAGGTGGGGCAGGTTTCAACCTGCCAACGCCCGCTTGCGGGCGCGTTGTGTTCGCTGCGGTAAACTCAACTGGCGGAGCCGTCGCCGGCCGGCGGCTTGCGGCCGCCGAACACTGCCAGTTCAAACACTTTCAGATAGCAGTCGACGTCGGCATAGCCGATCTCGCGCAGCCAATGGCATTGCGCTTCCACCGGCGCCAGAATGTTGGCCGCCTTGTCGGGACGGTCATAATAGATCTTCTCTACTTCGGCGCGGCTGCGGTCGCGATGGAGCCGCTCGAGATGATCGAGGAATAGGCCGTCATGCACCGACTCCACCCAGGGCGAGGCCGAAGCAACGTGTTCCAGGTTGAGGAACAGGCCACCGGGCACGAGCAGCCCAAAGATTTCCCGATAGACTTCCCGCTTGCGTTCGTCCAGCTGGTGATGAATGGAGTAACCCGAAACGATGGCGTCAAAAGGGCCAAAGGCGTCGGCGGACGCGATCCAGGATGCGGACCCGTAGTCGGCGCTAGCGCAGCGCACGGCGAAGCTCTGTTGCGCAAAGCGAGTCCTGGCCGCCTGCAGCATCGGTTCGGAGAAATCTACCAGCACACCGCGCGCCTGCGGAAAACGCTCGAAGATCGCGCCGGCGAGCGCGCCATCGCCGCAGCCGAGGTCGAGAAAATCCCGCAGCCGACGGCCACCCGCGGCCAGCAGCCGCAGCATCACATCCAACTGCTCCTGTGCCAGGGGGATCGCAGCCCGAACTCCTTCCAGGTATACGCTGGCAACAGCGGATGTCTTCCAGACCTCGTCGGTGCGAGCGGGCATCTTTCCAGTTTAATCGCGATCACGGCGCGAAGCGGCGCGTGGCGAAACATGCGCCTTCGCACGTCTGCGCGCGGCCGCGGCCCGGCGGACGTCTCCGGGCCGCGGCCGCGGAGTTCAGGCCGACAGCGGCAACACCTGGCGGCGAATCACGCCGCTAAAGTAGTCGCGCAGCGGATAGAGCGGATACGGCTCCAGTTCCGCGAATGTCCGGCCCAGCTTTTGCTCGATCCGGTAGACCGAGTGAAAGAAATTGCCACGATCCATGTTCAGTCTGCGGCAGCACAGTTTCCAATCCGCGCCCAGCAGAAAATGATAGCGGAATACCCGGTGCTCCTCCTCGTCCAATGCGCGGCGGCTGACGAGGCAAAAATCCGCCATGAACTCCTCCGTCTTCCTGGAATAGACGCGCCGGCTGTTGCGGCCGCTGCAAAACTCCAGTGATACCGTGCCGATATGGGCTCCCGATTCGGAGCACTCCCGGAAGCGCGCCAAACAGGCTCTGAAAATCGCCCGCAAGGCGCAATTGCAGGGCACCTCCTTTCCATTCCTCACAAAACGCGTGCCATATCCATGGCAGTACGCGCACGATGCCATGGCGACACCAACCGCGTTTGACCGATTCCAACGCATGCTTGAGAACGTTCCTTCCCGGTGACGTCCGCCCATCAGGTTCGGCCGCACCGACCAATCTGACCCGCTCACCAATTTACGCTGCCGACAGAAAACGTCAAACTATTTCATATTTAGATTTATTACGAGAATACCTGAGTAATTATAAGGCATGCAGCGTTATCTCCAGTACTACTAGTCATTTATATTGCCTAAAAACCGTGGTGATTTATAACTATATCTTTGATGATTATTATCGGAATTCTAAACATTCCAGTACTGGCCTATTTCTGGGAGAAATAGCCCCCTTTGTCCCGCCTGCACCGTATGCCCGGCTTTCGGCAACTCGAATCGCGCCTGATCGCGACGCTGCGGGAAAGGATCCGCAGCGGTGAGCTCACTGAGCGGGGCACCGCCCGGTTGACCGGGCTTTCCCAGCCTCACATTCATAACGTCTTAAAGGGCAAACGGTCGCTCTCGGCGGAGGCTGCGGACGCCATTCTCCTCGCCGTCAACCTGGACACAGTGGATTTGTTCCAGACCAGCGAATTGATCGCCGGGCTTAGCCGCCGTCAGGCTTAGGCAGGCATTGCGCTGGCTGCTCCCGGTCGGGCACTATGGTACGGGAGGACACATCGGTGCGGCGCCCGCTCTCTTGGCCCAACAACAACCGCCTGCAACGGCTGGCGCAGCGCATCCGATCCCTATCCGAAAAAGATGAGCGCCAGTTGCGCCGGGTGCAAGAGGTGGAAGCGGTGCGGCGCGCCGCCGCCCACGAATTGCACTCCGTCTGCGCGGACTTCGTGGCGGCCGTCAACACGGTGCTGGACGATCGCGTGGTGTTACTGGACCCGCCCGAATACGGCGCTTCCTCTTACAGCGATTACTCGCCCAACCTGTTGCAGATCAACGTCCATGGCCGCATCCTGCAAGTTACGTTCACGGCCACCGCGGAGCTGGTTTCGACGGAGGACTTTCGCATTCCTTACATCTTGGAGGGCTCAGTGCGCGCCTTCAACCAGGAGATGTTGGACAAGGACCTGATCGAAGAGCAGCCGCTCTTCTACACCATGGAGCGGAATCGCAACATGTGGCGCTACTTCGAGGCCCGCACCTACCACTCCGGCCCCTTTGACCGCGACTACCTCATCTCACTGATGGAACGGATTGTCTAAAGGCGGCCTGGAGGGAGTACGCGCTCACCGCTTTTTCTTGTGATGGCGCGCATGGGCCGGGGCCGGCGCTGGCGCAGCAGCGGCCGTCTCGCCGCTCGGTGCTCCCGGCTGCAGCCGGATCAGCACGTGGTCGTGGATCCAGTGCTCATCCCACCACTCCCGCGGGTTGACCTGTACGCCGTCCACCTGCATGCCGAAATGCACGTGAATGCCGCCCGCCAGGCCGGTCTCGCCCGCGATTCCCATGCGCTTGCCCTTGTCGACCCAGTCGCCTACCTTGACGTCGATTTCGCTCAAGTGGCCGTAAATCGATTGCACGCCGTATCCGTGATCCAGCACAATGCAGTTGCCGTAGATCCCCAGATCCTTTGCCCAAACCACGCGTCCGTTATTGGCGGCGAACACCGGGCCGTGCGCCACGTCGGAAAGATCGAAGCCGAGGTGCACCTGCCGATCTACTTTCCGGCCGTGGTAGATGTAGTCGCGCAAATCGGCGAAATCGGCTTCTTCCTTGCCCCAGTGGATGAACGCGCCTGTCCAGAGGATTTTCTCCTCGGTTTGCAGGCGCAGATCGGCAAGCTGCTGGTTGTTGCGCCGGCGCATAGGTCCGTTGATGAGAAGGAAGCGCGCCAGCAGATCCTTGCCGGGCGCCAGGGTATCGTTCGGATCCACCGAATTTACCAGCTTCTCCATCAGTGCGTCGGTCAATTCAAAATCGCGCGCGCGGAACTTCTTCGGCTTGATGGTGACGATCACGGGAGCGGTCGCCTCCGCGCCGGCCGCGTTGCGCGCGTAGACCACCGGCACAACGTCGGGGGGCAGGTCCCAGGGATAAGCAATCATGCTGAACCGCTGCGCGGGGTGGCCGGGCAGCGGGAAGCTGCGAAAGGTGTAAGTGCCAACGCGGACTCCAGCTTCGTTCCAGGAGCCGCCAGGCGTGAACGCCACCAACTCCGCGCCCCCCTGGTTGATGTAATGCCGCTCGCCATCGGAGGCAACGCGCGGCGCCCCGAGCACCACGGTAACGTCGAACGCAGTGGAATCGGTGTGACCGGCGAAATCGTTGGACACAGCTTCGACCACCAGCCGGGCCGGTCCCTCTTTCAGGTTCGCCGCCTGACTTTTGCCCGCGTTGAAGGTGACAGTGCGCGGCGCTTGGTGTCTGCTCCAAAACACGCGCGTGGCGCTGCTCTTGGAATCGAATACCGGGTACTCTGCGCCTCCCTGCGTCACCAGCCCGCGCACTTCGCGCACGCCATGCGGATTGGCCAGGTGGACCGTGACCGGAGTGCTGAAACCTATGCTCGTCACCGCCGGGCTCACCTGGATCGCCGTGTGGCCGGACATCAGCAGCAGCAATGCGACACTGGCTACCACTACCGCCAGCACCACCCCAAGAGCAATTCTCATTTCTTTACCCAGCTATCCAGCCAATCGAGGAACGTCTTGTACCAGAATAAGCTATTCTGCGGCTTCAGCACCCAGTGTCCTTCATCCGGAAAAATCACCAGCTTGGAGGGGACCTTTTGCATCTGCAGCGCCGTGAACAGCTCCAGCCCCTGCGTTTCCGGCACGCGGAAATCCAGCTCGCCGTGGAAAACCAGGGTCGGCGTATGGAATTCCTTCACGTAGCTGGAAGGCGACCACTTCTGGTAATCCTCCGGCTTATCCCACGGCGTGCCGCCCATTTCCCACAGCGGAAACCACAGCTCTTCGGTCGCGCCGAACTCGCTGGTCAGATCGTAAACGCCATCGTGGCTGATGAGCGCCTTGAAACGCTGCGTGTGGCCCAGTATCCAGTCGATCATGTAGCCGCCGTAAGACCCTCCAGCCGCGGTCATGCGGCTGGCATCCGCGTACGGAACGTCGGCCACCACGTGGTCGGTGACCGCCATGATGTCGTCGAACACCTTGCCACCCCAATCTTCGTTGATTTCGTCGATGAACTTCTGCCCGTAGCCCGTCGAGCCGCGCGGGTTGGGCTCGACCACCACGTAACCGGCGGCGGCGAACACCTGCGCGTTCCAGCGGTAGGTCCAGCTATATCCCCAGTTGCCCTGCGGGCCGCCGTGAATCAGCATGATCACCGGATACTTCTGTGTCGGGTCGAAGCCGTAGGGCTTGATGAGGAAGCTGTGGATGCGCGCGCCATCGGGCGCATCCACCCAGAACTCTTCCAGCGGCGTGAGCTGGTGCGCGTTCAGCGCGGCGTCGTTCAAATGGGTGAGAGCCGAGGGAGCGCCACCGGAGGACTCGGCGCGGTAGATCTCGACCGGCGATTCGCCGGTCTGCTGCGTGTAGACCATGGTCTTGCCGTCGGGCGCCAGCATCATATCGTCCAGTTCGCTATCGCCGGCCGCGGCCACGTGCATTTCCCCGCCCTTCACCGAGATCCACTGAATGGCCTGCCGTCCGCGGTCTCCGGTGGTGAAAAACAGGCGGCTCGAATCCGGCGCCCAAACGAAGCTGTTCACCCACCGGTCGAGGCTTTCGGTCAGGTTGACGACTCTTCCGGTGGACCGTTCGAGCACCATCAGCCGCCAGCGGTCGCTCTCGTAGCCGGGCCGCACCTGCGCGCGCCAGGCCAGGTACTTGCCGTCGGGGGAATAGCGCGGCGAGGCATCTGCGGCCGGGTTGGTGGTGATTTTCAGCGGCTGCAGCGGCTCGGTGCCACCGCCGGCGGTGTGCACTACGAACAGATCGGTATTGGTGCTGATCGCCGGCACCGGATCGAGATTCACCGCGTAGCAGAGTTCGGCGCCATCGGGCGAAACATCATAGTCGTCCGGGCCGCCGAGCGAAAACGGCGGCACGTCGCGGCCCCCCGGCGTCAGATCGCGGACGGCTCCGCCGCCGGTGGGCGCTATTAGCAGATGGCTACGGCGGCGCGACGACCAGGCGGCCCAATGCCGGTAAAGCAGTTCCGTGTAAACCCGCGCCTTCACCGGATTGGAGTTGTCGGCGTCGAGGTTCTTCTTGTTGCAGGCATCGTCGGCGCCGCATTCCGGGTAGACGCTGCTCGAGAAAACCAGGAATTTCCCATCCGGCGAGAAAATCTCCCCGTCGGCTTCGGTCGCAAGGCTGGTAATCTGCTTGGCGTTGCCGCCGTCCGCATCCATCAGCCAGATCTGGGATGAGCCACCGCGGTCGGAGACATACGCGATACTCTTGCCGTCCGGCGACCAGCGCGGCCGGCTGTTGTTATCGCCGTTGTGCGTGATCTGGCGCGGCGCGCCGCCCTCGAGCGGCACCGTCCAGACCTGCTGCGGCTTCCGGTTGGCGGTCAGGTCGATGGATTGCACGCTGAATGCCAGCGTCTTACCATCGGGCGAAATCTGCGGATCGGCGATCCGCTTCAACTCCATCAGGGCGTTCGCATCGAACGGGCGCTTCTGGGCGAACATCATCGCCACGGAAGTGAGCGCGAGAACAAGGGTGCGGCGCATACATGACGATTGTAATGCACAGCCCAGCCGCCGGCGGTAGAATCGAGACCGGGCATGCGCCAACTGTGGCACAGTTTCCGGCACGCGGTGGAGCGGCGCATTCGTTATCGCGTCACGCGCGGCGGGCTGTGGTTTCTGATCGCCCTGGTGGTAACGGCGCTGGGCGCCTTCGTTTCCGCTAACAACCTGTTATTTCTGGTGCTGGCGGCGATGCTCGCGACGCTGCTGGTTTCCGGTTTGCTCGGCCGCCTCTCACTGGCCGGCCTGGAAGTCGACTTCGTGGCGCCGGAGCACGTTTCTGCCGGCCGCGGCTTTCCCGGCCAAATGCGCGTGCGCAATGTGAAGTGGCTGATGCCTTCGCTATCCGTCCGCGTGGAGGGCATTGCGGATGCGGGCGGAGCGCGCTTCGAATCCGCTGTGTATTTTCCGCTCATCCCCGCCGGAGCTACGCTGGAGAAGACCGTGGAGGTGAGGTTCCCGCGCCGCGGCGCTTATCGCGAAAACGGTTTCGCGTTTTCCACCTCGTTCCCGTTCGGGTTTCTTCGCAGAACCGCGCGCGTCACCCTGCTCCGCGAGACGCTGGTCTACCCGCCGCTCGACCCCCTGCCAGGATTGGAGCGAATGCTGCCGGCTATCGCCGAGGAAATGGAAGCACACTATCGCGGCCTGGGACGCGACTTCTACCGCATCCGCCCATACGAAGTGCTGGAAAGCGCGCGCCACGTGGACTGGAAGGCCACCGCCCACACCGGCGCTTTGCAGGTGCGGGAATTTGCCCGCGAGCAGGAGCGGACCGTGGAACTGTTCCTGGACCGCGACCTGCCACCCAGCCTGGACGCCTGGTTCGAACACGCCATTCATTGCTGCGCGTTCCTGGCGTGGCGGCTTTCCGCGCAGGGCGCTTCGGTCCATTTCCGCTCCAACGGCTACAGCCTGCGCCAGCCCGAGGAGGGCGATATCTACGCCATTTTGCGATACCTGGCGCTGGTCTACCCGCAACGCAGCTCCGCGGTGGAAGGGCCCATCGCGGAAACCAGCTATAAGCTGGCGTTCACCGCTTCGCCGGAGCGACTCCACCAGGCCGGCTGGATGGACGCGCGCATCCTGTCGCCACAGGAGTTGCCCGCGCCGTCTGCGGACCAGCGGTGAGAAGGCCGCACGTCATGGCTTGCGGTCTATCTGCGGTTGGCCGCTTCGGCTGCCGCCTTCAGCTCCCGGTTGGCCTGGTCCAACAGCTCTTTTGCCTTTTGAGCGTGTCCCTTCATGTCAAACTCATTGGCCTCTTGGGCGGCCACAATCTTGTCCCAAGCCTGCTGGGTGAGCCGCTGCGCCGCTGACAGGTTGGGGTGGCGAGCGCCGGAAACGTTGTGCTCGGGTTGAGCGAGCGCCAGGGCGCCGGCGAGAACCAGAGAACTCAGGATTACAGGGAGAAGTCGAGTTTTGGTCATCGTTAAGTTCTATACGAGGCCGGTAGCCTTGTCAACTCTGATTTCGAGCTGATTTCGAGCTGTCTTGGCGTTGGCGCTGGGCTTCACTTCCGCAGGGGGCTGAGGAGGTCGATTCGCGCTCCGCATGCCGAGTGTTCGATGAGATGGGCCAGCCGGCGCGCACGGGTCTCTTGCTGCTTTGCGCTCATCACCCAGAACGTCACAACCTTTCGGTAGCCGGGCGGTTGCGCATCGAAAAACGATGACGCCTTCCGGTTGGCGCGCAAGGTCGCATCGAGCGCCGGATCGAACTTTCCCTGCTCGCGCTCGTAGGAGTACTGCCGCGTCTTCCGCTCGTCGCGCTCGTCAAACACGCGCAGACCCGACGGCTTCATCAGCCCTCGGGAAGCCAGCTCCTGAACACGCTTGATGTTTACCGCGCTCCAGACGCTGCCCGGTTTTCGCGGCGTGAACCGGATGGTGTATGATTCCGCGTCAATTCGCTTGTGGACACCGTCGATCCAGCCGAACGCGAGCGCCGCGTCCAGCGCCTCGGGATATGTGATGCCGCCGCGGCCCGACTCTTTCTTGTAAAACCCGGCCAGCAGCTCGTTCGCGGTGGCGTGGCGCGCGTTGAGCCACTCGTGAAAGTCTGCCGCCGATTTGAAGAATGCCGGCTTCATCCCCGGTCTGCTACGCGTGCTGCCGCGCGAAATTCCAGGCGTCGGTCACGATGGTCTTCAGGTCGCTCGATCGCGGCTGCCAGCCGAGCGTGGTCCGCAGCCTGTCGGAGCTTGCCACCAGGCGAGCCGGATCTCCCGCGCGCCGCGTGCCAGTGATGTATGGCACCTTCCGCCCCGTGACTTCTTCCACTGTGCGAATCACTTCCATCACCGAATGGCCGGAGCCCGTCCCCACATTGAACCGGTCGCTCGCGCCGCCCGCCAGCAGGTATTCGAGTGCCAGGATATGGGCTTCGGCCAAATCCTCCACGTGAATGTAATCGCGGATGCAGGTTCCGTCGGGCGTGTCGTAGTCTTCGCCAAAGACCGTAGCCGGCTTACCCGAGAGAACGGCGCGGAGGATGAGCGGAATGAGGTGCGTTTCCGGCTCGTGCTGTTCGCCCAGCCCGCCATCGGGCGCGGATCCGGCGGCGTTGAAGTAGCGCAGGCACACGCTGGTCAAATGGTGGATACGGTCAAACCAGCCGAGCAGCGTTTCCACCATCACCTTCGACTCGCCATACGGACTCACCGCCTGAATGGGGAAGGTTTCGAGGATCGGAACCGCGTGCGGATTGCCATACACCGCGGCGGTGGAGGAGAAAACGATGTGCTTCACGCCCGCACGCAGCATGGCGGCCAGCAGCGAGAGCGAGCCCGTCACGTTATTGACGAAGTACCGTTCCGGCTCGAGCATCGATTCGCCCACCGCGATGAAGGCCGCGAAATGCACCACCGCCTCAGTCTTCCGCTGCCGCATCAACTCGGTGAGGGCGCTGGTGTCGGCCACATCCATTTCGTACAGGCGTCCGGCTGGCACATTTTGCCGGTACCCTTTCGAAAGATTGTCCGCCACCGCCACGTCGTAGCCGCGTTCCAGCAACAGCCGAACCGTATGCGAGCCAATGTATCCGGCGCCGCCGGTGACGAGGATTCTTCGCGTAGCCATGGGGTTTTAAGTGCCTGCCAAGCGTCTTCTGAGCCGCGACCCTGAGGCAGCGGTTGGTACACTAGCGCGAAACGAGCCTAACCTTCGATTGTACGCAGCGCGCAACCGTACTCACGCGCAAGCGCTCCGGCGCGCCAAAACCTGTCCGCGCCGGCCCGGTTAGCGCATGCGGTCGGCTTCGGCCTTCATGGCCTGGGCATTGTGCCAGGCCTGCTGCGCCACGGGGCTTTGAATGGCCGCAGCCTGCTGGCTGAACTTGACGCCTTCCAGAATCTTCGCCTTGTTCAGGGTCATCTTGCCCAGGTTGTAATTGGCGATGCCGAGTTGGAAGAGCGCGTTCGCCTCCATGGCCGGATTGCCTTTCGCGTAGGGCAGCGAAGCGCGCAGTTCGCGGTCGGCATCCAGCCAGCGCGCCCTGCCGGCATAAGCCATTCCCGCCATGTAATAGCTCGGGCCGAGCGAGACTTCTCGCTCGTGCTCCCAGTCGGCGTCGCTCACTCCTTCCGGCGGCTTGGGATGGCTGTTCCACAGCGCGATGATGCGCGTGGTAAAGGTCAGCTCACGGTCGGTCTGCCCGTGGTTGGCCGCGTGATTGGCGAGGAAGTACAGCAGCGTCGGGTTCTCCGGAAAGTTCGCCACGGCCTTCTCTGCAATCTCCGGGATCTTCGCGCTATCGCCGGACTTGACGAGCGCGGGCAGGTAGTACCGATAGCCCGCGTCCAGGTATTTGCTCTTGGGGTTCTGCTGCTCCAGTTGAGCGATCAGGTCCACCATCACGGGTGCGTCGGATTGAATCGCGGTGGCGTAAAGCGCATATTCGGTGTAATTGTCGATGGCGCGCAAATCATCGAGGCGCTTCTTCGCGGCATCCGGGTCGGTGTCCGCCGGCTGCGCCATCTCCTGGCGCGCCAGGGCGCTGGTTTCCGTCGCCAGCTTCTTGACCGCCGCGACGTCCTTCTTGGCTACCGCATCCTGCAAGCTCGTATAATCGGTATCCACGTCCTGGGCCGCGGCAACGGCGGCTCCGGCAACGAGCAAAACAGCCATCCAAAGACCGCATCGGGTCATGGCAATTAACCTCCAAAATCCGGCTTCTAACCAGTTGGATTATAACCCCAAGCGCGGTTGTTGGGAAGGGAATCGGATCTCAAAATCGGCAGAATCTAGCGGGCAGGCGCCAGCTTCAGGATCATGCCCATGTCGGTGGCGATCCACATGTTGTCTTCATCCACCGCCGCCAGGATCGCGCGATGGGCCTCGGCGCGGTAATCCACCGCTATCTCTTTCCACTCGACATAATCTGTGCTGGCCAGCACGCGCACCTTTCCCGGAACCACATCGCGCAGTTTCCCCTGCACACTCGTGCCGGCCAGGTACGCCGTGCCCTTCGGCGACAGCCAGACGTCGCTGACGGCAAACTCCGGGGCTTTGTAAATGCTGACATTCCTGCCGGTACGCCAATTAATCCGGTAGACCTCGCTCGGATAGTGGAAACCCTGTGAGTATACGGTCAGCCCGAGGCCGCGCCCATCCGGCAAGAAACGCACCCGTTCCATCTCGCCGAACAACGAGGCCGAACCGGAGGTCCAGGTCTTGCCCCCGTCGCGCGTCCTCACGGTGTAGTTCAAGTGGGGAAGGTCGGAGCGCAGCATCGCCGACTGGGGATCCATCCAGTCGGGCACCTCGTCGTCCCAGCGCCGCTCCGGTATGTTCCAACCCGTGATCAACCCGGTCTCCGGGTTGGCGAAAGCGATCCACGTGTAGGCGCTGTAACGCGGGTCGCCCGGCGGTTCGGCAGCCGCCGCCACCGGTTTCCAATGTCGCGCCCCGTCGTGCGTTTCCAGGATCGATTTCCGTGAGCCCACGGCCCAGCCGTTGTTTTCATCCAGGAACGAGACGCGGAGGATCTCCGCCGGCGGCTTGGGCAGCTTGACCCAATGCTTGCCCGCTTCAGTGGTTTGCCAAAGGCCTTTGGTGGTTACCAGCCAGCCCAGATTCTCATTCAGAAAGAACAACGAAACGGGCATCTCCGGCAGCGGCAACCGCTGCCAGTGCTCGCCGGAATCCGAGGTCACCAGTGAGACAGGTTCGTCGTGCTTCCCATCGGTGATGAAGCCAACCGCCACGCCACGCTTGGCCGAAGGGAAAGCCAGGTCCGTGAAGACCAGCCCGGATTTGTCTTCGTCGTAGACGTACTTCGATTCCCAGCGCTGTGCCGCCAGCGGCGCCGTCAGCGCCAGCGCCGCCGCCGCCGCACGCGCCCATCCAGCCAGCCGCAAGCTCATGTTCCTATTCTTTCATCGAAACCGGGCCTGAGGAAAGCACCAGGTCCACATGGTTCACCGAATCCACCGCGTCCGGCGACATGCGGGCCAGCACCAGCACGCAGCCGATCTGTTCGCCCACCGTGGTCAGCACCTCCATCTCGCTGCCGGTGTGCTGATGCGGCAGGCGGTGCTGCACGTTGATGACGCCGACCACGCGATTGCGCGCGATCACCGGGGACGACAAAAACGCCTCGTAGGTGTCTTCCGGCAGTTCACCGAATTTCTTGAAGCGCGGGTCTTTGTAAGCTTCCCGCGAGATGGCCACCAGCCGCCGCTCATTGGCCACCCAGCCGGTCAAGCCTTCCTTGCGCCGCAGCCGCACCTTGCCGATGGTGGAAGGGTGCGGCGTGTTGGAGGCGCACAGCACCAGGTCCTCGCCATCCGCCAGGTACACCAGGCAGGAATCGCACTGCGTGAACTCCACCACCAGCGAGACCACCCCTTGCAGAACTTCCTGCAAGCTCATTTCCCGTACCATGAAGCGGCTGATCTTCTGGAAAAGGCGCAGTTGCTGTTCCGTGCGCTCCAGGCGCGCCTCGAGCTCTTTGGGCTTGGCCACGACGTTCTTATTATAGCTTTGGCTTCCGCCGGGCACGATGCGGCTTTGTTACAGAGCCGGCCTGAAGGGCACTCCGTGAAAGAGCGGTTGGCGGCATAATCGCCGAACGATCCCCTTACCGCTTGCGGAAGGCCACCACGGCCAACGGGGGTAAGGTCACCGCGATGCTGCACTTGCGGCCGTGCATGGGTACCGGCCGCGTAGACACCAGCCCGCCGTTGCCCAGGTTGGAACCGCCGAACAGCTCCGAATCGGTGTTGAGAATCTCTTCGTAAAAGCCCTCTTCCGGCACGCCGAACCCGTAGCCGGTGCGCGGCACCGGTGTGAAGTTGCAGCAGAAGAGGATAAAGTCCTTGGGATCCTCGGCGCGGCGCAGGAAGGCGATGACGGAGTTGGCGGAATCGCGAAAGTCCACCCACTCGAAGCCGCGGTAATTGAAATCCACCTGATATAGCGCGGGGCTGGAACGGTAGAGGCGGTTCAACTCCCGCACCAGCGCCTGCAGCTTGCGGTGGTAGTCGAATTCGAGCAGTTCCCAGCGCACCTGGCCGCCGCTGTTCCACTCTTCGTGCTGGCCTATATCCTGCCCCATGAACAGCAGCTTCTTGCCCGGATGTCCCCACATGTACGCCAGAAAGGCGCGGACGTTGGCGAACTGGCGCCACTCATCGCCCGGCATTTTATTGATCAGCGAGCTCTTGCCGTGCACCACTTCGTCGTGCGAAATCGGCAGCACGAAATTCTCCGTGAACGCATACAGCAGGCTGAAGGTGATGCTGTTGTGCTGGAATTTGCGGTACACCGGGTCCTTGCTGAAGTATTCCAGCATGTCGTGCATCCAGCCCATGTTCCACTTCATGGTGAAGCCGAGTCCGTTCAAGTAGACAGGCTTGGAGACGCCGGGAAACGCGGTCGATTCCTCGGCCGCCGTGAAGACGCCGGGCTGCTGGTGCGCCAGCTCGTTGAAGCGCCGCAGGAAATCGATGGCCTCCAGGTTCTCGTTGCCGCCGAACTGGTTGGGCAGCCATTCGCCCGGCTGGCGCGAATAATCCAGGTAGAGCATGGAAGCCACCGCATCCACGCGCAACCCATCGATGTGATACTCCTTGAGCCAGAACATGGCGTTGGAAATCAGGAAGGCGCGTACTTCATTGCGGCCGTAATTGAAGATCAGCGTGCCCCAGTCCAGGTGTTCGCCTTTGCGCGGGTCGGCGTGTTCGTAGAGCGCGGTGCCGTCGAAAAAAACCAGCCCGTGCGCGTCCTTGGGAAAATGCGCGGGCACCCAATCCACCAGCACTCCGATGCCCGCCTGGTGGCAGCAGTCCACAAAGTACCGGAAATCGTCCGGCGTTCCGAAGCGCGCGGTGGGGGCGAAATAGCCGATCACCTGGTAGCCCCAGGAGCCCGAGAACGGGTGTTCCATGATGGGCAGCAACTCAATGTGCGTGTAGCCCATGTGCCGGACATATTCCACCAGTTGCACCGCCATCTCGCGGTAAGTGAGCGGCTGGCCCTGCGGTCCGCGCATCCACGATTCGGCGTGCACCTCGTAAACCGAAACCGGCGATTTCAGCCAGTCGGTCTTCGCCCGCTGCTCCAGCCATGCGGCATCGTTCCACTGGTAGCGGTCGATGTTCCAGACCACCGACGCCGATTTGGGCGGCGTTTCGCACTCGAACGCGTACGGATCGGCCTTGAGCTGCTGATGGCCGGCGAAGCGCGACCGCACGTTGTACTTGTAGGTCGTTCCCTCGCCCAGCCCCGGAACAAAGAGCTCCCAAAAGCCGCCGTTGCGGCGGCGCATCGGGTGGCGGCGAATGTCCCACTCGTTGAACTCGCCGGCCACGGTCACATTTTCCGCGTTCGGCGCCCACACCGCAAAGCGCACGCCGCGAATGCCATCGGCTTCCACCAGGTGCGCGCCCAGCGTGCGGTAGGCTTCGTGCAGCGTGCCTTCGCCGTGCAGGTAGATCTCCATATCCGAGATCAATTGCCCGAAACGATAAGGATCCTCGATCTCAACGTCGCGGCCGTCCCAGAGGTGCGCACGCAACGTGTACCGCTGCGGGTCGCCTGCCAGTTGAACGCAGAAGAAGCCATCGGCGTGCCTCTTCTCCATCGGCCAGGCTTGGCCGTCGGTCAACACCTCGGCGGTTTCGGCTTGCGGCAGAAATGCGCGCACTTCCCAGCGCGCCTGCCCGACCTTCCTGCGAATGCTGTGTGGGCCGAGGATGCGGAACGCATCCCCTTGATACCCGCCCACGATGGATTCAATCTCTGTCGCCGTCATGAGAGCCGACTTGGGTCCCTAACATTATGCGAACCTCAATAATAGCCGAGTATGCAAGATTTTGCCGCGCAGTTGCCTAAGGCCGAGCTGCATCTGCACCTGGAGGGTTCGGTGGATGCCGAAACGCTGCACGAACTGGACCCGGCGACACCGCTCGAGGAACTGCGCGCCCTTTACCATTACCCGGATTTCAACGTTTTTTTGAAAACGTTCGGCGCGGTGGTGGTGCGCCTGGCGCGGCCGGAAGATTATGCGCTGGTCACGCGCCGGCTGCTGGAGCGGCTGGCGGCGCAGAACGTACAGTACGCCGAAATCATCGTTGCGGCCGGGGTGGTGCTGTGGAAGAAGCAGGAATTCGCACCCATTTTCGACGCCATTCACGACGCCGCGCGCGGTTCGCCGGTCAAGGCCCGTTGGATCCTGGACGCGGTGCGCCAGTTTGGCGTAGAGCCTGCGTGGGAAGTGGCCCGGCTGGCGGCCGCACGCCAGGACCGCGGCGTGGTGGCCATCGGCATCGGCGGCAGCGAAGAACGCGGACCCGCCGAATGGTTCGCAGAAGTCTTCGCCTTCGCCAAATCCGAAGGGTTGCACCTCACCGCTCACGCCGGTGAGAGCGGCGGGCCGGAATCCGTCTGGGCCGCCCTGCGCCTGGGCGCCGAACGTATCGGCCACGGCATCGCCGCCGTGCGCGACCCCGGCCTGCTACGCCATTTGCGCGACCGCGAGATCCCGCTCGAGATCTCGATCACCAGCAACCTCGTCACCGGTGTGGTCGCGCGCCTCGAGGACCACCCCATTCGCGCGCTATACGACGGCGGGGTGCCCATTGTGCTCAACACCGACGATCCCGCCATGTTCGGCTGCACGCTGGCAGACGAATACCGCCTGGCCGCCAGTGCCTTCAGCTTCAGCCAAGCGGAATTGCGTGGCATTGCGGAGAACGGGTTTCGTTATGCTTTTGGATGGCGCCAGGAAAAAACGCAGGGACCGCTGCCGTAGCGCCGGCGGTCTTTGCCGCCGGTGTCTTGAGAGTGCAAAACGACCCAGCCAGCAGCGGTCTGGCGGCGTGTTCCGAGGAGTGGCCGTGATCAAGCGGGTAACAACCCCGGCGGCAAGACCGCCGGCGCTACCGGACTCTCTCGTTACTCGTACCTCAGTGCCGTCATCGGGTCCAGCCGCGCGGCTCGTCTTGCCGGCAGGTAGCATGCGATCAGCGCCACCACGGCCAGCAGTCCGGCGGTGGCGACGAAGATCAGCGGATCTCCCGGTTTGACTTCACTCAGCAGGCTCGCCAGTACGCGGCCCGCGGCGAATGCGCCGGCAACCCCAACCGCGAGGCCCAGCACGGCCAGGCGCATCCCTTCTCGCAACACTTCGCCCAGCACGCGTCCGCGGCTGGCACCGAGTGACATACGAATGCCGATCTCGCGCGTCCGCTGCCGCACCGCGTACGAGAGCACGCCGTAGATTCCGATCGCCGCCAGCAGCGCCGCTAGCGCCGCGAACGAGCCGACCAGCGCGCTCAGAAATTGTTGCCCAACCGCCTGTTCGCCCACCACCTCGTCCATCGAGCGAACGCTGTACAGCGGCAAAGTCGAATCGATCTGCCCCAGCGCGCGCCGCACCTGCGGCGTCACACTGGAGGTCGGCAGCGACGTGTGTAGAATCAGAAACAGGCGCGAATCTCCGTCGAATGGGTCAAACGCCTCCGGCCGCGGCTTCTGCGTGAGGCCCCATTGCCGCACGTCGCTCACCACGCCGATCACCTGCTTCCACGGGCCGATGTCGTTTCCCTGCGAAAACATCTTCCCGAGCGGGTTTTGGTTCGGCCAGAAGAAGCGCGCCATGCGTTCATTGATCACGCACGGGTAGACCACGCCATTGGTCAGAGCAGCGGGCGGATCGGTATTGCTTTCCCAAAACGGCAGTAAGCGCTCGTCATACGCGAGGGCGGTCTGGATGTCAGCCGGCGTGAATACGCGCCCCTGGACCAATCGCACTCCGATGGCGCGGAAATATTCGGGCGAGGCTGCATGACTCTCCACCAGCATGTTGCTCATCTCGCCGCCCTGCCCGCGCACCTTGACATAGTAGTTACTGCCTCCTTCAAGCGGCAGGCGATCGCTCAGGGCCACCGCATCGACGCCGCCGATGCGCCGCGATCGTTCCAGCAGGGTCTGCGAGAAGTCGAACCGCTGTCGAGCGGTTTTGTAGCTGGCCTCGGGCAGTTGTACGGCCGCCGTCCAGACGCCAGCGCGGCGCACGCCAATGTCCAGGCTGCGCAATGTCGCGAAGTCCTTCAGCAGAAGACCCGCTGAAATCAGCAGGATGAGAGAGAGCGCAATCTCGGCCACTACCAGGGCGTGGCTGGTGAACCGGCGCCGCCGCCCGGGACTGACGGAGCTTCCGGCCCCGCCTTTCAGCTCCTCATGCAGGTCGGGCCGCGACATCTGCAGCGCCGGGAACATGCCGAACACCACGCCCGTCACAATCGCCAGCGCAAACGTGAATGCCAGCACCGTTCCGTTTACCTGCACCACGTTGAACTCCGGCAGGCCATAGCTCTTGGCCCTGGAAAACAGGCTGACTCCGCCCCAGGCCAGCAGCAGGCCGAGCGCCCCGCCCACCACGGAAAGAAGCAAGCTCTCGGTCAGCAGTTGACGCATCAGCCGAACTCGGGACGCGCCCAGCGCGCTGCGGATGGCCACTTCCTTCTGCCGCGCCAGCGCCCGCGAGAGCAGCAGATTCGCCACGTTCGCGCAAGCAATCAGCAGCACCAGGCCGACCGCCCCCAGCATCAGGAACAGCGTGTCGCGCGAATCGCCGACCAGGTCTTCGCGCAGCGAGGTCACCGCCGCCCCCACCTTGCCGTTCGGCCCCGGATACTGCTTTTCGAGACGCGCGGCGATGATCTTGAGATCCGCCAGCGCCGCCTTGGCCGAGACGCCAGGCTTCATTCTGCCGATGGCGTTCGCCCAGTGGCTGCCGCGCCCGCGGAGTTCCTTGCCGTCCATCACTTGTGGAATCCAAAGCTGCGACTTCCACGCAAAGCGGAAGTTGGCCGGCATCACGCCCACGATGGTGTACTTGCGCGCATTCAGTTCGATCGACTGGCCCACCGCGTGGGGGTCTCCGGCGAAACGGCTCTGCCACAAGCCATAACTGAGGATCGCCACGTCATCCTTGCCCCGCATGTCTTCGCCGGCGGCCCAGGTCCTGCCCAGCAGCGGCGCAACGCCGCACAGCGAAAAAAAGTTCGCCTCCGTGGGCAGCGCGAGAATATGCTCCGGCCGTCCCCCGGCGCTAAGGTTCATGTCGTGCGGCCACCCAAATAGCGTCATGTCCTGGAAGGTGTGGTTCTGCGCCTTCCAGTCCACGAAGTCCGGACCCGCGAACGGATAGCGTCCCGGCGCCGATTCGGTCTCATTCAACCGGACCAACTGGCTGGGATTGCGATACGGCAGAGGCCGCAGCAGGATGGTGTCGATGATGCTGAAAATAGCCGTGTTGGCGCCGATCCCGATGGCCAGGGTGACAGCCGCAACCAATGCGAATCCGCGCGCGTTCCCGAGGTTGCGCAACGCGTAGCGCAAGTCCTGTAAGAGAGTGGCCATATATATACTTATACGGTAGCGATGCGCTGGTTAGACGCGGTTTCGCGGGGAAGGTTTGCTTGGGCAGCAGGCGAATTCCCAGTTGTCGGCGAAGTGCCCGGCCCGCACGCCCTCGCTGGGACTCTGGCGCTTGTACGTGCGCGCGGAAACGCTGCCTGTGTCAAAAGGCGCACTACTCTCAGCCAAGCGCGGTCGTCCGGGGGTGGGGGAGTCGCCAGCCACCGCGTGTTTTGCTGAAGAATCCGCAGATCGCCGGTCTTTTCAAAACCTTACGGCCTGGATACAAGATTGCATAGTTTCGCTCGCTATGCATTTGACTACTACTGCTCGCGCGGCTCTCCGAGTGGCAGCCGCCCTACTAATTTGGTCGATTGCTTTCGGCCAAAGCCCGTCCACGCCTCCTCAGACGGCGGGATCGGGTGGCCAAGGCACACCGCGCTTTGATGGCAAGTGGATCACGAAGCTCTCCTGCCCTGCAAAGGGGAACACCGAAGGCTACACCTGGCAGTTTGCCAGCATCATCCAGAACAGCAACTTTCGCGGAGAGCACGGCACAGCGGGGGATCCGGGCTACCTGCTGATCGAAGGCAAGATCGCGGAAGACGGCAGCGCCAAACTGGCTGCATCGGGCATAGTCGCCTCCAGGAATTACGCCCGCGGAATTCTGGCCCACAAGGGCGCGGAATATAACTACAACATCAAGGCCAAGTTCCAGGATACGGAGGGCACCGGCACGCGAGATGTGGGCCTCGGCGTCGTAGGCCGCCCCTGCACGTTCGACTTCGCGAAGCAGTAGGCCACGAAGCAAATTGTCGGGACGCCAGCCTGTGACAGCTCTTCAGCGGATCGGCATCGGAGATTCCCGTGAACCACCTCGCCACGCGGGATTGAGCTTTAGAATAAAAGATCCGCATGAGAAAGGTCATTAACCCAGCTTCCTCGGTCTCGGGCACTATCACGCTGCCGGGGGATAAGTCCATTTCGCACCGGTACGCGCTGATTGCCTCCATCGCCGAAGGCGCAACCCGCATCCGCAACTATTCGACCGGCGCCGATTGCCGCTCCACGCTGGGCTGCGTCCGCGCGCTGGGCATCGAAGTCGAAGGCAGCGGCACCGAGTTCGTCATCCACGGCCGTGGGTTGAATGGTTTGCGGCAGCCCGCCTGCGATCTCGATGCCGGCAATTCCGGCTCGACCATTCGCATGCTATCCGGCATCCTTGGCGCGCAGGCGTTTTCGAGCCGCTTGATCGGCGATGGATCGCTGTCTCGCCGGCCCATGCAGCGCATCATGCAACCGCTCGCGCAAATGGGAGCGAGCATACGTGCACGCGAAGATAAGTTCCCACCGCTCGAAATTACGGGTGCGGCGCTGCACGCAATCGAATACGTGCTGCCTGTGCCGAGCGCGCAAGTGAAGACGTGCGTCCTGCTGGCCGGGCTGTACGCGGCCGGTCGCACCACCGTCACCGAGCCGGTCCGCTCCCGCGATCACACCGAAATCGCGCTGCGCGAATTCGGCGCCGACCTCACCGTGGAGCGCCGCACCATCGCACTCACTGGCCGTCCCAAGCTCACCGCGCGTGAGCTCGCCGTTCCGGCAGATCTATCGTCCGCGGCGTTCTTCATCGTGGCCGCGCTGCTGGTGCCCGGCTCTGAGCTGACCATCCGCGGAGTCGGGTTGAATCCTACACGCTCGGCGCTACTCGATTTTCTGGTGGAGATGGGCGCCCATATTCGTATCCCGCAGCTCGAAAGCCACAATGGCGAGCTGGTGGGCGATATCGTGGTGCGGCATTCCGAATTGTGCGGCGGCACGATTGACGGCGCGCTTACCGCGGCGCTGATCGACGAAATCCCCGTGCTGGCCGTGCTCGGCGCGGCCACCGAGCAGGGGCTGATTGTGAAAGACGCTTCCGAGCTGCGAATCAAGGAGACCGATCGCATACGCACCGTGGTCGAGAACCTGGGCCGCGCCGGCATCCGAGCCGAAGAGCTTGCCGATGGCATGGTAATTCCGGGCCGCCAGAAGTTCCGCGCCGCCGAATTCGATTCCCACGGCGACCACCGCATCGCCATGGCGTTCGCCGTCGGCGCGCTCTCTGGCGACGCCGCATCCGTCATCGAAGGCGCCGAAGCCGCCTCGGTTTCCTTCCCCGAATTCTGGGACACGCTGGCGGCGTGCCTTAGGTAGGGCATGCTTTAGCTTGCCCGGACCGCGCCGACGGGTGCAAGGCTTAGTTAGACGTGCGTTGCTCACCCACTTTCGCAGCAAAAACAACCGGCAAGCTAAAGAGCTTGCTGCGAAACGCTTAGACATGATCAGCCGACAAACGCAGATGAACGCAGATTGGAAGGAATCGGCTTATCCGCGTTCATCTGCGTTTATCTGTGGCTTCCAGGTTTTCTTTCAGACTTTTTCAGCAAGCTCTTTAGCTAGCTTGCTCAATTATTGGTTTTTTGATTTTAGGGCAAGCTAAAGCATGCCCTACCCGCGCAAACTCACGATCAGCGCATCGAGCGCGATGGATTTCTGAATGTTGCGGCGCAGCAGGCGCACGATTTCATCCACCTGCGCCACCGCGCGGCGAATCCAGACGAACTCCACTTTGCCGGCCAGCGATTCCAATTCGCGGCGGATATCCTGGTTGCGGATTTCGCCGCCGCCTTCGCACAGGATCAGCAGATCGCGCAGCAGGCCGTAGAGCGCTTCCAGGTGCAGCTCCAGCTTTTCGCTCTTGCTGCGGGCGATGGTCTCGGAGACCGGCAGCCACGTGCTGTACGGCGCGGCGCCGGCGGCCACTTTCGCCAGCGCCAGCATGGCGGCGCGCCGCTTGTCATAGGCGTCGAGATCGATCGAGACGGCCACGCCCGGGCTGCCCGCGGCCAGGGCGACGCGCCGCTCCGGCTGATCGAGGCCGCGCGCCTTTACGAACTGCTCCATCTCCGCGCGCGCGAGCGGCGTAAACTGGAACGGCACCGCGCGCGAGCGGATGGTGGGCAGCAGATCGTAAGCGTTTTCCGCGGTCATGATGAGGATCAGGTGCGGCGGCGGCTCCTCCAGCGTCTTCAGCAGCGAGTTGGCCGCCTGGTCGTTGGCGCGGTCCACGTGGTCGATCAGGAAAATGCGCCGTGCGCCCTGGTGCGGCAGAAACGGCGCCCGCTCTTTCAGCTCCCGCGCCTGTTGGATAGTGATCTGCCGTAGCGGCCCATCCGGCGCGAAGGTCACAAAGTCGGGATGGCTGGAAAACAGCAGCGGATCTTCATTGCGCTTGTCCGCCGTCCACTTTTCGCGCGTGGCGACCGCATCCCGGTTGGCTTCCAGGCTCAAATCGTCCTGCTCGATCGCCGCCGGCCGCGGTAGCAGGCGCGCGCCCAGGCGGCGTGCCAGCGTGGCTTTGCCGACGCCCTGCGGTCCGGCGAAGAGCAGCGTTTGCGACAGCCGGTCCTGCGCCACCATCTGCTCCAGGGCCTGCGTCACTTGCTGGTTGCCCCAGAAGTTTTCAAACATACGCGCTCACCAGCCGCCAGATCTCGGCTTCAATCTCATCCATCCCGGCGCGGCCGTCGATCAGCTTCACGCGATCCGGTTCGCGCGCCGCGAGCTCATGGTAAGCACGGTAGACCACGCGATGGAACTCGAGCGATTGCTCGTCCATGCGCGTCTCGTGGCTGGTTTCTGCCTGGTTGCGCGCCCGCGCTCGTGCCAGGCTGGTTTCCGCGTCGATATCCACCAGCAGCGTGAGGTGCGGCTTCAGTCCGCGGCAGGCGATGCGGTCGAGCGCCATCACGTTCTCCGCGCCCAGCCCGCGCCCGTAGCCCTGGTAGACCAGCGACGAATCCGTGAAGCGGTCGGCCAGCACCACTTCGCCGCGCTCGAGCGCCGGCAGAATCCACTCATCCACGTTCTGCGCGCGCGAAGCGAAGTAAAGCAGCAGCTCGGCGGTGGGGCACAGTTCCTGGTTGGCGTTATCGAGCAGAATGCGGCGAATCTTGGCGCCGATCGGTGTGCCGCCCGGCTCGGCGGTTTCGAGCACCGTGCGCCCCATCGCTCGCAGCCGCGCGGCGAGCCGCCGCATCTGCGTGGTCTTCCCGGAGCCGTCCGGCCCCTCGAACGTGACGAAGAGGCCGCTAGCCGGCATTCCGCACTCCGGCGGTTTGGGGACCAATAGATGTGTTCAGCAACTTCCAATATCTCACGGGCTGCAAATCCGGGCTCGCCGGTGCCGGCTTATGGATTCGAGGGCTGGTGGGCATTTGCGCTTCCCCAAGTGACTGGGGCGCGCCGGCGCGCGACACTGACGATAATCGCAATCGCCAGCACGATCAACCCGGCCAAAGCGAGATAATTAGGTGGGGAATAGAGTGCGTGGTCCACAAACTAGCCTGGCGGGTTATGGAGCTTCGCGACGGAGTAATGGGTCTCCCCCCAGGCGACACCGGCCCAAAAGGCCACCAGCCCCAGCGCTGCACTCCTGCGGCTCCGCTTTTCAGGAGGACGCGCCGCCGTGTCCAGCCCACCACGCTGACAATGGCCGCGGTGAAGGACACGAGCATCCCGGCGACGGCGAGAGTGGCGAGAACATAGACGTCTGGTGTGATATGGGGCTTCCAGACCACCCGGCTCACGACGAAATCGTGAATCAACGCTCCGGCGATACTGACCCAAAACACCAGGAATCCAATCGCCCCTGCCTTGGCAGCTTTGCTTCTGAACACGACTACAATCCCACCTCCCAACCTCCGGATAGGAAAGCGCAACTGGCTCGTTAGTTGGGTGGGTGATTTGCCCCATCGGAGGATATTCAGACTGTAAGCTGTTGAAATTTGCGGCGATTTGACCCATCCGACCGTGGCCCATCACGTGCACCGTCCTACTACACTGAAACAGAGGAGCCAATGAATTTCGACCAAGCGCCGATGCTGGTGATCTGGGAAGTGACGCAGGCCTGCGACCTGGCCTGCGTCCATTGCCGCGCTTCCGCCCAGTCCGAACGCAACCAGAACGAGCTGACCACCGAGCAGGGATACCGGCTGCTGGATGAGATTCGGAGTTTCGGCGAGCCGCTCATGGTCTTCACCGGGGGCGACCCGCTCAAACGGCCGGACATTTTCGATCTGGCGCGCTACTCGGTGAAAATCGGCCTGCGCACCAACGTCACCCCCAGCGCCACGCCGCTATTGACCAACCAGGCCATCGACCAGTTCAAGCAAGCCGGCATCTCGCGCATGGCCATCAGCGTGGACGGCCCCGACGCCCAAACGCACGACGATTTTCGCGGCATCCCCGGCACCTTCGACCGCGCCATGGAGGCCTTGCGGCACGCTCGCGATATCGGCCTCGATACTCAGTTTCAGACCACCGTCACCCGCCGCAACATGCACCGCCTGCCGGAAGTGGCTGAGATTGTCAAAGAAGTGCGCTCGAAAATGTGGAGCCTGTTCTTCCTCATCGTCACCGGCCGGGCGCTTGAAAATGACGACCTCGCCGCGGCTGAATACGAAGACGTGTTCGCCTTCATGTACGAGCTTTCGAAGACCGCGCCGTTCGGCATCAAGACCACCGAGGCCATGCATTACCGCCGCTACGTGGCGCAACGCATTAAGGCCGAACACGGCGCCACCGAAAACGAAAGCGCCAAAGGCGTGGCCTTCCGCACGGCAGGCGTCAGCGATGGCAAGGGTTTCGTTTTCGTATCGCACACCGGCGAGATTTTCCCCTCCGGCTTCCTGCCGGTGAGCGGCGGCAACGTGCTGCGCGAGCCGCTGACCGATGTCTACCGCAATGCCGATCTGTTCCGCTCGTTGCGCGACACCTCGCAGCGCGGCGGCAAGTGCGGCGTGTGCGAATACCAGAAGATTTGCGGCGGCTCCCGCTCCCGCGCCTACGCTTTCACCGGCGACTATCTGGCCGAAGATCCACGCTGCACTTATCAACCGCACCTGGCCGACGCCATCGCGGGGTGAGCCCAAGCCTACGCGGCGGGACTAACTTCTATCTCCCTGGCAATGCTGGTGGGCTCGGGCACTGGTTCACCAAACTGCCGCAGCGTTTCGATGTGTCCCGAAATCGGTTCCCGGATGTTCCGCTCGGTTTCGTCCAAGGTCTTTCCGGTGGTCACGCAGCCCGGCAGATCCGCAATGTAAGCTGCCCAGTTTGTTTCCGCTTGCTCGAAAATGACGGCGTATTTTCGGATCATTCTTTCACCTCCGGGTTCACACAAGCCGAAGCCAGCCGGTAGAATTCGTATCCGTGCACTTCGGATCCCAGCCGACCGGCGCGCCTCCACACGTCCGCGATGCCCTCGTCCAACAGCAATCGCAGCTTTCTGGCGGCAAGATATCGTTCGCTCTCCGCAGGATCAAGCCCGAACATCCAAGGCTCCCCAAGCGAGCGGAGTCTGGATAACAGCTTCCCGGCACCAAAGAATTGCTCCGGCCTTTCGAGAACCTCACGGTCGATATAGGTGAACAGCACGGTGCTTCCGGCGGCCGTTTGCGCAATTTGCCGGAGCACGCTGTCGACAGCTTCCGGCGACAAGTAATTCGTAACTCCCTCCCAAACAAAACATGCAGCCTGCGTTTCATCGAAGCCGGCCCGCCGCAGAGCGTCCGCGAGCGGTTCCGTGTTGAAATCGGTGCCGGTGAAGCGAACCTGCTCCGGCAACGGTCCCATCGCCTTCCGCAGTGTCGCTTGCTTGGCGGCGGATGTCTCCGGGTGATCGAGCTCAAAACAACGTGCTCGCCGTGCGGCCTGCAAACGATACGCACGGGTGTCGAAACCGGCTCCCAGCAAAACGAGCTGGCCGCAAGTTTCTAAGGCCCGCGCGACTTCGTCGTCGAGCCACTTCGTGCGCGCGATGCCCGCCGCTCTGGCGCCCGGTAATTGCCGATCGAACAGCCGCTCTACCAGCCGGCGTCCTGCGTCAAAGCGTACTATCCCATAGACTAATTTGCGCCACTCGCGCAGGAACAACGCGGCGAAGGGATCGCAGAATAACCGTGAGCCCTCGGGCCGGGAAGATTCGATGGCGCGGAACAACGCCATGTATTCAGCCGTGAGGCTGGCGCGATTTCTCATGGACCGCTCTTGACCGATTATAGTGGCTGGGTCCCGCGACTCACCGCGCCGGCGGCTCTCCGCCCGCCGGTATAATGGCGCTGACGAGCCCTCGTTCATTTGGCGATGGACGAAGATTACGCGGCAGCGACAATCCATGATGAATCGCCGCACCCTGCTGAGGACAATCGCAGCCTGAGCGCCGCAGGCGTGGCACAGAGCTGCTCCTCAACGGGCGGTGGAGAGCGTCCGGAGGGGCCAAGACGTCATCGCCGGCCACGCACTGTTGCGGAGCCTGGCGAAACCTTCTTCGCGCGCGCCGAAACACATATTACATCGCTCTCGGTCACAGATAGCGACGGTACCGCGCAGAGTCCGCAGGGCGTTTCGTTGTATACTGGAGCCAAACTCAGAAACCTGACTCGCAGCCGTCGGCACTTAACGGCAGCGGCGTTCGTTCCAACTGCGCCACTGATGGCAGGTACCCGCCACGATTTAGGTTATGCAGCAAAAGGCACCGATCGGGAAACCTGTATGCTGCCGTGGAGGGTGGATGAAGAAGTTGCGCATCGGGATTATCGACATCGTCTCCAGAGGTCCCACGCGGGCCTTGTACGCTCGCATCATGAACGCCAGCCTCGCCAGTATCATGCCCCAGGTGATTGGGGTCTGGTGCAAAGAGGAGGGGCATGAGGTCACCTTCGTTTGTTATACCGGCTTTGAAAATCTGCTGACGGAGTTACCCGATAACGTCGATGTGGTCTTCATCGGCGCGTTCACCGAAGCCGCGCATACGGCGTACGCCCTGAGTAATCTCTTCCGTAGCAGAGGGGCTATCACCGTGATCGGCGGGCCGCACGCACGCTGTTACCCCGAAGACGCCGCGCGCTACTTCGACTATGTGCTGGGTTTTACGGACCGGGGTACGCTTCGCGATGTCTTGCGGGACTGCTCGCAGCACCGGCCCGAGGGCATCCATCTCGCGGCCTCCCAGCAGCCCCGAACACTCCCTGGAGTGCGCGAGCGTTGGCAATTCATCGACCAGACGCTCCGTAAGGCGCCGCTCCTCAAGATGGTTCCCATGCTCGGCAGCCTGGGGTGCCCGTACACGTGCGCATTTTGTATCGACGCCACAGTACCCTATCAGCCCATGGACTTCGAAGTGCTCCGCGAGGATCTCCGGTTCCTGCTGACCAAGTTCAAACGGCCGCTGGTGGCCTGGCACGATCCCAATTTTGGAGTCCGATTCAACGACTACATGGACATGATTGAGGGCGCGGTCCCTCCCGGCAGCATCGACTTCGTCGCCGAAAGCAGTTTGTCCCTGCTCTCAGAGCCGCATCTCAAGCGGCTCCAGCGCAATTCATTCAAGGGCGTCCTTCCAGGCATTGAATCCTGGTTCGCCCTGGGCGACAAATCGAAGACCGGCGCCCTGGTTGGGATGGCCAAGGTCCGCCAGGTGTCGGAGCACGTCAATTTGATCCTGCGGTACATACCGTACATTCAAACCAACTTCGTATTGGGACTCGATACCGACGAAGGTCCCGATCCTTTTGAACTCACCAAGCGATTCCTGGACCTGTCCCCCGGGGCTTTTCCGGCTTATTCGCTGCTTTCCGCATTCGGCCGGGCCGCGGCGCTCAACCTGGATTATCAGCGATCCAACCGCGTGCTGCCTTTCCCCTTCCACTTCCTCAACAATAACGGCGCCATGAATGTCAGGCCGGCAAACTACTCCTGGCAGACTTTCTACGATCACATCATCGATTTGACCCAATATTCTTTCTCCAAGCGCGCCATCTTCCGCCGCTTTCTGGCGACCGAAGGTGTGACGTCACGCTGGATGAACGTGGTGCGAGCGGTTTCGACCGAGGGTTTCGGGAGGGCCAGGTACCACCGTGAGATTCGCGACCGCCTGGACAGCGACCCGCAATTCCCGCTGTTTTTCGAGCAGAAAAGCAACGCACTTCCCCGCTTCTATGAGGACCTCGTGCGCCAGGACCTTGGACCGCTGATGGAGTGGCTTCCCGAGGGTGCCCTCTATCACGATCCGAACGCCTACCTGAAGGCCGAGCGCTCCAAGGATGTGGTGGCCCTCGTTTAGCGGCGTGTTATGATTTGGTCGGCGCAGTGTATCTCTGAATCTCCATAGCAGCCATGGTTCCGATTGGTCGGCCGTGCGCTGCACGCAATTCGCCCGGTCCATGACGAATCGCCGCACGCTCTTGAAGACAATCGCTGGGCTGAGCGCCGCAGGCGTGGCCCAGGGCGCTCCACAGCCGGCGGCCGAGAGCGACCGCACATATTGGACCGGGCTGCTTTCCAAACTGGCCGAACCGATTCTCGAAAACCTGGCTCGCGGCACCTTGAAGCGCAACATGCCGGTGGAGTGCGCCGCCGGGCACCAGGCCGACCGCCGCAAGTATACCCATCTGGAAGCCATCGCGCGGCTTCTGGCCGGAATCGCGCCATGGATAGAGGCTCCGCTCGAAGCCGGCGCCGAGCGCAACCTGCAACAACGATACGCGGCGCTGGCGCGCCAGGCGATCCGATCGGCGACCGATCCGCAGTCGCCCGACTTCCTCAATTATTCCGATGGCGGTCAGCCTCTCGTCGATTGCGGCTTCCTTTCCCAGGCAGTGTTGCGGGCGCCCACCGAGTTATGGAAGAAGCTCGACCGCACCGCGCAGCGCAACCTGGCCGCGGCGCTGACGTCCTCGCGCGTAATTGTTCCGGGCGACAGCAATTGGCTCTTGTTCAGCGCCATGGTGGAGACTGCGCTGGCCATGATGGGCGAGCGATGGGACGCTACGCCAATCGATTATGCCCTCCACAAGCACGAGGAATGGTACCTGGGCGACGGCATCTACGGGGATGGACCGCACTTTCATTGGGACTACTACAACAGTTTCGTGATCCAGCCCATGTTGCTCGATACGCTGCGCAACATCCAACCGCACAGCGCCCGCTGGCAGGGCTTGCTTCCGGACGTGCTGGCGCGCGCGCGGCGCTATGCGGCCATTCAGGAACGGCTGATTGCGCCGGACGGCACATTCCCCGCCATCGGCCGCTCCATCACTTACCGCTGCGGCGCCTTCCATTTGCTGGCTCTGATGGCGCTCGGGCGCGAACTGCCCGAACCGTTGACGGCTCCGCAAGTGCGCTGCGCCTTGACGGCGGCGATGCGCCGGCTGATGGACGCGCCGGGAACGTTCGATGGCAATGGCTGGCTGCGCATCGGCTTCTGCGGGCACCAGCCGGAGTTGGGCGAGAGCTATATCTCGACGGGCAGTTTATATCTCTGCTCGACGGTGCTGCTGCCGTTGGGCCTGGGGCCGGCAGATCCGTTTTGGGCTGGCCCCGCGCAAGACTGGACCTCGCGCCGCATCTGGACCGGCCAAGACATGCCCGCCGACCACGCGTTGTAGCGGTAAGGTTGCGACTGCTGGCGCTCCACTTCAGCGAAGCCGCATGCTTGTCGCCCAAGACGGTGCCATGATAGTTGCATGCGCGGCCCTTCCATGGTGTGGGCGGCCGGATTACTTTTTCCGCTGGTTGCGTTGGCTGCTGAAGCACCAACGTTCACCGCTTCCTCTGTGTTGCCGGCAAATGCGGCGCACCAGGAGCCGCTCCGCCCGCTCATGCTGGTGTCTATCTATGGGCGCCATTTGGGGCCAGATACAGGTTGCACCCCACCGCGCGGCGTCTACCCGGAACCGGCTGAATTGTGCGATGTCAGCGTTACCGTAGGCGGCAGCAAAGCCAGCCTTCTATACGTGCAGGATCGGCAGATCAACCTTAGAGTGCCCCTCGCCGCTCTGGCCGAAGGGATGGTCGGCTTTGTCGTCACTTACGACGGCCAGAGCAGCGTTCCGGTCCCGGTTCGCTTTGCTCCTTTGACCGCACGCATCAAGTTGACCGGACCAGCTTACGTGCACATGCCAATCTGGGTCGATGTGGAACTGCCCGAGCCGCAGCGGAGATCTCTCCGATATCCGATCAGGATCTGGCCTGCCGATTTGGGCGGTAATCGGTTCGAAGTGCGCAGGAACGGCGTCGCCTTTCCATCCATCAAACTTGCGCAATTTCCAAAAGCATTTAACGGTCCCGGCGCGTACGGCATGATCGGCTTCGGCAGTCTGCTGGGGCTTCCGCACGAGCCGAAGAACCCTACCCGGCTCCCCTTGCATCTGATCTATCGATTCGACAAGCCGGGTCTCTATGAGGTCCGCTACACGGGCCGCGATGGTCTCGAGGGGAGTGGCGAGGTTCTCGCCCGCTCCGGTTGGTTGAAGTTCGCGGTGCTGGACTTTCCGCCCTCGAAGCGCACCGCGTGGCTGGCGGAGATGCGCCGTACGGTCCCTTGCGATCCCGTTGAGTTGCTCAGCGACTATTTGCCGTCGATCCTGGCGCTGCCGGACAGAGCGGTCCTCTCCATAGTGGAAGAGTATCTTTACAACTCCAACGACCTCGTGCGCCAATACGCCATGTACGCGCTGTACGCCTTCGACGAGGGTCTGATCGCCAAAGAGATACCGAGTCTCATCGAACGGCGAGGCCCCACAGACCAGCTCGCCTACGTGCTGAGCTGGCGGCGGTACCAGCTTCAGCCGCAGCGGGCGGCGCTGGTGCGCTCGCTGGTGAAGCACCTAGATTCCCCAGATCCTCTTATCAGTGCCGGGTCGCTGCAGGCGCTGTATTTTCTCAAAGGATACGATTGGAAGGCGGACCCGGAAACGCCGGCGCTGATGGACACAGAAGTCGCGGCGCGCGCGGACCGTTTTATCGGTACGCGAAACTTCACCATCCTTCAACCACTGGCGCTTTATCTTGGCACATGGAAATCAGACCAGTCGCGCAACTTTCTCTGGCGCATTGTCGAGCAGGGGTATCCGGCGCGCGAGCAGGCGCTCATCTGTCTGACCTGGATTGGCGACCCGCGCGACCTGCCAAGGCTGGGGAGCTACAACACCGGCAACATCGATTACGCCCTGAGTCACGCTTACGGCAAGGCAGCCGGCCCCTACCTCAAGGGCCACCCGTAAGCTCGCGATTCCCGCGCTCCGCGCGCCGTTATAATGGCGCTGGTGACCCGTCGTTTCTCGGTGCTTGTGCGGCTCGGCGTTGCGCTGCTGCTTTTTTTTGCTCTCGACGCGCTGGCGTTTCGCACCGGCTGGTACGTTTCCATTCTCGAACCCAATTCCACCGCCGGGTTCCTCGAAACCTATCTCAACATCGAAGAGCAGCGGCCCATCGGCCGCTACCGGCAGGTGCTGACTGTGGGCGATTCCCGGATGGGGCTCAAGACGCGGATCGCCAACCTGATCACGCGCGGCACCGGCTGCTCATTCGGCACCATCTCGGTCCCCGGCACCACGCCGCGCTGCTGGTATTACATGCTGCGCGAGGTGGATCCGGACTGCGACCGATACGATGCCATCCTGATTCCGGTCGACAGCTATGACGACCGCTCCTGGGAAGACCAGGCCGATCGCGAGCTGGACATCAACTACTTGAAGCCCCTGTTGCGCGTCGCGGACCTGCCGCGGTTCGTGCTGTCATATCCGAGCTGGCCGAACCGCGCTCATGCCGCTGAGGCGGTTCTGTTAAAAGGTCTCGCCTACCAGCAGGACTTTCAGGCTTTTCTGGAGCATCCGCGCACGCGGCTGCAGTATGTGCGCCTGCAGGAGGAACACGCACGCGAGTGGTATTACAACGCGGTTTGGGAGCGCCACAGCCTGGCCGGCATGAGCGTGGATTGGAATGCGAAGACGGTGGCGCTGCCCGGCTGGCTGGAGCCGGATAAACGGCGCGAAATCGAGCATGTGTTGCTCGACGATCCGCCGCCCGACTCGGCCGAGTTCGCGCGCTACCGGCGGCAGTGGCTGGGCGCCATCCTCGACCGTTACCGCGGTTCGCGCACGCGGTTCATTTTCCTGCGGCTGCCGCGCGGGCCGGTGGTGCGTCCCCAAACGCCGCCGGCGGACCCGCACAGCACGATTCGCGAATTCGCCGCGGCCGGGCGCGCCGTGCTCTTGCCCGAGAACACCTTCGATTCGCTGGAGCGCCCCGAGCTATTCGGCGACGCGCTCCACGTCAACGAAGAAGGCGGCTATCAGTTCTCGATGATGCTGGCCGGCGAAATCGGCCGCGTGCTCGCCTCCGCGCCGGGAGGCCGCTGATGCTCTTCCACACGCCGCAATTCTTCGCGTTCTTCCTGGTGGTGCTGGTACTCTTCTACACACTGCCGCGCGCTGCCGGCCGGTGGATTCTGCTCGCCGCCAGCTACTACTTCTACATGTGCTGGAACGCGAAATTCGTGCTCTTGATTTTCGCTCTCACCGGCATCGACTACACGGCTGCCATGTGGATGCGGCGCCTTCCCGCGGGACGAAAGCGCAAGGCGGCGCTGGCGATGAGCCTGGCCGCGAACCTGGGTTTTCTAGGCTTTTTCAAGTACTACAATTTCCTGGCCAGCAACCTGGCGTGGGTGCTTGCTCAGCCGGCAGACGCGTTCGCCCTGCAGATTATCCTGCCGATGGGCATTAGCTTCCACACCTTTCAGAGCATGTCTTACGTGATCGACGTCTACCGCGGCGAGCAGGAAGCGATCGCCAATATAGTCGATTACGCCCTCTACATCGCGTTCTTCCCCCAAATGGTGGCCGGCCCCATCGTGCGCGCGCGGCATTTTTTCGCCGATCTTTACCATTGGCGAGCGCCCGACGCGCGGGAAATTCTGCGCGGCACGCTGCTGGTGGTCTTTGGACTGCTCAAGAAGTTGGCCATTGCCGATCAGTTCGCGCGCCTCGCCGACGTCTTTTTTCGCGATCCCGCTGCGCATCCCGGCTACCTGGCGGCCTGGAGCGGCGTGATTGCATTTTCCATCCAGATCTTTTTCGATTTCTCCGGCTACACCGATATGGCCATCGGCCTGGCGCAGATTCTGGGCTTTCATTTTCCCGAAAACTTCCGGCGCCCGTACCTGGCGCGCAGCATCACCGAGTTCTGGCGCCGCTGGCACATTTCGCTTTCCACCTGGCTGCGCGATTACCTCGATATTCCGCTCGGCGGCAATCGGCACGGCCGCTGGCAGACGTATCGCAATCTGATGCTGACCATGCTGCTGGGCGGCCTATGGCACGGCGCGAGCTGGAACTTCGTCATCTGGGGAGGCTATCACGGCGCGCTGCTCTCGATCGAGCGTGTGCTTGGCATTCGCGAGCGCAAGCACTGGTCGCTCCTCGATCCGCTGCGCGTCGCGTTCACGTTCGCTCTCGCCTCCATCAGTTGGGTATTCTTCCGCGCCGCGACCCTTCACGACAGCATTTATATTCTGGGCCGGCTGTTCAGCGGGCCGCACGGCCACATCCTTTGGTGGCACTGGCAACTCTGGTTCATGCTGGCGGCGCTGCTGCTGGCCGTGCTCGAAGAGAGCCGCGGCTGGTTTGAGAGCCTGCCCGAGGCGCCGGCCTGGGCGTACGCTTCGGCCATCGCGGTATTCCTGTTCTGCCTGGAGCTGATCGGCTTCACCGGCCGCGCCGTGCCATTCGTGTATTTTCAGTTCTGAGGGCCGATTAAGGGCGCGGCCTGTTGGCAATAGTTGACAGTTCGCGCTGCGGAAAATCGCTGCAGAGCTGGCCGCGGTTATCTTTGCGCGTGCCAGCGCTTTGTCGATTTCGTCCGTGACAAACTGGAACCGTCTTCAGGGTGCAACCACCCGTCCCCGCCGCTGCTCGCTTGCCCTGATAACTTCATTCATGTCCCCGGTTGGCCGAATCTCGAAAATGTTGCCATACGTCAGAGCCGGATGCTGGCCGATGAGCTGTACTGCATGATTCATGTCCCTCGCCTCAAGGACGAGAATGCCGCCGAGTTGTTCTTTGGTTTCGGCATAGGGGCCGTCGGTCGTTGCCACCTTGCCGTTCTTCCAATACAGGGTCAGGGCGGTCTCCGGTCCCTGAAGCGCTTCTCCACCGCCCCAGTGCCCGCTGGCGCGAAGATGGTCGTCATATTCAAAGCATGTATCGAACATGGCGTTTCGCTCGCTTTCAGTCATGCCATCGAATTTGCCTTTGTCGTAGTAGCCAAAACATAGGTATTTCACTGTTCTTCTCCTCTTCCTTCCAGGTGGGAGCCAGCGGCGTAGCTGCGCGCTGGCTCGTTCATCCCATGGTCAAGACGGTGCATCTTCCGAAGTCGCGGCGGGTGAGACTACTCCATTGCTCCCTTCGGGTCCGGGAAGAAAAGAAGTTCGCGCACCTCGCCCGCCGCATCGCAGGAGATGGCGCCCTTGCGCGCCCACGCCAGCGCCTCTTCCAGGTCTGCGCATTCCAGTATCCAGAAACCGCCCATGTGCTCCTTGGTCTCGGTGTACGGTCCGTCGGTGACGAGCACCTTGCCGTCGGGCTGCTTCCGCAGCGTCTTCGCGCTGGCGGCCGGGGAAATTCCGCAGGCGAACTTCCTCACGCCGGCAGCAATCAATTCGCGGTTGAGCGCATGGATCTCCTCGATCATCGCTTCGGTTACGGTGGACGGGTCAAAGTCGTCGGGGAGGTAGTTAGCGACCAGATATTGTGGCATGATTTTTTCTCCTTGTTTTCCGGGTTTGTTTCCGATGACTCGTTTCCTGTTCACTCAGGAACCGTAGCTCATCGATCCTTTGTCCTATAGTCGTTCGGGAAAACGAAAATCGACAGCCACTCCAGTTTTTATTTCAGCTGCCGAATCCGCTGCTGCAGAAACTGCCGCTCTGGTTCCTGTTGGGTCAGCGCCAGAGCTTTCTCATAAGAGGAGCGGGCCTCAACTGTCCTGCCCAGCCTGCGGTACATATCCGCACGGGCTGAATGCGCCAGGTAGTAATTTGCCAATTCGCCATGTTCCAACACCGCGTCGATATGCGTCAGGCCGGCCTCTGGACCATCACGCATGGCAATTGCCACGGCACGATTGAGATGTACAACCGGCGAAGGCTGAATTCGTACCAATTGGTCGTAAAGCGCAACAATCTGCCGCCAGTCGGTCGCAGCGACCGATCTCGCCTCCGCATGAACGGCCGCAATCGCCGCCTGCAGTGTGTACGGGCCGAAGCGGCGGGATTTCAGGGCTTTCTCCAGCAATGCCACTCCCTCCGCGATCTGCTCCCGGTTCCAGAGCGAACGATTCTGGTTCTCCAGCAAAATCAGTTCTCCGGTCGGAGAGGTTCTCGCGGCGCGACGGGATTCCTGCAGCAACATCAGGGAAAGCAGCCCAATTACCTCCGGCTCTGGCTGGAGGTCGGCCAGCAACCGGCCCAATCGAATCGCCTCGCCGGTTAGCTCGGCCCGCGTTACCTCCGCCCCCGCCGCGGCCGAGTAACCCTCGTTAAAGACGAGATAGATGACCTGAAGCACAGCGCCCAGTCGCTCCGGCAATTCCTGCGGCGTCGGCACCTCGTATGGAATCGGCGTCTCTCGAATCTTTGCCTTGGCGCGCACGATGCGTTGGGCAAGCGTTGCCGGCGTAACCAAAAATGCCCGGGCAATCTCCTCCGTTGTCAGGCCGCAGATTTCGCGAAGAGTGAGCGCGACCTGTCCTTCCGGAGGCAGAGCGGGATGGCAGCAGGTGAAAATCAGACGGAGGCGATCGTCCTCGATCTCTTCATCTCCAATCTCTTCATTCCCGCTGGGAGCGTGGTTGACGCGCGATTCCATATGGGCAACAAGATCTCGCTGTGCTCCATCGAAGCGCGCGCGCCGGCGCATAGCGTCTATGGCCTTGAAGCGGGCCGTTGAAATAAGCCATGGGCGTGGCTTGTCCGGAATGCCAGTCAGCGTCCAGGACTCCAAAGCGGCAGCGAACGCCTCGTGCATCGACTCTTCGGCCAGGTCCAGGTCTCCGAGGAGGCGCACGAGCGTCGCCAGAACCCGGCCCGATTCCGACCGGTAGAGAGTCTCAATGGTCCTGCTGAGTTGTTCGGGCACAGGCGGCATCTACGCCAAACTAGCAAACGGAGTGGCTCAATACAACTGCGCTCAGGTTTCCCACACCCACAATTCATCGGCGTTACGATCTCTTGCACGTCGTCAATAAGCGCATTATCGCCATTGCGCTTATCGAGGAGGTTGGCCGATAAGTCGGCATCGCATCTGGAATCCGGGTTCCGCGGCTTCACCCTCGTAAGCCGCCGTTCCGGTCCGGGCATCAATGGGTCAAGGGCGAGCGCGGGGCACAATCACTCCCTCGCGGTCGTGGCTCTGAACGGCCGTCGGAGCCGCGACCGTGAGGGAGCGGAGACACGGCCCCTTCTGCCTCCCCGTCACAGCCAGCTCAAATCCGCGTAGCGCTGGCCAGTGAGATGGAGGAGCAGAGGATCGAGGGCGCGGAATTCCCTGGCCATCGTAACTGATGGAGCCGTCGTTAGAGCCGCGGCTGGTTCGAGCGCTTGCCCGAGGCGCCGGCCTGGGCGTACGCTTCGGCCATCGCCGTCTTCCTGTTCTGCCTGGAACTGATCGGCTTCACCGGCCGCGCGGTGCCATTCGTGTACTTTCAGGCTCGACTCACTTGATGCGGATCGGGTCGGCCCAGTTCCCGCGGAAAAGAAACTTCTGCGCGTAGATGGTCTTGGTGAACTTGCCGTAGCGGATATCGGTGCCGGCATAGAGTCCCAGCACAAAACAATCGTCGGGCAGCGGGAACATGTCCGAGACGCTCTGCTGTTTCCGCTTGGGGTCGATGGCTCGCTGATGGGTTTCTCCCGGCTCCCAGCCCTTGTGCGGAGCAAACACGTAGCGCAACTCGTTTCCCAGCGAAAACACGGTGTTGTTGTTGAGCGAGTATTCCACGGGTACGTCCTTGACTTTGTCCAGGTCCCTGACCGGGGTGCGGAGCTCGAGCGTCGGCCACACAATCGGCTCCTTGCCCGTGAGCACCACGACCGATTCCCACTTGAGCAGGCGGCCCTGCGCGTTGTAGCTTTCGAACACCAGTTCGCGATCCTTGAGATCCTGGCCCGCGAAGGAGAGCTTGCCGCTCAAATATCCATGGGCGTCGGGCGCCGCTTCCCAAAGCACTGCGTCCTGGTAGATGACCCTGAACCGCTTGACCTCCGCTCCCAAAAAGGCTTCCACCGGAACTTCGTTCAAGTAAAACTGCTGATTTTTGGGCGATGCCACCAGCGCCTGGTTATACTCGGCGAGCGCGTGCCACACCGGCCGCGGATAGCCGGTCCTGTCCTTCAAATTCTTGAAACCCCAGAAGCCGAACCACTCTTCGGCCACATCGTTGTGCACGGCAGGCTCGCCGCCTTTCCACCATCCATCGGCGTAAATGAAGGGGCACACGCCGGCGGCGCCCGAATCGAGCAGGTCGCGATAGGCGCGGGTCATGGCGCTCGCCTGGGTCTCCAACGTGTTGCCTCCGTACTGGCCTGCGCCTGCGCCCTGGCGGGAGACCGAGCGGCCAAACTCGGTGACCACCACCGGCTTGGCGCCGCCGTTGAGCTCGGCGATGAAGCGATTCGTGTTGGCATAGCCGTGCGTAAAGTTGGACCCCTCGGTCGAGTAGTCGTAGGTGTTATGGGCATACACGTCGAAGACGTTGAGGTTCAGCCAGCCGGTAATGGCTGTGTTTTCCGAGAGGGCGACCGGGACCCCCGGATGTTCGCGATGGACCATGTCGCGGAGCTTGATCCACAGATCCAGAGTAGGCTGCGCTCCGACCTTGCGAATGTGCGCCGGCATCGGCTCATTCATGATCAGATAGGCGATCACGCAGTCATACTTCCTGCTGTAAGCCAGGACGCGCTTCGCCAAGTCCAGGTCCCGCTCGACGACCTTGGGATCGGCAAAATCCTCATCGGGCTGAATCCAGATTCCGAAGACGATCTTCAGGCCGGATGCCTGCACCAGTTTGAGCTCGTCTTCGCTCATCTCCGACCATGTGCGTATGCCATTGAACCCGGCCGCCTTGATGTTGATCAGGTCCTGCCGGATTTCGGGCAGATTGGAGATGCGCTGTTTGTAAGGATCTTCGCCGGGACGCGCACCGACCTCGTAGCCGATGGCATTCACGAAGAACTTGTGGCCATCGATGTAGTACCAGCCGTTTTTGATTTCGATCTTGTTTCCGGGCGCCGGCGCGGCCAGAGCGGTGGCGCAGCAAGCAAGGAACGCCAGCAGGGTGCAACGATGTAGGAACGATTTCATGCAGAGGCCTCTTGCGCCCGATCCGGGACGCAACGGAAATGACCAACCAGAGCGGCTCTCAGATCATCGGTGTCAAATCAACCGGAGCCGCCAGTATCACAAGTGGCCCTTCTCTTGTCAAGGGCGTCGCCGACAGTGTCGAAGCAAAGTAGAAATGTCCTATTCGGACGCGCGCCGGCCATTGCACGTCCTGCCATTCCCTCCTCTCAGCCTCGATTCCGACGTCAATTTCGGCGAACTTGCACTTCCACAACGGAGGACCAAGGAAAAACAGGCCTTGTATCGGGGCACGGCTTCAGCCGTGCCCTGGAGTTTCCACATTTGAGCCATCAGCCCCAACTCGTGTGGCCAACCCAAACGTGTGTCTTGTATCAGGGCACGGCTTCAGCCGGGCCGCAAACAACTGCCCCCGTGGGGCTTCAGCCCCTGCCGCCTCTCTCATTGCCATGTAGGAATCGCAATACGGGAACTCCTCAGGTGAATGTCTCGATCATCAACGCTGCGCTGCGTCCCGGCTGCGACAGACGATCCTGCCAGCGACGGCATGGCGCGTAGGTTTGGCCATTACCAGGGGCTAAAGCCCATTCCTTAGCGTGACTTTGCGGCACGGCTAAAGCCATGCCCTGATACAGGGCTGATCATATCCCCACGCTCCGAAATGTAGAAACTCCAGGGCACGGCTTCAGCCGTGCCGGAACGGATTGAACCTTATGGGCTTTAGCCCCTGACCAGCAGACAGGGGCTGAAGCCCTCGGAATGCGTGTCGCTGGCGGCACGGCTCAAGCCGTGCCCTGATACAAGGCGTCCAACTTCGGAATTGAGGCTCAGGAAATCCTGCCGCATCGCGGCCTGGCGCCGTCAAGGCCGTCTGCCTTTGCGTCGAAGGGGAAGCCTTGAGGGCTGGCCGCGACCCAAGACGATGCGGCTGGAGGGAATGGCAGGCCCTGCCTGCCGTTGGTGCCGAGCCGCGTCTCGACTCAAAAATACGACATTTCTACTTTGCCACGACGTGGCGTCGCTGACAGGCGCCGTTGACATTGCGCCGCTGACCGAGGGCTAACACTCAGACGGTCAACTGGAACCGTCCTGTTGGCGGATGGCGGCCCTCCTTACAGCCAGTTCAGATCGGCATAGCGCTGGCCGGTGAGATGCAGGAAAAGGGGCTCCAGGGCGCGGAATTCCTGACCATCGTATTGGATGGAGCCATCGTTGGCCAGCACCGTAATATCGCCGTGCCAGACCAGCTTGCCGGGGCGGGTGATGATGGCCACGGCGGTGCACAGGCGCTCGACGGTTTCGAGCACGTGGCTGGTGATGAACACGGTGCGGCCCTGTTCGGTAAAGCGGCGCAGCCATTGCTTCATGAGCGCGACGCCGGCCGGATCTATGCTCTCGAAGGGCTCGTCGAGAAAGAGCACTTCGGGCGAATGAATCACGGCCGCCGCGAAGGCTACGCGCTTGCGCATGCCGGTGCTGTACTCGGCCAGCGTCTTGCGGGAGTCGGTCAGTTCCAGCGCCGCCAGCAGCTCGGTGACGCGGGTGCGGGTGGTGGTCTCATCCAGTCCGAACATGCGGCCTATGAAAGCCAGAAACTCTTGCGCGTAGAGCGGTTCGAAGAGGCCGAGAGTCTCAGGCATCACACCCATGCGCCGTTTGAGGTCCGCGCTCTCCGCGGTGAAGCGCTCGCCCAGAATCTCCATTTCTCCTGCCGAAGGATCGAGCAGCCCGGTCAGGCAGCCGATGGTGGTGCTTTTACCGGAGCCGTTCGGCCCCAGGAAGCCGAACATCGAGCCCTTGGGCACTTCGAGCGAAAGGTCTTCCACGGCGACCACCGTCCCATACTTCTTGGCCAGGTTGCGCATCAGGATGGCGGCATTCATCGAATCAGGCTCTCCCTTCCATAATGGCGACCAGCCGCTCGCGACGGGCGCGAAACCAGGTAGCGGCACGATCGAGCGACATCCGGTAAATGCCTGCAGCCAAGGCGGCGGAAGCCAGCGTCACCCACCAGTAACCGGACCAGAACACGTCCGGCCATCGTCTGGCGGCGACGCCCGGCAGAAAGATCAAGCCCAGCATGGAGCCGATCAGGAGCAGGTTGGCGGCGAACGAAAGGTCATTGCCGAAGCTGCTGTAATAGTTGCCGCGGCGCGCCGCCAGCAGGCTGACCCAGAGGCCGGCGGCCAGGTACAGGAACATGCCCGTCAGGCTGCACCCGGCAAGCAGCGGCAGCATCAGCGGATCGAAAGGACCGCGGCTGAGGAAAGGCCACACCACCAGGCCGACGACGATCAGCACCGCGTCCAGCAGGGCGAAAGTGTAGCTGCAGGAGCGTAGCGCGGCAGCCGGATCGGCGGGCAGCAGCAGGTAGCGGCGCAGCCCATTGCCCACGTAACCGAATTGATTGACCGCGAACTGAGCGGTGCCTATGAAGCCGATGACGGCAAACGCTCCCATGGCGGACGCGAACGCGCCCTTCGAACCATGCGCCATGCCCGGCTGGCGTGCGAGCGTAAAGATGAGGAAACCGACCAGCGGCAGCGAGAGCGGATACATCATGCGGAAGCGGTTGTTGCGGGAAAAGAAGCGCAGCCATTGGCCAATCAGGATGGCGTTTTGGGGTCCAAGGAAGGCGCCTACGCGGTCGTAACGGCTGCCCCACTGGAGCTTGCCGGACGACACCACGCGCGCCCTCGCCGGCCGCCGTTCCAGCGCCACCATGGCTGCGCCCAGCAAGGCGGTCCACAGGACGATCTGCCCCAGGCCCCACACGGCCCACAGGTCGGCGTGAGTCATGGCCAGCGCGGCGCCATACGGCGGCGTCCATTTCGCCCAAAACAGGTACGGGGTGACGGCGTGCGGGTGCTTCTGCAGATACGGCATCAGTAAACCGGGTCCCAGGCTGAGAGCCATGATGCCCATCATCAGCAAAGTGGCGCCGCCGCGCCGCGCCACAAGCCGCTCCACAATGGTGCTCAGCAGGCGAGCCGTCACATAGTTGCACACATAAAGCAGCAACACCGCCAGCGCGCCAAGAAAGAAAAACCCTGCGCCGTACAGGTACAGGCCGAAGAGCAGGCCGAACTCGAGCCCTACCACCAGATACCAGTAAGGATCGAGCATGGCCACAATGTGCCGCGCCAGTTCCCGTTCCCGCGCGCGGAGCGGGTAGCGCCGCATTTCGCTTTCGGCAAAAATGGCGTTCATGCCGAACCCCAGAATCACGGTCCCGATGCTGGCGCACAAATACACCACGAAAAGCGCTATGGCGGCGATCTCAGTGGCTTTCCCCGTGCGCACCGCGATTGCGCCGGCGCCGAGCCCTCCCGCGGCGAGCAGGCCCATCGCCGCTACCAACAGCAGGTAGCCGGACATAAACAGCGCAATCTTACCGTTGCGCGAGCGCGTCTTGGCCCAGATCAACCGGTAGCGAAGCCGGATCAGATTACCCAGTAACTGCAGGTTCATGGATCATTTCCGCGGCCGGATCACTTCCTGATTCAGATACGGCCGCAGCGCTGCCGGAATCACCACGGTGCCGTCCCGCTGCTGGCAGTTTTCGACGATGGCGACCCAGGTGCGGCCCACGGCCAGGCCGCTTCCGTTGAGCGTGTGCACGAATTCCGGCTTCTTGCCGCCGCGAAAGCGAATGCCGGCGCGGCGCGCCTGAAAAGATTCGAAATTGGAACAGGAAGAAATCTCCTTGTACCCGTTCTGCCCCGGCAACCAGACTTCTATGTCGTAGGTCTTGGCGGAGGAGAACCCCATGTCGCCTGTGGATAACACCACGGTGCGGAACGGCAACTCAAGACGGCGCAGGATATCCTCCGCATCGGCCGTCAACTTCTCCAGCTCGTCGTAGCTGGCTTCAGGACGAGTGAACTTCACCAACTCCACTTTCTGAAACTGGTGTACGCGGATAATACCGCGCACGTCGCGGCCGTAAGAGCCGGCCTCGCTGCGGAAGCATGGCGTGTAAGCGCACAACTTCACCGGCAGCGCGTCCGCCTCCAGCGTTTCGTCGGCATAGATATTGGTGACGGGCACTTCTGCCGTGGGAATCAGCCAGAAGTCGTGCCCTTCGCATTTGAAGAGGTCTTCCTGGAACTTGGGCAATTGGCCGGTGCCGAACAGGCTGCGCGAGTTCACCATAAAGGGCGGCAGCACCTCGGTGTAGCCGTGCTCGCGCGTGTGCACGTCGAGCATGAAATTGATCAGCGCCCGCTCCAGTTTGGCGCCCATGTCCCAGTAGAGAGCGAACCGCGCACCGGTGATTTTGGCCGCGCGCTCCAGGTCAAGGATGCCCAATTCCGGTCCCAGGTCCCAGTGCGCCTTGGGAGCGAAATCGAATTGCCGCGGCTCGCCCACGCGGCGCACCTCGACATTATCGGCTTCGCTCTTGCCCACCGGCACCGATTCGTGGGGCAGGTTGGGAATGCCGGCCAGCAGTTCGCGAAAACCCTCTTCCAGAGACTTCTTCTCTTCTTCGAGCGCCGCCACGCGCGCCTTGGAAGCTCGCTGGCTCTCCTGTTCGGCGGTGGTGTCCGCGCCTTCCCGGCGCATCTGCCCGATCTTCACGCTTTGCGCGTTGATCTGCGCCTGAAGCTGCTCGGCTTCGGTGATCGCCGCCCGCCGCTTTCGATCCAATTCGCGGAACTGTTCCAGACCGGCGCTGCCACCGCGCGTCGACAGACGCGCCGCGACCGCATCAAGATTGTTCCGAACGTAGGCGAGATCGAGCATTTCCCGCCATGCTAGCACAGGCAGCGAGGGCTATTCTTCTTCTTCCTCGCTCTTGACTGGCTCCAGGTCTTCGGCCTCGAAAATCTGGTGGCAATCCAGACATTCCACGTAGTCCACGCCGTCTCTTCGGGCCAGGACCTGAGTGCGGGTGTGCTCGCAAGCGGGTTGCATAGGTAGGCGGTAGATGAGAGATATTCTAACTGTCTGCACCTGCTTGTCAAGCCCCCCCGAAGGTTAAGGCGGCCGGGATTCCGCGCCAAGGGCGACCAGTTTGGCAGTTTGGCAGTTTGCGGGGCGGCGGAAAGCCCAGCTTCAAGGGCCGGGACTGGTCCCGTGGTGCCCGCTCCTTTTCTGGCCGGCAGCCGCGGCGCGGTACAATCCTGATTGTCATGCCTTTCCCGATTCATCGCCTGCGCCGTCTGCGGGCCAGCGAAGCACTGCGGGGGCTGGTCCGGGAAACGCACCTGCATCCAGGGCAGTTCATCCTACCCTTGTTTGTTTGCCCGGGCGAGCGAATTCGCCGCGAGATCGGCGCCATGCCGGGTAACTTCCAGCTTTCGATCGATGAGCTGGTGAAGGAATGCACCGAGGTCCAGTCGCTGGGTATAGGCGGCGTGATCCTCTTCGGTCTGCCGGAAGCGAAGGACGAGCTGGCAACCGGGGCGTATGACGAGCAGGGCATCGTGCAGCGGGCCATTCGCGCCATCCGCCAGGAACTGCCGCGCCTCCTGGTGGTTACCGACGTCTGCAACTGCGAGTACACCAGCCACGGCCATTGCGGCCTGGTCAAGGATGGCGATGTCGACAACGACGCTACTCTCGATTGGCTGGCCAAGTCCGCCGTTTCGCACGCCCGCGCCGGGGCCGATATGGTGGCGCCTTCCGACATGATGGATGGGCGCGTGGCCGCCATCCGGAGCGCGCTTGACGCCGCCGGTTTCGAAAAGATCCCCATCCTTTCCTATGCCGCCAAGTTCGCTTCGGTTTTTTACGGTCCGTTTCGCGAAGCCGCCGATTCCGCGCCGCAGTTCGGCGACCGGCGGAGCTATCAGATGGATCCGGCCAACGGCCGCGAAGCCATGCGGGAGATTGCGCTCGATCTGGAAGAAGGCGCCGACATCATTATGGTGAAGCCCGCCATGCCATATCTGGACCTTATCGCCAAGGCCCGCGAGCGCTTCGACGTGCCGATCGCCGCATATCAGGTGAGTGGAGAATATTCGATGATTGTGGCTGCGGCGCGGAACGGCTGGCTGGATCACGATCGCGCCATGATGGAATCGCTCACCGCCATCGCACGTGCCGGCGCGAGCATCATTCTTACTTACTTCGCAAAACCAGCCGCGAGGCTGCTGGGATAAGAAGCCAGGGCGGGGAGCATTTTCCAATCGAAAGATGAGCATGAAATGGGCTCTGTGCGGCCGGAGTCGAAGCGGTAGGAGAAGGACGAGGCCGCGCAGCGGCCGAGTTCCTTTCTTTGGTTTTGGATTTCGATGAGAAGCCGTCGTCGAGACGGTGGGAATGTGCGAATCCCGCCGGGGTTGCGGGATTTGCAAGGGGCGGTGGGAAGGGTGGAAAACCTGGTTTTGGTTTTCCATGCTTTCCACCGCCCCGGCATTTCCACCGGCTTCCGGCCTCGTTACCGGAACCGCGGTGGAACCGGCGGCTGCGCCTTGCACTGCCGCAGGAGTTTGGCCTTGGCGGCGCTCATCCGGCGCGCACACTCGGTGTCGCTCATCGCCGAGGCTCCCCGCTCCATGGCGGCCAGGCTGAGACCCGGCCTCAGGCATTTCTCCACCTTCGGCAGCGATGACAGTTTCTCGAACGGTGTCCGGTAGTCTTCGCTCTTGTACTTCCGCTTCCGCTTGCCCCGCTCGTCCACGCTCACCGTCGCGAAGCCGCATGGCCGATGGTAGTTCAGATACGGGTTCAGGTAGTGCGCATAGAACTCCCCGATGGCTCCAGCGTGCTCGCCAGCGATGTAGCCGTAGCCCATCAGCTTGCGGATCACCGCCCCATTCTTGCCCTCCACCAGAGCATTGTCCTGACTGCGGCAGGCGCGGCTTTTGGTGAACTCCGCGCGCAGTTTCTCCAACAGTTCCGCCACCCGATGGTTGATGTACTCCGATCCGTTGTCGGCGTGAAACCCCAGCACCACGAACGGAAACTGCCGCAGCACGGCCTCCAGCACGGGCAGCAGATAGGCTTCGCTGATCTTGCTCGCGCAGCCCACCACCTGCCATTGCGTCACCGCGTCCACTGCGTTGATGTGATACACGCCTTTGTTGCCGTCCCAGTCGCCCTGATGGACTGTGTCCACCCGCAGAAATCCGGCTCGGCCCTGCGGCTCGGGCCGGCGCCGCTGGCCGATCGAGATCGCCGTGGGCCGCGTCGCCTCGAACACCGCGGCCTGATTGCGGTAGCGCGCGCTGGCTCGCAGGTTGTACAGATGCGACACGCTGATCTTCGCCAGCCGCCGGTACCGCAGGTCGCCGAACTGCTCGTACTCGCGTTCGAGAATCCGCCGCGTGGCCGGCCCGCTCAATCGCTCGTGCGCCCGGTCCACTTCCGCCAGCAGCGCGACGTCTTCGGCGGTGTACCGCGCGTTGAAACGATGCCTCCGGTAGGGCGCCGCCTTCACCGCGCCGTGATCCAGAAACGCCCGGATCAGTCGCGTCATCTGCGACGCGCTCATCCCCGTCACCTTTTCCATGTACGCGCGGACAACGCCGCGCTCCCGCTTGCTCAGCGCGCCATACCGCTGCGCCGCCAACACGCGCTCCACCCAGGCGTATTTTTCCGCCCGTCCGCACCCCGCAAACTCGATCGCTTCGCTCGAGGTCAGGAATTCGCGGATCTGCTCCCGGCTGAGGCTCTCGGCATTCCCCATGCGCACTTGCACCCGGCCGCGCCACGCCTACCCCATCCTCCTCTGTTTCATGCTCACCTTGCATTGGAAACCGCCCCAGCCTCTTTGCCCCTTTCATGCTCATCTTGCATTGGACAATTCTCGGGGTGCGGCTCAGCGGGGCGCACCTCCCGGGCGATGATAGAATTGTAGGCAAAATCCGATGCCCGAAACCGCGCGTCCGCCAGCCGAGGCCCTTCTCGAGCAGGGTCCGGCTTGCCATTGGATCGTCAACCGGGAGGGTCTGTTCGAGCAGGTCTATGGCGATACCATGTCTGCCCTCGGCAAGCCGCCTGGGGAAGTAGCCGGGCGGACCGCGGCCAGCGTGCTGGAACCAGCCGCCCTGCCAATTTGGCAGGAACGATTCGGCCGCGCGTTCTCCGGTGAGTCGCTGACGCTGCGCGAGCGGCGGGACGGCCGTGTTTGGTGCATCGCCGTTTTTCCGCTCCGCCTGGGAGCCGGCGCGCGTGTCGGCTGCATGGTGCGCGAGATTACCCAGTTCGTCAAGGCCGATCACGAGTTGCGCCGGACTGTGTTGGGCGCGATCAACGCCCAAGAGTCTCAGCGCGCCAGGTCCGCCCAGTTTCTCCACAACGTGGTGGGGCAGAACCTGGCCGCGTTGGGACTGCGGCTCGACCTGGTCCGGATGGACCTCGGCGGCAGCCCCAGCGTCGCGTGCGGGCACCTGGCGGAGATTCAGACCCTGCTCGAATCCGTCATGGAGCAGGTCCGCAACTTCAGCTATGAGCTCAATCCGTCCGCCGTGGAGCGCGTCGGCCTGCGTTCGGCGCTCGACCGGCTGGGCGCTCGCATCCGGCAGCATTTCAACGGCAGCGTGCGCATCAGCGTGGACGCTTCCATGACTCCACCGCCTAAAACCGCTCTGGCGCTTTACCGGATCGCGGAAGAGGCGGCGGAAAACGCGGCGCACCACGCAGGTTGCTCTTTGATCGAAATCGCGGTACAGTCCGCTGATAGCGGCGCATGGATTGAGGTTCGCGACAACGGGCGAGGCTTCGATCCGGCGGATCTGCAGGAGATGGGGAGGGGATTGGGGCTGCTGAGCATGGAACATCATGCCGCCGAGGCGGGCCTGTGCCTGTCGATTTCAAGCACACGACATTCCGGAACCGTCGTGCGCGCAGCCGTGCCAGTGCCGGGAGGGGGACAACCATGTTAGATATTGTTCTCGTCGACGACCACAAGTTAGTGCGCGATGGCGTCAAGGGCATACTCGAGCGGGGCTCCGAGTTTCGCGTCGTGGGCGAAGCCGAAAGCGGCGCCGACGCCGTGACTCTGTGCAAGAAAACCCAGCCGCACATCGCCTTGATGGACATCGGGCTGCCGGGCATGAACGGCATCGAGGCCACCACCGAACTGCTGCGCCATTGCCCATCGGTGAAAGTCATCATCCTTTCGATGTACGACGACGAGAACTCCGTGGTGAGCGCCATACGGAGCGGCGCCCGCGCCTTCGTCCTCAAGAAGGCGTCCTCCACCGAACTGCTCGACGCGCTGCGCACGGTGGCCCGCGGCGGCTCCTATCTGAGCTCGCAGGTCTCCGACCGTTTACTGGCGCGGATTCAGCGCGGCGACCTGGATACGCATGACCGCAGCCCGCTCGACTCGCTTTCGCCGCGCGAGTTGCAGGTGCTGCGACTGGTGGCCGAAGGCAAAACCAGCAAGGACATCGCGGTTTTGCTCGACCTTGGCTTGCAGACCGTCCGCAGCTACCGCAAGACCATGATGAAGAAGCTCGGCGTCAGCAATGTGGCCGGGCTTACGCAGCTCGCCCTCGCCGCCGGCCTGGCTCACTGGAACACGAACGATCCAAACTCCACGGGGTGAAGCCGCCGTGGGCGTGAGCCAATGGCTTGCGCTCAGGCGCCCGCTTTCGACATCCGCCATTCCAATCCGCTCGCACTGCCGGGCTCGGGTATCGGCGTATTCCTATGCCCGTCTCATTTCGGGAGAAGCCTGGCTGCATGTGCCGGTCATATCGCGAGCTTCGATCGCAGAATCCTGAGAGTCTCGGCATCCTGCAGCAACCTACTAATTACGATGTTCTGGTTGTTCCATCCCCGCGTCCGCCATCCTCTATACCCGGCCGTCAGGGCCACGCCGGCAGTGTCGTCCTTCGGGCGCCCTATGGCCTTGTCGGGAACGTTTCAGCAGCTTGCCTACGCCGGGCTGCGTCGTGTGGAACCGCGCCGCGCGGTCTTTGTGCTGCAGAACGACGGCGATCCCCTGCTTAGCGACGCCCAGCGCGATGAGCTGTGGGAGCTGTTCCAGGTGCCGGTCTACGTGCTGCTGCTGGATGCCAAGCGCAGGGTCTGCGCTTACGAATGCGAGGCCCATCAGGGACTGCACCTGCCGCGGGACATCGGCCCTCGTCGAATTCGGCCGGGGCTCGAAACCTCGCCTTGCGGCTGTGGCCGCCCCGGTCTGCGCCTGCGCTATTTCCATGCGCCTCACGCCGGCCTGGTGGCGCCCGGCTGAAAACCAGCGCCTGGGATGGTGCGCGCGAAGATTATTTGAGACCGCGGAGAAACTGCAGATCTCTCCAATCCCACACCCGGCTCTTGGCAGTATCCACGTCGACTGGAAACATGCTCCATTGGTTGGCTGCCCAGGAGGTGGCACCGCGGGCATGGACGAACACGCCGAAAGCGGCCAAGGCGAGAAACACGCAGGCAGCCGCGGTTCTGGCCGGTCCCTGCATTTTACGCCACTCGAGAATCGCCGGAATCAGGAACAGCAGGAACAGGTGTCCCATGTCGGAATAATACCGGGGGCCGAAACAATGTCCCGGCCAGATGGGGGCGATAACAGCCGTGTGCAGACACAGGATCGCGATCAGGTAAGGAACCAGTGGGAAGCACCAGCGGCGGCGGCAGGCAATCACCATGCCGGCGATGGACACCACGAAGACGGGAGTGAAGATCAGCAGGCCGCGGTTGGGACTGATGAGGTTCAGCGCCATCCCCAGCGCTTCCGGGTAGAGCGTGCGATGCTCGGTGACGTAGAAGGGAATGAAGCTGTGCCGCACCGTCAGTTGGTATCCAAAGAAGGCCGCCGCCACCGGTGCGGCGCACAATATGAACCGCACCAGGTAGCGCCGGTAATGGACCGCTACATAGACGGTCAAAACGACCGCTGAAATTGCGCTTGACGGCCGCACCGTGAACGCCAGCGCCAGCGGAATGGCCGCATACGGAAGGAGCGCGGGCGAGTCGCGCGCGAGCAGCACCAAATAAAGCGCCGCGCTGAGCAGCAACACGCTGAGGCCATGTTGGAACAGGTTGCGGCTGGCGAGCGACCACTCCGACGTCCCGAAGGCGAAAAGCAATGCCAGCCAGAGGGCCTGGCGCGCTGGAAGAAAGAGCTTGGCGATTCGATACTGAAGCCAGACCGTGATCGCGCCAAACGTGCTGGCGCACCACAACTCCGCCAGCGAGTGACCTGCGACAAAATTCCCCGAGAAGAACGCAGAAACCGGGGGTTGCGAGAACACAGGGCCGGCGCGAGGAACCCACGGTCCCACCACCGCCGCCAGCACCTTGAGCACGGCGATCAACGGCAAGGCAAGGATCGAAACCGCGACCGGGAACCAGTTGTACCAATGCCCGCCGCGGCAGCCGGCAGGCCCGGGGTCCGAGATTGGCGGACCATTCGCCGGAACGCATTCCAGTGCATACCTGCTGGCGGATGGAGAGGCGGCCTGAAACCGATCCACGTTGGTGGTGCCGTAGGCCAGGATGTTGAGCGCGGTCGGCACCGTCCAGTAGGAATCGTACGAAATGAATGGCGGACAGACACTGTAAACGAGCCACGTGCCCAGAAACAGGCCCACGCCAGCGGTCATCCACTTGGTCCTCATCCTCGGAACACTCCAGCCTAACAGTTCCGCCGTTACCGCAACCGATAGCGCGCGGCGCTCGGCACCCATTCGCGGACGCCGCGGCTGCGCTCCCCGCATTCGAAACATTTCTTTCCGCTGTTGTTTCGGGGGCGGTTTGGGTGTATGGTAGAGAAGAAAAGGCGAAGCCGGGCGGCGGATACCGGGCGGCCGCGCCACACTAGTATGAGCCTGTCGCTTGCATTTCCCGAGTTTTCGCAGGAGCTGGCGCTCAAGTCGAAGCAGTCGCTGGATGCGGTGGTCTCACGGTTCCAGGCGGCGCATGCCGATCCCGAGTCTCCCGTCCGCGCCATCCATCACCAGCCGGCCGCGGAAGGCGTCTACGCCGACTTGCCGGCGGCCATTCATCCGGCGCTGCGCCAGGCGCTTGAAGCCCGCGGCATCGCGCGCCTCTATTCCCACCAGGCGGAGGCATTTGCCGCACTCGAAGCCGGCAAGAACGTGGTGGTGGTGACGCCCACCGCCAGCGGCAAGACTCTCTGTTACAACCTGCCTGTGACCAACCGGCTGCTGGCCGATGACGGCGCCTGCGCCATGTACCTGTTTCCAACCAAGGCGCTGGCCGAAGATCAGTTGCACGAATTCCAAAGCGCGGTGGATGCGATGGGCGCGCCGCTCCGCGCCTTCACTTACGATGGCGATACGCCGCAGGACGCGCGCAAGGCCATTCGCCAGCGCGCCAACGTGGTGCTCACCAATCCCGACATGCTGCACTCCGGCATCCTGCCGCACCACACCAAGTGGGCACGCTATTTCGAAAACCTGCGCTATATCGTGATCGATGAGCTGCATTATTACCGCGGCGTCTACGGCAGCCATCTGGCCAACGTGCTGCGGCGGTTGAAGCGGATCACGGAGTTTTACGGCTCGCATCCGCAATTTGTCTGCTGTTCGGCGACCATCGCCAACCCGCGCGAGCTGGCCGAAGCGCTCACCGGCGAGCGCTTCGAGTTGGTGGAGCGCAACGGCGCGCCGCGCGGCGAGAAGTATTTCGTCTTCTACAACCCGCCGGTAGTCAACCGGCAGCTCGGCATACGCCGCAGCTACATCAATGAAGCGAAGCGGGTGGCGCTTGAATTCATCGAGCGAAAACTGTTGACGCTGGTCTTCGCCAACAACCGCCTGGCCACGGAAGTGTTAGTAACTTACTTGAAGGATGCGTGCGACCGCGGGCCGGTACCTTCGCAGACGGTGCGCGGCTATCGCGGCGGGTATCTGCCTCGCGAGCGCCGCGAAATTGAGCGCCGGCTGCGCGATGGCGAGATCCGCGCCGTGGTGGCCACCAACGCGCTCGAGTTGGGCATCGATATCGGCGCGCTCGATGCCGTGGTGATGGCCGGTTACCCGGGCACCATCGCTTCAAGCTGGCAGCGGGCGGGCCGCGCAGGCCGCCGCCAGGGCACTTCCGCGGCGGTACTGGTCGCCTCCAGCGCTCCGCTCGATCAATACATCGTCGAACACCCGGATTATTTCTTCGGCCGCTCGCCGGAGCATGCTTACATCAATCCGGACAACCTCGAAATCCTCATCGCTCACCTGAAATGCGCGGCCTTCGAGCTGCCGATTCGCGATGGAGAAACGTACGGCCCGCACGCGATCGCCGACGTTTGCGCATTCCTCGAGGAAGCCGGCTTCCTGCACTATTCGGCCGGCGCGTGGCATTGGACTTCGGATACTTACCCCGCCGATGCCACCAGCCTGCGCTCCATTTCGAGCGATAACTTCGTGGTGGTCGATATCACCAGCCACGCGGAAGTGATTGCCGAAGTCTCTTTCACCACCGCGCTGACTACGCTGCACGAGAAGGCCATCTATCTACACGAAGCTCGCCAGTATCATGTGGAGCGTTTCGATTACGACGAGCGCAAGGCCTACGTGAAGCGCGTGGAGAGTGACTACTACACCGACGCGATTGATTACACGCAAGTGAAGGTGCTTGAAGAATACGAAGGAGAAGGCCTGTCCGGTGGCCGCCGCGTGCACGGCGATGTACGAGTCAACCGGCAGATCGTGGGCTTCAAGAAAATCAAGTTCTACACCAATGAAAACGTAGGCGCGGGCAAGCTCTCTATGCCGGAGCAGGAAATGCACACCACGGCCTTCTGGCTGCATTTCCCGGCTGCCTTTCTGGCGCGGCTGGGAGACTTCACGCCGGCCGAAAAACAGAGCGGCGTCTCCGGCCTGGGCAACGCGCTGCGCACCGTGGCCGCGCTGTTGCTGATGTGCGACCCGCACGACCTGGGCGTGGCGCTGAGCGAAGAGGACGCAGCCGGCCTTACCGCGTTCGAGCCCAATCTCTATCTCTACGATTCGTACCCCGGCGGCATCGGCCAGAGCGCGCCGCTCTACCGCCTCGCCCCGCGCCTGTTGTCGCAAACGGCCGAGCTGATTGCCGCCTGCCCGTGCGACGCCGGCTGCCCGTCGTGCGTCGGCCCCACAGGCGAAACCGGCGAGCGGGGAAAGCAGGTGGCGGGGAGGATACTGGCGGAGCTGCTGGCGCCTGTGGGGCAGGATGGCATCCTGCGCGGCGATTGAGAATCGCCGCGCGGGCCGATTCTCAATCGGCCCGCAGCTTACCAAGCTGACCCACAGTGAGGTTTCGGGAAGCCTGCGTACGCAGCCCGGTGAGATGGGAGTCAGCCGTAGGGGTGGCCTTCAGGGCGCGCGGATTCGTCAAGACTCATCCGTATAGGATTCCAGAAGGTCCGCTATCCGACCGTACAACTGACGAAGCTCTTTCTCGAGTTTCTTGACCTTGGCGTGGTTCGCTTCGGCAGCCACGTAACCCGCGAGTTCATCCAGATCATCGAGGGTGAAACGATAAAACGGCCGGCGGCCAGGGCTCGGGACGATGCGCAAACGATCCGTTAGGTTGCTGCCGGCAAAGGTGTGTTTCACGATCAGGTCACGCTCGCGCTCGGTCAGTTCCAGAGGAACTTTTTCGCCGACGGCGATTTGCTTCCGACGTTTCACTGGACCTCCACAGGCGGCCTAGCCATTAACTCGGCTTTCCAGGTGCCAAGATGCGGCGAACCGAAGTGCGTCCGATTCGTACGCGACGAGCGATCTCGGATTTGCTGATGCCGGCGCGGAACAGTTTCCGGATTTCGGCAGCGTGTGCGGCCGCGGTTGCCGGCCGCCCCAACCGTTTTCCGTTCTCTCGCGCATGCGCCAGGCCTGCACGGGTCCGTTCCTGTAAGACCTCCCGCTCGAAGGCGGCAAACACCGCCAGCATGGCAGCCATCGCTCGGCCGGCCGGTGTGGTCAGATCCAGTGCCTCGGTCAGGGAAACGAAACCAACACCCAGATGCTCCAGTTCCTGCAGCGTCGCCAACAGATCGGTTACGGAGCGGCCCCATCGGTCGAGACGCCAGACCAGCACCACATCGATCTCGCGGCGACGGGCAGCATTGAGAAGCCGCTCACGACCTTCCCGCCGCGCCGCTCCGGAGTTCACTTCACGGACCTGAAGGGCGATTATCCAGCCGCGCCGGGCGGCATACTCCCGCATCGCACGATTCTGCATCGCCAGCGTCTGCTGATCGGCGGTGGATACGCGGGCATACAGCCCGGCGCGGAACATTTTCGCCGGTCTTCGTGCCTGGCCAAAAACGTTATGCGATTTTGCCTTTGGAAGGGTCCGTTTGGCGGCCATTTCGGAGTGTCACCCAAGCATGGCCGCAGTCGATCCTTTTCGGCCAGGAAGGAATCATGATATTACGCGGCGACAGGTCGCGCCAGCCGTCCCAGTGTCTCGCGGTAGTTCCAGGGCATCCATTCCGACGGCTTCTGTTTCAACTCCTCGGCGTGCCTCTGCAACTCGGTCAGATAGTCGAACGGATTGGCTCCGTTCAGTTCGCAGGTGTGGATCAGACTCATGAACAGGTCACCGACTTCGGCGCCGTTCAGCGTCTTATAGAAGAGCGCGTTTTTCCGATTCAAAATCGCTTTCTTGAGGGCACGCTCGACGATATTGTTATCGACGGGTGCGCCCGGTTGCTGCAGAAACAGTGTCAGCTTTGACCAGTGATTCAGGAAATAAGAGATCGCCTTGCCCAACCCCGAATTTGGCTCCGTCTTATGTTCCGCCAACTGCATTTCCATCCACTCCTGCAGTTGTTTCATCAACGGGCCGCTGTGCTCCTGGTGGAAGCGCAGCCGGTCTTCCGGCGAAAGCTCCTGTTGCCGCGCCAGCGCGTCATGGTGATAAACACCGCGCAGCGTCTCCAACACATAACGGCACTCCTCGGGAAAGTTCTCCACCACCTCCACCACCTGCCTCCTGCCATGGGCGAGGCAGTTCGCCTGTAGGGTCTTGCCGTCTTCCAGCTTGGGTGTGTTGCGCGATAGCGCGTCACTCATCTGAATGGGCGGAGGCAGTTCGCGCGAGCGCCGCTTCAGCACTTCGGCGAGGTTCTCGCCCGCATGCTTCCATCCGGTGAAGAACACCGCGATGGTCCATGCACCTACGATCGATACGATGCCGCTGGTGAAGGTACCCGTTCGTTTGTCACCCGGCTCCCGCACCAGCCGCAGAATCCGCATCCCCGTGTCGTCGTTGTGCATTACGCTGCCCTGCGCCGCCTGCCGGATCAGTTCCTGCCACACCAGGCGGAGCAGTTTTGCGGCGGCCGCCACCAGCTCCCATTGCGTGGCTGCCGGCAACGGCATTCCCAGTTGCCCCTGGAGCCGTTCCATCCGCTGGAAGGGCACTCCCGTGCCGTACTTCAGCAAGGCGATCATGGCCACTGCCGTCACCTCATACTTTTCCGCACCCGCTTGCTCCGGCTCCGGGGCGGTGAAGACCTGCCCGCAGCCGTTGCAACGCAGTCGCTCCATCTCGTACACGGTGGCTTCCAGCGGCGCCTGTCCTACCAAGCGTATGCGCGTGGCTGGTTCCGGCTGGCGGTAGAGTTTTCCCCGGTAGCATTCCGGACACCTGTCCCCGGAGTGGAGCGTAGGATGCGGAATCCAAACCCGGTGGGCGCCTGGGAAGGCCGCCGCGCCATTCCGCCCGTGACCAGCGACAGTGGATTTGCCCGCGGCCGGCTTCTCCGCTGCCGTCGTATCCGGGGGCAGAACCTTGCTGGTCTTCTCCGTACTCCTGGTTCCCGACAGGCTTTCCGCCAGGGCGTGCAAGGCGCTTTTCAGTTTGTGGCCGTCGGATTCGCTCAGCGGCGCGCGCTGGCCGCGATCGATGATTTGATCCAGTTCGTCCAGGTTGATGTCGATCCGTCGTCTTCTCGTCATCACTGGCAAAGATACTCGCGGAAGCGCGGCGTCAGGGGCAAGCCGAGGATTTCCTTGATCGGGCGATTGGGCTTATTGGTCTGATCGTTCTTGCCGCGCCCGGTAGTAAGCCCAAGTAACTGCCAGTTCGCCGCACGATAACAGGTTCCGCGAAAACGGCTGGGATCGATGAAGGTTTCCGCGAAGTAAATCGGGTGGCTGTACATCCGCTGCCAATCGTCGGAAAGTATCGCTGCCATGCGGCCGAGAAGGTGCGACGCCAGATGCGGAACGCGAACCCAGGGCAGAATGAGAAAACGAGTATTGTAGGCAAGGAAGCGGATGTTGCGCCGGCGCGCTTCCGCGTTCCAGCCGATATAGCGGTCGCGGCTGCCCAGATGGCGCGGTGCCGAACTCCACGCCAGGCACGCGATCGGGCGGCCCTGTGCCCATGCCAGATACTTGGCGTGTTCCCCGACCGGTTGTTCGTATTTCAAGTAGTGATGCTGCTCCATCAGGCTGTTGAACAGCGGCTCGTCGCCCGTGCGCCGCACCTGTTGCAGCTCGATGGGCTGGAGTTGCTTGAGGGTGCCGGCGACCGGCGTCGTGTCGATGAGCATCGGTGCGGGAGTTGCTCGCACGACGAAGGGGTTGAGTGTTTGGTAGCGGATGGGCGGTAATTGGATCTCGCCGGCCCGGTGCAGCATGAGCAATAAGCCGCGGCAAACCATGGCGCGCAACGCGCCGTTGGCCTGTTTCCACTGCCAGACGTCGCACAGTTTCTCGGAAAGTCTGCGCCGGCTGGCTTCCGGATTCTCGGCGATCAACTGGCGAATCGAAGTGATATCGTCGGCTGTAACCACCCGCCCTCGATATCTCCATTCGGAAGCCATCTGCCGTCAAGTGTGCCAGAGTCGAAAGCGGAACGCAAGTGTTTTTTCCGGATTTCTTCAAGCGCTCAACGGCCGCCACGCCGGCGGGGCTTCCGCGTCAGGATTGCCGGCCGCCAGCAGCAGTTGGGCCTGATGCGCTCGCAGCGTTCGCACCGCTTCCGTGCCTGTGGGCCACCATCGGAAACGCCCCTTGGACAAGCGTTTTGTCGCCAGCCAAAATCCCTGGCCGTCATACTGCAAAACTCGGATGGCTGTGCCACGCCGAGTGCGGAAGATAAATAGGTAGCCGGAAAATGGATCGGCGTCCAGTTTCTCGCGGCATAGCTGGGCAATGGCGTCGATCCCTTTTCTTCCATCGATGGCTTCCACCGCAACCAGAATCCGTATCTGCGGCGCGATCTGAATCATCCTTCGGCTTCTCGCCAAGCGCGCAGCAGGCTTCCCCAATCGGGCGGCGCCGATGCCTTCCACTGGATCCGCACCTTGCCGCCCCGGAAGGACTCAAACTCGATGACGCACTCCTCCGGCGGTGTCGCAGGCGGCGTAATCAGTTCGACGAATGCCGGCTTGCTTGCCTTGCGCCGGACGATGGGGACTCCCCCCAGCCGCTTCTTCAGCCCCATGTAGTCAAGCCGCAATGGATGCGCGACGGGATATATGCCGTGTTGCCGGGCCAGTTCGACCGCGGCCTGCCATAGCGACTCCGGCAGCTTTGTCCGTCGCGGCTGGGTGCTGCGAAACTGATCCAACTGGCGCTGCAGTTGCACGATTGCCTCAGGGATCGGTGGTGTGATCTTGCGGTTCACTATCAGACGCTCCTTGGCACCTGACTGAACTTAACAGGGCGGGCTGCCTGGCGTCACGCACGCTCCCCGAAACCTCACGACCCACAAACCATCGCTTTCGCGCGGCCAACCCGCTCAGGTTTGCTAATGTGCGCGACCTTGCATGAACCGATCGAGAAGTCCGAGATCACTCTGCCTTGTCTTCGAATGAAAAGTGAAAGGGGCCGTTGTGGCTGGTGCCGGGCGGCGAGGGCGCGATCAGAAGATGAAAGCCAGCCCGCCGCGCACGCTGCGGGGGTTGTCCACCAGCCACAACGGGCCGCCCGAGGTGTTGATCCCCAGGTACCCCTGAGCCATAATGTTGCGCAGGTCGGCCGTCGCCTCGACGCGCTTCCCCAGGCCGGGGATCGGCTGCCGCACGCCGATATTCAGCCCTGGAAGCGACTGCCCGGGCTGCATGCTATACGGATTATCGGCCATCACCCAGCGCCCGTCGCCGATGGTCGTCTGGTAGCTGGCGATCAGGTGCGTGCCGGTGCGCGGAATTGTCACAGCGATCCGCGCGGTGACGGCCTGGCGGCGGCCGGCGTGGATCATCGAGCGCAATTCGTCCGGGCTGTTGCTCACCAGTTCCTGATGCCAGGCGGTCAAGGCGCCCTCATTGCCGTAGGACACGGTGGCGCTCACGTGTTCTCCTAGATTCTGCGTGAAGGCTGCATCCAATCCTGTCATGTCGAAGTTCCCGGCATTGAAAATCGAGCTGTTCGAGAACAGATCCGGAAGAACATTGCCGCCCATACCGCCCATCAGGAGCGCCGCCGGCGCCACCATCGTGATGGCGGCGTCGCTGAGCAGCTCGCGGTACGCCGACAGCCGGACCGCGCGCGATCCCAGTTTACGCGCCACCGCAATCTGGCATTCCTGGCCGCGCTGCAGGCGCGCGTTTCGGTCGGCAAGCGAGAGCCGCGGGAACATTCCCAACGTGTTCAGATCCTGGCGCAAATCGGCGTCATCCGCGCCGCTGTCTCCCACCTCAGATTGAGCGTTGCCAGAGGAGTAAGCCAACTCCACATCCGTTACGTTACTCGCCGCCCAGGTCAGGCGCGCATATGGACTCAGATAGGTGAGACGGTCCAGAAACGAAACCGCGTCCACCTGGGTTCCGTATTGGACTGAGACGTTGTCGGTGACCTGGGTGCGGTTGTCCACGCTGGCCGAAAGCGAGCGCAGAATGGGCATCCCCTCGTCGGCACCCGCCAGCATCGAGGCCATGCGCTCCGGCATATACAACTGCCGCATGGTGACGGAGACGACCGGCTTGCCGCCGGCCAGTTCGCGGCTGTAGCTGGTACGAAACGCCGCCGCCGGGACGCCGTTCTGGGAGCCGTATCCGAAATTACCGCTCAACTGAAGCAGGCTGTCGCCATAAAGCGAAGTGGCCATAGCAAATGCGGTGCCGAGATCCGCTTGGCTGGCGGCGCTAGCCACCATCGGGCCGGCGCCGGCCGAGAGGCTGAGAATTCCCCGCATGTCGGCAAAAACCGCCACCGGCGGGCTCTGGCTCGCCCCCACCGGTTCCTCCCGGAAACGCATCACGGGGCGCACATCGGAAGCGCTGCGCAGCACCCACTTCCAGTCGTCGGAGATCAAGGTACCGTTTTCGATGTTCGGATAGTCCAACTGGATGGAGCTGAACAGAGTGTTCAGACGGACATGCAAACGGCTGAGCCGGCCCGCCTCGACCGAAATATCTTGGCGGACGGCGGGCACAAAGCTGGCCAGCGTGACGCGTAGCGAGTACAAAGACGGGTACAGGCCGGCGAGATGGAACTGGCCGTCCTGATCGGTCAGGACCTTGCCTAGCTGCCGGTCCTGGTGATTGTATAAGATTACCGTGGCGCCCATTTGCGGCACGCCGCGCGAATCACTCACAACACCTGCAATCGAGCCGGATAGTTTGACTGGCTGCGCGCCGCCCGCGGTGCCGGGCGCAAGCACGCACAAAACCGCTCCCAACATGCAAGCCGCCGTGTGTTGCGCCTTGTTCGTGACCATCGCCGCGCTCGCCCGTCCTTGACGGACGCTGACCCGTGTACTAGGTTACCGTAAACTTGGCCGAGGGTGTAAGGGTCTGGTTACGGTTCTTGTCGACAATTTTCATCCGTAGGGTGTATTGCCCGGGAAGCAGCGTCTTTAAGGGCAGGAATTTCTCAATCGTCACCTGGGAACCCGAGGCGTCCGGGATCTGGGCCAGATCTTCCGTGAAATCAAAGATCCTCTCGTTGGACCCGGACCGTACCAGCTCATACGTCACCGAGCCGATCGGTTTATGCGTTGTCTGATCGGCTCCCAAGTTATAGACCTTAAAATAGATGCCCATCTTCTCGTCGTGCTTAAACACGTCGTCCATGCGCGGCCGGACTTTGGAATCGCCGATAATGAACTGGCCGGCGCCGATGCTCTTCATGGGCACTTTCTCGATGATGTCCGCCAGCATAACCGTGCTGGTGCTGGCCTTGTCGGGATCCAGGCGGGGGACCGTCAGGGCAACCTCGTAGTTATTCATGTTCCCCGCGGTCAGGTCCTTGGAGACGACGTTCAGCCGGTAGGTCCCCGGCGCCAGCGGCACAGCTTTCTGATAAATCGACTTCTGCGCCTGGTAAGCCTGCAGCAACTGCGGCGGGGCGCTCACCGTGACGGTGTCCTCAAAGGTCGTCACAATGCGGCGCGTCATGGTGGTCAGGCGGCCAAAAATGTTCACCGTGGCCCGCTGCAGACCTTCCTTAGAGGTGAATTGCAGATCTTTATTATCAAACTGCACCGTGATGTACGTCAGCACCGAAGCGTCGGTCACCGGAAAGAAGTCGGCGCGCACTTTGCACGGCAAAATGTTATAGCTGATCTTGGAATCGACTTTGGCCTCCAGGTCCGGGAACTGGGCCTTTGGTGGCTTGAATATGTTGGCGAAGTTTTCCAGGCGGGTGAACTCCATCATGCTTTCCGGCTGGCCGCCGAATGCCTGTCCCAGGTGCGTGCCGTCCGTATTCATGAAGCGCTGGTTCTTGCTGCTCAAGCCCATTTGCTCCATCATGGTGAGGCCGGCGCCGGGTACGTATAGCAACGCGTCTTTCTCGGACGGGTCCATGGTCAGGTGGAATTCGCCCGACATGCTGGGGTCCACAAATTCCAGGACCACGTTGTTGCCAATGCCATCGATGTAGCGGTAGCGCCACTGCTGGAACGGATAGGTGGACGTTTCGCCGCCGCCTTCTTCCGGAGGCCGCTCGTAGGTTCCGCCCGAGGAGTGGTCGTCGATTTCATCCGGCGGGCCGTACACGATGTAGATGCGGCCGCGATCCGTCTTCCACCCCGGGATGCCCGAGGCGAAGTGCTCGTTGGCGTAAGCGATGCGCCGGTAGTGCTCTTCCTTGAATTCGTTCTCCACCGTGTCCGGCGTCGGATCGCGCCGCAGCCAGAAATTCTCGATGAACTGCTCGCGCTCCTCGTCGGTCTGCAGGCGCTTGAACGCAGCCCGCTCTTCATCGGTGATGATATAGGCGACGTCCTCGTTCAGCCACTTGCGGTAGGGCGACTCCAATTCCTTCCTGAGTTGCGCTTCCTTCTTCTTCTTCTGCTTCTCCGTCAGCGGTCTGGAGATGGTCTCTCGCAGCGCCTCGCGCTTGTCCTTGTCGCTATCTTGAGTTTGGGAATCGGTCTGCTGGGCCGCTGCAATCAGACAGACCAGAATCGAAACCGAGACGCAAATAATCGAGAGACGTATTCGGTCCATGGAACACCTGCGCCGGGACGATAAGTAGATCGGCTGATCTCAATTGTAGAACCGGCGTCCTAAGCCGGTCAATCCCGTGAAGCCGGGGCACAGCTGTGCTTCGAGCGGTGCAATTGTTAACAGAGATGCAGATCGGACCGTCCGTCAGGCTTGCAGCGCGGCCCACGTCAACCGGTGAGGCCCATCAGTCGCGGCGCGGCATTCCCGTCCTGGTCCATATCGGCGCCAATCGAGTCCTGGCAGTTGACGCAGTAGCGGGCCCAGGGCAGGGCCTTCAGGCGCTTGGCCGGAATCGGCTCCTCGCACGCCAGGCAAACGCCAAAATCGCCGGAGTTCAACCGGTCCAGCGCTTCTTCGATCATCCGCAATTGCAGGTAGTCGAGCCTGTTGAGACGCAGCGACACGAATTCATCGTGGGTGATCTGTGCCTGGTCTTCTTCCGCTACGCGTCCCATCCGCGCCAGCGTGTCGAACTTCATGCCGAGCGCCACCAGCACATCGTTCCGTTTGGTCAGCAGCATCTCCCGATAATTCCCGTTACCGGCCGCCACTCGATGCTTCATCGCGCCCTCCCGGCGACGCGAAATGCGTCACCACAATTCATAAGGTCAAGACAAAGTAACAGAATTCTCGACAGAAAATCAACGGACGACTTGGTTAGCATTTGCGGAGTCGCATTTGGACAATAGCGGGCCGTTGTCCAAAGTTGGCTTCGGCGCCGCTATTTGGCGGATTTGCCGGCCAGCGGGTACTCAGGCGGCAAATTCAGCGAAAGATCCCTCAGAATCTGCCGCTCGGCCGGGGAATAACGGGTGGTGAACTCTTCGCTCTCCAACCAGGCGGCGCGCTGCTCGGGTTGCATTCTGTGCAGCCGGATCAGTTCCCGCCCGACTGGCCAGCGGCGGCCTTCCGGTAGCTGGTTAAACGCCCGAAACTGGCGGCTGATGAGCGCCTGTTGGTTAAGCGGCAGGCCTTGCAGTACCTGGTATTGCCGGAAAAGGCGCTCGCGTGCTGCCGGTGGCAGACTGTTGTAACGCTCCAGCGCCTCCCGCATCCGCTGCTGTTGCTTTGGGTTGGCGCGCTCCATCAGGCGCTCCTGCTCCTCCGGGGTCATCTGCAGGAATCGTTGCCCCGGGTTCAAAGGGTTGTTCAGCCGGTGGCCGGGCGCACCTCTGGGAACCCGGTTCGGACGGGCGGTTACTGCCGCACGAGCCCGCGGCGCTGCGGCGGCATTGGGCGGTTTGGCGGCATTCTCAACCGCCCACCCGCCCGCGGCCATCAGGCAAGCCAGACCCGCGATGGACAAGAGCCTCGGCATTTTACATCTTCGGCGTGGAACTGTCGGGTTTGATCATGCGATTAAACTGGTCGAGAACTTCCATCTGGTCCAACGCCTGCACCACTTGATCCGGCTGCAAGCTCTCAGCCTGGGCCGTCACCGGCGGCGGCGGCACTCTGGGTGGCGAGGGCCTGCCCAGCCACACTCCCGCCATCACCAATGCGGCCACCGCCGTTGCCGGCAACGCACGGTGGAGCAACACGGGGCCCAGCCGGCCCAGCATTCGCTGCCACCACGAAACTTGCCCGTCGATGCGCGCCCACAAGCGGCGGTCGAAATCCGCCGATACCGGCGCAGCTTCCCAGCCGTCCAGGGATTCCCAGACCACCCGCTGCCGGCGCACGAACTCCCGGCACGGGGCGCAGGACCCCAGATGCGCTTCCAGCAATTCCGTATCCCTCCCGTTGAGCGCGCGGGAGCTGTACGCCACCAGGATTTCCGTGTTTTCCCGAGTCTCCAGCGGACACCTCATATCGTCCTTCCCGTAGGGGCCGGGCGCGGCCGGCCCACTCTTCCTAAGCCATATGGGCCAAGCGGGCACGCAGTGTTTCGTATGCCCGGAATAGTAACGACTTTACCGCAGATTCAGAACAGTTCAGTACCTTCGCTATCTGCGAGTATTCCATCTCTTTGTACTTATGCATCAGCACAGCCGCCCTTTGCTTATCGGGCAGCGCCGCCACGGCTCGCTTCACTTCGTCCAGCGTCGCCTGGCGTACCATCGACTCCTCTACCGACGGCCGCCGGTCTTCCACCTGGCGCACCGGTATGTCTTCGGAGCGTTCGTCCAGCCGCTCCTCGGACCGCTCATGCTTGCCGTCACGAAGCGCGTTTAAGGCCAAGTGCGTGGCGATCCGAAACAGCCACGTCGTGAACTTCGCAGTCGGCTCGTAGGTGCCGCGCGAGCGGTACACGCGCAAGAACACGTCCTGCGCTAACTCCTCAGCGACCCCCTGATGCTGCACCATCCGGTACAAAAAATGGATTACAGACGAACGGTGCTTCTCCAGCAACACACCGAAGCTTGCCCCGTCACCGTCCTTCACCCGGAGCATCAACTCGGCATCATAGTCCAGAGCCGCCGTGGCTCCTCCCATGTTCGTATTAACCCATTCCGGCATCGGAGGTTGCGCAAGCCCGGAAATACCGCCCTACTCCTCCTTAAGGGAACGTTCCATGAGTCGCTGGATGGCTTCCCGGGGAGAGACGCCGTGGTAGAGCATCTGATACATCTGCTCGGTGATCGGCATTTCCACGTTGAAGCGCCGGGCCAACTCGCGAGCAGCCTCGGTAGTCTTAATCCCTTCGGCCACCATTTTCATCGAGCCGACAATCTCGGCAAGCTTCCGGCCGCGCGCTAATTCAATGCCTACCATACGGTTACGGCTGAGCTCGCCGGTGCATGTGAGGACCAGGTCCCCCAGACCGGCGAGGCCTGCTAGAGTCTGCGCCCGCCCCCCCATGGCGACTGCCAGCCGGGTGATCTCCGCCAGCCCCCGGGTGATCAGCGCGGCGGTCACGTTGTGGCCGAACCCCATTCCATGAATCACGCCCGAGCCAATGGCAATCACGTTCTTTATCGATCCGCCAATTTCTACACCTATAGGATCTGATGAGGTGTACACGCGAAAGGTCGGCCCCGAAAACGCCGCCTGGATGCGCCGGTTCAGTGGCTCGTCCGGTGAAGCTACTACCAATGCGGTAGGCTCGCTTCGGGCAACTTCTTTAGCGAAGGTCGGCCCAGAAAGTGCCGCCACTTGCGCCCGCAATCCGCCAGCCACCGACTGGATTACCTCCGACATTCGTAGAATAGTGCTGACTTCAAGCCCTTTGGTGGCGCTAACGAAAGTCATGGACTCGGTGAGGAACGGTAGCATCCGCGAATAGACTTGCCGTACATGGTGCGAAGGCATCACGCTCAGCACCACCTCGGCGCCCTCTACGGCAATCTCCAGATCGCTGGTAATTGAAACACTCTCAGGAATCTGAAAACCGGGAAGATAGGTGTCGTTGTGCCGCTCGGCTTCGATCCTCTGGGCGACATCGGCTTCATAAACCCACAGGCGCACGCGCTCAAAGCGCGGGGCAAGCACGATGGCCAGCGCAGTGCCCCAAGCCCCGCCGCCGATTACGGCCAGCCGCTTCATGGTCGCTTAGCTCCAAAAACGAACACGCTCTCGGTCCCTGCACGCAATCGTCGAATATTATTACTATGTTTGTAAATAATAAGCGCGGCAGCGATCAGGGCCGCTACCTCTACAGGCCAGGTGGGAACTACAATCAGCCAGACCGCCAGCGGGAATACCGCGGCGGCTACGATCGAGCCCAGTGAGATGTGGCGCGTCCAGCCCACCACCCCAACAAACACCACTAGTACAGCAACCAGGGCCAGCGGCGTCAAGCGCAAAAAGGCGCCGACGAAGCTGGCGACCGCCTTGCCGCCTCGAAAGGCGAGGAACACAGGGTAGGCGTGGCCCAGCATCACCGCCACCGCGGCCGCCGCCGTCCACCGCGTGTCGCCGCCGGTCAGCCTCCCGGCCGCCCACACTGCCACATATCCCTTGGCGATATCGAGCAGCAGGGTAATCACGCCGGCTGTCCGGCCGGTGGTGCGCAGCACATTGGTGGCGCCGATGTTGCCGCTGCCGGCGCCGCGCACGTCGCCGCCGGTTTTCCATTTCACCAAAATGTATCCGAACGGAATCGCGCCCAGGAAGTAGGCGAGCAGGCAAGCGGCGAACGGCATCATGGCTGGAAGGGGAACTCCGCAAGCTTAGTGTACACGCTCCCGCCGGGACGCAATTGACTCCGGTACAGATGGAAACCCGCAGCTACAAAGTTCCCAAATTCCAGCTCGGGCAGCGTGGCGATGGCTTCCCGCAGCGGTTGCAGGTTGGGGCGTTCCTTGATTCTCGCCAAGGTGAGATGCGGCGAGAAAGGGCGGGTTTCCGGCGCAACGCCCAGCGCCGCGGTGGCGCGGTCGGTCTCGGCGGCAAGTTCGGCCAGACCGGGCGCCTCGATGCCGCACCAGAAAACGCGGGGCGCGTGCGGATTGGGGAAGAAACCCAGGTGGTGGATGCGCACTGGGATGGCGGCTTGGTTCGGGAGGGCGGCGAGGGCGGTCTTCAATTCCGCCAGGCGCTCTTCCGGCCATTCTCCGATGAACTTGGTGGTGATGTGGAGGTTGGCGGGCGAGGTCCATTGAACGCGCGCGGTCGGCCGAAGCTGCGCCAGCAGCCGTTCCAGGTTGGCGGTCACGCCGGGCGCCAGGTCCAGGGCGGTGAACAATCGCATGGGCGCTTTCCATTGTAACGGCGGATGGGCGAAGATGGTTCGGCGATGCCCAAATTCGGCCCCATACTCAGACGGCCCTTCTATGAGCGGCCGACAGCGGAGGTGGCGCGCGAGCTGCTCGGCAAGGTGTTGGTGCACGGAGCGGCCGCCGGGGTCATTGTCGAGACCGAAGCGTATCCCGGCCGCGATGACCTGGCTTCCCATTCCGCGCGCGGCATCACCGGCCGCACCCGCGTCATTTTCGGCGAGCCCGGCCATGCCTACGTCTATTTGATTTACGGGATGTACGAGTGCCTCAACCTGGTGACGGAGCCGGCGGGCACCCCGGGTTGCGTGTTGATTCGCGCGCTGGAGCCGGTGGCGGGCATCGAGTTGATGCGGCAGCGGCGTCCTGGCGCCGGCAAGCTGGAGGATGTTGCCCGCGGTCCCGGCCGGCTCACCATGGCAATGGCCGTCAACCGAGCCCATTACGGCGTCGACGTCACCCGCGGCAGCCTGGTGGTACGCGAGCCCGCCGCACCGCGCGCGCTGCAGATTCAAGTGACGCCGCGGCTAGGCATTCGCATCTGCGCCGAGCGCCCCTTGCGTTTCATTCTGCAAGGCAATCGCTTTGTCAGCGGTCCGCGGAAAATCGTGGCGGGGTAATACGCTCCCCTCGGGACGGCTGACCTAATTGCCGATATTGAGCACTTCGAAATGAAAGCGGTGCGGCGGCAGCAGCATCAGGGCGTCCGGAACCAGGTGCGACCAGGTCTGGTAGGCCGTATCGGCAACGGTGGAGTTCAGGTAAAGCAGGAACTGGTTGGAGCAGCAACCGATGGGCGGCGGCTGGCGGAAGGTGAGCCGCAGGCCCACGGCACGCTCGAGCGGCACGCCCGCCGTGGCGACGCGCTTTTCCTCAAGCAGGGTGACGAAACTGGAGCGGCTGGCATGCGGCCACACATCGGGATGCAGCAACTGGCGCAGCCCGTCGGCGCCCTCGAAGGTGATTTCGCACTGGCGTATCCATTCGAGGATCGAATCGCCCCACTGCCATTGGGTGCGCAGCCCTTTGTAGCGTTCGGCCAGTTGCACGGCCAGTTCGAATTTGCGGTGCTCCAGGACCTCTTCGGTGGCACCGCTCACGGAAAGCATGTCTTCGGCTTCGGGCATCACCGAAGCCAGGTCGGGCGTCGACTCAGCCGGCGCTTCCGCCAGCGAGTTGAGCAGCAGCGGCGGCAGCTCATGCGTTCCGTTGCCCGGAATGTCGATATATCGCGCCTCGCTCATTCCTTAGCCTCCCCTACTACATATCGACGTAAAACCACAGTGCTCTTGTTTCATTTTGTACGCAAGTTGGTCGAAAGTGAACTAAAAAGTCTTAATGCGGGTTATGGCGCTCACTGATGGGGCGCTAACTTCCGCCAGTGAGGCTGAAAGTCCGTGATATGATGCGGAGCGGCATGACAGATTTTTGCATCGGGCTTGACCTGGGAGGGACCAACCTTCGCGCCGCGGCAATCGACCAATCCGGCAAGATGCTCGAGAAGGTTTCCGGAGCCACCAAATACACCGAAGGGCGGGAGGCGGTGTTGGGCGAGATGGTGAGCGCCATATCCACCCTGCGCGACCGGCACGGCCCCGCAGGATTTCGCGGCATCGGTGTCGGCGTGCCCGGCTTTATCCGCATTAAGGAAGGGTTCCTCACAAACTCAAACAATTTGCCTTACCTGGAGAACTTCCCCGTGCGCGACGAACTCGGGCGCCGGCTGGGGACGCGGGTGATTTTGGAGAACGATGCCAAGGCTGCGGCGCTGGGGGAAAAGTGGATGGGCGCCGGACGCGGGGTGGATGACCTGGTGCTGCTGACGCTCGGCACCGGCGTCGGCGGCGGCATCATTTCCGGCGGACGGCTGATTCGCGGATACGTCGGAATGGCGGGCGAACTGGGGCACTGCACGGTGGTTCCCAACGGCAATCCATGCGGCTGCGGCAATCAGGGCTGCCTGGAAAAGCACGCGTCTGCCACCGCCGTTACCGCCATGGCGCGGCTGATGCAATTGGGCGAAGATCTTTCTTCCAAAGACGTCTACGACCTGGCGCGGCAGCCCGGCGAGGCCGGCGACAAGGCGCGCGAGATCTGGCGCGTGGTAGGTGAGGCGCTGGGCATCGCACTAGCCAACCTGGTAAACACCTTCAACTTTCCCCTCTACCTGTTGAGCGGAGGCATGCTGCCGGCCTGGGAGTTCTTCGCGCCGCACATGTTGCGCACCGTCGAGCGGCGCTCCTTCACCTACCGTGTCAACAAGGCAGGAACCCGGATCGCGCAGGCCACGCTGGGCAATGAGGCGGGTTTGTACGGGGCTGCCTATCTTCCCTTGCTTGAAGGATAGCCGCGCTCAAGATTCGCTGCGGCGGGACGAAGAGCACTTTGAAAGGCAGTGCCAGTGGTCAAGAGCACGGGATCAAGTGGTACGCGTCGTACCGTTCCAGTGATTGGCCTCGACGCCAAGGAACTGCACTGGGTTCGCGCGCTGATCTCGCTGCTCCGTCACCCGGACCCGGCTGTCCAGGAGCTCACTCGCCACGCGCTCGAGTATTTAAGGGACTCGGCTGAAAAAAGAGCGGCGCCCGGCATTCCGGAAACGCCGCCGTTGGACAATACGGGCTAAACCGTGACGCATCCGCCACGCCCGGAATCCTCACGCCTTGCGGAAAAATGGGATGCCGGCACGCACTTCGGCTTCCGTCACGCGGTCTCCGATGGCGACGCGGTCTCCCAGCACGCGCGCGGTTACGCGGCCGCCGCCATCGAGCGACACAATCGCCGTCTGGTAGGGCGCGTCCGCGGCGAACGCCTCCGGCGCCGACCAGATCACGGTCTCGGTGTACACAGTTCCGCTTCTCATGCCGCTGCTCCCGCTTCTTACACTGCTCCGAGGATGCTGACTACGCAGGTGGCGCCGGATCCGCCCAGGTTCTCCGCCAGCCCGAGTGAGTGCCGCTCGATCTGCCGCTGGCCGGCCTCGCCGCGAATCTGCAGCGCCAGGTCGCAGATCTGCGCCACGCCGGTCGCGCCCACCGGATGGCCCTTCGATTTCAGCCCGCCGCTCGTGTTCACCGGCCGTGCGCCCTCGAGCGCCGTGCAACCGGCGAATGCGTATGGCCCTCCCTGCCCTTTTTCCACGAACCCCAGATCTTCGGTGGCAATGATCTCGGCGATGGTGAAGCAGTCGTGCAGTTCCGCGAACTCGATCTCCCGCGGCGTCGCGCCCGCCATCCGGTACGCTTGTTCACCGGCGCGACGGACGGCAGGGAAAGTGGTGATGTCCGCCTTCCGATCGAGCGCCACATAATCCGAGCATTGTGCGATCCCCAGCACCCGCACGGGTTTCGCAGTGAATTCGCGGGCGCGCTCGAGCGGCGCCAGTAGCACGGCGGCGGCGCCATCGGAAACCAGCGAGCAATCGTACAGGTTTAGCGGCTCGGCAATCGGCTTCGAGTTCATCGCCTGTTCCAGCGTGATTACCTTGCGCATGTGCGCATCGGGGTTGAGCGCGCCCGCCGCGTGGTTCTTCACCGCGACCATGGACAGGTGCTCTTTCTTGGTGCCGAACTCGTGCATGTGGCGCCGCGCGATCATGGCGAACAACGAGGCGAAGGTCGATCCCACCTTCATCTCGCCCGAGCAGTCTCCCGCGCCGGCCAGAATCTGGTTGACGCGCGCGGTGGGCTGCGAGGTCATCTTCTCCACGCCCACCACCATCACCAAGTCGTAGACGCCGGCCGCGACTTCGGTCCAGGCATGAAAGAAAGCCGAACCGCTGGAGGCGCAGGCCGCTTCAATGCGCGTCGAAGGCACGCCCGTGATTCCGAGCGCGGTGGACACGTACGGCGCCAGGTGGTTTTGGCCCACGAACGACGGCCCCGCGAAATTCCCCAGGTAGAAGGACTGCACCTGCGCGGGCGTCGCGTGGGCATTGTGCAGGCACTTTTCGCCGGCCTCCACCGCCAGGCTGCGCAGGTCCCGGTCCGCGAATGCGCCGAACGCCGTCTTGCCGATCCCCACCACCGCAACCGGTCTCATCTCATCCACAAGCTTACATCCAAGCGGGCGGCTGTTGCGGCAGCGATAAAGCAGCGCACTCGGACGCACACCACGGCAGGCGGCTGCGCTGACGGCCACTGGGGTGAGGTGATGCTTCGGCCCCTGGTTTCCAGCGGGCGGCTGATCGAAACCTATGGTGCGGGCTACTTCAGATCGATGGAGAGGACCACCGTGTCCAGTTGGCGAACGCTTGGATTGAATGCGTCCGGATCTACTCCGTCGAGGTACCGGTTTATCTTTGGTTCGAGCTTGCGGAATTGGACGTCGTACGCCTCGTCGGAGAGGTTTTGGTTGTCAATCATCGACGCGCCTTTCACCATCTCCACCAATTCTCCCGGAGGATTCGGATATGCGAGGTCCGCGAACATCATGATGAAGTACTTGTTGTCCCGACTAACGGCTTGAAACACGTAGGTCAAGGAAAGGGGCTCGTCGGTATTTACTGAATTCTCGGCACAAAACCACCCAATTAATCGCAAGCCTGTCCAGGCCTTCCCTGCCAGTCTCTCCTGTTGCCCCCAAAAGCAGAATCCTCCATCCCGATAAATGCCCAACGGCAGGAGGTCGGGACTCACGGCCTTTTCGCTCGCCCTCACGGCCCATTCAAGTCGCGCGATTCTTTGCGACCAGATGGAATCGTCCGACCACACCTTCTTGAGTCCGTCCATGGCCATGATTCGAAGCTCGAAGGTGGGCGTCTCAGCCGAAAGATGCGCCGGCCATGAGTAGTCCGGAATATAGCCGAATTCCATCGGTTCGAATCGCCTTGGCCTCAGAGCCGGCCGCACTCCAAGCGCCGACCAGTCAATCGAGACCTGCCTCTGTGTGATGCCGGGATCCAGTCTCGGATCGTGCGGGTCCATGAGCGTAATCCTCAGCCTGTACGGCTTATGGGACGACCACCGGACCACGATCTGGTAGACGCCCGTCTTGGGCAACACATTGATCCACGTGCCGTCCTCAAGTTCGCTGGGGTCGCGAGCGGCCAAGGCTCGTGCTTCGGTGCCGCCCGGAGGGACCACTCGTATTGCACCCCTGCCACTCTTTTGGTCGAGGTGCTTGTTGTAGTCCGGTCCGTTATTCAACCCTAGCCACAGAGTCTCGCCCGCACGAGCGTCAATCTCAACTACGTCGCGACCATCAACTGTTTTGGCTTCCCGAACCACGGTTGTGCCTGGCGTGACGGGTGTCCGTGTGCTGGCAGGGTTACAAGCCAAGATGGACAACGATAGGAATACCAGGAACGTGATCTTGAACCGGGGCATAGGGGACGCCGAACAGTTGAGCATTTTCTTACAGCTTTCCAGACCCAGCCGACAGTAGGTCAACCGTACTCCAACATAGCGCGACACACGGAAAAACCGGGAGGGAGGAGACGGACGGGCCGCCGCGCACGACGAACCGCGCCAGCCAGGATTCGGTTCCTCAAGCAATTCGTCCTCCCACGCCCGCCAGAGCGGCCTTTCCATCCACTGGTAGAATGGAGTAGCGCATTACTACGCTTTTCGTTTCCACGTTTCGCGGGTTCCGGCGTCATCCAAGTTAGGAACCTGTGACGACTGTCGTTTACAGCCAGATGAGCGAAGTCATCGACCCGGGACTGGAGTTGCTCGAGCGGCAAAACCGCTTTGTTAACGAGCACTTGCGGCGGATCTTTGTGCAGATTTACCGCATTGTCCGCAACCGCGCCGATGCCCAGGACCTGACCCAGGAGACCTTTATCAAAGCGCTCCAGCGGCAGGAACAGCTCAAGGATGAGCAAAAGGCCGCTCACTGGCTATCCAGAATCGCGACCAACACGGCGATCGATTTCATGCGGCGCAGCGGCCGCGCTTCGTTCTGCGAGATTGAGTTCGCCCCGGAAAGCCACGCAGAAAGCCCGGAGCAGGCGCTGCTGCGGAGCGAGCATCACGATTATCTGGAGGATGGATTGCGCCTCTTGAGCCCCCGCGAGCGGGCAGCGCTGATCCTGCGTGACGTGGAGGGTTTGCCGGCCGAAGAAGTGGCGCGGCACCTCAACTGCTCCAAGGCCACGGTGCGCTCGCATATCGCCAATGCGCGCACCAAGTTTAAGAAGTACGTGGAGAGAAGAAAGCGGTAAGCAGATGAAACATCCCAACCAGGAGACATTGGCGTTGCACGCGGGCGGCGACCTCGGTCCCATCGCCCGCTGGCTCACCCGGCGCCACCTGGTGCGCTGCGCGGAATGCCGGGAAGAAGTCGCCCGCTTCGAGCAGCTTCGCCAGTTTCTGCCCACGCTCGCCGATTCCCCGGAACTGCAGTGGAACCGGCTGGCGGCGGAGATGAAGGCCAACATCCGGTTGGGCCTGGCCGCCGGCGAGTGCGTGCGGGCCGATGAACCGGCCGCAGCCGGAGCCATCTGGTCCGGTGCGCGGATTGGCGTTGCGCTGGCCAGCGTGACCGTATTGCTGGCCGTCGTGGTTCTCGAATACCCCGGCCCGACGGTGACGCGGGAAACCGGAGTGGTGGTGCAGGCCACCGCCGATGGCGTCCAGGTGCGCGAGGGCGGCCAGTCGCTGGGACTGATGCATTCCGGCACAAGCCGGGAGGCGGTCACTTACCAGGTGGGCGCCCAGGGTTCGGTGGAGGCCCGTTACGTAGATTCGGAAACTGGCTACGTCACGGTGAACACAGTCGATGTGGAATAAGCGGCAAATCGCGTTGCTGGCCCTGTTGGGCGCCGGCGCCGCCCTGGCGCAGGATGCGCCGATCGAAGGCCGGGTCAATATCAACCTGGGCAAGGATTCGCCCATCGCCCTGGTCAGCATGTCTACCGGCGATTCGCATTCCAGCTCGCGCGGCGCCGCCCTGGTGCTGGATCTCCACATGTCGCTCACCCTGCGCAACACCAGCGCCGGCCGCGTCCGCGGCGTGACGCTGCGCGTGGTCTCGCAGGAAGTCACCGTCGGCGGTAAAGGGTCCGTCTCCATCCCCAGCCTCAACATCGGCCCCGGCGAATCTTTCCCGGTGCGCATCGATATGCAGTTGATGCGTCCCACGCAAGTGGCCGGCGGCCCGCTGGTGGATGTCAACCTGGATGGCGTCCTGTTCGCGGATCTGTCCTGCTCCGGTCCCGACCTGCTGAATTCCTGCCGCACCATGACCGCCTGGGAACTGGAAGCGCAGCGCGACCGCGAGCACCTGAAGCATATTCTGGCGCAGTCAGGCCCCAATGGCCTGCGGCAAGCGATGCTCGAGAGCATCAGCCGCCAGTCGGAGCGGCCGCAACTGGACGTGCGTGTGACGCGCATCAAGCCTGCCGGAGCCGCCACGTCCGGCGCCTTCGGCCCGGAGCACCGCACCGAGCAGTTTGCCTTTCTCGAATTCCCCGATTCGCCGCTCCGGCCATCCAAGGGCTCGGCGCAGATCGCGGGTAATGAGGCGCGAGAGCCCAGCATTGAAGTGGTCAACCGCTCCGCGCAGGCTATCAAGTACGTGGAGCTAGGGTGGCTGGTCAGCGACCCCAGCGGCCAGCAGTACCTGGCTGCCTCGCTGCCGGCCTCCGATCCCAGCCTGTACCTGCCCGCCGGCAAGACTGCCTGGGTCGAGCAGGATACCTCCCTCCGCTTCACTCGCCGCGGCCAGCCTGTGAACATCCAGGGCGCAGTGGGCTTTGTCAGGCGCGTGCAGTTTGCCGACGGCAAACTGTGGGTGCCGAGCCGCGCCGATCTCGAACGGGGTTCGCTGGTTAAAATACTGCCGCCTTCGGCCGAAGAACAGCGCCTGGACAACCTTTATCTGAAGCGCGGCCTGGACGCGCTGGTACAAGATCTCAGGCAGTACTGAAGTGCTCGCCTACCTCCGCCGCACCCTTCCGTTGCTGAGCGTCGTGTTGCTGATCGCGCTGGCATACGACGGCTGGATCTTCTACAACCGCCGGCAATGGCAGCGTGACGTTGAACGCGCGCGCGCCAACGCGGAGGCGGAACGGGCCCGCAGGTCCATCGATGCCATCGGCGGCGGGTCTTTCGGAATCCGTAGTTTCTACGCCTTCCCGGCCGCGATTCGCCGGGGCCAACCGGTGAGCATCTGCTACAGCGTGTTCGGGGCTGCCTCGCTTCGCCTCGATCCGCCCGTGGCCGAAGTCTACCCCGCGCTCAGCCATTGCATCCAGACCTCACCGCGGCAAGACACCGAATTCAAACTGACCGCGACCGACTCCGCCGGCCACACCGCTACCGCCAAACTGGTGCTCAAGGTGGCGCGGTAAGTGGTGTCTGTGACCCGCGCCACGGCCTCGTAGCGTGGCGGCCCGGAGTTTCCTCTACCGGTTTTGACGGAGTATTGAATCCAGCACCCCTTTCACTCGCGTCTGTGTCGACCTGCGTCCGGCTGGCACCTGGCGCTCCTGCCTGCCACTGAGTGTAGTACCAGCGGTACCCCGCTGCGCTAAAGCGTCTGATTCGCTCCGCCGATTACCCCCACATGAACATGGAAAAACGCTCAGCTTTGCCTCCGAATTCAAACGAACCGTTATTGCCGGGCAAACCGGGGAATGACAGCGGGCAGACATCCTCGATCCGGCAGCAGCTCTGGGACCGCGCCCAGAGGCTCTACGCGATCGGTGAGTTGAGCTCCGCGGCGCAGTTGCTCTCTGAATTGGCTGCTGCCAGCCGCCGGCACCAGGTGGAAGGCGCAGAGGAGGCGATCCATGGCTGACTATTTCGCCGGCTTGGGCCATTCGCTCGACGTCCTGTTGGCCCACCCCGCGATCTATGGCTTCCACGGACTCCAGGCGGGGGTGTATGTCCTCGGGGCAATCATTGCCGTCGGGTTTTGTGCGGCAGTGCCGTCGGCGTTTCGGATAGCGTTTTTGCGGTGTTCTGCCGGGAGATAACAATTCTGCGAGGCACGCCGCGCCCCTCCCCCCGCGCCGTTGCTTGTGGTTGGGCGTACAATTCGAATCGGAGGTTCCTATGCCGCTTTCTGAGCGACTGCGTAGTTTCCTCGAATCCCACCCGGTGAAGTACAGCGTCTCCGTTCATCCCAGAGCATACACCGCGCGCGAAGTCGCCGCGGCCGAACATCTGCCCCCGCGGGAACTGGCGAAGACCGTCGTGCTTATTGGCGATGGCGAATACTTCATGGTGGTGATTCCAGCCGGCAAAGTCGTGGACTTGCCGGAAGCACGGCTCACGCTGGGTTCGAACCAGGTGCGCCTGGCTACCGAGGACGAACTCGGGAAGCTCTTTCCCGATTGCGAACTGGGCGCCATGCCGCCCTTTGGAAGCCTTTACCAGATGCAGGTGTACCTGGACAGCAGCCTGACCAGCGAGGATCGCATCGCATTCAACGCTGGCACGCACCGAGAAGTCCTGCACATGAAGATGTCCGACTTCCGCGGCCTTGTGCAACCGACCGTGGTTTCGCTGGTGCGCGAACCATTGATTGCTCACGGACAGTGAGGCCACAGCGGCCTTCTGCATACAGGACCTGGTACTGTCCTAAAACCAGGACACTGCCCGGGAGCTTGAAATCGGCTTTGCCAGGAGTTAAGGGTTAAGCTGGTGGGGCCTAATTTCGGGCTTCCGCGGGCCTGGCTGAAAACCGGCAGCCGGGAGTCGAGCGTACCATCCGGGCTGGGGGTGCCGCACACGCGCTGCGCGGCGCTCCACGGATGCGGTCGAATGGCGCAACTTTGCCCGCAGCCCATGTCCGGCGTGACCGCGGGGACGCGAATGAGAACGCAGGCACTTCTGTTGGCCGTTGGGGCCTCCGTGTTTATGGCCGCTTGTAGCAGTGGGCCAACGACTCCTGAGCCGGGGACGCCGGCCTTCTTGTGGAATGCCGCCAGACAGACCTATCACGACGGCGATTTCGCCAAGGCCAACGACGACCTTTCGGAATTGCAGCAAACCGACAACGAATTCGCCCCCCGGGCGCGGATCTGGCAAATTGTGCTCGCCGGCGGCATGGCGAGGGGCTATTCGGAACTGGCGGACGGCTACGAGTCCGGCGCACGAATAAACCGCGCCGACTCACTGGCATTTCACAAGCAGACGATGGACCTGCGTTCGTTTGCCGGGCACGCCGCGATGGATTTCACGCAGGCGGTGCACATGTTCGCCGCCAGGGACCCGTCGGCCGAAGTGCAGCTTGCTTTCGACATACCGTCCGGCTCGGTCACCGAACCGGCTATGCTGCGAAAAGCGTACGCCGGTATGATGCTCCAGGACGCCGAGGCGCAGTCGCTCGAAACCGCGATGGTGGAGCGCGGCATTATCCGCGTGCTGTGCCTGGCCAACGGCATGCCGGACGATTCGGCCCAACTGCTTGAGAAGTTCAAAGCGAGCGAGATTAAGACTTCGCGCGCCACCTTCCTCTACGCAGCCGCCAAAACGCTCTTCGACGCGTCCGAAGTCTTCAGCCCGAACAGACTGGACCAACCCCAGCATCTCAAAGTGATGTGCGAGGAATCCCTGGCCGTGCTGCACTCGAATCCCGAGACCAAGGACGCCGTAGCGCTGGCCGCGAAGATCCAGGCCGTGCTCAAAAAGATCCCGAGCGTGTGAGGGGTCGAGCGTGCGGCAGGATAGACGATCCGCTTGTTTCGAGAAGTCGATGGTCCCTGCCATCGCGTTTCTCAAGCCCGGCGGCGCCGGAACAGCAGCGGGGCTGCCGCCAGCAAATAGGTCAGCGGCGCGACGAACACCAGGACTGGGTAGATCGCATTATCGGCGAACAGGCCCAGCAGTGTGCTGAGCACCAACAGAGTGCCAACAAACAGGAAGCCCGCCCGCTTGCCGACTATCCATGCCGGCTTCCATCGTGAGGGGCCTGCGGCGGCATCACTTCGCCGCGCCACCACTAGCGCGAGCGTACTCGCGATCCCAAGCCAGCGGCCCTTTGCGGATTCTGCCATGGCGGAGAGCGATCCCGGCGGCGGAGCGGCAGTTCGACTCTGAGCCGGATATAATCGTGATGTTCCCTGCGAGACAGCAAAGCGTGAAGCGAAGGAGGCAATGGGCATGCAGTCCCGGCGTCTGTTCATCAGCAAGGTGGCGACCGGCCTGGCCGGCACACTGGCGGCGTCCAATGTGATGGGCGCGAACGATCGTTTACGGATCGGCATCATCGGTCCGGGCGATCGCGGCAAGGAGATTCTGCGCCAGGCGTTGGCGCTCCCGAACGTCGAATGCATCGGTGCCGCCGACGTGTACACGCGCCGCCTGGAGGAGGTCCAGCAGATCGCGCCCGGCGTCAAGACCTATATCGACTACCGGCGCCTGCTGGAGGACAAAGACGTAGATGCCGTCCTTATCGCCACGCCGCAGCACCTGCACGCGGAACACTTCGTCGCTGCGCTCGATTCGGGTAAACACGTCTACCAGGAGAAGACGATGGCGTTCACGGTGGAGCACGCCAAGCGAATGCGCGCCGCCTGGCAGCGGGCCGGCGCAGGCCGCACGGTGCAGATTGGCCACCAGTGGACTTCGACCGGCCAGATGGCTGACGCCGCCACTTTCCTCCGGCCTGAGTTGATGGGCAAAATCACCGTCATCCACGGCCACATGTACCGCAACACGCCGCACGGCAAGCCGCAGTGGTCGCGCGCCATCTACCCCGACATGACACCCGCAAATATCGTCTGGAAGTCGTTCCTCGGGGAGGCGCCCGAGCGGCCTTTCGACGCCAACCGGTACATCAACTGGCGCTACTTCTGGGATTACTCCGGCGGCAACGTTTACGAGAATATGTGCCACCAGCTTTCCTTCTGGTACAAGGCGATGGGTCTCGGTATTCCGCGCAAAGTGACGATGACCGGCGGCCTGTACCTTTGGAAAGACGGCCGCGAAGTACCCGACACGATGAACGTTTCCATGGAGCACTCTGAAGGGCTGCTGTATAGTTGGGATTCCGCTTTCGGCAATGAGCGCCTGGGCGTGACCGAGGACGTGCTCGGCGATAACGGCACCATCGCCCACACCATGCAGAGTATCCGCTACCAGCCGGAAAAGAAGAACCGCCCGGACGGAACCGAAATGGCGGGCATGACGCGCTCCGATCCGAAGGCGCACATGCAGAACTTCGTGGACCGAATTCGCGGCAATGCGCGCGAGGTGAATTGCCCGTTCGACCTGGGCTACCGTGTCGCCATCGCTTGCCGCATGGCCGTCGACAGCTACCGCAGCGGGCGTTCCGTGTGTTGGGATCCGGCGAAGGAAGAGATTGTCTAGCGCCAGTGCGACTGCCTCAGGTCAAATGAACGAATGGGCGCGGCAGATTCGGGAAGGCAGCGCGCGCGCCTTGGCCCGCGCCGCCACCGCTATTGAGAATGGCGATCCGCAGGCCGCGGAGTTGCTGCGCGAATTGTCGCCGTACGCCGGCCGCGCCGTTATCATCGGCATCACCGGCCCGCCCGGCGCGGGCAAGAGCACGCTGGTGGATGCGCTGGCCCGCGAGCTGCGGGCACGCCGGCGCACGGTCGCGGTCATAGCCGTCGATCCTTCCAGCCGCGTCACCGGCGGCGCCATCCTGGGCGACCGCATCCGCATGCAGCAACACCACGCCGACCCCGGCATTTTCATCCGCTCCGTCGCTAGCCGCGGCGCCTCCGGCGGCATCGCGCCCACCACCGGCGATCTGGTCCATCTGATGGATGCGGCTGGCTGGAATTTCGTCTTGATCGAGACCGTGGGGGTGGGGCAGGACGAGGTCGCCATTCACGGCTTGGCTCGGACTACGGTGGTCGTGATGGTCCCCGGCATGGGCGACGATGTGCAGGCGCTCAAGGCCGGCATCATGGAAATCGCGGACATCATCGTCATCAACAAGGCGGACCACCCCGGAGCCGGCCAGACGGAGCGCGAGCTCGCCGGCGCACTGAGCCTGGCCGGCGGCTCCCGGCCGCGCATCCTGCGCACCATCGCCACCGAAGGAAAAGGCGTCGCGGAGCTGGCCGACGCGCTTGCCGGTGCGGGTTCCACATCACACGCCGCAGCGGCATCCGAGATTGCCCCGCCGGCCAGCGCTACCTCAACTCATCATCATTCGGGAGATCGTCACGTGAAAGCAGAAATCGGAATCATCGGCGGCAGCGGACTCTATTCCATGCCTGGGTTCGCGGCGCAGCGGGAGGCGGTCGTCGAAACGCCCTTCGGCGCACCCTCGGACAGCTTCGTGGTAGGAACGTTGGCTGGGCGCCAGGTGGCTTTTCTGGCCCGGCACGGCCGCGGCCATCGCATCTCGCCCTCGGAGATTAATTTTCGCGCCAACATTTATGCCATGAAATCGCTGGGCGTGGAGCGAATCATTTCGCTCAGCGCGGTGGGATCGCTCAAGGAAGAGCACCGCCCGCTTGACTTCGTGCTCCCCGATCAGTTCTTCGACCGGACGCGCGGACGCGCTTCCACTTTCTTCGGCGAAGGCCTGGTGGCCCACGTCAGCTTCGCCGATCCGATCTGCCCGGAACTTGCCGGCCTGTTGGCCCAGGCCTGCGCCGAATCCGGCGTGTCCGTCAAATCCGGCGGCACCTATCTCTGCATGGAGGGTCCCGCGTTCTCCACCAAGGCCGAATCCAACGTTTATCGAAGCTGGGGCATGGACGTGATCGGCATGACTAACCTCACCGAGGCCAAGCTGGCGCGCGAAGCCGAAATCTGCTACGTCACGGTGGCCATGGTGACCGATTACGACTGCTGGCATCCGCATCACGACGCGGTGACGGTTGGTGAGATCGTCGCCAACCTCATGAAGAACGCGGAAAACGCGTGCAAGGTGGTGACGGCCGCGGTGGCCCGCATGCCCGCGGGACGTTCGTGCAAGTGCGGTGAGGCGCTGGCCCACGCCATCATCACCGACCGCAAGCTGGTGAGCGAAGCCACCCGCCAAAAGCTGGGGATTCTGGTTGACAAGTACTTCGTGTAAGCCGATTGCGGAGCAGACGTTGGCGCAGTGCCTGGCGGGCGATCCACCGCCCGCGCTGCCGCCCGAGTTGCTGGAAGAGGGGTGCGCGCAGGCGTTGTTCTCGATCCTGGTGGAAGGCCTGGCCGACCGCTTCGAACCGGCGTTGTGCGACGCGTATGCACGCCTGTTTTCAAAGGCCATCGCGCAGACGGCCGGCGATTTCGATGCCGCTGCGCTTGAAGCGCGCCACCAGCGCGTGCGGCGAGTGCGCGCCGTCACCGTGGAACCGCAGCGCGTTTTTGTGCTTTCGCGCGTTACCTTGGGCGCCGATGTGGCGGTGACTAGCGTGCTGCTGGACGCGGCCAAGCGCCGCTTTCCGCGTGCCCGCATCGTCTTCGTCGGCCCGCAAAAGAACTACGAGCTGTTCGCCGGCGATTCTCGCCTCGAGCACGCTCCAGTTGCTTACCAGCGCGGGAGCCTGCGTACCCGCCTCGCCGTGTGGAACGATCTGCGCGCGCTGTGCGATGTTGCGGACACTCTGGTTCTCGATCCGGATTCGCGACTGACGCAGCTCGGCCTGCTTCCGATCTGCCCCGACGACAACTACCACTTATTCGAAAGCCGCGCGTATGGCCCGATGAACGAGCCATCTCCCGTGCCGCTTGATCACGCGCGCGGCTTACAGGCTTTTCGGAGCCGCGACCGTGAGGGAGCGGTTGTTGGTTCGACTGCCGAAAGTTGCACGAGCGGCCAATCTCTCCCCGAGCTTGCCGCAGCCTGGGCGCGCGAAACGTTGGATGTCGAGGGCGCCCACCCGTACCTCGCACTCGCGGCGCCGGCGCCGGCGCGTGCGGGCATCACCGTCAGCCTGGGCGTCGGCGAAAATCCTGCCAAGCGCCTGCCGGACCCGTTCGAAGAGAAGTTGCTGGCGCTGCTTGCCGCCACCGGCCTTCCGCTGGTGATCGACAAAGGCGCCGGCGGCGAGGAAGCCGCGCGCGTGGAACGGGCCTGCCGCCGTTCCGGCATTCAAGCCACATTCTGGGAAGGCTCGTTCGCAGGCTTCGCCGCGCTGATCGCTGCCAGCCGCCTCTACGTCGGTTACGATTCTGCCGGCCAGCACGTTGCCGCGGCGGCCGGCGTGCCACTGATTTCGATCTTTGCCGGCTTCCCCGTCCCGCGCATGTTCGACCGCTGGCGGCCGACGACGCCAACGGCGCACGTAATTCGCGTCGATCAACCGGATGTAGAAGCCACGCTGGATCGGGTGCGGCGGGCACGTGCCGGGGTTGAGGCCTTGTGACTAGGCCGGCATGCAGGTGCTGGTAAGCTGTGAGAATATGGCAAGGAAGGCTTTGGATGAAAGTTGCTGAGGCGTTAGCGTTACGTGCGGATCTCCAGAGGCGTCTAGAGCAATTGAAGCAGCGGCTGGTCAAGAATGCGCGCATTCAGGAAGGCGACAAGCCGGAAGAGGATCCTACCGAGCTGCAGTCCGAATTGGAGAAGTCGGCTCGAGAATTGATTTTGCTGATCCAGCGTATCAACCGGACAAACGCCGTATCACGATTCGGAGCGGGAACCTTGGCGGACTCCCTTGCGGAACGGGACGTTTTGAAGATACGGTACAACGCATACAGGGAACTGGCCAACGCTGCCTCAACAACGCAGGGCCGCACGACACGCTCTGAAGTGAAGTTCATTAGTACAGTAAGTGTCGCGGCGATACAGCGGAAGGCCGATGATCTTGCGAGAGAGTACCGGGAGCTGGATACACGAATACAGGAAGCGGACTGGTTGACGACATTATTGGACTAGGACGAGCAGGTAGTTGACGCGAACGAGAGGCGAGTACGACCCTCCGGCGGGGCAATGCCGATCTGGTGGTGCGAGGGCAGCAC
>CAVXJY010000085.1:0-39650 GCA_963761855.1 Bryobacterales bacterium | reverse complement strand
ACGAGATCACCGGGCGGTGGCGCGGAGGATTCAGGAAGCGCGCTTTCCGGCGGTGAAGACGCTGGAGGAGTTCGATTTCCAGGTGGTGCCGCATATTTCCGTGGCGGTGATGCGGAATCTGAGCGAGGGCGGATATCTGACGCGCAAGGAGCCGGTCATTTTTCTGGGTGAAACGGGGACGGGGAAGACGCACTTGGCAACTGCGTTGGCGGTGGCCGCCTGCCGGCAGCACAAGCGGGTGCGGTTTACGACGGCGGCGGAAATGGTGACCGAGCTGATCGAAGCCAAGAACCAACTGGAACTAACGCGCGTGCGGAATCGCTGGACGCGCTACGACCTGATCGTAATCGATGAGCTGGGTTACGTGGTCATGCCGGATGCCGCGGCGGAGTTGTTGTTTCAGGTCATCGCGGGACGCGCCGAGCGATCGGCGGTGATTGTGACAACGAACTTACCCTTCTCCGAATGGACCACGAAGTTTCCCAATGCGCGGTTATGCAAGGCGATGCTGGACCGGCTGACGGACCAGGCCAACATCATTGAGACCGGGGACGAATCCTACCGGTTCCGCAGAACGCTGGCGAAGAAAGGCGGCAAAGCATGAATCGCCAGCGGTGGTACTACGCGCACCTTCGTTGGGCCGTGATGGTGGAGGGCAAAGAAGGGCTACGCCACTGGGAGGAGGTGGCACACATCTTTCTGAGTAACGATCAGGATACGGCATTCCAGCGGGCGCTGGAGATCGGCCACCAGGCCGAGCGCAGCCATGACGAAGGACGGCGGTGGGTGGAAAGCAGGCTGGCCCAGGTTGTCAAGCTTGATTGTCTGGGCGCCGATCAGACGGAGTTTCAGGTCGTGCTGGGATCGAGCAGGGCGACTGAGCACGTGCCGTTTGAACATATGTTTGATCCGGAGGGGAACGAGCCGGAGTCGCCCTTTTAGCGACCGCTGGGCGGTCAGGCACTGCCGGAATCAGCCTTAAGGACGGTGCCGGCGACCCGTTTTGGCCCTAACTCCAGTCGCCCTACGGGCTCCTTCCGTCAGGGCCAAAACGGGAAGAATTAGGCAAACACCAGGTGGGGCCAGATCAGAGCATCAAAAGGGGCCAAATCAAGTTGACAAACGCAGATTTCCGCTTGATTGAGCCAACTGCCATGGGTGGGTGTGTAGTGAACCGTGAATCGGTCCCAGATCTCATCGCCAACGTCCACCCCGAAGACGTCCGTCAACGACTTGCGGCAATGGATGTTGAGGTTGTCCATGACTAGGTGGATGGTCTTCGCCTTCGGATACTGTATCGCCAGATGGCAGGCGACTTGGGCGAACTCAAAAGCTGATCTGTCGGGCGTGGGGAACGTGAAATGCCGGCCCGCCTTCGGCTCTACGGCACAGAAAACATTGGCCGTACCGCGCCGCTCATACTCGTTGTCCCGTCGCGCTTCCTGCCCCGGTTTGGCCGGAGAGGCGGGTCGCACGTCGGCGTGCAGCGTGACTGGCTTCTCATCCAGGCACACCACCGGCTCCTGGGGATCGTAGGGTTTTTCATAGGTCTCCAGCACGTCTTCCATCTTGGCGATGTACTGGTCATTGAGTTCGGCCACGCACCACATTTTTTTCCCGCCACGGCTTGAGGTCGTGGTCGAGAAGCAGAATCCGAATCGTTTCCCTTCCCACACGTGGGACCAGTCGGCGCTTCACCGCCTCCTGGGCCACCAGTCGCACGGTCCAGCGGGCGCGGCCCTCTGGTGGGTTACTGCACACCATGGCGATGATCCGCTGCTTCTGGCTGTCTTCCAGAACCGTCGCTGCGCCAGGCCGTTGCTTGTCGAAGAGTGCGGCTTCGAGACCTCCGGTTTGGTAACGATGGCCAACCTTGCGAATCGCCTGTGGGGTGAGTGGGACCACGCTGGAAATCCGCGGTGCGCTCGCGCCCTTGGCCAACTGCAGGAGCGACAAGGCGCGCAGTACAACACGGACCTGCTGTACGACGCCGCTCAACAGGCTCGTCAGTTCATTCTGGTCTTTCGGTTTGACTTCGATACTCAGGGGTGGGCGTCCCATACTCCCAGTATGCGCCAAAACATTTTGGATTGGAATTGTTTTTTAGAATTATTTCAGGCGGTCACTGACCTAGGGTCCGCTGTGAAGCAGGTTGCTGAACCTGCGCGCCGATTGCCAATCGGCGCAGCCGGGCGGCGAGCCCGGCCGTAACCGCTACCATCGCCTTCCCAAACCGAGCCTAATGACTGAGCGATACCGGCGCGCCTGCCATTGATTCCGCTTTGCTGAGCCTGGGCCAGTTGAAGCCGTATAGCGCCACCAGCGCGAAGCAGAACATGGGCACGATGAAACCGCGCGACATATCGAACTTGTCCGCCACGTAGCCCATCAGTTTGGGCAGAATAGCGCCGCCCATGATCGCCATCACGATAAATGCCGAGGCCTTCTTTGCCCGCGCGCCGAGACCGAAAATCCCCAGCGCAAAAATCGTCGGGAACATGATCGACATGAAGAAATAACTCAGGAACACGCACGCCACCGAGAACCACCCGAGCTTCGCGAAGACCAGCAGCGTGGCGGCGACATTCAAGACCGCATACAAACCCAGAACTCTGTGAGCCGCGAATTTCTTGAGCAGGCCGGCTCCGGTAAAGCGGCCCACCAGGAAGCACACAAAGCCCAGCGACGCCAGGTTGGAAGCGCCCTTGTTGCTGATGGCCAGGATTCCCGCTTTGTTGGTTTCGAACCAGCCCAGCAGCCAGCCGTGCAGGGGCCCGGAGTGCGCGGACAGCGTGGTGAGGGCCGTATCCCAGGAGCCGGGAATGGCCGGAACTTCCGCCGTCATGTAATTAATGAAGAAGCTGAAGATCCCGGCTTGGGCCGCCACGTAGAAAAACTGCGCCGCAACCGCGAACACGAAGTGCGGGTGCGACCAGATGGAGTGCGACGCCTGCGGCGAGGAATCGTCCAGATGGTATTCGTCTCCGGTCTTGATATCGGGAATATTGGCAAAGAAGAATATGACCGCGAGCACGAGCACGACGCCCGCGATGGCCACGTACGGAATATAGAGAGTCTGACTGCCGGTGCTGCGGCCGGCGGTGTCACGGCCATAGAAGAACACGCTGCCGATGATGGGCCCGCAAATCCAGCCGACGCCGTTGCAGGATTGGGCGACGTTGATGCGCGTGGCCGCGTATCGCCGGTCGCCCAGTACCGTCGTGTAAGGATTGGCGATGGTCTCGAGAAAGGTGAGGCCGCTGGCGATGGCGCAAACCCCGGCCAGAAAAGCCACGAATGCCGTGGTGGAGGACACGCGTCCTTGGTGGACCAGCGCATTGATGTGCGTGGCCGGGATGAACCAGAAGCCGCCCAGCGCGACGATCAGCAGGCCGGCAATGATGCCGGCCTTGTACCCCAGCTTGCTCGCCAGCCAGCCCGCCGGCAGCGACATCATAAAATAGCCGAGATAGTGCGCGAACTGCACCCAGGCGGACTGTGCCTTGGTGAGGCTCAGCTCTTCCTGAAAGTGCTTGTCCATCACGTCGATCATCCCGTTGCAGACTCCCCACAGCAAAAACAGGGAACTGACCAGGAGGAACGTGAACAGCAGGTTGCTGCCATCCTCGGTGATGAAGATGCTTTTCTGGTTGGTACGCATGGTGGCTAATCACAGGCCTGGGGCCGCGATTCAGGCCGCGCCATCAAGCGGGCGACCCAGGCCATTGTAACAGCAGGTTGCGATGTGATGGCTGGCGCGCGCATGCGCCAGCGCGTGGCATCAGAATGGAAGGCGCGCTCCCGTGTTTGTCTGGGCAAGCTAAAGAGCTTGCTGAAAAAGTCTGAAAGAATACCTGGAGGCCGCAGATAAACGCTGATGAACGCGGATAAGCCGATTCCTTTCAATCTGCGTTCATCAGCGTTTATCTGCGGCTGATCATGTCTTAGCGTTTTTCAGCAAGCTCTAAAAGCATGCCCTACCCAGCTACCCGACTAGCTCCGGCTCGCTGACGCACGTGTTGCAGCCTTTCTTGGCTTGTGCGGTCAGGCGGCGCATCTCTTGCTGCGTTTCGAACGGGATGGAGAACTCTTTCTCGATCCGCTCGCGATACACCGGGCCGGAATTGTAAGCGCAGAAGGGATAGATGAGGCCGTTGGGCGCGGCGTAATGGATCACGCAACGCTTCACACGCTCCACGTCGTAGTTATACGCATCCATGAAGTGCATGCCGGCCAGCATCAGCGTGCGGTAGGTGAACCCGCCGGCTTCGCTCGATCCGCGGCCATACTTCTTGTCGGTCATGCCCTGCAGGGTCTGCAGGAACTTGTTGAACGTGAGGCCCTTCGGCGCCTTTTCTTCATGGAAGAACTTGCGCAGGCTGTTCCAAGCCGAGATCTTGGTGAAGAACTGAATGCGGCGCTTGTCCGCCTTGCGCGCCAGTTCGTCCATCTCGCGCAGCATGGGCCCGACCTCCACAAACTTTGTCACCGGCACGGCCTTGCGGTTCTGATCGACAAACAGGTACGTACCCAGCGAGCAGTGCGGATGGCAGCTCAGCGTGGTCGTCTCGTCGCCGCGCAGGGCGCTGATCAGCTTCGAGAACGGCGTCACGCAGGAAAGCGGAAACCAGTCTTCATACGGGTCGCAGATGCCTGTCTGCTGGTAAACGGCATGGGCAAAATCGGACAGCGTGAAGCGCTTCGCCTCCAACTCATGACGCGCGATGCGGCCGGTGAACGCCACCGGCTGAAAGCTGATGCCGCTGGAACATTCGATGTATTCGAGCGCCAGCCGCAGGATGTCGCCGATCTGGTGATCGTTGACGCCCTTGACGATGGTAGGAACGTAAACGATCTTGAGGCCGGCCCGCTTCACGTTCTCGATGGCGCGCAGTTTCTTCTCCCACAACGACTCGCCGCGCGTGCGCCGGTAAACGTCGTCGCAGACGCCGTCGAATTGCAGGTAGAGCGTGTGCAGGCCTGCTTCCTTGGCGCGCTCGGCGAATTCCAGATCCATGAATTTCAGCCCGTTGGTCGCCACCTGGGTGTGAGAAAAGCCCATTTCTTTCGCCAGGCGCAGCACGTCCAGAAAGCGCGGGTAAATGGTCGGCTCGCCGCCCGAGAACTGCACGATGCGGCACGCCACCGGCTTCTGGTCGCGCAAAGCCTGCAACATCTTCCGCACCGTCTCAAAATCCGGTTCATAGAGGTAGCCGGAAGCGTTGGCGTTGGCGAAACACACCGGGCAGGTCATGTTGCATCGGTTGGTCAGATCCAGGTTGGCGAGACCCGTATGGCTGGTGTGCAGGTTGCACAGGCCGCAATCGTCCGGGCAACTTTTGGCCGTGGTCACCGCCGGGTTGGCCAGCCCGCGGTTGTCGCCGAACTCCCACTCTTCCATCTTCAGGTACAGTTTAGCGTCGGAATAGACGATGTCGCGAAACTCGCCGTGGGTCGGGCATCGCTTCTCCATTACCACCTTGCCGGAATCCTCAAGTATCTTGGCGTCAATGAGTTGCGAACATTCCGGACAAAGGGAACGGGTGCTTTTCGGCAGACCCTTCTGGAGCGGTTGGATGCGCGAGCCGGTATAGGTAGTTTGGGGCTGTAACACCTGAAATTGCGCCATGTTGCAAATTGTAAACAAGCTGGTTTCCAAACACTATAATCGGACTCTAAAATGCGATTTATGCAGGTCGTATGGCCGCATTAGGGGGCTGAACGGCGCGGCGCCGGGCGCTGGCGCCGGCTGCCCACCCCGCGTTATGCTGCAAGCTTGACCTCAACCTTGGACTTGCCACGCGCGGCCGCGGCCTTTGGCGCAGCATTCCTGGCCGGCGTCATCAATTCCGTGGCTGGCGGCGGCACCCTGGTTTCGTTTCCCGCCTTGATCTGGCTGGGGCTCAACTCGGTGGCCGCCAACGCCACCAGCACGGTCGCCATTTGGCCTGGAACCGTAGGCAGCGCCTGGGGTTACCGGCGGGAGCTCCGCACAGCCGAGGCCCGTTTTCTGGCTCTCATCGTTCCCAGCCTGGTGGGCGGCCTGGCCGGCGCGGTCCTGCTCCGCCACACGCCTACCGCGACGTTCGATCACATGGTGCCGTTTCTGATCCTTTTTGCCACGTTACTGTTCATGGCGCAGGAGCCGGTGCAAAGGATGCTCCGGACCGCCGATGCCGCCTCCCACCGCTCCACACGCTGGCTGGCCGGCGGCATACTTTTCCAATTGTGCGTGGGTCTGTATGGCGGCTATTTCGGCGCCGGAATCGGCATTCTCATGCTGGCCGCGCTCAGCATTCTAGGCTTGCAGGATATACATGAGATGAATAGCCTGAAGGTGATTTTCGGCGGCTCGGTGAATGGCATCGCGGCCGCATACTTTATCTGGGCCCACATGGTGTACTGGCCCTATGTGCTGGTGATGGCGGTGGCCGCGATCCTGGGCGGCTATTTCGGCGCCGGGACCGCGCGGCGCATGGGACAACTGGCGGTGCGCCGCGTCGTTATCGCCATCGGCCTCGGCATGGCTCTCTCGCTGTTCATCAAGAGATAGCCACGCATCGCGTTTTAGTTCTGCCGTGTTTTGGTTTACCGTTTTGTTTCTCCGCGCTTGACAATTTCCATATTTCTGCTATTGTCGAAATATGGCCAGGAACAAAGCCAGCGAAGAACAGATCGTCCGCTATGCCGATATGTTTTCGGCCATGGGCACAGAGCCGCGGCTGCGCATCATGCGGCTGCTGCTTTCGGCGCACCCGGGCGGTCTGGTGGCGGGCGAGATCCAGAGCGAGCTGGGCATCCCCAATTCGACGCTTTCGCATCACCTGGAAAAACTCAAGAGCGAGGATCTGGTGAAGGTGCGGCGCGAGAGCACGTTTCTCTGGTACACGGCGAACACGGAGGCTTTGCGGGAGCTGCTCGGGTTCCTTTATGCCGAGTGCTGCACGCGCAACCGGGCGGTCAAGCCGTACGAAGTCATCCAATTTTCTAAACAGGAGAGGTCATGAGCACACAGGACATCAAAGAGGTCGTGAAGGAAAAATATGGGCAGGCGGCCTTGCGCGCCGTGTCGGGCGGCAGCTCCTGCTGCGGGTCGGCGCCATCGGCCGAAGGCTGTTGCGACCCCATCACCTCGTCGCTATACGACGGCAGCGAGACTGGGCAGGTGCCGAAGGAGGCCGTGCTGGCTTCGCTCGGCTGCGGCAATCCGACTGCGCTGGCGCGGTTGATGCCGGGCGAAACCGTGCTCGATCTCGGTTCGGGCGGCGGCATCGACGTGCTTCTCTCGGCCCGTCGTGTGGGCCCGGCGGGCAAGGCGTACGGCCTCGATATGACGGACGAGATGCTGGCGCTGGCGCGGGAGAATCGGAAAAAGGCCGGCATCGAGAACGCCGAGTTTCTCAAGGGAGAAATCGAAAACATCCCGCTGCCGGACAATTCGGTGGATGTGATCATCTCGAATTGCGTGGTGAACCTGTCCGGCGACAAGGACCGCGTGATGCGGGAAAGCTTTCGCGTGTTGAAGCCCGGCGGCAGGTTCGCAGTCTCCGACGTGGTGGTGGCCGGCGAGGTGCCGGATGAGGTGCGCAAGAGCGTGGAGTTGTGGATTGGCTGCATCGCCGGCGCGCTGCGCAACGATGAGTACGTAAGCAAACTGGCCCGCGCTGGGTTCGAGGGCATTGCCGTGGAACCGACACGGGTATACAACGTGGAGGACGCGCGCCAGTTCCTGTCTGGGCAAGGGTTCGATGTGGATGCGCTCGCGCCGCAAGTAGCCGGCAAGTTCATGAGCGCTTTTATTCGCGCCCGGAAGCCGCGGACTTGCTGCGGGCCATCGTGCTGCGGGCAAGCGGAATAGAAATCGCCTGATGGCGGCGCGGGGAATGCTCTGGGTAGCCGCCGGTTCCGCGCGCTCCTCCGCACTGAACTGCGGCGCGAGGCTCGCGCGGAATCGAGGCCGCCAACTCCGGCGAAGGGCGCCGGCTCACACCGCGCTGCCGATGATCGAGCCGATCTTCGAAAAGACGTTGTCTATGGCGGCGGTGAGGCCGGGCATGGCAGCCACCGCCGCCACAGCCACCAGTCCGGCCGTTAGTGCGTACTCCGCCAGGTCCTGGCCATGCGTCTCCTTCCACCACCGGGCCTGAATGATTCGTTGCATCATATTGCGCATTCAATCCGTCTCCTATGCATGGTTCCGGGCCGCTGGCATGGCGGGCGGCCCCCCAAGTTTGCGGTTGAAGCCCGGCCGCGGCGGCTAGATTGCCGAGGCTATGACCGAACCGATCTTCGAAAATACGTTGTCGATGGTTGTGGCCAGGGCAGGCATGGCGGCCACCGCCGCCACCGCCACCAGGCCTGCGGTTAGTGCATACTCCACCAGGTCCTGCCCTTGCGTATCCTGCCAGAACCGGATCCAAGTCGTTTTCATGTTGCTGCCTTTCAAGTGCTGCAATCTGCCTACGAGTTTTAAGGTACTGCAGATCCGTGAATCTGAAAATGGAGTGAACGTCTTACCGGAGAGGGGCGAATCGTCGGCGAATCGGCCGGGGCATGGCTTATTTCTTGCGGCCCAGCCGACTGAGCCAGCCGCCATGACGCGGCACAACAGCGGCGGGCGGCTCGCCATAGAGATCCACCGCCAGGCGGTTCACGGCGCGGCTGAACGGCGTGCCTTTGGCCACGGGCTTGCCTTCGAGGATGGCGTTCTGCACTGCGTCGTAATCGTTGCCGAGCACGGCATAAGGCTCCAGTTCGAGGGCGGTGCGCACGTCGTCCCGCTTGAGGCCGGTGCGCGGCGTGTAACGGTTCACGATCAGCCGCAGGCGCGCTTTGCCGGCACCGCCGCGCTCTAGAAACTCGAGCGAGCGCCGCGCCGCATGCAGCGCCGCCAGTTCGTTGGTGGTGACCAGCAGCAGATGTTGCGCCGGTTCGATCAAGGCCATCTCGAGCGCGGCGGCGGCGCCCGGCAAATCGAGGATCACGGCGTCGTAGCGCGGCTTGAGGAAGCGCAGCAGGTCGCGCATTCCCGGCTGCCCCAGCCGGATGCGCGGTATGGCATCGGCCGGCGCCAGCAGCACATCGAATCCATGGCACACCACTGGCAGCCGTCTCCACAGATCGTCATCCAGCCGCCCTGCGTCCTCGGCGGCGTCTTCGATGCTGAAATCGCTTTTCAGCTTCAACTGGAAACCGATGCCGCCGGTCATCGAATCCAGATCCGCCAACAGCACGCGTTTCAGCCCCATGCGATTCATTTCACTGGCCAGTTGGGCCGCCAGCGTGCTCGCGCCTGAGCCTGGCTTGCCGGGAAAGACGACACAAACCACCGCCGACTTCCCTGGTCCCGTCACCGGATGTTTTGCGCTCAGCCGGTCGAGAATCAGCCGCACCTGCGCGGCCGAGGGGTCGGAGAGAAAGTCCGCTGCCCCGCGGCGCAAGGCGCGCAGCATCATTTCAGCGTCGTTTTGCGGATTGAGCGAGACCACCGCCATATTGGGCGCGGCTTCGGAGACCAGCAGCAAGGCCTGCTCCTGGTTGGCGCACATATCCAGAAAGCAGATGTTGGCTTCATACCGGGCCGCCGCCTCTGCCATGGCGCCGAGGGGAGGATATTCCCTCAGCCGCGGCACATCGGCGAAACCGAGTACCGCCAGAGCCGACCCCAGCCGCCGCGCCAAGTCCTCGCCGGGACACACCAGCAGCGGTCTCCAACGGGCATCGGACGTTGAGAGTTGCGTCATCCGGAGTCAGTTGCTCCCGAAGCGGCCGTATGTTTTCGCCGACCGCGGCAGTCCGGCCATGTCTTGGAAAGAATCAGCCGCCGTTGCCACGAAAAAAGGGCCAGTGAGGGGCACGGCGCGCCGTCATAGGAGCCAAGCGTCTCGCCGAACTGCTTGTGCCTTTCCCATCGGCGGAAGCCGACTAAATCATTAGGTTGGCGCGGCTGGCCGGGGACTAAGGGCGCGGTCAGGGGAGGGCGCTGGGGAGGCGATAAAGTTCCGCCGCGGCCGCCCAGTAGACAAGGCCGGCATGCGGCGTAATCCAGGGCCGGAAGATCGGCGCATACTGGTCCAGGTTGCTGGCTGTGCGGGCGTGCAGTCCTTTAATGCCGCCGCCAAACACTTTTTGCAGGATCGTCTGCCCGCCCGGCTGGCGGAGAATGCGCACCTCGATGTTCAGGCTCAGGTTGTCGCCGGCCTGGGCGCCGCAGGCGGATACCGGCTGCAACTCGACGCGCAACAGAGCGTCTGCGTCGGCGGGCTGGCCCACCAGTTCCACCAGTTTGCGGCCGGAGGATTGCACGTAGGCGCCGAATGCGCGGAGAAACTGCTCGGGGAGGTGCAAACCGTCCACCAGCCGCGCCACTTCCTGGCGGGTGCCGAAGCAGGAACTGGCCAGCCTGACGGGCGACCACATGACGTCGAGTGCCAGCTTCGGCCGGGGCGGCGTGGGAAGCAGTTTCAAAACGGCCTCGCGATTGCCATGGCCGGCGGGAGAGAACAGCGTCAGGGCGTACGCAGTGGCTCCATCGCGGTCGCGGGCGTCGGGCTTGGCACCGCGGCCCAGCAGCAGCTCGACAGTGGCAGCCTGGCCGTGCTGCGCCGCCAGCATCAGCGGCGTCCGGCCGTTGCGGTCGACGGCCTCGAGGTTGGCGCCGTCGTCCAGGAACGCCTTGACCTGACCGTTGCGCCCGCGCAGCGCGGCTTCCAGGAGATCCGTCGAAAAATCGCCGCCCTGTGCGAGCAGGGCCGAGGCGCTCAGCAGAACCGCCGCCAAAAATCGCATACCTTCACACTACACCGCGACCGTGGACAAAACAGCCGCGGCGGCAGGCCGTCAAGCCGGCTGAGCCGAAGCTGCTGCCGGCTTTTCTTGCGGACTCGCGGGCGCCGGCGGGAATGCCGCAGCGGCACGCAAGAGTGCGTGCGCCACGGGCGCTCATTCAGGATATGCTGTCTCGATGCGAACATTAATCCTGCTTGTCGCTTTCGCCGCGGCCGCCGCTGCGCAGCAGACCCGCCTGGTCACCAACCACTCGGCCGGCGATGCCCGGCCGAACGATCCCAAAGTGCCCGATGTTTTTGCCGTGGATGCAGGCAAGTTCGAACGCGTCCTCATCTTCCGCTTCAAATACCAGGCTGACTTGCTGGCCGGGCTGGAGCAGATGGTGAAACAGAACCACGTTCAGAACGGCGTGATCCTGGCCGCGGCCGGGTCGGTGACGGGCTATCAGGTGCACCAGGTGGTCAACGGCACGTTTCCGTCCAAGATCATGTTCGAGCAGAGGGCGAACGGGCCGGCGGATCTCATCAGCATGAACGGCTACATCATGAATGGCCGCCTTCACCCGCACATCACGCTGGCCACGCCCGAGGGGGCGCTGGGCGGCCATCTGGAGCCGGGCACTACGGTCTTCACATTTGCGATCGTGACCGTGGGCGTGCTGGCCGACAGTCTGGACTTGAGCAAGCTGGACGACAAAGATTACCGCTAAGTCACCGCGGCGCAGCCTTACACTGGGCGCTCGCTACTTCCGGCTAACCGGCGAACTTCGAGAGCACCACCAGCATGCCGACCACCACCAACACGAAAACGGCGGCGGCGATGAAGATCTGCGTAGCGGTCAGCGAGTTCGACTTGGGCGGCGCGGCCTGCGGCATGTCGCGGACGGCAACCGCATCGAGGGGCGAGAGTTTGGCTTCCACGGCCGCGCGTGTCTTGGGGTCGTAGATTTCGGCGGGAATCACATTTTCGAGCTGCATCAGTTTCACCGAGCGCTCGAGATATCCGAAGGTCTGGTCGGCAGTATTCACTTGCCGCATTTTGCCGGGGTCGTCGAAGGCTACGATCAGCGCGCCGGGTTTGATGCGGGCCGTGACCATCGGTGGGATGCCGGGGCGTATGTCGTCGTATAGGGGCACGGGCCCGGAAGCGACCACGCGGAAGACGCGGCCCATCGGGTTGCCCTGGTTGAGAGAGGACAACTCGTCCGTCGCGCCCATGCCTTGGGCGTAATCCATCGGCTCCGTGGCGGCGCGCTCGCTCGAGTAGCGCCTGCCTTCCTTCACAGCCGCTTCGAGCGCCGGCACTGCGGTAGCGCCTTCGAACCCCATCAGCCGCTGGATGCGCTCCTCGATCGGCGGATGGGTGGCCAGCAGGCTGTTGCTGAACCAGTTCTTGGCCACCGCCGGACTGGCGAAATAGAAATGGGAGAACGCCGGATTGGAATTGGGCAGGGCGGAGCCGGCGCCGCCGATCTTGGCCAGCGCCCGCATCAAGCCCTCCGGAAAACGCGTCAGCAAAGCGGCATCGGCATCGGCCAGAAACTCGCGCTCTCGCGAGATGGCCGCGCGCACCAGCGTACCCACCACAGGCGCCACCACCAGGATGTAAAGGCCCACCGGCGACGCCGCCAGGTCCAGCACACCGAGGCTGCGCCGTACGCTGCGGTACGGTCCGGTCCAGCCAACCGACAGTTGCCGGCGGAACAGCAGGTAGGGGAGGCGTAGAAACAGGGCCACCGAAGCGGCGATGGCGTTGAGCCGGATATCGTGATTGCCGATGTGCGAGAGCTCATGGGCAAGAACTCCTTCGAGCTCGCGCTGATCCAGCAGATTCAGCGCGCCACGCGTCACTGCCACCACCGCGTGGTCCGGATGCATGCCGGCGGCGAACGCGTTGGGCGTGTTCGATTCAATCACGTAGAGCTTGGGGCTAGGAAGGCCGGCGCCGATAGCCAGGTTCTCCAGCAGGCGCGCCGCTTCGGCTTCGCTGCTTCCCGCGGGCTGCGCTCCGGCCCCGACCAGCAATTTCGCGGTCGGCGAGCTGACTATGCCCCAGAAGAGCAGGCCCAGTGCAGCCGTCACCGCCGTCCCGATGACCAGCATCATCTTCAGCATCAGGTTGGGGTCTTCGGCCGCCTCCCGCTTGGCCAGGTCGGCGCGCTGCTTGGCGATGCGGCTTTCGACCTGAGCGTCAAAGGCCTGGCGTTCCTCGTCCGGCACCTGCGAGCGCATCTCCCGCAGGTACGCTTCCTCCCGGTCGATGCGCGCATGCAAGGGCTTCGTGGAAGGGCTCACCTGGCGCATAATGCCGAACGAGACCAAATAGCTCATACCCACCACGAAGGGAACCAGCGCGGCAACCGAGAGTGCCACCAGCAGCACAGTCTTCCGCCGGTTCTGTGCGATGCGGTTGTACACCAGCACCGGCCGGCTGGCGGCGATGTCTGAAGTCATGTTATGCCGTGGTAAAGCTGACTTTCACATCCTGTGTGGCGGACTCTTCGGTCTTGAAAAAATCTACCGGAAGGAAGCGAAACCAATCGGCGAAAACGTTGCCTGGGAAGGTCTGGATGCGCGTGTTGTAGTCGAGCGCGTTCTGATTGTAAAACTGGCGCGCGTAGGCGACCTTTTCTTCGGTGTCGTTGAGGTCCCGCTGGAGCTCCTGAAAAGAACCAGCGGCTTGGAGCTGCGGGTAATTTTCCGCCACTGCCATCAGGCGTCCCAGCGCCGCGGTCAGCGTCTGGTCGGCTGCCGCCATCGCAGGCGGGCTGGCGGCCTTGGCCAGGCAGCCGCGAGCTTCGGCAACCTCGGCGAAAACAGCGTGCTCGTGCGTTGCGTAGCCGCGAACCGTCTCGACCAGGTTGGGAATCAGGCTCGAACGGCGTTTCAATTGCACGTCGATTCCCGACCAGGCCTCGCGCGTACGGTTGCGCGCCAGCACCAGGCCGTTGTAGAGGAAAACCGACCACAATGCCGCCGAGCCGATCACCAACGCCGGCAACAGCGCCGCTAGCGCAGCGGCGGATTCGTTCGCCATCAGCAAGAGAGTGCCGTGCAAACAGGAACCTCCTATCGGAGCAAATTCGCTCAATATAATACTGCTAGGCGTGGTCAGTGTAGTCACTATTGATTTTTGTTAACTGTCGATTACTGTCTTGCGGGCTGGATCCACGACAACTGTGTGCGGCCGCTCACGTCAACGTTAACCATTAGCTTTTTTGAGCGAGTATGGAAGGACCGGCAAACGCCACGGCTAAATCCTGAGCCTGGTGCTGCCGGCTAGACGTCCCTTCTGCAAATACGATGCAGCCCCCAATTCACGAACCCGGCGAGTTATACCGTAACGGGGACGAAAAGCGGCAGCGCAGCATGGAACACGAACAGGATCACCAGGCCATTCACCAAAGACTCGCGGCCGCCCGCCCACCACAGCTATCTCAGGGCTCGGGTCTCTGGCGTATCTTCTCTTCGTAGTCTTTTATTTGGCGATTAGCAGCAGCAGACCGCGGCCGCAAAGGCTATACACATAGCCCGGCCCGCCGATCAAGTCCTCCGCCCCGGGAGCGCGCACCTGGCCCGGGCCTTCGGCCCAGCCGCAGGTATCCGTGACTCGGTACCAGTTTGTGCCGGTGCCCGGTGACGGCAGGGTGAAGTTCACGTCGCCGCTCCAGCCGTTGTAGGCTACGTAAATGGACGAAGAGCTGTCGTTAAGTGCGGTGCCGTTGAACTCATAGGCGATGGCGTGGTTGGTGCCGTTGTTGAAGTAAGTCGCGTCCGGCGTGGTGCCGGCCGGCGTCCACCATGCCAACTGAGCGCTCGTGTAAAAGCTGAGTGGGCGGAGCGGGGCATGCGTTTTGCGGAAGGCGATCAGGCCCTTTACAAAAGCGTTGAAGTTGCTTTGGTCGCCGGTCCAGTTGTAGGTAAGCCAGTTGGCGGCCGAATCCACATTGTAGGCGTTGTTGTTGCAGTGAAGACTGCGCAGATATTCGTCCCCGCCCGTCATCAACGGTGTGCCGGCGCTCAGCATCATGAAAGCGAAGCCCACGCGCGCAGCGGCGCGCTGGCCGGCAGCGGCGCCGCCCTGGTCCCAGCTATAGTTAGTCGTGCTGCCGCCATCCGAGGGCCCGTAGGGCCAGGCCTGATTGTTGTTGGGGCCGTTGCAGCTATATAGGTCGATGAGCGTGAAACCGTCGTGCACCACCATCAAATTGACAGAATTCCATGGACCGCGGCTGCCAAACAGGTCGGACGACCCAGCCAGGCGCGTCGCCAGATTCCCGGTGGTGATGGCGGCCGCTCCCAGATCGTTCTGCGCCTGGCGCATCGTGTCGCGGTAATTGCCGTTCCATTCCGACCAGCCTGCCGGGAAGCCCCCCGACTGGAAGGAATTGCCGCCGATCGCCCAGGGCTCTGCGTAGAGGTCGATACCGCTGCCGCCGGCGGCCGGCCGCGGTGGCAGTTCGCGCAGGATGCGGTTGATCGCCGTGTTGCTGTCGCTGCTGCTGAAATTGAAGCAGCCCAAGGTGCACGTATTGCCGAGCACAGGAGCAAGGTCGAAGCGGAATCCGTCCACGCCCATCGTGTCGCGCCAGTAAGCCAGCGAATCGACGATAAGGTTTTGCGCCACCGGGTTATACGTATTGTAGTTGCCGCCCACGCCCGTGTTGTCGTAGGAAAACTGCATGTCCGCGGTGAGTTCGTAGTAAGCCGGATTGTCGAGCCCTCGCCAGGAGAGGATGTTGTAGATGGTTGGGTCGGTCGCGTTCCATGCCCCGCCCTCGCCTGTATGGTTGTATACCACGTCGATATAGACCTTGATACCTTGGTCGTGAAACGCTTTCACCATGGCCTGAAACTCGGCCGTTGGGCCGCCCGCAGCCTTGTTCGATGAGTAGCGGCGATCCGGTGCGAAATAGTTCAGGGTCGCATAGCCCCAGTAGTTCTGCCCGGCCGTCGAGTTTGGCGTGACGTCGTTTGCGTCGTTCTGGGTTTCCTGCACGGGTAGGAATTCGACCGCCGTTACGCCGAGGCCGGCAAGATACGGCGCCTTGAGCGCCGCACCCGCATAGGTGCCTTGTACGGCAGTGGGAACGCCGCTGTCGCTCTTGGTTAGTCCACGCACATTTACTTCATAGATAATGTCGTCTTTCTGCGCGCGCGTGGGCTTGGTGCCGGTACTCTGGCTGACCGGCGCCCACGAGATGCTCTTGGGCGCCTCGCTGCCGCTATCAGCGTTGCGGTAACTGGCACCCGAGGCATAGAGGGTTCCGTCGGTCCAGGTAGCGTTGATCGGGTCGTGGCTGATCTCACGCGCATAGGGGTCGATCAGCAGCTTGTTGGGGTTGAACCGGTTGCCATTGGCATCTACGTCCGAGATAAAGCCGGCTCCGGAACCCTTGGTCCAAGTGCTCGAGAAAGGCCAGTTGGGGCCCCAGGCACGATAACCGTAATATATCGGTCCGGCGATGCCGGCCGCCTGCAGCGTCGCAACCGGTATCGAGCCGGAGAATATGTTGGTGCTGTTATTCGCACTGAGCGTGTAACTCAGCACTTCAGCCGAACCCATCGGAGACGAGTAGAGGTCGACCTCGATTCGAGTGGCGCGCGAGGAATAGACGCGAAAGGTCACATTGCTCTGCGTGGAGTCATAGCTTGCACCCAAGCCGTAGGCGTTGATTGCCGCTCCCGCAGGCGAGATGAGAAAGAAGAGCCAGGCGAAAGCTGAAAGCGTAAGTGTACGTGCAGCCGCAAAACGCATGATTGGAACCCCCTCATTCAGGCATGGCGGCGGGCGCCTCGATCGTAAGAAACCTGCCTATGCCGTCTCGACCAGGAGATTACGGTCGCAGCGGAGCGACAGCCGGCAGCGAAGACACCGTTGTTAATACATATCTAGCTAATACATGTTTACTTTTTGGAACCCGGATTTCACTTAGTATATACCAAACCTCGGCCCGCTCTTAGAGAGCTTGTGCGCCTCAATGCTCCACCGGATCCTGCGCATCCCTTGGTTTACACGGTTTGGCAGCAGGCCGTAGGAGCCACCGCGCAAGGGTCTATAATAGTCCGCAATGTTCTCCTACGACGCGCAACTTGCCGGCGCGCTCCAACCGCCGCCGCAGTCAATTCCAGGCGTGCTGCGGGTCATGCAAACAATCGACGCGGCGTGCGTAGATGGCGACGGCCTCAAATGGTTCAATTGGCTCTATCTTACCGTCACGCAGGCGGTGGAAAACCGCGTCAACGCCGGAGGCTTCAGCGACAGCGCCTGGCTAGCTGAGCTCGACGTCCAATTCGCGGCGCTGTACTTCAATTCGCTTCATGCCGCGCTCACCGGCGCGCCGTGCCCCGGCAGTTGGCAGGCCATGTTCCTGCGTCGCGGCCAAAGCGATATAGCCCGGATACAGTTCGCGCTGGCCGGGATGAATGCTCACATCAACCACGACCTGCCCCTTGCCATCGTGGCAAACTGCAGGGCCGGGAATACCGTACCCCAACACGGGACGCCGCAGTACAACGATTACACGGCGCTCAATACGACGCTGGACGGTCTTATCGACGCGGCCAAGACGAATCTTAACGTTCGCCTTCTTGGCAGCCCGCTGCCTGCCATCTCGCACCTCGAAGATCTCGTCGCTTCGTGGAACCTCGCGGACTTCCGCGAAGGAGCATGGAGAAATGCAGAGAGTATCTGGCAGGATTCCGCGCTCGCTGCGACCATGCTTGAGGGTACGATGGAGAAAATCACGGCGTTCGCCAGCCAAGCCCTGCTGGTACCTGTGCCTTGAAATCGAGTGGCCCCAGTGACTACATTCAACTGCATGCGATTATGGCGCAGAGATGTTGGCACGCCCCGATTGGCCTTCCGGCGGTACCACCCGGTGGCGGGTGAGCCCACCGTTAGACTGCACAACAAGAGTCGCCCCTTCGGTGAAGCGGGAACCGCCATCGACAAAAGAAAAGGAGTCCCTGATGTTCCGTCTTCTAAGCATCGCGTTCTCGATCAGCCTGATGAGCGGCCTGGATCTAGCAGTAGCCCAGGCTCCAACCGCGGCCATACGCCGGGCGCGCCCGGCGCCGCCGACCCGCGATCCCCACACTCCCGGTTATGTCACGGCAAGAGAGTTGCCTGATGGCGCCAATGCTCCGGCAAATGAGGACGGAAACTTCATCCTCGGCCCCACACACAGCGCGGCACCGGAGATGACCGCTCGCGAAGGCGTGCCGCAGGGATCGGTCTTCACCTTCACTATGGAATCGGCCGGCAGCAAGATCTATCCCGGCATCGCGCGCGACGCCAACACCTTTGGCCAGCCAGATCCCACCGACCCCGCCAAGCTGATAGTCACCACCAGCCATCCCGCTCCCTACACCCGCCGCGTGGCTGTGTATGTCCCCAAACAATACGTCCCTGGCACAGCGGCGCCATTCATCGTCGGGGCGGACGGACCTGACCGGGCGCTGTTCACGGCGCTGGATAATTTGATCGCCGAGCATCGTGTGCCCGTGATGATTGCTATCTCCATAAGCAACGGCGGGGGCGATGCCCAGGGCAGCGAACGCGGCCTGGAATACGACACCATGTCAGGCAGGTACGCGGAGTTCGTCGAGCGGGAAGTGCTGCCTCTGGTCGAGAAGCAATACAACGTGACACTGACCAAAGATCCCGAGGGCCGGGCGACGATGGGCGGCAGTTCCGGCGGCTCGTGCGCCTTTATCATGGCGTGGTATCACCCGGAACTATACCGCCGCGTTCTCACCTACTCGGGCACTTACGTGAACCAGCAGTGGCCGTCAAACCCGCAGACTCCCCATGGCGCATGGGAGTTCCATGAACACCTCATCCTCAACACACCTGCCAAGCCGCTCCGCATCTGGATGGAAGTGGGCGACAGAGACCTTTTCAATCCGAATGTCATGCGCGACAACATGCACGACTGGGTGGTCGCCAATGAGAACATGGCCAAAGTGCTGGCCGCCAAGGGCTATCATTATCAGTTTGTATTTGCGCGTAATGCCGGCCACACCGACCGCGCCGTTAAGCAACAAACCCTGCCCGAGGCTCTGGAGTATGTATGGCAGGGATACTCTGTCACGGGGCAGAAGCATTGACCTGAGCGATCCCGATCAGCATGAGGCCGATGTAAGGTGTTTGCTTCGTATTGCCAACGCCAAAAGTCCCAGTAACCCTAGTGCTGAGTACAAGACACTGCTGGGTTCTGGGTCGATTTATTGATGCGGACCGGATTCCCCGCCAGGTCAATTCATTTTCGCCGGAGCACGATGTGTGCGCCGGTCCCATCGGTTGCGGAGTGTGCGATTCTAGGGAGACTATCAATGGGAAGGCAGGTAGCTCCATGTCGGCACAGACCCCAAGTTGGAAGCTGGCACTCCGGGCCATCTTCCGCGCGCTCACTTTCCTGCTGCCATTTCTTTTTGCGGGCCGCCTGGATTGGTGGCGCGGCTGGCTTTTCGTCGGCTCATTGCTGCTAATCGCCGGGTGAGCTTCGCCGTGCACCCGGACACGCTACCGGCTGGTTCCGGGCGTGTGGTAAGGCCGGGCGAGTTTCTCTATGACGGCATTAGTCCCATCCGTATTGGTCGAGCAGCCGCTGAAGTTGGACGCGCGCGAGCGGCCGTCCTTCAAAAGGCACGCACGGCCTTTTCCAGGCACAGGCGTGACTTGGGCGTGATCCGCTTCGGGGGTGGACGAAGTGCCATCATCCGGTATATCGGTGGCGCCTGAGAACACGCACCTTTATTAGTAAGCCCTTCACCGGGACTGGTGCCTCTTGCTAGACTGCCAACCATGCCGTATCGCAACCAGCAGGTAAGCTTCGACAAATCCTCCGGCCCTTTTCGCCGTGCGCTCCAGTATGCCTCTTACGACTGGACTCGGGACATGCCGAGGTCGAGACGCGTTGTCACATGGGTCGGGTATCTGATGCAGGGATACGCGTTCTATGCCCTCTGGTCGCGGTCTCTGGTGTGGCCTGTGATGTGGCCCAAAGGGATACTCCTCTATGCGAGCGTGTGGCTTCTTTACATAGTTGGTTGGGGGCTGATGAACGGAATGCTGACTTCGGAGTTTGTCCGCAAGACCCAACTGGAAGCCGACCAGACTGCGGCGCGACAGATCCAGCAGACGCTTCATCCCCAGAAACTGGACGAGTTGCCGGGCTACCAGGTGGAAACGTTCTATAAGCCCTTCCGCGACGTGGGCGGCGACTACTTTGACGTTATCGAACTTTCCGGCAACCGAACGCTATTCGCGGTAGCGGATGTGTCCGGGAAAGGAATGCCGGCGGCGCTGCTGGCGGCGAACATACAGGCCCTGGTCAGGAGCATCGCGAATGTGGAAGCGGACCCCCTGGCGCTGGCCCGGCAGATCAACAAGCACCTGAGCCGCTACACCCCGAGCGATCGCTTTGCGACGGCGGTGTTCATCGTCCTCAGCCGCGATTCGGGAGAGCTGACCTATGTGAATGCCGGCCACAACGCCCCGATTGTGTTTGCTTCCGGATCAACCACATTGCTGGAAGCCACTGGGATGCCGCTTGGATTGTTCGGCGTCGCGGAGTATGAAGCCCGCGTAGGCGTGATTCCTCGTGGCGGCGCGCTGCTCGTATTCACCGATGGATTGACTGACTCGATTCAGGGAAAGGATCCAGCAAACCGTTTGCGCGATGCATTGGCTGACAGTTCGAGAGAAACGATGTCTAGCCTCAAGTCCTTAGTGGACCCGACGCACAACGAAGACGACATCACGATTTTGCTGGTGAAACGAACTGGAGATTCTGTTTCCAGCGGCGTGCTCGTATAGGAACCGCGTGTCGAGCCCTCACGACGCGATGACTCCCGGATCGTCGGCTAGCCACGCGGGCGCGTGGTCGCAAACCGCCGAATAGGCCGCGTCCAGCCATGTACGGCGGCGGACCCTGCATTCCGAAGTGACAACCCATAAACCACGAACACCAAAGCTATTGCAATTGACACCTAAATGACATACTGTAGTAACGTATTTGTAACTGACTTGAACAGGGAGTTCTTGAGTGCGGCTTGCGGCACTTCTAGGGACTGTGGCGTGCCTGTGCATGGGTGCAAGCCCAGACGTGCCGGGTGCCGGAACGGTCTCTAGCGCTGACAAGTCACATCGAATCAGGCTTATACCGTTCGTTGAGCCGCCACAGCCGCCATCCGGATTGCTTCTCAGAGCTCGCGTCAACGGCGGCCCGCTGCTGCGTCTCCTGCTGGACAGCGGAGCGCAGCACGTGGTCCTGAGCCGCCGGTCCGCGGCGAAATCGGGATGTGCGGGTGGCACCGACTTTCGCCTGGTCAGCCCCGGCGCGTCGGCACCCACCGTGGCGAAAGCACTGCACGCGGACACGATCGAAATCGACGATTTTATGGTGCGGGATGTGGACGTGATGGTGACCGATAACAACATTGCGGACGGCGTCGACGGGGTACTCCCCTTATCGCTATTCGCGAGCTTCCTGATCCGGCTGAACATGCCTGCGAAGACCCTGGATCTCGATCCGTATCCGCAGGAGGCGCTGCATCAGACGTCAGAACTGGCGACAGTCCGGAACAACGATCTGTTCTTTGTGAAATGCCAGTTGAATGGCGCTCGCGAAGGATATTTCCTACTCGATACGGGCTCGTCCTACAACGCCATTTCACGCACGCTCGCGAGGAAACTGAATAGCTTCGATCTGTTCAACAGCGACGTCTCGCTGCGAGGCGGAACAGTCCCGGTGGACGCGAGCCTCACCAGCGCCGTCACGCGTATGCGGATCGGGAATTTGGAGTTGGTCCCGGATCCGCTGGTCGCCGTGGATTTGTCCCTGGCGAGCCGTTACCATCGTTTGGAAATATCGGGACTCATCGGATATCCGGCTCTCCGCGGCTTGACCCTCGTCGTGAACTATCGCGATGGCCTCATATGTGTCGCTTCAAAGTAGCCTTTCTCGCTACTCCCCGATTCTCCCTCGGCAAAGTAAACTCAAAGCGCAATGATGCGGCCTGCGATTCATAACCATTGCGTCCTGCCAATGGGTCCTCAATGACAACCGTGTTGCAGCGAATCTGCGTCCCGATGAAATTCTCGTGACACGGCTCCTTTTTTAGATTCTCTTAAGACTCGCGTGTTTAGATACCGATGTGAGAAATCGAGTCTCAGGGGAAGTTCGCCTCGAATCTGCGGCGTTGCGGCTACCCATCCGGCACTACCGCGGCTCACAACCCTTCACTCGATAGCTGAAGCAACAGGATCTGGAGGTCATACTTATGCTTAAGGCAGCAGTGCTTGCAATCACCGTCTCCGCGGCCATTTGTTTCGCGCAGGCCGATCGCGCTGCGGTAACCGGCACGATTTCGGACCCAACACATTTGCCTGTAGTTGCGGCTCACGTGAGGATCGTATATCCGGGCAACGGGCTGCAGCGGGAAACAGTATCGTCGTCTGCGGGCGTATTCAGCATCAGCGACCTGCCAATCGCGCAGGAATGCTTCCTGGAGGTCAGCGCCTCTGGCTTCCAGACAGTACGAACCAAGCCTTTCGTCCTGGAAGTGGGAGAAACGCGTAACCTGGACGTGTCTCTGGAGGTCGCCTCCACTTCGACGACGGTGGAGGTACAAGCGGTGACGGACCCGATGACGTTGAGTACAGTCGCTGTCGATTCGCTGACTTCCTCGCAGCGGTTGAACGACTTGCCAGTGAATGGCCGCAACTGGATGTCGTTCATGGCCCTGGCGCCGGGAGCGGTGGATGGAGCCAACGGCTCGAACACCGCGGTGCGTTTCTTTGCCACCACAGGCGACGATGAGAATTATCGCGTGGACGGAATGGACGCCACCAGCATCCGCAACCAGAACATGCGGCTCAACAGCCGTTTGCTGATGTCGGAGGACGCCATCGCTGAATTCCGCGTCAACAGCGCTATGTTCACCGCCGAGTCGGGAGGTTCCATTGTCGGGCAGGTCGAGGTCGTGACGAAATCGGGGTCCAACGCGTTCCACGGTTCGGCCTTCGAGTACGCCCGCAACGCAGTCTTCGATGCGCGCCCCTTCACCCAGCCCGGCTCCTTACCGCCGTTTGGATTTAATCAGTATGGCGGCACCGTGGGCGGACCGATTCAGAAGAATCGCACTTTCTTCTTTCTCTCCTATGAGGGATTGCGGCAGACCCAGAATCTGCAGTCGGCGGTCCAGGATGTGCCGTCCCTCTCGTTTAGGGCTCAGGCGTTGGCGCAATCGCCCGTGATTGCGCCGCTGCTTTCTGCCTTCCCGAACCCCACCGGGTCTACTTCGAACCCCCAAATCGGAACCTGGAGCGGCCCAGTGCAGAATCTGCAGAACGAAGACGTCGGGACGGTGCGCGTGGATCATCGCTTCAACGACGATTGGTCGAGCTATTTCCGTTTCACCCGTAACAACGCCTTCGTCCGCATTCCGGATTCACTCAATTACGGCACGAGCAGCTACAACGGCCCGGTAAACGGAGTCCTCGAGTTCCTAAATGTGATCTCGCCGCGCACTACCAACGAGATTCGTCTTGGCGCAAACTGGGTCCCGTGGCAGATGCAGCAGGACATCGGGAATGTCCTGGCGATCTCGGTCAGCCCGCTCGCCACGGCGCCGGACTCCCTCTTCAAGCAGACCCATTCGCTCTCCGAAAATATCCTCGACGATATCACGACTCAGCGCGGGCGGCACACCATAAAGGCAGGAATCGAGATACGGCGGGTGGTCATCAGCAATTACTACTCGTATGACGGCACCATCAGCTACGCGACCATGAACGACTTTGCCGCCAACATCGTGGATTCTGTCGTCGTTTCCGGCCTGAATCCTGCGGTCACTGATCCCAAGACCGAGTATTTCGGATTTGTCCAGGACGAGTGGAAGGTCCGGCCGAATCTTACCATCAACGCCGGCCTGCGCTACGATTTCTTCAACGAACTGTCAGAAGGTCATGGCCGCACGTATGGCTTCAACTTCCAAACCTGCGGTGGCTATTGCCCGTTTGGGAGCCAGAACGGCACGCCGGATTACACCAACTTCGGCCCGCGCCTGGGCATTGCCTGGGCTCCCGAATGGTTACATGGCAATACCGTGATTCGGGCGGGCGGGGGAATCTACTATGGCGACGGACAAATCGGCAATCAGCTCGCCTTCACCTATAATGGCGGCGACCGTTTCGATCTGTCGCAGGCAACCAACCCGGGGCTCGCGTATCCCGTGGATTTGACGCCGAATTTGGGCATCGGCACCGCGCCGGACGAGACCGACCGTTACCGCAGGAGTGAAATGAGCCAGCAATGGACCACCCAGATCCAGCAACGGATTCCGTGGGGCTTCACTGCGCAGGTCACTTACCTCGGGATGGAAAACACTCATTTGTACAACGAGCAGGCGGATAACGTGCTCAATCCCGTGACGGGCATGCGGCCGTATCCCGCCTTCGACGAGGTGGTGCACAAAGGCAACTGGGGCGTCGGCAGGTTCCATGGGCTCATCGGCTCCCTGCAACGAACCGCCAGGAACGGGCTATTCGTGGGCATGAACTACACCTTTGCCCACGCAGACGGCGACATAGCGGACCCGGAAAATGTCGCCTGCCGTGCCTGTAGCTGGGGCGACCTACCCTATGACGTCCGGCAAAACCTGTACATCCAGTCGAGCTATCCCTTGCCGCTCGGTCATTCCGTGGCGCTGCGCAACTGGACCCTCAGCGGCGTCGCCTCCACCCGCAGCGGACTCCCTCTGAATGTCACGATCTCCCGCAAGGCCACCGCTATGGCCGATGGCAACAACACGAGCCAGCGGCCGAACCTGGTGCCGGGCGTGTCGCTTATTCCTCCCGGAGGGCAGACCATCATGGAGTGGATCAACCCTGCGGCGTTCTCGACGCCGGCCAATGATACCTGGGGCGATGCCGGCACAGATATCGTCAGGGGCCCGGGCCTGTTCCAGATCGATACCGCAATATCGAGGAGAATCAACCTCACCGAGCGCACCAACGTGATGCTCCGCATGGAGGCGTTCAACGTGTTCAATCACCCCGAGCTAGGCAATCCGACCGTGAACTTCTCCTCGCCATTGTTCGGCCACATTACGGCGATCAGCAATACCACGCCCATCGGCACGGGTACGGCGCGCAGCGTTCAGTTCGCCGCGCGCTTCACGTTCTGATTTGCCCGATCTGCCCGCACTCGATTCTAGGGCTGCTGCCTGTTGGTTGTGGTCCGATAGCGGGAAACGGAAACGATGCACCCACGGGACCCTGCAAAGGCTTCACCGTCCATAAATCAGCAGGTGGAATGTCCCCGGCTTGGCTTTGGGGCGCTGATTCCCCTTCGCGCCGCCAGCGGGCGGAGTTTCGAACGCCGCCGTATCCACCAGAAGATTGTGCGTCTTTGCATCGAGGGCCATCGTCTTGGCCCCAAACTCGGTCTTCACAGTCTCGACGGCGCTCAGTTTGTCCGGGGAGTCCTCATGGAATATGGAGATCGCGCCATCGCCTGTGGAGCTGGCTACCAGCCCGGTCTCCGGGTCGTAGATGCTAGAATCCGCGCGGCTGCCGATTGGGAACGCAGGGCCGATGATCTTTCCGTTGTCGGCATTCATGACCACGAGAAGCTGCGGATTCCGGCCTGAGATGAAGAGGCGCCGGTGCTGCCGATCCATCGCGATGGCGACTGGGTGTCCCGCCGGCGCCACCGGCCACCGCGCCACAATCTTCAGCGTATGGGAATCGATTGCGATTACCTGGTCCTTATCTTCGAGATTGTCATAGATCATCCCTCCGCCATCGGCGACTGCCTGCTCCGGAGCGCCACCCAAGGGAAGAGTTGCGATCGCCGTCTCTTTGGCGGGATCAATCACGGTGCAACTGTTAGGGTCGCCTTCGAAAACAAATATACGCTTCGAGGCAGGATCATAAAGGATGGAATCGGCGTCATGGTCAGCTTTCACTTGGCCGACCGTCTTCAGTGTTTTCAGATCGAACACAACGGCCAGGCCCGCGTCGCCATCGCTGATGAATCCACGGCCCAGTTCCGGGACCAGGGCGACGCCGTGGTCGCGCTTCAAGCCGGTAATATTGCCGATCAGTGCCCCGCTATCGGCGTCGACTACTTTCACCTCTGTGCCGTGCGAGAGATAAGCGCGACGCGACGCGGCATCGACGGTAATGTAGTCGAAATATTCGCCGCCGCCCGCTGCCGCGCCGTAAGAAACCTTCTTGAGTAAATGGTAGCCGCCCGGCAAGGCGAAAACGGCGCCGGCCGCCAGCAGCAGGCAAGAGCCGGCTACCCAAGAAACGGGACTAGAACGCTTCATCGAATCCTCCTCTACAGAGTGTATCCATCCTCAATGCGCCTCAATGCGCCTCAATGCGCCTCAATTCGCCTCAACCCGCTGGCCTCAATGCGCTGCGGCCGCCGATTCCCTGGCTCCGCCTTCTATCTCGAAATCGTCGATCGTCGTTCCGTCCGGCGTCATGGCCTCCACGTGAGCCTTGTTTCCGTCCACGCGTATGCGCACGAAATTCTCGGTCTTGGCCACCTTCTGCGTGATGCCGGCGGGCGGCTTGTCCACATCGTAAAGCGGGGCTCCGCCGCCGCCGGTGATCACATAGTGGATGCCGTTCTTCAGGTAGTGCTGGTAATTGTGATCGTGCCCGAAAAACGCCGCCGTCACGTGATATTGCTCCAGCATCGGTATCAGCGCGATCATGTGTGGATTGTCGCCCTGCCGGTTAGATACGGCTGTCATTGGCGGGTGATGTCCGGCTACGAAACGGAATACCGCTTTCTGATTCTTCGCAAGATCGGCGGCCAGCCAGTCGGTCTGCTCCTTCCAATAGGTCTGCCGCGCCAACTCGCTCGGGGCGGCGTTACCCAAGTCGGTGTCCAAAATCGCAAAATGCGCGTTGCCCCAGTTGAAGGAGTAATACGGAGCAGCCTGCATGAAATCGGTGTAATTGTGGGAGTGTCGTTCATGGTTGCCAAGCGCCGGGTAATAAGCTACCTGACGAAGCAAGTCGTGCTCAATGTCGAAGAATGTCGGCCACAGCGCGGCGTCGCCGCCGTCGTTCACCAGGTCGCCCGTCTGAACCGCAAAGTCGGGATGGCAATGCTCCAGCAGCGCTGCGATCACCTTGCGGTGGACATCGTGCCGCGTGCGCGTGTCGCCATAAACCACGAATTCGAATTGACTTTCCGCAGGCGCGGGCGTCCTGAACGACCCCTTCAGGTCCGGCCTGCCCGGCACCTCATACTCATACCTGGTTCCGGCCTTGAGACGGGTGAACCGTGCCGATTCCGCGTGCAGCACCGGCTCATTGTGGAGGTCGGAGCCATCCGCCGTTTTCATGACAGCTTCGTCCGATTGCACGATCCAAACCACGGTTGCCGTTCGCGCAGTGACATTCACCACCAACGGGCCGCCGACCACTTTGTCTGCCGCCGCAAGCGGCGCGAGACTAACCACGAACAGAAGCGACATCAGCGTGTTTTTCATAGAAAGCACCCCCTTCGATTAAATCACTGGAATCTAAAGAGAACCTCAAAAGACAGTCAAATTCACGTGAAATTCATAAACATGAGTTAGCGGCTGAGTGGAAACACGACGCTGAAGGTGGATCCCTTCCCCTGGGTGCTGACGACTGAAAGCACCGCATGGTGTGCATCGGCGATCCACTTGGCGATCGCCAAGCCGAGCCCAGTTCCATCCACCTGGCTGCGGGCGGGATCGACACGGAAGAAGCGCTCAAAAACGCGCGGCAGCAGGTCTGGCGCGATCCCTATGCCGCTGTCCTTGGCACTGAGGCGGGCATGTTCCCCGTCGCGTTCCAGAATGGTCTCGATCCTGCCCCGCTCCGGCGTGTACTTGACTGCGTTGTCCAGCAGAATCCAGATGAGCCGGCGCAAACGCGAGCGATCGCCACTGACTTCAACCCCGGCGTCACAGGCGATGGCGACCAGGAACTCCTGGCGCTTCACTTCGGCAAGGGGCCGGACCTTCTCGCACGCCTCCCGCACCAGTTCCGCCAGATCCACCGGCTCGAAAACCAGGTCCGGATGTCCCGCATCGGCGCGCGCCAAGGTCAACATGTCTTCGATAAGCCGCGACGCCTCGGCAGCTTCTGCATGGATCTCCTGGAGAGCCTCGGCGGCATCTGCGTCCAGGTGAGGGTCATTCAGGGCAAACTCGGCCGTTGCCCGGATAAACGAAATAGGACTGCGCAATTCGTGCGATGCGTCGGCAGTGAAGCGGTTGATTCGTCCCACGGCGGTTTCCAGGCGCGCCAGCATCTCGTTGCAGGTTTCGGCCAGGCGCGCAATCTCGTCGCCGGTTTGATCCATGGGAAGACGGCGCGCCAGGTTGCCGATGCTGATCGACCGCACCGCGCTGGTGAGCCGGTCGATCGGACGCAGCACATGGCGGCTCAGCAAGTATCCGGCGAGGGCCGAGATCGCCAGCAGCGCTGGAATGGCCGCTTCGAGGCCCGTCGAGAACCGGGCCACCAATTGGCGGTTGTCTTCCAGGCCGCCGCCAACCAAAATCACATAGCGTTGCCCGCCGACAGTAACCGGATGCTCAAAAATGCGGTAGTGCCGGTCTTCGTAGACCACTTCGACATAGCGGTCCTCCGCGATACCGTCCGCCGCGGGCCACGGAAAATCGGCGGGCACAAGTGCTATTGGAAGCAAACGGGAGCCACGCCCGTCGAGGAGCAGAATCAGATTGCCCTCCGGCGTTGCATCGGCGAATTCGGAAAAGCGGTAGGCGCGCTGGCCGTCGGAGGCGGTGACCGAGGAACGCAGCAACTCGACCAAGCGCGAGGCACGGCGCGCCAGCGTCCGGCTGCGGCCGCTCGACGTGAAGTAGGCCAAATCGAGCCACATCACCACGCCGAACAGGATGAAGCCCACGAGGAAGACCGCGGAGAACCACGCGGTCATTTGAAAGGAAATCGAAAACCTGCGCCTCAAGGGGCCTCGGTCCGCAAGGTGTACCCGATTCCGCGCGCAGTGTGCAGCAGGGGCAGTTCGCCCGCCTGCGCAATCTTGAGGCGCAGCGAGCGGATGAACACGTACAGCGTTCCATCGCCGACTTCGGCGCCTCCACCCCAGCCGGCTTCCACCAGCGCCTCACGGGGGACGATGCAGCCGGCGCGCCGCATCAACAATTCGAGAAGCAGGTACTCGATGCGCGTAAGAGACGTCACTCTGCCGCCGCGGTGCAATTCGTGGCTGCGCCGGTCCAGTGACAGGTCCTCGAAACGAAGGTCGGCTGGGTAGGTTGCCGGTCCACGGCGAGAGAGGGCGCGCACGCGCGCCAGCAGCACATCGAGCGCAAAAGGCTTGGTGAGGTAGTCGTCAGCGCCGGCATCGAGGCCGCGCACGACGTCGGACATGGCGTCACGCGCCGTCACCATAATGGTGGGCACGGTCTGTTTGGCCGCGCGCAGGTTCTGGATCACGTTAAAGCCGTCGCGGAGCGGCAGCATCACATCGAGCACCATGACGTCCAGGCCGCCCGCCATTCCCATCGCCAGCGCCTGGTCTCCATCAAACGCCAGCGAAACGGCGTAGCCCTCGCCTTGAAAAGCTCGTTGCAGAAGACGCGCCATGCGAGGCTTGTCCTCCGCTACCAAAACCCGCATACGGGGATTTTAAGCCATCAACGATAAATTTCTCGTGACACAGCGGTTTTTTAAGCTTCTTTTTAGGTTCAGATGCTTAAATCCGAAGGTACGCAGTCCGAAAGGAGAAAACGCTTGAAAAGAACACATCTTATCGCCCTCTGCGCCTCAGTAGGCCTGATCCTAACGGCCACCATGGCGGCCAAGGTCGCCGCCGTCAGCGGCCCGGGAACCCGCACACTGGTTCTGGCGCATAACGCCTATCCCGACCACGGCAAGTATGCCGATCGGCTTGACAGGGCGCTCGCCGTCGGCCAGCCTGTCGTCATCGAGCAGGACCTCGCTTGGGTCAACGGGCAGTCGCTGGAGATTCATGGCGCCAAGAATGTCACGGCCGACGATCCGACGCTCGAAACCTATTTCTTCCCCAAAGTTAAGCCGTTCGTCGAAAAGGCCTTGCGGGATGGGAACAGGAAGAACTGGCCGCTCATCACGCTCTACCTCGACATCAAGAACGATCCGCCGGAGCACCTCGAAGCCATTTCGAAGGTGCTCGATAAATACGATGCATGGCTCACCACGGCCGTAAAAAGCAACGACATCAGCCGCCAAGCGCCGCTCGATTTGAAGCCCATGATGGTGCTGGTCGAAGACAAACAGAACGACATCAAACAGAAGTTCTTCTACGACGACGTTCCCGTGGGCGGCAGGATTCGCGTCTTCGGTTCGATTCCCAAGTTCGACGAGAATCCCAACAAGCTTCCGCGAGACCGCAAAGCCGAAGCCATTGCGTTTTTGTCGACGCTCAACCCGGAGCAACTGATTCCGAATAAGGCGGACAACTATCATCGTTGGTTCGGCACCAACTGGGCCTTCGTGGAAAAGGGCGGTGAGACCGGCGCCGGCGACTGGAACCCAGAAGCGGAAGCGCGGCTGAAGGACTTCGTGAACTACGGCCATCGTCTGGGCTACTTTGTCGCGTTCTATTGCCTGGATGGGTACACCGCAGCCGAGAACCAGGGGTGGGACAAGGACTACAACTTCGGAAGCAAAGAGAAAGTAATGCCGCGCTGGCAGGCGGCTGTTCGCGCGCATGCCGACTTCATTTCGACCGACCAGATGGAAGATGTGGCGGCGGTGATCAAAGGCTCGCTCTAACTCCGATATATCTTTGAGCCGGGTGGGCAAAACCGCTCACCCGGCGCTTACTCATTTACACAATCGGGTGCTGTGAGAAATCTCTTTTGGAAATTCCCTCTGTTCTTCCTGTCGCTGCACGCGATTGGCGCGGTGCATGCGCAAACCGCCGCGCTTAGCGGACTCGGCGCGTATTCGTTTTCGGACCTCGCCGCTTTCTGACGACCTCCAGGCCGGCTTGCAGGCTTTGGCCGGCCCGTCGGCCGGTCCCAATGGCGGCTCGATTTACGTGGATGGATTCAGCGGCGCGGACCTGCCGGCCAAAGTCATGCAACACACTACTCACGGCGCGGACGTGTCTGACCGTCAGCCAGACCTACCATCACCGGGAGAAAAACAAACCATCACGGCACGCATCGGTCCGCTTTATCTGGCGACAGCCCGAGCCCATGCTGCGCCAGAGCCAAAACCCGCGGTCCAGCGCGATGGCATAGATGGCCTGGTGCTGCACGATAATCGTCCAACGATTGGGGTTGTCGCTCAGAACCTTGGTGACCCATTCCACTTCCTTGTCGGTTACGCATTTTCTCGCCGCGGCCTCGAAGTTCTCTTCTATGAGGGCATCCACATCCAGAGCTATAAAGCGCATACCCTGAAGATTCACACAACGGCACGAGTTACGCTCGGTCCCGAGACTCCGCTCAAAACATCAGCCTGAGAGCGAACTGCACCTGCCGGGCGGGGAACGTAGCCGTAATCTTGCCGAACGAAGAACTGGAGGCGTCGCCATTCGCTGGGGAGAAGTTGGTCTTGTTTAGCGCATTGAAGACCTCGCCGCGGAATTCGAGGCTCTTGCCTTCCGACGGTAGACGGAACTGCTTGTGGATGCCGAGATCGAGATTGTAGAGTGAATTGCTACTAAGGATGTTGCGGCCTGCGTTACCGTAAGGATGCGTCACGTCGGTGGGTACCGAGACCATAGCCGCATTGAAATAGGCCGCAGGTTTCTGCTGACTCACCGGCAACATCGGATTGCCGAGCACGTTAGGACGGTAGATTGCCGAGTTCTTTGTGCCATCGGTGGCGAGGAACGCGGCGCTTGGGTCGTAGGTCAGGTTGATTGGCTGGCCGCTTAGCATCGAATTGATGCCCGAAAGCGTCCACCCCCCGAATAGCGCGTCGGCAAGGTAGGGCATCTTCGAGGCATAGTGGCGGCCATAGCCGAAGGGCAAGTCGTAGACCGCGGAAAGCGTGTCGTTGAAGGGCTGATTAGAGCCCGAGGGCCCTTTGCCAGCCGCCGAGTCGAACAGATTGACAGCCTGCTGATCCCCGTTTGCGGCTTCCAGGGCGCCGCAGGCGTCGTCGATCGCCTTGGACCAAGTGAATGAATTGAGAAACGTCAAACCGTGCGAGTAGCGTTTCTCGACCTTGACCTGCAGAGCTTCATAGGAAGAGAAGCCGGCACCGTAATTGGAGTCGATGTTCTGGAAGGTCTGATCGGGCCGGCGGGCGTTCACTCCCAGGTTCTGACCGGCTTGATTTGGTAGTGCCTGATTCAAATCTTCGTTCACCCACAACCCCACACTGTGGTTACCGGAGTATCCGAGGTCCAGGATCAGGTCCTTGGCCAACTCGCGTTGGATCGTGAAGTGCCAGTTCTGAACGTAGGGCGTACGAATCGTCGGGTCAATAAAGACCGTCTTGGTATTCGCGGTCGAGAAGCTGGCCGGCGAGGCGAACCCGGCCGGAAAACCCATTTGTGTCGGCAGGTAACAGGTGGAAAGACTGGCGATGCTTTGATTCGCTCCGCAGAGTGGCGTCAAAGTGATGGTGCTTCCGTTAACCGAGTAGGGAGCCTCAGTCATTTGTGCGTTGACAACGAATGGACCGTTATAGTACAGATAACTGTCGCTGCCCTGGCGGAAGAACTGGATATAGCTAATGGCGTACCCCATGCGAATCACAGTCTTGGGATTGACGCTGAAGGCAAGTCCGACGCGCGGCGCGAAGTCCTTATAGCGAGGATGAACAAGAGCCTCGTCGTAAAGTGAGCCGCTCGAGGCCGTGACCAGGGCATTCGTCGCGGGATCGTAGTTCGTCATATGATTGTCGCTCTCATACTCCGGCGTCGCGAATTCGTAGCGGACTCCCAGGTTCAACGTCAGGCGCGACGAAACTCGGTAGTCGTCTTGCAGGTAAGCAAAACTCATCCACTGGCGCTGGTGGGCTTGCGTAAAGTTCGTAAGCTGGTAGACGGATTGCGCGCCGAGCAGAAAATCGGCTAAGTTATAAATGTTGTTGCTCTTGGCCGTCGTCGGCTTGGAGTACTGACCGCCATAGGTATTCTGGCCATAGGCCGGATTGAAGTCGTTGATCGTCGTGTCGATGTTTTGAAACTCGTATCCAGCTTTCAAGGTGTGGCGCGAGAGGATCTTGGAGTAGTTTACCTTCGGGTTAAACACCAGCGGATTCTGCCACTGCGGGCTGGTGTAATCGCGCCCGTAGGACGTGTAGCCCGTGATATTCTGCGTGGTCAGACCGCCGGCGAGCGCCGGATCCGTGGGCAGGCCGCTAATACCATAAACGTCCTGCATCTCGTTCTTTCCATCCATCGTCGCCGGCTGTTTCATCCCTTCCGTCTTCGATTCACCCACGCGGAATTCCATGATCGACGTAGGGCTGACAGTCCAGGTGACTCCGCTCGCCGTTTGCCAGTTCATCACGCGCGAGACAATGCCGGCGCCCTGGCCTGATGGCCCAGGCACGGCCGGACCCGCGGTCTGGTTGTAAAGGTGGTAGCTGAAGCGGGTGAACGCGGTGAGGTTATCGCGCAAGTAGTGGTCGTACCGCACATCGAACTTATTGTCCTCGTCGGGAGTCGTCGCCAGATAGGAGAAGTTGCTGGTGGTGCCGGGTAGGTCCGGCGCAGGAAGTGCGTCGAAGACCGTGGTTCTGAATGTCGTCATCCGCGATGCCGGGATCATGCCGTTAGGGAATGTCGAAGTCGGGTTGTACGGATCGACCACGGTCAGCCCCGAAAAGTTGCCCGCCCGCTGCGCGAGCGTTGGTACGCTCGTCGTCGACAGCGAGTGTTGCATGCGCCGAAAGCCTTCGTAATCGATGAATGCAAACGCCTTGTTTTTCTTGACGGGCGCACCCAGGGTGCCACCGAATTGATTGTAAATGTACACCGGCTTGGCCCCTCCCACGGGCTTGAAAAAGCCGGTTGCGTTCAAGTCAGTATTGCGCAAGTACTCCCACAGCGATCCATGAAGCTCGTTGGTGCCGCTGCGCACGCTAGCGTTAATCACGGCGCCACCCACGTGTCCGTACTCCGCGCTGTAGGCGTTGGTGGTGACCTTGAATTCCTGCAGCGCGTCCGGCGAGACCTGAACGACTTGATTGGAGAGCCCCTGATTCGACGTGCCATAGGCGTTGTTGTCGACGCCATCGAGTATGAAATCGTTGAACTGGCTGCGCATCCCGTTCACGTTGAACGAGGCCTCGCGCTTGCTTAGCGCGTAGGACAGGCGAACGCCAGGCGATAGCAACGCGAGCGCCGCCGTGTCGCGTCCGTTCAGCGGCAGATTCGCCACGTCTTCGTGGCTGATAACTTCGCCCCGGTCGCTGGAGTCGGCTTCCAACGCCGAAGCGGCCGCCGTCACTTGAACTGTTTCCTTCACGTCACCCACCTGAAGCGTGATGTCCACGCGCTGGCGGGCGCCAACGTCCACCTTGAACGCAGGCGTTACCGTTTTCTTGAATCCCACCATCTCAGCCACTACCTGATAGCGGCCGACGCGCACCTCTAGAAACTGATAGTTTCCGCTGGCGTCCGCCACGGCGGCCTGGGTCGTCCCTGTGTCCAGGTCTTCCAGGGAGACGCTGGCCTGCGGAATCCCTCCGCCATGTTCGTCAAAAACAGCCCCCAGCACGGACGCTGTTTCAAACTGGCCCCAACAAGTGGGAACCAGTGCCGGCGCAAGCAGAGCGGCGAGGGCCACGGCACGAGCGAATCGGTTTCTTTTTTGGGATACATACCAGCAGCATTAGAGCACCGCAGTCTAAAGACAATCTAAAGAACCAGCTGTGTCATGATAAATTAATCGTCCGATCCAACGAGTTAGGCGCTCGTTCCGCTTGAAGCGAAATATGAATTGAACAGGCGCTGCCGTGCCCCTGGTAGCTGCCCTGTCGCGAGAACTCACTTGACGCTGTGGGCATTCCGGATAACAAAACGCTGTCATCCTCCCGTAATCCTCTCACGCGATAGTTCTGTCAATGAGAAACGTGTGTGTTGGTGTGTTGGTCTATTGTCTGCCGCACTTCTACTGTCAGGTGGAACGGCGTATCAGGTTGTAGCTCGTTATCGGGTTCCGGGCACGGGCGGTTGGGATTATGTGACGCCGGACAACGCGGCGCGCCGGCTCTATGTTTCACACCCGACTCAAGTCGAAGCGCTCGACGCCGATAGCGGCAAGATGATCGGCACGATACTAACGAGGCTCCGCCTCAGACCGACGAGCATAGGGTTGGCGCCGGCTCCGCTTGCGTGAATGAAATGGAAGGTGTCAAATCACCTCCATGAATGGGACCACCATTAGGCGATCGCCTGGCCGTCTCGCTGGGAGGTTGCAGAAGAGCCCGATCGCAGACTCCTGGCCGTCGGCATCCGACCTCGCAAGTGGGGGACTGGGATGCATGCCGGATGGCCGACAGGGCAAAATGGAGAAGAAATGCGGAAGCCAGGGAATAAGCGGGACGCATCCAACGGCAGCACCAAACCTACTGAATTAAGGCGGTTTCTCTTTATTTTCAGTTGGAGGCGCGGGTCGGAATCGAACCGACGAATAAAGGTTTTGCAGACCTTGGAATTACGGCTGTAACCAGCTTGTTTTCAATTGGCGCATCGGCAGGCGATGGGTTTCTGCCCGGTGTGTGCCCGGAGGGCCGGTCAGCGTTCTATGGCTTTGCGGCCCATCAAGTGAGGTCACTAGATAGCCGGTTCTGGTGCAAGACGGGGTACAAGACGCCACCGCGTGCTAAGGTTGTAGCCGAAAGCCCACTCCCACTACAGCGCCGCGACCAACCGGTCATCCAACCGGGTCCCTCCCACTTCGGTCTGCGCACGCGGCAACGGAACGGGCAATGATTCTCGGATTAACCGGCCAATCCTTGGGGAAAGCTGTTAGGGAGCGCCATTGCTGAGCCCCGGTATGACCGCTTGCGACTTCTGTGAGCAGCCATACCGACGGGAGAAGGCGCCATCACCGTTATAAGCTCCGCCCTAATACTGACGCTCGTCAGGCGTTATTCTTTTCCCAGGTGAGTTTCGTTTAGGAGGAAGGGCCTCGCTCCGCCTATCCATCTTGACCATGGTGAGCTGGCGGGCGAAGCCCTCTTCGGTACGATTCTGTTTATCCCACTTTCGGCGGCGCAATACAACCTCGCAGTCGATTGGGCCGAGGCCGGCGCTGAAATCATCTTGCGCCACTGCCCGATTTGTGCCGAGGACTCCATCATCGGTCATGGCCGCCGCCGCAAACAGGCGCATGATGAACAGCATGATCGGATCGGAATTCGCCGCGGCCTCTGTAACCGGTGCCACAAGACGTTCACTTTCCTGCCTCCCTTTTCTCCTCCCTACAGCCATTACAGTTTCATCGCCCGGAGCCAGGCGCTGCAACGCTACTTCCTGGAAGGCCGTTCCTTGGAGGCCGCTGCACCTACCGTCAAAGACCCCGATCGTGTGGCCGATCCCTCCACGCTACGCCGCTGGTTCCACAGCCTGGATTCTTCTCAGCCGCCCTTCTCTTATCTGCGCCAGGCGATGCGGGCCATCGCGGCGTGGCTCAGCAGGACAGAGATCCTGGTGCAGGATTCGCTGCCCTTGTGTGGGCATACCGTTTTCCCGTTCCTTGCCCGATTCTGGCCTTTGCGGATTTAGAAAAACCCGCCCCGCCCACCATCCTTGCCTGGGAAAACCGCTGCTTTCGGCCTAAGTTCGACTCGGGAGGCGAAAGCGGCACCATGGCCGAGAATCTGGAGCGGCTCAAACAGCGCATCCCGCTGCTGGAGTATTTGCAGCGCCACAACTGGAAGCCCTGTCGGGCCGGCGCACGCCAAGAGTTTGTCGGGTTGTGTCCCTTACACCAGGAAACTCACCCTTCCTTCTACGTCAACGCCTCCAAAAACCTGTTCTACTGCCACGGCTGCGGCCAGGGTGGTGACCTGATCCGCTTCGTTCAGCTCTTCCTCGATTTACCCTTCCGCCAAACGGTGGCTCATCTCGAACAGGAACTGACCCCTGCCCCCGTTTCCCGATTGCTGGAGGAGACGGCCGCCTTCTATCAGCTTCAACTGCACCGCCATCCGGAAGCCACACACTATTTGGAGCACCGCGGCGTGCACGATGCCTCTCTGATCGAGGAACTCGGCATCGGTTATGCTCCCGGCGGAAACTTACGGCGTCATCTGGCGGCTCGGTGCCCCTCATTCGACCAGTTGTTGGAGATCGGATTGATCAATCATCACGGCCGCGATGCATTCTGCCGGCGGCTCATTTTCCCCTGCCGACAACACAGGCAGATCGTCAACCTTTATGGCCGCAGCATCGGCGCGGCTTTCCCCCACCGTTTATTGCCGCGCTCGAAAGGCGGATTGTTCGCCTGGGAATCGGTCTGCAGTTTCTCCACGGTAATCCTCGTCGAAGGGCTGTTCGATCTGGCCGTGCTGTGGCAAGCCGGCTTCCGCAACACCACCTGTGCGATCGGCACCCAGCTAACGCCGGCTCAGTGGGCTCAACTGGCCGAGCAGTCAGACCGCTGTGTGTACATCGCTTTCGACCAGGACGAGAATCAGGCCGGGCAGAAAGCCGCCCATCAGCTTGCCCAGCGCCTGCAGAGCGCCGGCATCCACGTCCATCTTGTCCGGTTGCCGCAGGGGCTCGATCCCAACAGCTACTTCGTCGCCGGCGCCAGCGCCGCCGACTTTACCGCCCGCCTTCGCGAAGCAGACCGGCTATGAAGTTCTCTGTGGTTGATCGGCCGTCGGTTCCCGCCAGCACTTCGCCCTATCGCCTGCTCGATGAGCACGGTCGCGAAGTAGCCTGGGCCAACACGTTTCTCGATGCCCAGCGCATTCGCCAACTTTCCTTACGTTCGCTGCGCGCCTACGCTTACGACCTACTCCACTTCGCCCGTTGGTGGGAGCAACGCCAGCCGCTGTCAGAAACCACCGAATCAACCCTGCTCGATTATGCCCGTCACCAACTGGATCAACAACCCAAGCCTGTGCCGCAAACCATCAATCATCGCCTGGGCGTGCTGCGTTGTTTGTACCGCTTTCATTACGGCCTTGAGATTCCTGCGGGTCAGTCCCATCTCCAGCGCAGCTATACCACCAGATCCCCGCTCGGCGACGGCCGGGTGCGCCGCGCCATGACCTGGGGGCTCCGCCTGAGACAACCGCGGCGCGTGATTATACCGCTGTCTGCCGAAGAAGTCGCCAGGTTCTGGCGCAGCTTTGGCACCTTTCGCGATCTCGCCCTGGTGGGCTTGATGTTACTCGACGGCCTGCGTTCCTGTGAGGTTCTGGGTCTCCAACTCGAGGATCTTCAACTCGCCGACGCCCACATGCGGGTTCTCGGCAAAGGCAACAAGAAACGCGTCATGCCGCTGCCGCCGGAAATCATCGAGGTGCTCGAAAAGTATGTGCGACTGGAAAGACCGCTCACCAATTCCTCTTCCCTGTTCGTTTCCCTGAAAGGCCGCCAACGCGGGCGTGCCATGACTACCGCCGGACTGCGCTCCCTGTTCCGCCATCATCGCCTGCGCAGTCGCGTTCCGCAGGCTAACGCCCATCGGCTCCGCCACACCTTTGGCGCCGATATGGTGCGCGCCGGGGTCTCCCTGCCCGCGCTGCAACACCTGATGGGCCATTCGCAGATTCACACCACCATGCTGTACGTCCAGCTTGCTCCCCAGGACGTGTGGCGTGAATATGCCCGAGCCATCGAGAACCGCTCGCGCTTGTCCCCTCCGCCGATCCCATGAACCCGCCCAAAGCCAGCCTAGACCAGATCTTCGAATCTCACATCCGGAGCCTCGCCGTGACTCACCAACCCGGCACGCTGAAGGCCTACCGGGGTGCGGCGCGCCGTTTTCTCCGCTATCTCCATCACGCTTTCCCGCAACTCCGCCGCCTGGCGCAACTCCGCCGCGATCCGCATCTGCTGGGCTGGTTTCGTTGCCTTTGCGAACAAGATCCGCCATTGTGCAACCATACCCGCAGACAGCACCTGATCCTCATCCGCCGTCTGCTGGAGGATCTGGCCGCCCACGGCCACCCCGTCCAGCCTGGCCTGATTCGCAGCGAGGACCTCCCCCCGCGAGATCGATGGCTGCCAAAACCGCTTCCTCTTGAAGACGATCAACGACTGCAACAGGAACTGCGCCGTACCGACAACCTGCTTTCGAACCTCCTGCTGCTCACCCGCTTACCGGTATCCGCATTGGCGAATGCATCCGCCTGCCTCTGGACTGCCTACGCCAGGTTGCGCCGGATCAGTGGGCGCTCCACGTCCCCCTCGGCAAGTTGCACACCGAACGCCTCGTTCCCGTCGATGCCGAGGTTCGGGACATCATTCAACGCATTCTGGCCTTGGCCTTGGCCCGGCCGGAACTTTTGGCCCGATCGGAAAGCTTCCTGTTACCTCGCGGTGGCCCGTGGGGCGCGTATCACCGCCTCTTTGAAACCTTGGCTAATGCCGCCACACGAGCCGGTTGCTCGGCTCCTGTCACCCCTCACCGTCTTCGCCACACCTACGCCACAGAAATGCTCCGTCTCGGGGTCGGTCTTCCTGCTCTCATGCAACTGCTGGGTCACAATGACATCGCCATGACCATGCGCTACCTCGAGGTCACCCAGCAGGACCTGCAGCGCGAGTTCCACCAGGCACGCCAGAACGCACCTCATTCGGTGCCGGCGCTCTCTGTTCCCAAACCCACCGGCACCGCCGGTCTTCCCGCCATTCAGCAAGCGCTGGCCGCCACACGCCACCTCCTGGAGAT
>CAVXJY010000084.1:0-52031 GCA_963761855.1 Bryobacterales bacterium | reverse complement strand
ATGTTGTGTGCATCTACTGGTACGGTTGCGTATTGCTCGCCATGGCCGAAGACACGGTACGTGGCGTATCCATTGAGAGCGCCCATCCGCCCTCCATCGTGGTTTGGCCCGAGGTGCCGGCGCCTTTCTCTTACGATGAAGACCCCAGCTTTCGCGCCGCCACCATTGACCTGGCGCGTTCTACGCACGCCTATCTGCTGATGGGGACGGTGGCTTTTACGCCCGCCGGGGCGCCGCTCAATTCGGCCACACTGGTATCGCCCGGAGGGGTTTCGGGTGAGCCGTTACGACAAAGTGAACCTGGTGCCGTTCGGCGAGTTCGTGCCCTGGCCGTTTGGCGCACTGACGGAGAAGATCTCGAAGGAAGCGGGCGATTTCGCCGCCGGACGCGGCGTAGTGGTCTCGCCCCTGGGCGAGCACAAGATCGGCGCCTTCATCTGCTACGAGTCTGTGTTCCCCAACTTCGTGCGCCGCTTCGCGGCCGATGGAGCCGAAGTCCTGGTCAACATCTCCAACGACGGCTGGTTCGGCAAGACTGCCGCGCGCCGCCAGCACCTGGAAATCGTGCGCATGCGCGCCGTCGAAAACCGCCGCTGGATTCTGCGCGCCGCCAACGACGGCATCACGGCCGCCATCGACCCCGCCGGCCGCGTCCGCTCCACGCTTCCGTTGTTCGCTGAGGCGACTTCAATCGTCCGTTTCAACTACGAAACCGGAGAGACCTTCTACACCCGTCACGGCAATTGGTTCCCCGTCCTGTGCGCGCTGCTGGCCGCGGCGTGTCTGGCCGCCGGCAAGCTCACGCGCGGCTGAGCGCAGCCGGCCGTGGCGGCTCAGGGCTTGAAGCCAAGCGTCAATCTGATAATCGGATAGTACTTGAACACCGACAAGCCGTTGTTGATGGTGTTCTGCTCCGACGTGATGTTGCCCTGGATGGTGGGATTGGAAGCGATGCTCTGGCATGATTGACCGGGGCTGAGGCACGTGCTGCCAGTCAGGTGCAGCGCGGCGCTGGGAGAGCCCTGATAGGCCAGGCCGAACTCAAAATTCACCGTGAAGTGCCTCGAACTGCGCGGCAGAAGGTTCCCAAATCCGATCAGGATCTCCGGCGCCACTTTTCTGGCGCCGATGGTCCCGGTGCCGGCAACCGGATCCGAGGCATCGCTATAAAATGTGGTGCCGCCCAAACTGAAGGATTGTCCGCCGCCAACCGACGCGGCCCCAGTCGCCTGGTTGCCGTCGTAGATCATAACGCCGGGGCTGATGTGGAAACCCCCGGCGACGTACTGGTCGTACAGGACCTCCGCGGAGCGCAGGCTCAACGTGCCGTTGTAGGCAATGCCGTCCTTGCTGAAGGTGGTGCCATAGCTGAAATCGTTAAACCCGAATCGCACGTTCGAATGCCTGGTTACCGCCGTCGCGGCCTCGATGCCTGCGCCCAGCGTCGAGACACCCACCGCGACGCCGAATCGCGGCAGCCCTTCGCTCCGCTCCGGAGGAACTGGCGGCGGTGGCGGTGGCGGCGGCGGTGCCGGCGCGCTGGTTCCGGCTTGCCCGCCAGTCTCCGGAGCCTGGCCGAAGCAGGCCCCAGATGAGAAGGCACCGGCCAAGAAAATCGCCAGTGCGAGAAAAAGCAGCCCCGCTTGTCTGCGTTTGAGCATCTTTGCCTCAACAGTCTTCAGAAATTCTCAGCAATCTTATCCGAGATACCCCGCTGAGTCAATGAAAAACGATTGGAACGCCCGATTATTCGTGCTCGGGGACGCCGGCGGATAGCGCGCGGTCTCGATGCAGCAGCACGGACAGCGGCCGGAGCGCCTAGCGGTCTGTCTCGCCCTCTGGCCCGGGTTTCGGCCCTTCGCCGCTCTGGCGTTCCAGTTCTTCGTTGAGGATGATGGCCTCGGCCAGTTCCTTCATAGGGCGGCGCAGACGGCGGCTCTGCTCGCGCAGGCGCAGGTAGGCTTCTTCTTCGGTGAGCTGTCGCTTGCGCTGGAGAATGCCTTTGGCGCGTTCCACCAGCTTGCGAGTCTCCAACTCCCGGCGCATTTCCAGGGTCTGTTCCAGCAGGCGGGCGTTCTCCTCCTGCAAAAAGGACTTGGCGATGGCGACTCCAAGCTGTTCACCGATGAAGATCAGCGTGCCGATTTCGTCGTGGGTGTGCTCGTGCGTCTCCCGGTGATGAACGTTAATCACTCCCACCAGGTCGCCCGCGCTCACCAGCGGCACCGAGAGCAGGGCTTCATAGGTGTCCTCTACCAATCCCTGGAAGAGCTTAAACCGGCCGTCGCGGGTGGCATTCGACGAAAGAGCGACTACGGATTTGTGTTCGGCCACCCAGCCGGTAACTCCTTCGCCCACGTGCATGCGCAGGTTCCCCAGCGCCGTGGCGTGCGGCACCTGAGAAGCCCGCAACACAACTTCGTCGGTCGCGGGATCGATCAGATACACCAGGCAAGCGTCGCAGGCGGTGGCCTGTACGGCGAGCCCGACCACTTCACCCAGCATCTCGTCCAGCGTCAGCTTCGAGCTGACGATCTTGCTCACCTGGTGCAGCACCGGAACCAGGGAGGACTGCGCCGGGGCAGGCTTCTTCGTGGCCATACCTCCAAGCTATCGGCGACGGAAAGCACGGCGCAATCGATATTTTCTATGCGCAGGATCAATCTTTTTTCCGAAGGCCTGCGCGGCCGCGTTTAACGCTGGATCGTCAAGAAACCCGCTGGAGGCTGAGGAGGTTGCTGAAAAACGGCAAAACATGACGGCCACAGATAATCACAGATAAACACAGATAGGAAAGAAGCTGCCGTATCCGTGCTCGTCCGTGGCTTCATCGGAAGAAACATGCCGGAGGCTAGGGGGTTTGCTGAAAGACGCAATATACGACGGCCCCAGATAAGCAGATAAACACAGACAGAAAAGAACCGACGTATCCGTGTTCGTCGTCCGTTCATCTGTGTTCATCTGTGTTCATCTGTGGCTTCATCCGAAGAAACGTGCCCGAGGCTGAGGAACTGGCTGAAAAACGGCAAAACATGACGGCCACAGATAAGCACAGATAAACACAGATCGGAGAGAAGCTGCCGTATCCGTGTTCGTCCGTGGCTTCATCGGAAAAAACATGCCGGAGGCTAAGGGGTTTGCTGAAAGACGCAATACACGACGGCCACAGATAAGCGCAGATAAACCCAGGCAGAAAAAGAACTGCCGTATCCGTGTTCGTCGTCCGTTCATCTGTGTTCATCTGTGTTCATCTGTGGCTTCATCGGAAGAAACGTGCCCGAGGCTGAGGAGCTTGCTGAAAAACGGCAAAACATGACGGCCACAGATAAGCACAGATAAACACAGATAGGAAAGAAGCCGCCGTATCCGTGCTCATCCGCGGCTTCATCGGAAGAAACCTGCCGGAGGCTAAGGGGTTTGCTGAAAGACGCAATACACGACGGCCAGATAAGCAGATAAATACAGACAGAAAAGAACCGACGTATCCGTGTTCGTCGTTGTTCATCCGTGTTCGTCGTTGTTCATCCGTGTTCGTCGTTGTTCATCTGTGTTCATCTGTGTTCATCTGTGGCTCCAGGGGTTTGCGGCTTCTTCAGCGCCCTCTCAGGAATGCCCCAGCGCGCGCCACGGCTGCTATGCTGATGGGTGCTTATGGAATTGAAGACCGTGCCGCTCGAAGTACCCGCGGGCGTGAATCTGGTCCTCGGGCAAACCCACTTCATCAAGACTGTCGAGGATGTATACGAGGCCATCGTCACCGCCGTGCCGCAGATGAAGTTCGGAGTCGCGTTCAACGAGGCATCCGGCCCCTGCCTGACACGCGCCGATGGCAACGACGAGGAACTCAAGCAACTTGCGGTCCGCAACGCTTCCGCCGTTGCTGCCGGCCACATTTTCGTGGCCGTGATGCGCGAAGGTTACCCCATCAACGTACTGGACCGCATCAAAGACGTGCCGGAAGTCTGCAGCATCTACTGCGCCACTGCCAATGCGGTGGAAGTAATCGTGGCGGAAACCGAGTTGGGCCGCGGCGTGATGGGCGTCATCGACGGCTCTTGCCCCAAAGGCATCGAGACCGCGGAGAATGCGGAACAGCGGCGCGCCTTCCTGCGCATGATCGGCTACAAGCGATAGCGCTTACCGGCGAATGCCGCCGTAGACGACCTCCCGCGTGTCCTTCCAGAACAGCGCGACATGGCGGTAGCCGCACTCGCGCAGGATGCGGAGATCGTCGGCCTCACTCTGGGGCTGGTCGCATTCGTTGCGCTGCAGTTCGTCTAAAAAACGGCGTGTGGAGGCTGCATCGACAAATCTAGGGTCCCGGCCCTTGGCGCGATCCACGATACCGGAAACGCGCATGCGCTGGGTGAGAGTTTCGAGAAATTCGTCCTCTGCCACAACCAGGTCGGCATTGAGGAACCAGCCGTCTTCTTTGAGCAGGCCGCGACAGTGTGCGATCAACTGCCCCTTCTCCGGCAGATCGAGGTGATGGAGAGCGTATGCGGAAATCACCGCATCGGCGGAATTGACCTGAACCCCAAAAGCTTGCGGCTGGCGGAAATCGCCGATCACGAACTCGACGCGCTGCGCCAAAATTCCCAGGCGGGATTCGGCCTCGGCCACCATCTTCTGCGAGCCGTCGATTGCCACGGCACGGCAATTGGGGAAACGGCGCAGCAACCGGTCCAACAAGAAGCCGGTGCCGGTGCCCAGGTCGACCACCAGCCGCGGGTCCGGCGCCGACTCCGCCAGAACCGCCATCGTCGCCTCAACCATTTTGTGCCGGTTGGGATGCATCAAATCCATGTCGGCATCGTAGGCCGCCACGCGCGCGGAAATCTCATAGGCTCTTACGGATGGCGAAACCATTGGTCCATGATCTCCCAGGCACGGCTAAGCGCGGCTTGGCGGCGGCGCTTCGCGCTTTGAATGCGGTGCGGTGTTCTCGCCGGACAGGTACAGTGCGCGTTGGCGGAGCGGTACCGGGATAAGCGCGAACCTCGGGGCGGCGAATTAGTTTTCCGTCGGCGTCTTTTCGGCGTGATCGATCACCAGCACGTCGAGCGGCGCCTTGCGCGATTCCAGCTTGAGTCCCACTGTTTGCAGAGCGCTGAATAGCGAATCGCCGGACGCTCGCTCCATGGCCTGAATGGCTTCGGGCGGCATCGCCATGCCGGACGAGATGGCCGCCCGAATCATCATGGCGCGGTAGTCTTCCTCGGTAAACGTGAGCGCGAAATCGTACTTGCCGTTCAGCCCGGTCATGTCGACCACCGGCTTGTCCTCGAATCGCGCCAGCATATCGGCCACGTAGTTCATCTGCATTTTCTTGGCTTCGATGCGGTTGTCGCCCAAGGTGAAGAACGAGCCGTGGCCGTAATTGGCTACCACGCCGCCACGGCCGCCGCTGACTTCGACATTGACGTTGCCGCTGCCTCTGCCGCCATCGGTCGCCGTATCCGCGGGATCGGGCGGCAGTGCTGTCATCTTCAGCCCGCTCTTGGCGACTACCAGGGCGTAGACCGGAAAATCTTTGGTCTCATGGTGCGTCTTCAACTGAAACCGGTCCAGCAGCAGCGCCTGTAACATGGGCCGCACCTGGTCGCGCGGGGCGCCCTCGGGCAGCTTGGCGACAATGTCGAAATGCTCGGTTGCCAGCCAGTCCGGCCCGGAGATCTGGTATTGCTTGAGGTTGAAGGCAACCGCGATGTCATCCCTCAGGGCAAATTGGTGAATACTGACCTGCGAGCCATCGATATGCAAACCCAGGCCGACCTGCCCGGGAGTGAAAGGAGGTGCCGGCCGGATCGACGCCACCTCGAACTGCGGCGGCGCAGTTTGGCCGAAGCCCGCCAGCGTTGCAAGAAAAGCAGGAATTACCCAACGAGTCACTCTCATACTTTTGAATATACGCGACCCGCGGGAAAAAGATCCATCAAGCTGCGGTCCAGTGTCGCGATTTCTCTTATTAAGAGACGAGAGGGGCCGGAGACCCTTGCGCTCGTGCTGCGTCTCAAGTAAACCTGTAGATTCATGCGCTGCTCTGTAACGCTGTTCATCCTGGCCGCCAGTGCGAGTGCTCAACCGCAGGCGGCGGACGTGCTTGCCAAAGTCGCCCACAACTACGCTCACTTGCACGCCATCCACGTGGTTGCCACGCGGACGGACGCCGTCTTTCGCGGCGGGGCCTCGCAGTTTTTGGAGACGGACTACGAACTGGCCGAAGGGCCGCCGGGTAAGTTCCGCGCCTGGACGCGCGCCGGGGAGACGGAAGGCCTGGCGGTGAGCGACGGCGCAACCACCTGGAAAGCGCTGCCCAAGGCCAAACAGTGGATGAAACAGGAGGTTGCCGGAGTCGCCGACGACGCGGAGGATGCCGAAGAGACGCCGGCGCCGGCCGAGCGGAAACAGCCGGGCGATCTGCGCCAATTCATCGCGGTGTTCCTGCTGTCGCGTTTTGCCGCTCTCGCCCAGGTTGCGCAATCGCCCGAGATCGTGCGCGAAGACACATACAATCTTGGACACACCAAAGTGCCCTGTTACGTAATCGTCGCGCGGACCGAGAAGGCGGCGCACGAGATCTGGATCGACAAGAACCGCTCGCTGGTGCTTCGCGAGATCCAGACCTCCGCGTCGAGCGCGGGGCTCGACAGCAGCAGGATCGAAACCAGAATCAAGAAGCTGGAAATCGACGACGAGGTAGACGACTCGCTCTTCACCTGGACGCCCGAAAAGAAATGGAAAGAAGTGGACATGCTGGTGCTGCCGCAGGAGCAGCACGTGATGCTCACGGGCCTGGTGGCCGCGGACTTTCAACTGAAATCGGTCTCCGGCGAAGCGGTCCGGCTGAGCGATTTGCGCGGCAGCGTGGTGGTGCTGGATTTCTGGGACACCTGGTGCGGGCCATGCCGCCGGGAGCTGCCGATCGTGGAAAAGCTGCGCGTCGAATTCGCCGGTACGGTGCAGTTCTTCGGCGTTAACGATGAGGACAAGGGCACCGTGGCCGGGTTTCTAAGGAAGAACGGCTACCAGTTGTCCGTGCTGATGGACGGCCGGCGGGACGTCCATCGGCAATACGGCATCCGCGCCGTTCCCCAATTGTTCATCATCGATCGCGGGGGCATCATCCGCCAGCATTACGTCGGCGGCCCCAGCGAGGAGGCTCTGCGCAAGGCGATCGAGGCCGCGCTGGGCAGGGCGTGAGCGAGGGCGCCGGAACTGCCGCGACTTATCCCGTCTCCCCCCAGCGCAGTCTAAGTTTTTGACGGACGGGGAGGCCGTTAGTTCAGGCCGCCGGGATCGTTTGACATCCGCTTCAGCAGGCACTCGCCGCCCGACTCGCAAGCCCTTGGAATGTTTAGTCCGTCGACGGTTACATCCTGAATCGCCGTCAGCAGTACCATGCTTCCCGCGAGACCCAGCGGAAAGTCGAAAGTGACTTTCCGGCCATCTTCAGCGAACCAGGACTCACGCACCAGAGTGAATAGCGCCGGATCGTCAGCGCCCTGAATTGCCACTCTCAAGTCCGGGCCGGCCAATCCCAGGATCAGTCCCACTTTGCTGGAACCATCCGCATAAGAAATGTTCATTTTTGCGTTCCCCTTCCATGTTTCCGCAATTGGGCATCCTCTCACGCCCTGGGAGGAGCTCGCAAGTTCCTAACGGGCCAAAACGGTACTACTCTTTTCTGTTCTTCCGGCAGTACTTTCGTTCTGGGCTTAGCGTTCGGAGAACGTCTGCTTGCCGGTGGACGCCGAGTGCACGCATTCGACCGCGCGAACTGCTTCAGGTCATCCAAACGGTTTCAGTTCATCCAAGGAACGCCGGGAATGCCTCACTGGTAAGCTGAGGGGGTGCGGTATGTGCGGCGGATCGGGGCGGGGCTGATGGCGTTAGCCGCCCTGCTTTACGGAGGAGATTGGCTGGCTGCCCGCTGGCGCGGACCCGGCGCGTTCGGCACCGTCCTGGTGCGGCCCTATTACGCGGTGCCGTTGAAGGACGGCAAGACCGAGTTCATGATGCTCAGCCCGGAGACGCGCCCCTGCGTCCACGCGTTGTTTCCGCATTTTGACGCCGCTCCCTGCTGGTACCTCGAGAGCCACCAGCGGCAGCGCATCGATATGTAGGCAGCGGCGAGAAACCCGCTACCATGGTCTGCTCCATGGCGGGTTTCGACTCTCGAAATGGTATCCATGCCGGGCGCTGCAGCTCGGAGCCTGCGCCCGGCCAGGAAGCCTGCCGCCACTACTCGCTGGGCCGGCGGCGGCGGCGGATGACGAGCAAAGCTCCCAGTAACACCGCCACCGCTACGGCCACGATTCGAATTGCGTCCATGGTTCTTCGTCTCCTTTCTCTCGAACCCCCTGGCCACCCAAGCGGCCGGGCTCAGAGGTTTTCCACCATTGGAATCAGGTCCCGGATGAGCCGCGTCAACACCGGCCCAACCGTCACCACGAAAAGCGACGGCAAAATGCAAAAGAAAATCGGGAATACCAGTTTGACCGCGATCTTCGCCGCCTGCTCCTCGGCGCGCTGCCGCGCCATCACGCGCATGTACTCGGAGTGGCCGCGCAGGCTCTGCGCGATACTGGTGCCGAAACGGTCGGCCTGAATCAGCACCGCCACCAGCTTTTTCAAATCGTCCACCCCGGTGCGTTCGGCCAGATTGCGCAGCGCATCGGGCCGCCGTTTGCCGGCCCGCAACTCCAGGTTGAGCATGGCGAACTCCGTCGAAATCTCGGGGTGCGCGTGTTCCAGTTCCTTGGCCACCTGCACCGTCGCCTGATCCAGTCCGAGGCCGGCTTCCACGCACACCACCATCAGGTCGAGCGCGTTGGGCAATCCTTTTTCAATACGATGCCGGCGGCGCGAGATGCGCAGCGCGATATACTCGACGGGCAGCCGGTATCCGATAACGCCGCCGATCACGGCCATCAATAAGACCCGATCGCGCGCCAGCACCAGCGCCAGTGCCACCCCGGCCGCCGCCAGGACCGTACGCGTGCCGTTGAAAACCTGCGCCGCGCGCGCGCTGCGGAAGCCGGCGCGCACCAGCCGCCGTTCCACCGCCTTGAGGTCGCGAGGCGAGGCCGGCACCAGCGAGCCCACCCGGTCCACCAGTTCCCGCCAGATCAGGCTGGGCGAAGGCAGAAATCGTGCCGCCGGACGCGTGTGCTCCCGCAGCCGTGCAGCCGCGCGCCCGCGAAATGTATACAGCCGCCAGCCCAGGCCGGTGGTCAATACCGCCATCAGCGCAAATACGATAATCGCTTCCGCCAGCAGCATGCTACACCTCGATGGTCACTACGCGGCGAATCACCGCATAACCGGCCAGTTGCAGCGCCACCGCCCCCGCCAGCAGCCGGTTGCCCATCGGGTCGTCGATGAAGAACCGCGCGTATTGCGGATTCACCAGGAACATCAATCCGCCCACCGCCACCGGGATGGCCGCCAGAATGCGCCCCGACATGAGTCCCTGGGCGCTGACTGCCCGGATACGGCCGCGCAGCTTGAACCGTTCGCGAATCATGTAGGCCAGCTTATCCAGCAACTCCGCCAGGTTGCCGCCGGTGCGCCGCTGCAGCAGCACAGCGGAGACAAAGAACTGCACGTCCATCCGGGGAAGGCGCCGGCCCAGCTTCTTGAGCACCACCTCCAGCGACTGGCCGAAGTGCTGCTCCTCATACACGCGGCGGAATTCGCCCGCCAGCGGCTCGGCGAATTCCTTCGACACCATCTCCAGCGCCGAAGTGAAGGCGTGTCCGGCGCGCATCGACCGGGAGAGGAACTCGAGGCAATCGGGAAACTGCCCTTCGAACCGCTCCAGCCGGCGCCGCGCCCGCCGCCGCACCCAGAGGAACGGCACCGCACCGGCCGCAGCGCCCGCCGCCAGCGCTATCAGCGGAAAACGGTTGCCGGTAGGCACCGTGACCAGCGCGAAACCAGCCAGGAACGCCGCCACCGAGCGATGCAACAGCCCGGCGGCGTCCCACTTCAGGCCAGCCGTTTCGAGCAGTTCCTCGACCGCCTGGCGCAGCCGCAACCGCTCCAACGCGCGCCGCGCCAGGCGCCCGCGCAACTGGCTGGCTGCCTCGATCAATAGCGGCCGCACCCGCGCCGGGGCCCGTGACGGCGCTTCTTTGGCCAATCGCCGCACGGTGACCGCGCGCGCCCGCCGCTCCAGGCCCGCTGTCAACAACGCATAAAAGGCCATGGTGTTCAGCGAAATCATCAGCAGATCGAGCGGCCTCATGCCGGAGCCACCTCCATCACTTCGTCGAACAAATCCCCGGTCAGATCGATGCCGGCCGCCAGCAGTTTCTCGTGGAACCGTGGCATGATCCCAGTGGCGGCGAAGCGGCCCATCACTTTCCCGGCCGGCGACAAGCCGCGCTTTTCAAAAACGAAAATGTCCTGCATCGTCACCACGTCCATCTCGATGCCGGTGACTTCGGTGATGCTGGTCACGCGGCGCGAACCGTCGCTCATGCGCGTGGCCTGCACGATTACCTGCACCGCCGAAGCGATCTGCTGCCGCACCGCGGCCAGGTGCATGTTGGCATTGGCCAGCGTGACCATCACCTCCAGGCGTGAGATGGCATCGCGCGGGCTGTTGGCGTGCACGGTGGTGAGCGACCCGTCGTGGCCGGTATTCATGGCCTGCAGCATGTCGAGCGCCTCTTCGCCGCGCACTTCGCCGACGATGATCCGGTCCGGCCGCATGCGCAGGCTGTTGACCAGCAGTTGCCGCTGCCGCACCGCGCCCTGCCCTTCGAGATTGGCCGGCCGGGTTTCCAGCCGCGCCAGGTGCGGCTGCCGGAGCTGCAGTTCGGCCGCGTCCTCGATGGTAACGATCCGTTCCCGCGGCGAAATGAACGCTGACAGCGCGTTGAGCAGCGTCGTCTTGCCTGCGCCCGTGCCGCCGGAGACGATGAGATTGAGCCGCGCCTTTACCGCCGCCCCCAGCAACTGCATCATCCCGGGCGTCAGCGAGCCCTTCTCCACCAGGTCCTCAGGCCCCATGCTATGGGTCCCAAAACGCCGGATCGAAAGCAGCGGCCCATCCACCGCCAGCGGCGGAATAATGGCATTGACGCGGGAGCCATCGGCCAGCCGCGCATCCACCATCGGGTTTGATTCGTCCACCCGCCTGCCCACACCGCTCACAATGCGGTCGATGATGCGCAGCAGATGGGTGTCGTCGCGAAACCGCACCCCGGTTTCCTCCAGCATGCCGTGCCGCTCCACGAAGACGTGAGCATATCCGTTGACCAGAATGTCGCTCACCGACGGATCGTCGAGCAACGGCTCGATCGGCCCCAACCCGAACACCTCGTCGAGCACCTCCTCGCTCAATTGCTGCTTTTCCGCCGCCGTGAGCAGGGTGCGCTCGCCATCCACGATGGTGAGCACCGCCTGCCGCACTTCGGCCCGCACCCGGTCCTCGCCGATCGACGCCAGCGCGTCGAGGTCGATGCGCTCCAGCAGCTTGCGGTGCAGGGTGAACTTCAGCTCCTGGAACTCGGGCTTGCGCGCTCCGCCGCCGCGCGGCGCCAGCAGACGCTGTTCCCAGCGCGCCTGCCCGTTGGCGGTGTGCCCCGCGGTCATTTGGCGGACCGTCCATCGGCCGGAGCGAGCGGATATCCATCGGCATTGAAATCGATCACCGTGCGCACCTTGCCGCTGAGGATGGTCATTTCTTGCGCGGGCGCGGGCTCTTGCGCGGGCGCGGGCTCTTGCGCGGGCGCCTGCGCCGCAGCCGCTACCAGGCGAACTGGCGCGGTTGCGGCCCGGCGCTGTCGCGGCTCCGGTGCGGGCCCGGCGGCCACTGGCGCGGCTTCGGTCCCCAAGTAAATCTCATGCAGTTGTTTGCCGGCCGTGCGGGCCGTGCTGCGGTCGACGGAATTGCGCAGTACCAGTTGTACATGGCCTTCGGTCGCGGCCAGCGTCAGCGCCTCGGCCTGGTCCGGCATCACCAGCAGCGTCACCACCGCCGCGCTGATCGACGGGTTATGGGCATCGGCCTGAATGGTCTGCCCCACCGAAAGCACCGTAATGTTCTGCAGCACGGTGCGGGTCATGGTATCGTCGTGCCCGTCGGCGCGACCGGTAGCCAGCACATCCACGTGCATTCCAGGCAGGATAAACCCCGCCACGTCGGCTACATCGTTGACGCGCACCGAAGCGGCCCGCATACCGGTCGGGATCATCGGCGCCAGGCCCATGCCGCTGCCGCGCTGCGCCACGCGCGCTTCCACTAGCGGCTCATCCGCTTCGATAGCCGCCACCACCGGCCGCCCCGCCACGTCTTCCACTCGCGAGAACCCACCCTTGGGAAACAGGTTCGCGGGCACGCGGCTGAGGCGCACCTGATCCGGGCGCACCACGGCTCCCAGCGGCAGCCTTTCCACGGCTACAACCAGCGGCTTCAGATCCTTCTCGTGGGCGCGCGATCTACCCGCCAGGCGATAGAATGCGCCGGAAACCAACACTGCCCAGATCAGGCTGACTCCGACTACGATTGCGAAGCGGCGGTCCCAATGCATACTCGTGCACCTCCTCCTGTATCAATGCGTCCAATAATCGTCCGGCTGTAAAGGCCCGGCAACCGCTTGCCTGCGCGCACCGCTCAGACTTGCGGCGCCAGGCTGCATTGCGGCCGGGCCGGCCACAACCGGCTTTGGCGCCGGCGGTGCGCGCCGCCGGTAGAGCGTGGCCTGGCCGTCGTCGTACACGCGCTGCCAATCGGCATCGGCGGCCAACAACCGCTCGAGCGGCCAGTCGCGCGGCAGCAGCGCCAGCTCGAAACCATACTGCGCCAGCGTCTCCCGCCAGCCGACGCCCCCGTACTCCAGCACCTGGTAATCGTCTCCCAGCTTGGGGCCGTAGAAATCGCTGCGGCCATCGAAAAAGACGCGCTGCCGCGGGTACAGGCGGAACAACAGATAGTCGGCCCACTGGTCGGAGGTGAGGATGCGCGGCATGGCGCCCGGCGGCGCCAGAATGGCCCCGTTGTTCTCGAGCGCCGCCAGCGGAAAGCCGGCGCGCGGAAAGTCGACAATGCGGGCCGCGCTCAGCCCGGCCGCCAGCAGCGCCGCCGCCGCCACAGGCCCGCACACACCGACGCCGCGGGTACGTCCGAATTCCTGGCCCAGTTCCCAGAGGATGCGCAACGGGCTGCTTGAGCTGCGCGCCGCCGCCGCACGCCGCCACAGGGCGGCGCATTCGGAAGCCACCAGCGGCGCCGCCGCCAGCGCGTAGAGAGGAACGTGCCGCGCCGAGCGCAGAGCCGCGAATCCGAGGCACCACACCAGCAGCGGCTCGAAGCGCCGGCCGCGCGCCATCTCGAGCGCCGCCGCCGCCGCGCCGGCCAGCAGCAACACGGCGAACACCACCATACTCTCCGAGCGGATGCGCGGCGACTGGAACTCTTGCACGTGGTCGAGAATCCAACTCGAGCCGAGATAGCTCAGGATGTGTTGGTGCAGCTTCCAGCCATACGGATTGGCCAGCGTTGCCAGCGCGCTCGCCGCCGTCACCAGCGAGTACCGCCTCGAGCGCAGCCAGTCGCGTTCCCAGGCTGAGGCTGCCGCCGCCAGGCCCAGCACCGCAATCCACAGCAGGAAGCCGCCGTGCAGGTTGGCCCACACAGCCGCCAGCGGCACGGCGAGCCACACCGCCCGCGTACTACGCCGCCGGTCGCAATCGAGCAGCCATAACCCCGCCGCCAGAAACAGCAGCGAAAAGACATGCGGCCGCGCCAGAAAATGAACGCTGCCGACGCTGATGGCGGCCAGCGCCGCCCCCGCCGATACCCACAACCCGCAGCCGCGCCCGAGCATGCATAGAAACAGTAAGACGGCCGCGGCGGCAATCACCGCCGCGGCCAGTGCTACCACCGCCTCCAGCCCGCGGAGACGGTAGGCCCAGGCCAATATCACATCCGACAGCCACTCCCACGCAAACCAGGGAGCCGCGGGACGGGAGAAGGAAAAAATGTCCCGCGCGGGGATCCTCCCGCTCGCCAGAATGGCTTCGCCGGTGCGAATATGCCAGCCTGTATCTCCATCCGATAGCAGGGCATGGAGCGCCTGGGAACGGCAGAACAGCGATCCCGCTACCGCCGCCAAAAACATGTCCGCTGCCGAGGGCTTCAGCAGCTTGCGCCAGGTTGGAGGCTCGCCCGTCATGGGTCCAACACAACATATCGACAGTTAATCCGGTTTCATAACTGGAATTGATTTGTACTGGAACTGGTACTATTGCTCCAAGATGGCCGCCACTGCAAAGTGGATGGCGTGCTACTCCTCGAATTCATTTGCCTGCAAGTGCTGGATGGGTTGACCACGCTGCTCTTCCTCGGCCGGGGAGTAGCTGAAGGCAATCCGCTGGTGCGCGCCGCCCTCCACACCTCCCAGGCAGGCCCGGCGCTGCCGCTGCTGGCGGTCAAACTGGCGGGCGTCGCCGTGGCCTTTTACGCCTACCGCAGCGGCCGATTGAAGATGCTGCGCCGCATCAACGTGTTGTTCGCCCTATGCGTGGCCTGGAACCTGGCGGCGATCGTCACCACATCGGTCTGACCATGGAATGTGGCGCGCGCACTCTCGCGCGCCGCGCCGGCACTCTAGCGGACGCACCCCACTGCCGCGCGGCGCCCGGAAACGTCGCCAAGAATCTCCGCGCTGCACACGTGAATCTTTGTGCGCCACCCAGGTCTGCCGATCGATACAGCGCAATCCGGTTAAACTGAACGTGGTGGCGCGTAAGAAATCCTTCACCGAACAGGCGGCGGAATACAGCACGCTGGCATTGCTTCTACCGGCTTCGATCTTCGTCGGCTGGTTGCTCGGCCATTTACTCGACAGGGCTTTCGGCACCGGATACCTCAACATCGTCGGCCTGCTGCTGGGAATCGTCTGCGGCTTCGTCCAATTTATACGCCAGGTGATGAGGGACACCCATGACAACCATGGCTGAGCCGCTCGACTTCGGGCGCGCCAGTCGCCGCATTGCGCGCTTCCTGGCGTGTGTGGCCGTGGCAGGCACGGCGCTGGCCGGTGCCGCGGGCGGCTGGAAATGGGGAGCCGGCTTCCTGGCTGGATCGGTGGCGGCCTGGTTCAACTTCCACTGGCTGAAACGGCTGGTGAGCGCGCTCGGCGGAAAGCCCGCACCTTCCTCTTTCCGGCTGGCGCTTCGGTACTTACTTTTGGGCGGCTGCGGCTATGTTATAGTACGGTTTTCTTCGATACCCGTGCCGGCTGTCATTGCCGGGTTGCTGGCGCTGATCGCGGCCATCTTCATCGAAATCCTCTTCGAGTTGGTGTATGCAAGGAAACGAACTCTGGATCACCAGGATCTTTAACGACCGTTTTAGCCACTTGGGAAACGCCGCGCTGCACCTGGTCGGGCTCGATCCCCAGGCGCGCCCCTGGGCTAATTACATCCTGATGCAGTTCCTGGTGTTCCTGCTGCTGCTGGTGGTGTTCGCCGTCTTACGTGTGCGCCTTTCGGCTTCCAAACCGGGCAAGCTGCAGCAGACCTGCGAGCTGTTTTACGGATTCGTGCGCGGTCAGGCCGAAGAACAGATGGGGCATGAGGGCACGCGCTTTCAGGCTTTCTTCGCTACTCTCTTCATCTTCATTCTGATTTCGAACCTCATGGGGCTGGTTCCGGCGTTCGAGTCTCCCACTATGAATGCGCCGGTGACGCTCGGCTGCGCCATGGCGACTTTCTTTTACTACAACCTGATGGGGGTGCAGGCGCACGGTTTCAAATATATTTTGCATTTTATGGGGCCCAAATGGTGGCTGGCCATTCTAATGTTTCCGATTGAAATCGTCAGTCATCTGGCGCGTCCGCTGTCGCTCACCATTCGTCTCTATGCCAATATGTTCGCCGGCGAGCAGGTGACCATGGTGTTTCTGAGTCTGACTTACCTGGTGGTGCCCGTGATGTTCATGGGTCTGCACGCATTCGTGGGCATAGTGCAGGCTTACATTTTTATGTTGCTGGCGATGTCTTACGTGGGTGGCTCGATCGCACACGAACATTAATACGGCTTTATGCCGCCTTTGAGCGTGAGCCCGCCGGTCTCCCAAGACATGGTGGGAACCACCTCCTCGAGGCGATTTTATCGAAGGAGAAAACAAATGAGGAAGAAGTTGTTTTTCATGCCGGCACTGATGTTGCTTGGCAGTTCCGTGCTATGCGCGCAGACGCCGGGCAATGCAGCCGCGGGCGCGGGGTGGAACCCGTTCGCGGCCGGCCTCTCGATGGCGATTGCTTCCGGCCTGTGCGGGCTGGGGCAAGGCAAGGCAATTGCAAGCGCCGTGGAAGGCATGGGACGCAATCCTGGAGCCGCTAGCGCGATTCAGTTGGCGATGCTGATCGGTCTGGCATTTATTGAATCGCTGGCGCTCTACACGTTGCTGATCGTTTTTATCTTCGTGCCGAAGTAGGTTTCCGGACCGGGGGGAGTGGACCCACCCCCCCCTGCCTCCCTGTACTACTAAAACCCGAATGCTAGTACCGATCGTGGGTGGTTCGCAGCGCGGTCTATTGATTTGTCGGGCATCGCGCCATTAGCATTTAAGACGATCCACTCATGGAACACAGAAGAACACGACGATTCACGCTCAGTCTCCCACTCTCGGTCGTTCGCTCCGGCGTCGAGCGAATAACTTTGGCTGGCCACACCAAAAACATCAGTTCGTCGGGAGTGCTCTTCACCACAGAAAACGAGCCGTCGGTGACCGGTTCGATTGAATACGTTATCACCCTGAACCAGGATGAGAAACAGCCCATCAACCTGCGCTGTGTGGGCAAGGTGGTGCGGCTCGAGCGCGCTGCCAACGGTTACCACGAAGGTGGGCAGGCCGCATATCAGGTAGCCGCCACCTTGGAGCGCTACGAGTTCGTGCGCGCCCACTAAACAGGCACGGTCCCCATCGCGTTTTGGAGATCATGCCCGACTGCGTGAAAGGCCGCGGTCACTCGTTCCAAGGTCCGCGCGAGGCATTCCCGCGATTTGGCTGCGAGTGACTGCCGCGTTGCTGTTCTAAGGCTCCGACAGAAAGTTGACGATCTCGCGCAGGACCCGCTCCGCCTGATCGTTGAACTGTCCGCCGTGAGCGAGCACCACGCCACGGTCGCCTTTCCCATATTCGTCTGCGTAGACCAGGCCTCCATCCTGGGTCGGAAAAGAAATGTGCTCCTGTGCGGCGGCCATTCCCATTAAAAATAGCGCCGCCGCGACCATTCTGAAAGATGAGGCGCCTCCAACCATCATTCCATCCCTGCTCCCTCTCGAAACAGCGTAACGGATTCTCGATGCCGGAAAAAAGCGCACCGGCGCGCGGCGTCGATGTCTGCCACTTCGCCCGGTCTTCAGAAATGAACCGCCACGCCGAATGCCGGCAACACGTGATTCCGCCCGGCTCCGCTCAACTCCCTGCCCGTGACCAGATCCCTGACCTCGGCGCGCAGGCTGAACCATCGCAAGAGCCGCACATCCGCGCCGCCCCCAAAGACGTACGCGCCGTGAGTGGTATCGCCCGTCGAGGTAACCGTGGGGCTGGGCCCTGGCGTCTCGTATGGCACACTGAAGGCCGCGAAACCGCCGTCGGACACCGCATAGCATCGAACAGGCGCGTTTCGGCGAGCGTCTGCAGGTGGAGTTACACGTCGATCCCGCCGCCGCGCGCATTCCCATTCCCGCCATGAGCATCCAGCCCCTCATTGAGAACGCCATCAAGCACGGCGTTTCCGGGCGGGAAGGCCGCGGAATCGTGGGCCTCCGTGCAGCGATCGAAGACGGCCGCCTTTCGGTCGAGGTCTTCGATAACGGCCCCGGTTTCCCGCCCGCCTTCTCGCTCCAGGCTCCGGGCGAGGGCCACGGATTGCACAACGTCGCCGAGCGCCTCCGCGGCTACTACGGCGATTCCGCCCGGTTAGTCTGGGAGAGCGGCGGAAACCGCACCCGCGTGGCGCTCACGCTTCCACAATCCGCCGTTTCCGGTGTGGCCGGCGGAGGCGTTCGTTGATTCGCGTGCTGATCGTCGATGACGAAGCTCCCACGCGCGTCCGTTTGCGCCAATTGCTCGCCGCGCATCCCGATATAGAGGTGGCCGGCGAAGCCGAAAACGGCGCCGAAGCCATGCAAATGGCCGGCCAACTGCATCCGGACGCGATCCTGCTCGATATCCAGATGCCGGGTTGCTCCGGCATCGATGTCGCCGCCTGCCTGCCGCAACCGCGGCCCCACATCGTCTTCTGCACCGCTTACGACCAGTACGCCGTGGAGGCCTTCGAACTCCACGCGGTGGATTACCTGCTAAAACCCATCGGCCGCGCCCGCCTCGCGCAAGCGCTCGAACACCTGCGCGCACTCCCGCCCGGCGGCGAGCGCGAAGAGTCTCTCGATCGCGCCATTCGCAGCCAGCACTCTGCGCCGGTCCGCTTCCTGGTGCGCAGCGCCGCCCATTACCTGGTGATCCACGAATCTCGCGTCCTGTATTTCGGCAGCGAAGGCAGTCTCACCCGCCTGGTCGCCGATAAGGGTGAGTATTGGATGGACCCCACCCTCAACGACCTCGAGCAGCGCCTTGACCCGGCCCGCTTCTTCCGCATTTCCCGCGCGGCCCTCATCAATCTGAACGCGGTCACCGAAGTGATCCCGCTCACCGGTGGCTCGGCGGAGATCCTGCTCAAGAACGGGCAGCGGCTGGAAGTCGCCCGCCGGCGCTTTCGCGACCTGTTGCAGTCCCTCGCCGGAGTTGGGCACGGTAGCGGCGCGTAAGCGATCGGGTATTTCACGCGAGTTGAAGCCGCACACGAGCTAAACCGCCGCCTACGCCTACAATGGAACTTCATGTCCATACGTGCGTCGCTCGAACGCTATTTCGAATTTGCCGCGCTCAACGCCAACTGGCGCACCGAGATTCTGGCCGGTTTCACTACCTTCATGACGATGGCTTACATCGTCTTCGTCAATCCGGCGATTCTGCATGAAGCCGGCATGCCGCTGGCGGCGGTGACTGCGGCCACTTGTCTGGCGGCGGCGGTGGGCAGCATGCTGATGGGTGGCCTGGCGCGGTACCCCATCGCGCTGGCTCCGGGGATGGGGCTGAACGCCTATTTCACATATACGGTGGTGAAGGGTATGGGCGTTGCGTGGCAGACGGCGCTGGGAGCGGTCTTCATTTCCGGGGTTGCGTTTTTGCTGCTCACCGCGCTCGGCGTGCGGCAACTCATCATTTCCACCATCCCCTTCGAACTTTATGCGGCCGTGGCGGCCGGAGTGGGCCTCTTCATCGCCTTCATCGGCTTTCGCAACTCCGGCATTATTCTGGCGAGTCCGGTCACCACCGTCACGCTCGGCAAACTGACGGATAAGAACACGGCGCTGGCCCTTTTCGGACTGCTGCTGATGGGGGCGCTGCTGGCGTGGCGCGTGCGCGCGGCGATGCTGATCGGAATCCTCGCCACCACGGCCATCGGCCTGGTCACGGGGGTGGCGAAGTGGCTGCCGCAGTCGTACCGCTTCGAGGATCTGTCGGCTACGGCCGGAAAGCTTGACATCGGGGGCACTCTGCGGCTCGGCTTCCTCGAAATCATCTTCATCTTTTTGTTCATCGACATGTTCGATAACATCGGCACGCTGGTTGCGGTGGGCAAGCGCGCGGGCCTGTTCGACCGCACACACCAGATCCCGCGCGTCAACCGCATCCTGTTTGCCGATGCCACGGCCACGGTGGTGGGCGCGCTGAGCGGCACCTCCACGGTGGTGAGTTACATCGAAAGCGCGGCCGGAGTGGCGGCGGGCGGGCGCACCGGCGTCACCTCCATCGTCACCGGCCTGCTGTTTGTGGTGGCGCTGTTTGTGGCGCCGGCGGCTGGTGCTATTCCCGCCGCGGCTACTGCGCCGGCGCTGATCGTCGTGGGCAGCCTGATGATGTCGTCGGTGGCGGAGATCTCCTGGTCCGATCCGGAGGTTGCCATTCCCGCCTTTCTCACCATCATGACCATACCGCTCACTTACTCGATCGCTAACGGCCTGGCGTTCGGCTTCACCGCCTTCACACTACTCAAGGTGCTGCGCGGCAAGCTCCGCCAGGTGAACTGGTTCATGTATGCGCTGACGGCGCTGTTTGTGCTGCGCTTCGTCTATCTTTCGTGGGGATAAGCCCTCGCCACCGCCGTCCATCCGGCCGCCTTGTAAACTAGAAGAGACGCATGTCCCAGCCGCTTGTGGGGATGGACCTCGCCGATCTGCGCGAGGCTCTCGGCTCCGATCAACCCGCTTACCGCGCCACCCAGGTGTATGAGGCCATCTATCGAGGCCGCGCCACCGATCTGGCCGGCATCAGCGCTCTGCCTGCGGCCCTGCGTCAGGGCCTGGCGGAGCGGCTCACTTTCGGGCTGCCGGAAACCGCCCGCCGCTTTGAGTCTGCCGATGGCACCCGGCGCTACCTGCTGCGCCTCGACGATGGCCGTACGGTGGAAACCGTGTTGATGCCGGAGGGCGAGCGCGACACCATCTGCATTTCCAGCCAGGCCGGCTGCCCGCTGGATTGCAAGTTCTGCATGACCGCGCTGCTGGGCCTGGAACGCAACTTGACGGCGGGCGAGATTGTGGGCCAGGTGCTGGCACTGGTGCACGACAACGGCCTCGACCGCATGCGCGCGCCGCGCCGCCTCAACATCGTCATGATGGGCCAGGGCGAGCCGTTGCTCAATCTCGACAACGTCATCAAAGCCACGCGCATCCTGCTCGATCCCGCCGGTTTCGGACTCTCGCCGCGGCGCATCACCGTTTCCACGGCCGGCATCGTGCCCAAAATCGCCGAGCTTGGCCGCGAACCGGTGCGGCCCAAGCTGGCCGTTTCGCTCAACGCCTCCACCGAGGAGGCGCGCTCGGAGCTGATGCCCATCACCCGCAAGTATCATTTGAAGGATTTAATGGAAGCCTGCCAGGCTTATCCTCTGCGGCCTTGGGAGAAGCTGACGTTCGAATACGTGCTGCTCAAGGACCTGAACGACACCGACGCGGATGCGCGCCGCGTGGCGAAGTTGCTGGCGCGCATCAACGCCAAGCTCAACCTGATCGCGCTCAACCCCGGCCCGGAGATTCCCTACCGGACGCCGGAACCCGATCGCGTCGCCAGTTTTCAAGCGATCGTGCGCCGCTCAGTCCCGTGCTTCATCCGTAAGCCGCGCGGGCTGGATATTTATGCGGCATGCGGACAGTTGAAATCGAGCGCGGTATAAACTCAACTCAACTTTTCGGTTTGGTGAGATGGCGGTAGAGCTTGTAACCCAGCAAAGTCAAGACACCGCCTGCAACTGCTCCGACCCCGATGACTACACCCGCGGATAGTGCGGTCACACTCCCCTGAGCGGCGAGCTCCAGGACGCCGGCGGTCGCGCCGCCAGCGCCGCCAACACCGGCGCCAACCGACGCCGCAGCCGCGGACTTAATCCTCTCCTTGCCGTCTTCGCCCATTACACTTAGATTTTAGCGCATCCCATCTTCCGTGCGCCTGTCGCGATTCAATCAGGCTATTTATGAGCTCCTGTGCTGCAGGAGTTCGGAAGTAAAGCCGCTATTCAGGTGTGTCCGGCTCGCTGAGTAGCTTGCGGACCTTGGCAGCCAGCGTCTCCGGGCTGAATGGCTTAGGAATATACGCCAGCCCATAGCCAAGGACGCCGCGGTGAGCAATGATATCTGCCGTGTAGCCGGACGTAAACAGCACCTTCAGCTTGGGTCTTAGTGTCCTCAGACGCTCACTTAGCTCTTTTCCATTGAGCCCGGGAAGCACCACGTCTGTGAGCAACAGATGAATTTCGCCAGAGTACTCTTGGGCAACGTCCAATGCTTCAGTAGCGTTCGCGGCTTCGAGGATGCGATAGCCATACACCTTCAACATTGCCTTCGTCAGTCGTCGAACCGCCTCCTGGTCCTCGACCACCAGAATCGTTTCGCCGCCGTGCGTCCCTGTGCTGCGAATGGTTTCACGCGGCTGCTCCACCACACGCCCATCAATTCGTGGGAAATAGAGCTTGAATGAAGTTCCTCCTCCCCGATCGCTGGAAACGTCAATCCATCCGCCACTCTGCCGCATGATGCCGTAAACCGTGGAAAGCCCAAGTCCTGTGCCTTTGTCGCCCTTCTTCGTCGTAAAGAACGGCTCAAAGAGATGCTGGCGCGTCTTCTCGTCTATTCCCGTGCCGGTGTCCGTCACCGACATCATGACGTGCGGCCCCCGCTTGGCATCCTGGTGAATGGAGGCGCCGGCTTCGGTGATATCGATGTTCACCGTACTGATGTCGAGCCTGCCGCCGTCGGGCATCGCGTCACGAGCATTCACCACAAGATTCATGATGACTTGATGTATCTGCTCGGGGTCCGCCATCACCTGTCCCAACGAAGGATCGAGCGTTGTCGTCAGAGTGACGTCCTCGCCAATCAGACGCTGTAACATCCGCTCGGACTCTCGAATCGTTGTGTTCAGGTCCAGCGTCTTTGGCTCGATGATTTGCTTCCGGCTGAAAGTCAGCAATTGCCTGGTCAGGCTGGCTGCGCGTTCACCGGCCTTGCGGATCTCGTCGGCGCTCGACCATAAAGGACCCGTCCGGTCAAGGTCGGCCAGCAAAAAGTCGGCATATCCGTTAATCACAGTTAGAAGATTGTTAAAATCGTGCGCTACGCCGCCCGCCAGTCTGCCCACGCTCTGCAGTTTCTGTGCCTGGAGGAACTGGCGCTCCAACTGTAGCTGCTCGGTCACATCGCGTTTCACGGCCACAAAGCCGGTAATTCGTCCCGAACCATCCCGGATCGGCGAGATGGTCGCATCCTCTTCGTATAGCGCGCCATTCTTCTTCTTGTTAGTCAGCCGTCCACGCCATACTGTCCCGGCCTTGAGTGTCGCCCACAATTGCGCGTAGAACTCGCGGTCGTGCATTCCTGATTTCAGTATCCTCGGATTCTGACCGAGGGCTTCACTCTTGGAATAGCCTGTGACCCTCTCGAATGCCGGATTCAAGTATCTGATGTTGCCTTTGTCGTCCGTGACCAGGATCTGCTCCTCTGCGTGTTCGATTGCGGTGACAAGGCTGCCCATAGCCTCTTCGAAGCGCTTTTGTTCGCTAATATCGGAAGTAATCCCAACTATCCGAACCGGCTTACCCGCGCTGTCGTAGATCACTTCACCCCGGCGCTCCATCCAATGAATGCCATCCGGTAACACGATTCGAAACGGAATTGAAAATGTCGGCGAGCAGTGTTCGATGGCATGCTGCACAACGGCCCGGTCTTCAGGATGAATCAGCGCATAAAATGCGTTCAATGTCGGCGCAAAGTGCGGTTCCTGTCCGAATAGCCGGCAACACTCTTCTGTCCAGAACACGCGACCTGTTTCCAGATTTAGCTCCCACGCTCCCGACCTCCCGGCTCTGAGCGCCATGTTCACCATGCGGCTCATGCGTTCGAGTTCAGCGGTCGCACGTTTTCTCTCGGTGATATCGAAGAAGATTGTGGCGAAGAGGTCGCCGCCCATCGGCGCCACGGATATGGAGAAATATCTGTCCATCGGCGGATAGTATGTCTCAAACTGGACGGGAGTTCCGGTTTCAACCACCGCCGCATACTCCTTCAGGTAAGGAGCGTCTGCGCTTCCGTACACATCGGTCGCCGCCTTGTTCACCACTTGCTCGCGCTTTACGCCCAGGATTTCTTCGAAGCGCCGATTTACGTCGAGCAGGATGTAGTTCACTGGAATGCCGTTGGCATCGATCAGCTTGTGGAGCGCAGCCCCTTCGTGCATGCAGTCGAAAAGCGACCGGTACCGCTGTTCGGTATGACGCCTTTCCTGCTCGGCTTTTATCTTGTCGCTAATGTCGACCAGAAAGCCCTCGATGCCGATCACGCGATCCCCATCGAGTACGGGATTAGCCGAAAAGCTGTGGTGGCCAATGGTCCCGTCCCGGCGCAGCCTGGAAAACTCACCGCTCTTCGCCGATTCGCCCTGCATCAGCGATCTGACAGTCTCCTTCGCCTTGGGTACGTCCTCCGGAACCTGAACCGTAGAGAAGTGCTGACCGATAACATCCTCCCTGCGGGTGAACCCATACATTCGCAGCCACGCAGGGTTCACATCCTCATAGCAGCCGTCCGCTCCGATCCGGAAGTACCCGGCGTCGGTGTTATCGATGATCCTCTGGAACCTCTCGTGTTGAGTGCGTAATCGGGTTTCCGCGTCCTTGCGCTCCGTGATGTCTTCGATGAAGCCCTCACAATATGCCGCTTCGTCTCCCGGCCCGCGGACCTTTCGAATGTTGAGCGATACCCAGATTCCAGTCCCGTCCTTGCGCTTGAACTGGCAATCGTAGCCGCGAACGACCTCTTGTCGCTCGAGCAGTTCGAACAAACGCGAACGCTCATTCGGGTCGAGCCACAGTTGATGGGTCGTGTCGGTGATTGCAGATATCAGAGCCTGCGCTGAATCGTAGCCTAAGATCGCCGCTAGGGCGGGGTTTGCGGACAGACTCTTCCCCTGAAGTGTAGTTCGATACATTCCTTCGGCCGCACCCTCTAAGATGTCTCGATATCGCCTCTCCGCCTGCTTGCGCTCCGTAACGTCCCGCCATACGCAATGCGTCTGGCGGAATTGACCGTCGCTATCCCGTCCGATGTTTCCATCGAACGCAGCATCGATGTAACTGCCGTCTTTCTTGACTAAGCTGAACTCGACATCCCGAACCCAGCCACGTTCTTTGAATTGCAGAAACCACTCCCTGTAGAAGTCAGCCTGACCCGGAGTGAGAAAGTCGGAAAACCTGCGGCCGAGGACTTCTTCTCGTGAGTAGCCGAGGCCTTGAAGCCACGCCTCGTTCACCGCAATCAGGCAGCCGCCGGCGTCGAGCGATTGGTAAGGGGTTGGGGAGTTGCCGTTGAGGATCACCAGTTCTTCCCTGCAACGCCGTAACTCGTCGGCGACTCTGCCATCCTGCACCTCGAGTGCCGTCCACAATAAATGGGTGGTCTTGCCGGCGGCGTCCTGAATCGGCGCTATGCTCTGGACGATGGCGTAGACTTCTCCGTTCTTGCGTTTGCCGGCGCACTCGCCCCTCCAGGACTCACCGGAAGCGACGACGTGTTCGAGAGCCTCACGATGGGAACGCTCCGTCTCTCCTGACAGGAGCATTTCTGCGTCCTGTCCGACGATCTCGTCAGCGGCGTATCCCGTGAGGGCGCTCAGACAGGCGTTCGCCCAACAGATGACTCCGTTGCGGTCCGTTGCCATCACCGCCACCGGCAGAGACGCAAGGGTCGGGATCAGAACTTCAACTTGGTGAGCAAGAACCATTTGCCGCGTTTCCTGTGAGATACCCGACAATTCTAACTGGTTTTACCCTCTGGTTGAGACGGTGCCCCGGAATGCGTCGTTGAAACGGCAGCAATCGATACCGCATGCCATAACGGCAAATCGAAAATGCCCCCGTTGTTGGCGTAGAGCCTGGCGGAAGACAGTGCGAATCGAACGCACCAGCGACCGAACGGCCGCCGAACGGTTTTGAAGACCGCCCCGGACACCAGTCCAGATTGCCTTCCGCCAACAGTCTAGCAGGCCTTCGCGGCAACGCGCCGGTGCTCCCGGCGGGAAATCCAAGCTAACATTGTTTCTTGAAAGGTTGGCCCACTTGATCACCAACGGCGAGTACATCAAGGATATACTGGCGCGCGAGCCTGGCACCAAAGTCTCGGCGCGCGGCTGGGTGAAGACGCGGCGCGACGGCAAAGGCGTGCACTTCGTGCAACTGCAGGACGGATCGTCGGCGATCGACCTGCAAGTAGTCATCCTCGCGGGGCTGTTGCCCGAGGCGGTGCTGGCCTCGGTCACCACCGGATCGTCGCTGCGCGTGGAGGGCGAAGTGGTGGCATCGCCAGGTCCGGGGCAGCCGGTCGAGCTGCGCGCCGAAGCCATCGAAGTGTACGGCCCAGCCGACCCGGCCACCTACCCGTTGCAGAAGAAGGGCCATACCATGGAGTTCCTGCGCGAGATCGCCCACCTGCGCTCGCGCAGCAATACATTTAGCGCCGTGTTCCGCGTGCGCAATGCACTCTGCTACTCCATTCACCGCTTCTTTCAGGACAACGGTTTTGTATACGTGCAGACGCCGCTGGTTACTACGCTCGATTGCGAAGGCGCAGGCGCCATGTTCCAGGTCACCACACTCGATCTCGCTGCCCCGCCCAAAACGCCCGAAGGCCGGCCCGATTTCAGCCGTGACTTTTTCGCCAAGCCGGCATACCTCACCGTCAGCGGGCAGCTCGAAGCGGAGATGTTTGCCCACGCGTTCGCCAACGTCTACACCTTCGGGCCGACCTTCCGCGCGGAGAATTCGAACACACCGCGTCACTTGGCCGAATTCTGGATGATCGAGCCGGAGATGGCTTTCGCCGATCTGGATGACAACCGGCGGCTGGCGGAGCGGTTCCTCAAGGCCGTCCTGGCCGAAGTGATGGACCGCTGCCGCGCCGATCTCGAATTCTTCAATAAGCGCATCGACAACACCTTGCTGGCGACGCTCTCCAACGTAATCGACAACGAGTTTGTGCATCTGCCTTACTCGGAAGCCGTGCGCATTCTGGAAGACGCCGCTGCCAAGGGTAAGACATGGGAGTTCCCCGTGAGTTGGGGAACCGATTTACAAAGCGAGCACGAACGCCACCTGACAGAAGAAGTGTTTCGCAAGCCCGTGGTGGTGACCGATTATCCCACCCAGATCAAGGCCTTCTACATGCGCCTCAACGACGATGGCCGCACGGTAGCCGCGATGGACGTGCTGGTGCCGCGAATCGGCGAAATCATCGGCGGCAGCCAGCGCGAAGAGCGACTGGATGTCCTGCGCCAGCGCATTGCCGGACACGGCCTGAAGGAAGAGGACTACGCCTGGTATCTCGACCTGCGGCGGTTCGGCTCCGTGCCGCACTCCGGCTTCGGCCTGGGCCTGGAGCGCATGATGATGTACCTCACCGGCATGAAGAACATCCGCGACGTGATCCCCTGTCCGCGAACGCCGGGCTCAGCCCCGTTCTAGGCGCAATTGACGTCTCGAAGTTGCGGCGGGTGGGGCAGGCGCTTTCGCCTGCCAACCGATTATTTCACGGCTTCCAGACAACCAACTCCAAAGTGCGGCTGAGCGGCGTCGATTCAGCCGCCGTAAGGCATCGGTGGCACTTTTCCGAGTTGCCGCGAGTAAACGGTCAGAGCGCCGCGATGATGGGCGGAGTGCTCGACCATCGCCCATACGATCTCGCTGATAGGCTGCCCGCCCATCACCGGACCGGGCGGGAGCGGCTGCGCCAGATCCTCCGCGCTGCGCGAGCCGATAAAGCGGATCGCGTTCGAGTATGCGGCTTCTAGCTTCTGTCGGGCGGCGGCGAGCGAAGTCACACGCTCCAGCGCCGCGGCGTGGCTGGCGAAATCCAGGTCGAAGCCTTCCGGCCGCGATGCGCCCTGGATGAACCAGTCGATTGTCTGGGCCGCGTGCGCCACTTGCTGCGCGGCCGTCATCATGCCTTCCCGCGGACGGAATCCGGAGTCGGCCTCATCGAGTACGCTGGTCGAGCGTTCGAAGAATTCTTGGCTGGCCTTCAATTGGTTGGCGAGGTTGTTTTGCTTTGGTTTTGGGCTCATGCGCCACACTATATCAGAAGGCGAACAAAAAGAGAAGAGCGATAAATCACATTTCCCCTTCTTTTGCGCGCCACCTAGGGCAACAGGTCCCGCGCGTCGATCCTCTTCTCCTTCGGCAGCGGGGCGTTCAGGAACCGCAGGAACGGCACCATGGCGCGGAAGCGGTCCACAATCTCCCGGTGCAGAGTGGGTGAAGTGGCTACCTCCGCCGGCAGCGTCACATACAGGACGAACTGCTTGAACCGCAGCAGGTCGGCCGCGGGATGGTCGCTGGCGAAGCCCTTCGGCACCCGCGCCAGTTGGTCGCCTTCCAGTTCGCCCAGCAGTCGCCGAACCTTCGGGTTTGCCAGGATGCGGCGCAGTTCCGTGTGGCGCTCCGCAATATGTTTGCGGATGGCCAGCAGCGCAGCCGGGTCCGGCATGTATATGCCGCCCCCCACCGCCACTTCCTTGTGCGAAACCGAGCAATAGAAGCCGCCCTGCCCATGGCCCATGCCGCGCTCATTGAAACTGGCGGCGATGTGCTCCTTGTACGGCTTCTTGTCTTTGCTGAAACGCACGTCGCGATAGATGCGGAAGACGGCCTTCTCGGGATCGGTGGCGTACTCCGGAGCGAAGCCCTGCAGCGCTTGGTTGAGCGCCGCCACCAGCTCGCGCATGGGCTGCTTCACGCTCTGCTCGAACACCGCTTTCCGCGGCAGAAACCAGTCGCGATGGTTGTTCCGCGCCAGCCCGCGGAAGAATCCAAGTGCTTCCGGGGGAAAGCCCGGAAAGCCGGAACGCGCCATACACCCTCCCTTTATAATCGAGATAATGCCGACCACCGAAGAGATGCGCGCGCATCTCGCCGCGATTCCTAATCTAACCGTTTCTGCGGACGTCCCGCTGGCACTGCATACGCGCTTCGGCGTGGGAGGGCCGGCCGATCTCTACGCGGAAACCGGCGCGGAGGAGGCTTTTCTCCAAGCGCTCCGTACCGGCGAAGCCAGCGGCATTCCGGTGGTGGTGATCGGCGGCGGCACCAACTTGATCGTCTCCGACCGCGGCTTCCATGGCCTGGTATTGCGCTACCGTGGCGACACTCTGCGCGCCGAAGGCAGCCGCGTCACCGCCGGCGCCGGCGCCGAATTGCAGCGCCTGGTGGATTTTTCGATCGATCGCGGTCTGAAAGGTCTCGAGACGCTCTCGGGCATCCCCGGTTGGACCGGCGCGGCCATCTATGGCAATGCCGGCGCCTACGGCAACTCCATCTCCGAACGCGTCACCTGCGTGCGCTTTTTCGATGGCCGCCAGGTGCGCGCCTTCTCCAACCCGGAGTGCCAGTTCGCCTACCGGGAAAGCATTTTCAAACGCCACAAAGAGTGGATCGTCTTCGCCGCGGAATTGGAGTTGGAACCTGCCGATCGTGACGAGCTGCGGCGCATCGCCGATGGCATCACCGAGGTTCGCAATCAGAAGTTCCCCGTCACCATGAAGTGCGCCGGCAGCATCTTCAAGAACCTGCTGCTGCGCGAGTTGCCGCCCACCGTGGCTGCCCAGGTCCCGGCCGCGGCGGTGCGCGAAGGCAAAGTCCCCGCCGCCTGGTTTCTCGAACAAGTAGGAGCCAAGGGCATGCAAGTCGGCGATATCCACGTCGCCGCCTATCACGCCAACCTTCTCTATAATGCCGGCGGCGGCACCGCCGCCGACTTGTGTTCGCTCATCCGGGATCTGAAAACCCGCGTCCACAGCCGCTTCGGCTTCGACTTGGAAGAGGAAGTGCAGTACGTGGGCTAAGTAAGACTACAGCCCTGGCCCTATTACGCCGATCTCTTAGTACGAGAGATCGATGCCAACGCACGAAAACCTGTTCACGAAGGCAGCCCGGCGGCACGTCGCCCGTCTGGCGAAGGTGATTGCCCCGGCGGCGGCTGGGCTGGAAAGCCGCTTTCTCGCGCTGCTCCGCAAGCGGCGTTATGGCGCCGTCGAGAGGCGCGCGCTCATGGCCATTTCACCCTGCGCGGCGGCGCGTCTGGGATCCATCGAGAAATTCCTCGATCAGGTGGATTACAACGGCCGGCGCCTCGCCAAGTGCAACCTCTCTCCCGATGCGGCCCGTGAAGTACTGGGGCAGTTCGACGCCATGCTGGAGCCTCTCTTGCAGGGCAGATTTGGCCCCTCGCTCGAACAACTGCAATGGGCGACCCTGTTGGCGCTCGAACGTGCTTATTACCACGTGCGCGAAGCCGAGAGCCAGGCGCTGTTCGCCATTTATCGCGCTGGCGCGGAGGTGGCCGGTTCCGGAGAGTTATCCCGCCGCCTGGTGCGTCCCCTGGTGCGCGCCTTTCGCGCCCGCGCCGGACGCCTGCTCGTAAAAGAAGGGAAACTCGATCGGCACCTGCGCCAACCTTTGTATGTTGAGCAGGGCACCCCCGAGGAACGCTGCATCGTCGATCCCGCGCTGCGCGGCCGGTACGCTTCCTTCTGGTCTTACCCGCTGAATGCGTCCGCTGCCATCCAACTCGGTTTCCCGGTTCCGTACCCCTGGCTGCCGCGCGAACTGGAGCTGCTGGAGGCGGCTGCGGAGCACTTCCGCAAGGCCACTGAGCGCGCCCGGCTGCTGGAGCAGGTGGAGCGGCTGGCGGCCGCCGCGCGCCAGGCCGAGGATGACGAGCGGCGGCGCATCGGCCGCGAACTGCACGATGAGGCCGGCCAATCGCTGCTGTCGCTGCGGCTGCAACTGGAAATGATGGAACGCGGCGCGGATGCGCCCCTGCGTGCCAGTCTGCAGGCCGCCCGCGGAGTGCTCGAAGGGACGGTCGTCGAATTGCGGCGTATCATCGCCGCGCTGAGCCCGGCCGTGCTCGAACGGCTCGGCCTGGCGCGGGCGCTGCGCCAGTTGGCTGGGCGATTTGCCAGAACGTTTCCGCCTGGAGTCCGCGTCCGCATCGCCGGTCGCCTCGAGGATCTGCCGGCCTCCGTACAGCAGGTGATCTACCGAATCGCCCAGGAGGCCTTACAAAACACTGCCAAACATTCTCAGGCCAACATCGTAAAACTTTCCGTGATGCGAACCGATAAGGTGATCAGAACGCGCATTTCGGATAACGGCCTGGGTTTTCAGGTCGGCGTTACGGCGGCGAAGCCGATCTCATTCGGTCTGGCCGGCATGCGGGAGCGCGCGGCGCTCCTGGGCGGAAAGCTCGCTGTGCGCAGTGCGCGCAACCAGGGAACGACGGTGATTCTGGAACTGCCGCTGAACTCGGCCTAGGAAAAACCAAATGCCTAAGATTCGCGTATTGATCACAGACGATCATGCAATGTTCCGGCAGGGCGTCCGCACTTTGCTGGCGGCGGAGCCCGACCTCGAAGTTGCCGGAGAAGCCAAGGATGCAGCCGAAGCCATCAGCCTCAGCCGGCAAAACCGGCCCGATGTGGTGCTGATGGACATCGGCATGACGGGAATGAGCAGCTTTGAGGCGACCCGTGTGATCCGCAAGGAGCGCCCGGAAACGCGTGTCGTATTCCTGTCCATGTATGACGACGATGAATATCTCGCCGAATGCGTCTCCATAGGCGCCAGCGGCTACATCCTCAAGGAGTGTCCGGCCGAACAGTTGTTGACCGCCATCCGCGAGGTGCACCGCGGCGGCAGCTATCTGAGCCCGCGCCTCCTCACTCGCCTGGTGGACGACTTCCGCACTCAGGGCCGGGAACCGATTCGCCAGCCGCGCTTCGGCACGCTCACCAAACGCGAACGCGAAATCCTCAAGATGCTCGCCGAAGGCCAGTCCGTCAAAGAGATCGCCACTGCCTTCGATCTCAGCGTGAAAACCGTCGAGGCTCACAAGTTCAACTTGATGCGTAAGCTCGATATTCACAACAAGGCCCAGCTTGTGCAGTACGCCATTCAGAAAAAAATCATCCGCCTCTCCGAGCCTATTGTGAACTGAACAGGTGGTCGCCCTCCGAAGCCCAGTTAAGCCGGGTCGGCAGCCAATAGCCGGACTGTGCGCCCACCGCTTCAGGCCGAACGACGATAAAAACCCGTTTCGAGATTTCGCCGTGGTAACCTTTGCCGCCTGACAATCCGCCGCGCATTCGTATCGAATCGGCGGCCTCGGAGCACCTGCCGTGTCCCCTGCTTTTCCGCGCACGCCCCGCGTTACACTCGACGTTGGGATAGCGTATGAGTCTTGAAAAAACGGTGCCCGTCTTCATCGCTAGATCGATTAACCAGGTGTCGTGCCAATGACCCCCGAACAGTTCCGCCACTGCGGCCATCAGGCCATCGATTGGGTGGCCGATTATCTGGCCAACCCGCAGCGCTACCCGGTGCTGGCTCGCGTTCAACCCGGCGAGCTCACCGACGCTCTGCCTGCGCGCGGGCCGGAGCACGGCGAGCCTCCGGAACGCCTGCTAGCCGATTTCGAGCGGCTCATCCTGCCGGCCGTTACTCACTGGAATCACCCCGGCTTTATGGCTTATTTCGCGATTTCCGGTTCGGCGCCCGGCATTCTGGGAGAGTTGCTGGCCTCCGCGCTCAACGTCAACGGCATGTTGTGGAAGTCGTCGCCGGCTGTCGTCGAACTGGAGCAGGTGACGCTGCGCTGGCTGCGCCAATGGACCGGTCTGCCCGAAGACTGGTTCGGCCAGATTCTCGACACGGCGTCGGTGGGAAGCATGCACGGTTTGGCCGCGGCCCGCGAAGCCGCGGACCCCAATTCGCGCGCCAAAGGCATGGCGTCCGGTTTAGTCGTCTACACCTCCGAGCAGGCGCACTCCTCCATCGAGAAAGGCGCCATCGCCCTCGGCTTCGGTACGGAACATGTCCGCAAGGTTCCGGTGGATGCCGAATTTCGCCTTCGGCCGGACGCGCTTGCCGAAATGATCGAATGCGACCGCGCCGCCGGGCTGCGCCCGTGCGCGGTTGCCGCCACCGTGGGAACCACCGCCACCACCAGCGTCGATCCGGTGCCTGCCATCGCGGAAATCTGCCGCGCCCGGAACATCTGGCTGCATGTGGATGCGGCTTATGCCGGCTCGGCCGCGGTGGCAGAGGAGTTTCGCTGGGCGCTCGCCGGCTGCGAGCACGCCGATTCCATGGTCACTAATCCGCACAAGTGGATGTTCACGCCCGTTGATTGCAGCGTGTTCTACACCCGCCACCCCGACGTGCTGCGGCGCGCTTTCTCGCTGGTGCCCGACTATCTCGCCACCGCCGAGGATCCGCGTGCCGTCAACCTCATGGATTACGGGGTTGCGCTCGGCCGCCGCTTCCGCGCCCTCAAGCTCTGGTTCGTGATGCGCACCTACGGTCGCGAAGGAATCGCCCGGCTGATCCGCGAGCAGGTCCGCATCGCCCAGTCGTTGGCAGCCATCATCGACGCCCATCCGCGCTTCGAGCGCACCGCTCCCACACCGTTCTCCACTGTCTGTTTCCGCTATCAGGGCACCGATGACGAAAACCTCCGGATCCAGGAGCGCGTCAACCAAACCGGCGAGTTTTTCATTTCCGGCGCCAAACTGCACGGCCGTTTCACGCTCCGCCTGGCGATCGGCAACATGGCAACCACTCAGTGCCACGTCGACCGCGTGTGGGAGTTAATCCAGGCTGAGGCCGCCAAGCTCGCCGACCGAAAGTGAGTTGTAGGGCAGGTTGCTAACCTGCGTTCTTCGGTAGCGCCGGCGGTCTTGCCGCCGGTTCTTTTTCTTCGTTTCCCTTTCCAAGCAAGATCACCACCGGCGGCAAAGGCCGGCGCTACAGTAAGCGAGCCCAGTCACCACCAATCTCCCCCACTAACTCAATCACTTAGCCCCCCAATCCCTTGACATACCCTGCATACTGAAGTTGGGACTGCGGCGCCAGGCTCCGCTGCTGTTCCTTATCCCTGGCCAGGGTACGTTGCACTCAAGTGATACTGAACTTCCGGCGCCCCTTAAAGGCATGCGGGGTCCCCTTCGGGCTGGACTCTCGACGGAAGACTTTGGATTCCGGAATCTATGACCGCCGGCGGAATACGGATAGCTATTATCGCCGCCCGCCGGATAACAGAGAGTAAGAAACGAATCGACCTGATATTGTCCGCCATCCAGCGGGCTCACATCAACGAAGTTTCTGCTCAAATCATCGGGTGGCCGAAACGCACGGCGATAAGTCCGCGAAGCCCGGCCACCCGCAACCTACCTCGCTCAAGATTTCCCCACTCCTCTCAGCCGTAGTGTGCCCGTTCCGTGTCAAGTATTTGGGCCTGGGCAATAAGCTGTGGGCGGCGGCGGCAACTTCCGGCCGGATGGTGCCGGCGCTGAATTCCGGCGTTTTGCCACCAACACCTATTACGCTTTCATGTTGTTCAAGCCGCACCGCGGCAAACCGCCGTGCCGGTGGACGGCGGCACCGTGACTTACGACGGGCCCAACGTGCTGGATACCGAGCTTGCGCATCATGCTACCGGCGATGTCGGTGGCGACGGTGACGCTCGACGTGGAGTAACTGGCGCCGACTTCCGCTGTGCGTTCGGAGCCGCGACCGTGAGGGAGCGATCGAGCGCGCTGGGACCGGTTACCTGCCGCGACGCCTAAGGCGCCAGCGCCCTGCTGCCGAGCGGACAGAGGGTCTTGCCATCCGGCAAGACCACGTAAGCCGTGATCGATTCCGGACCGGCAGGCACGTATCCCAGCCATCGGCCTGAACCCACCGGCGCCACCCCCGCGATCTTGCCCGCCGGATCGGCCAACACCACGAAGCTGGGGCTCACCTTGGTACCCTGGTACGCAGCCTGGCCGGAGAGGCGCCAACCGGGCCGTGGAAGCTCGGGCACTCGCGTGACCTCCCCGAAACTCCCCTGGCAGGCGCTGCCATTGTCGTCGATCGTGAATCGCGAAGCGAGCGACAACCCCGGCCAGTGCGTCCATTCCTTGCTGAAGATTGAGAGGCGCTGGGCCCGCAGATAGTCGACTGCCGGCGTTGCCTCGGCGGCCGAGCGGAACACCGACAACCATGCCTCGGGGTCGGACACGCCATCGGCCACTACCGTTTCGCCGCGATGGAACCCGGCGCCGAATGCAGCCGATTCTCGCACCTTGCCAGTCTGGTGGACGGCAACGCCCAACAACAGCGCAGCGCACACCATCGCATGGGGTGCCGGCCGATGCCAGCGCCGGAGCCGCGGCCACGCCAGGATGAGCATGCATACCCAGAAAATGTAGGGCGGCGTTATATAGCGGGAACGAAACGCGGCATCGAGCGGCAGGTGCGCGCGTCCACTGGCCATGGCGAAGGAAGCGGCTGCCGCGAACAGTGCGAAATGAACCAGCACCGCGTGCCCGCCGCTGAAGCGCGCCCTGTTCCTCCACAGTGAGACCCATGCGCCGGCAGCCGCTGCCAGCAGCGTCGCCCCCACCAGAGCGGTGGTGACGACCGAAATGCGGGCACCCGCGCCCGCCGAAGCAAGCAGCGGGACAAGGGGCGAGCCCAAGTTCGCCAATGCAAAGACTGCCACGCGCTCGACGGGTGCGGCGGCATCCAGCCTGCTCGCGTGCCAGCCGTGGAAGTAAATCGCCGGCAGCAGAACGGCGCCCGCAGCCAGCAGGGAGAGGCCGGGGCGCGGAGCTTTCAGCCACAGCCCAGTCAGCAACAGTATGGGCCAAATCAGCAGACCGTTGGCCAACGAATACGTGCACACGATCGCCAGCAAGAGGCTGGCGGCGAACCACACTCTGCGGTGCGCCGCGGAGGCCGCTTCCGCGCTGCGGAGCAAGGCGAACAAGGCCGCGGCGCCGGCCGCATATACCATGAAAAATGTCACTTGAAAGCCCCAAAAGAAGTTCAGGGCCTGCTGCGCCGAAAACAGGCAGCATACGATGGCGGCGCCCAGCACCTGGTCCTCATCGCGATCGCGCACCGCGACGCGCTTCGCCAGCCGCCACAACAGCATCGCCAGCAGCGCTTGCAATACGTACGACGAGACCAGCAGAAACCAACGCCGCCCGTCGAACGCCAGGTGGTCGATGGCAAACAACACGCGCGGGGCCGCGATGCGGTGATCGTTGTGCAGCGCGAAGAACCAATCCAGGCTGTATCCCTGCCGCAGGTGGCTCAGCCATGTGTCCCATTCGTCTTCGTATGGCAGGGCGCTATAGGCCGCCACAGTGGCGGCGATGGTGGTGAGCAGAGTCCACAGCGCCAGCATCCACGCCACCAGGTTTAGCGGGCGCAAAGCGCGCGATTGACCCGCGACGTCAGCCTGATTCAACGGGCCGCTCCGGAGATGCCCGGGAGATCTATTGCCGGTTCCGGCTCCGCCGAGTGAAAGAGGCCGGCGCCGGCTCGGTTCGCTAACGGAAGGTAACCGGCGGCCCGCCCTATAGCAATGAACACCCACGCCTTTCGCTCGGGCTTCACCATCGTTCGACAGACCTCAGTACGAATATACAGCGACGCGGAAGATGCCGGTGTGGCTCGTCTTCGCCCTCCACGGGCGCGCGCTGGCAGATCGTCGGCGGCATTGGTCATCACCTCCGCCATCAAAGCATCCATCGCGCCCCGGCAGGTGGATATGGCGTGCAGAATGAGCGAGCACTCGTCTCCTTGATCGAGGCTTTTTTCGATCGCCGCAAGCTGCCCGACGGGTATACTCTGGAGTGGCGCTCCTATTAGGCCGATAGCCGCGAATCGAGGTTCGCGCCGCCAATCTTCTCAGGCGGCGTGCCATGTTTCAGAATCGTTACATTCGGCCGGAGCCGTGTCAATCGAGAGCTGTATCAATCTGGAATCGTGATGAATCCATGGAAGGCGGTGCTCGCGACCAGTCTGCTGTTGATGGCCTTGCCCGCGGCGAGCGCTCAACAAGCCGGCGACTCGTCAAGCGCTGCTCCGGGCGGCGCCGGGACCGGTGCACCCGAGCGCTGGAATCTGTATTATCAGGCAACCTCCATCGGCGACGAGCACGGCACGTTCTACGCGCCGTACACTGGCCCACTGAGCCTGCAAGACTATCCCGAGCACGATGTCTCGCTGACGACGACGCTATTTTTCACCGCGCGCCTCGCCGCCAACACCCAGCTCGTCTTCGATCCGGAGATCGCCGGAGGCAAAGGATTCAGCGGCGTCAACGGAATCGGCGATCCGCCCAACGGCGAGATTCCGCGCGTGGCGAGCGCGACTCCCAAGCCATACATCGCTCGCCTCCTCATCGCTCACGATTTTGGTTTCGGGAGCGACCGGGAGCAGGTGGAAAGCGACGAGAACCAGCTCGCAGGGAAACGTCCGATGACGCGCTACTCAATCTATGCGGGCCGTTTCACCGTCACCGACTATTTCGATAACAACGAATATACCCACGATCCGCGCACCCAGTTCATGGCGTGGGGCATAATGTACAACGGCGCGTGGGATTACCCGGCCGATACCCGCGGCTACACCTGGGGCCTGGTGCAGGAACTGCACACGCACAACTGGGCCTTCCGCTACGGCATCGCCGCAGAGCCCAGGGTGGCCAACGGCTCGCAATTGGACCGCCGTCTGTTCCGCGACCATGGCCAGACGGGTGAAGTAGAGCGCCGCTATTCGCTGGGCGACCACGCCGGCACACTGCGCGTGTTGGGATTCGCCAACCGCGCCGATGCCGGCACCTATGCGACCGCGCTGCGCCTGGCTGCCGAAACGGGCACGACGCCTGGCGTGGTGGCCACGCGCCGCCCCGGAACGCTGAAGTACGGATTGGGAGTGAACCTGGAGCAGGAGATCACCCGCGACGTCGGCGTTTTCATGCGGCTCGGCTGGAACGATGGCAAGACCGAGAGCTTCGCTTTCAGCGCCATCGACCGGCTGGCCAGCGGCGGCGTGTCCGTCAAAGGCACCCGCTGGAAGCGTAAGAACGATGTGGTGGCCACCTCGCTCACCGCGGGCGGCATCTCCGGTGTGCATGCGCTCTACCTGGCACGCGGCGGGTTGGACTTCCTGATCGGCGATGGCCGCCTGAACTACGCGCCCGAGTACGTATGGGAATCGTATTACAGCGCACGCGTGTGCCCCGGCCTATACGCCACGTTCGACCTGCAGCACGACACCAACCTGGCCTTCAATCGCGACCGCGGCCCGGTTTGGATTCCGTCCATCCGTCTGCACATGGAATTCGGCCTCAAGCCCCACAAGGCCGATTAAACTTCGTGCGCCGCGCGCGCTGCCCCCGGCTAGTGCATGATCTCGAGGAATGCGCCTGTGGTCGCATCCACGTAGACCGAAAAGCCCGACGTGCCCACCGATTCTCCCCAGATCACGCGCCAGGCCGGATTGGCGAACTTGGCGGATTTCTCCAGCAGATAGAGGATGGGCTGGCCGGGGTTCTTCTTCTCGTACGCTCCCTCCTTGCCTTTGGCCGTGGCCAATGCGGCATCGGTGTCTATCTTGACATCGGCAATAAGGAAAGGCGTGGTCTCGCTGTGCGCGCCGGAGTAGCTTCGCTCGCTGCCGGCGAAAACTCCCTTGTGGATGGTGGGCTCCTGGTCGACGGCGTACCAGGTGTACGAACGTGCCGCCGCCCGCTGTGCGGAGGTGAATACAGCCTCCCATCCACCGGATTTGCCGGGCTGGTCGGGTACGCCGTCCAAGCGTACGCTATCCAGTTTCAGCACCGCCACATCGGGCGCCCAGGTGCGCGCTGCCTGGTACATCTTGAACAGAGCGCTCTGGCCGGTGATCGGTGCGGGCTTGGCTTCTTCTTGCTTGGCCGCGGTGGGTGCCGCGGGCTCTGAGCAGCCGGCCAGAAGCAGGCTGGCGGCGAATATGGTGAGAAGAGTTTTCATGTGAAACAGCTATTTTACCCAATCGTCACGGTCCATTGTTTCCTTTAGGCGCCTACTACAGAATATTCGGCTCAACCGTAGCCGGCCGCTCCTGTTGTTTCGCAACGCCTCTTTACTCGTATTTCAAAGCCACCACCGGGTCAATGCGGGCGGCGCGCCAGGCCGGCACGCCGGCGGCGATCAGCGCCACCAGGGCGAGCAACAAAGCCGCGCCCACGCAGATGACGGGATCGGCGGGCTTGATGCCGAACAGTTGCGATTCGATCAGCCTTCCGGCCGCCAGTGCGGCGGCGAGGCCGATGACGATGCCGGCCGCAGCCAGCCGCACCGCGCCGAACAGGACCAGGCGCAGCACATCCGCCGGCACTGCGCCCAGCGCCATCCTCACGCCGATTTCGCCGGTGCGCCGCGCCACCGAATACGCCATCACGCCGTACAGCCCAATCGCCGCGAGCAGAGTTGCCAGAACTCCGAAGGCCGCGGACAGGATGGCGATCAGGCGTTCGGTGTACAGCGACTCGCGAATCCGCACCTCAACGGTCTTGATAATGACGGCCGGCAAATTAGGATCCGCCTCACGCACGGTCTGACGCACCGCGGCTGCCATCCGGCCGGGATTGCCGGCGGTGCGCACGTAAAACACCATGCGGGAGGGATGGTCCCATTGCGAATACGGAGAGTAGATGGTTTCTTTGGCTGCGTCGCGGACATCGTCGCGACTGTCGGCCACCACAGCGACGATTTCCCGGTCCAGCTTGGGCGGTGTGCTGGCGCCGAATTGCAGCCGGCGGCCGATTGGGTTTGCGTTGCCCAAATAGCGTTTGACGAACGTCTCGTTGACTACCACCGCCTTGGGCGCCGCGGCGTCGTCGCGATCGGTGAATTCGTGGCCGGCGCGGAGCGGGATGGCCAGCGCGCGGAAATATCCCGGACTGACGGCGATGCGGACGGCGCCCGTGTATTCGTCGTGCCCGGCGTGATAGCCTTCCACGGTGATATTGCCGGCTGTCGTGCTGCCGGAGAAAGGGCCGCCATTGGCGGCGGCGACACCCACCACGTTGGGCATGGAAGACAGGCGGAACTGGAGATCGCGATAGAAAGCCGCGGCGGCCGCAGCCTCGGGGCGATCGAGAGTGGCGTTGATGCTGAACATCAGAAGTTGGCTGGTGCGAAATCCCAGCTGGGCGTTCAACAGGTTGGCCGCGCTTGAGCTGAACAAGCCTGCACCCACCACCAGCAGCAGGGAAAGTGCCATCTGCGCGGCTACCAAAACCTGCCGAAAGCGCGCCGGCCGTCCGCCGGAAGCGACGTTGAGCGCCTGATCTTTCAAGGTCGGCGCCAGGTCGGGGCGCGTCGCCTGCAAGGCGGGAAGCAGAGCGAATAACAGCCCGCAGGCGACCGAAATGGCGAACGCGTAGACAAGCAAACGAAGATCCAGGCTGGCGATGAGCCACCCGCCGGCCTCCTCGCGCGGCAGAACAGTGAGCAGCGCCGCTGTGCTCCAGTGTTCCACCATCAGGCCTGCCACGCCGCCCGCCAGCGCCAGCACGAGGCCCTCCAGCAGCAGTTGCCGCACCAGCGTCGCACGCCGCGCACCCATCGCCAGGCGAATGGCGATTTCGCGCTGCCTGCCGGTTGCGCGCGCCACCGTCAGGCCGGCTACATTGGCGCAGGCGATCAGCAGCACCAGCCCTACCATGGCAATGAGCACGCGCAATGGTTTTTCCCACTTGTCGCGCAACTCGGCGATGCCCTGCGCGGCGGGGCGCAACGTGGCGCGTTGGTTGAGGAAGCGTTGGCGATCGCGCTGATCGTGGATATCGCTTCTCTGCGCCAGTTCGTTCGCGATGGCGGCGTGGTAAGCCACGTCGCTGGCGGCCTGCGCGCGCGGCAGGCTCTCGCCCGCCTTCAGGCGCGCGAAGAGGTTGAGCCAGCGGGTTGTCCGGTCGGAGAGCACGTCGAAGTTGGCAATCAACGACTTTTCCATGGTCAGCGGCACGTAGAGGTCCGGCGAATTGCCCTGCATCAATCCGTGGAACCTGGCTTCAGCCACGCCAACCACCACGAACGGACTGCCGTTCAAAGCGACCGTCTGGTTCAAGATCGCCGGATCGGCGCCGAGGTGACTCCCCCAGTAGTCATGGCTGAGCACCACGACCGGATACGAGCCCGGCGCGCCCTCGTCGGCCTGCGTCAGGGTGCGCCCGAGAACCGCGCCGACACCGAGCGTCTGAAAAAAATTGCCCGAAACCAACTCGGCACTGGCCGCCTCCGTGTTTCCCTTCCAGGCAAGCCGCACCCCTGCGCTGCCGCGCGCCAGGATGCCGGAGAACGCCGCGTCAGAGGCGCGCAGGTCGCGATAGAGGGGATAGGAGAAGACGGATTCGTCGTTATCGCTGGAGCTGGAGCCGGGCGCCCTGTTGTTATCGGTGTGCAGCACCACCAGCGACTCCGGGTCGCGCACCGGAAGCGAGCGCAGCACCACCTGGTCGAGCAGGGAGAAAATGGCGGTGTTGGCGCCGATGCCGAGCGCCAGCGATGCCACCGCGGCCGCCGTGAACAGCGGACTGCGCAGCAGGGAACGGAGCGAATAGACGAAGTCCTTCCACATGATGTTATTCTGACGCGCGGCGCGGCGAAACGTTGACGCCAAGTAGAAAGAATCTTCGCGTGATCTACGATACGGACAGGCGCTCGGGGCAGAACCTATTTGCCCGAAACCGCGCGGCCAACGCGCCGCATCCACGCCAGCTCGTCTTCGCTCATGGGGCCAAGCCGCATAGCTTCAAGCGCCTGCTCCATTTGCGCCGCGTCTTTAGGCCCTGTCATGCACACATCGACTTCCGGGCGCGTCAGGACGTAGCGATAGCAATCGGTGGCCGTGGGGACGCGCTCGCCTTTGGGCAAGGAATGGGAACCGGCAATGCCTTGCAGCGCCCCTTTGCCGAGCAGTTGGCCCCAGCTTGTGGCGGTGAATGCCACCAGGCCCGGCCGGCCCGCATCGGCCAGGTGCGGGAAGATATCGGTTTCGGCGCCGGGATGCGCGGCGTTATAGCGAAAATGAATTACGTCGAAGTCGCTGCCGGCCGCGATGCCGGGCACCAGTGCGCGGGTGTGAGTGGAGACGGCCAGGTGTCGCACCAGGCCGCGCGCTTTGAGACGCTGTGCGGCTTCGAGGATCCGCGGCGCCACCGGCCTGTTCCACATGCCGAGCAGCAACACGTCGGTGTAATCGAAGCGCAAGGCCCGCAGCGCGCGCTCCAGGCTCCAACCCATCAGCGATGCGGCTCGCGTGTAGGACTGGATCACCAGCACGAACTGCTCGCGCCGCGGCGCCATGCGGCGCAACGCAGCGCCGAACGAATCGCGCCGCACACTGCCCCAATATAGATAATTCACTCCCTGCTCGAAGGCGCGCTCAACGGCCTCGCCCGGTACGCCGTAACTGGCGGAGACTCCGAGTCGCGCTACCTCGCGGCCTGTCCGGCCCAAAAAGGCGCGAGAAAAACTGCCCGTGTGTGTTTCGGTCACTAAGGCCATGATACTGCCACGCAGGTGATGCTCTCATAACAACTCGCCGCACCAACCGGCTATTGACTGGCCATTTCGTGGCCACCCTTACTTTGCCGCTTTACCGTGTTTCTTGCGCGATCTGTGCTTCAGCGGGTCCGGGGGAGTGTAGCCGAGCTCCTTGGAGAGAATCTCGACCAGGCGGGCGAGCACCCTGGTGCGGGCCCAGTATTTGTCGTTGCCTTCCACCAGGGTCCAGGGAGCGGTGCGAGTGCTGGTCTTCACCAGCATCTCTTCGACGGCCTCCTCGTAGACGCTCCATTTCTTGCGATTGCGCCAGTCCTCCTCGGTGAGCTTCCAGGATTTGTAGCCGATGGTCTTGCGCTCTTCGAAGCGGCGGAGTTGCTCTTCTTGGGAGATGTGGATCCAGAACTTGGCGAGGATGGTGCCGTAATCCCTCACCTGGCGCTCGAACGAATTGATCTCCTTGTAGGCGCGCTGCCAGGCCTCTTCGGTGGCGAAGCCTTCCACGCGCTCCACCAGCACGCGGCCGTACCAGGAACGGTCGAAGATCGCGATCTGGCCGCGCTCGGGAAGGCGGCGCCAGAAACGGTAGAGGTAATGGCGGGTCTTGTCCTCGCCTTGCGGCGCGGCGATGGAGTAGACCACGTAGCCGCGCGGGTCCAGTTTTTCGGTGATCCGCTTGATGGCGCCGCCCTTGCCGGCGGCATCCCATCCCTCAAACATAATCATGACCGGGCGTTTTTGCAAGTAGACCTGATAGCCCAGTTCGCGAAGCTCAATCTGGCGCCGCGTCACCTCCCGGACGTAGGCTTCGCGCGTGAGTTTGCGGGTGAGATCGAGCGTTTCGAGCATTAGACCCTCCCCTTGGCGAGCGAATCCATGGCTTCCCGCAGTTGCGCATCCTTGGCCGCCGCTGCCGGCGTTTCAACCGCTGGCGGCGGCGCGTTGGCGCCCAGGCGCTTTTCGAGAGCCGCCACGATGGTATCGACGATGCGCTTGCGCGCGAACCATTTCGAAGTGGCTTCGACGATGGTCCACGGCGCAAATTCGGATTCAGTCAGCTCGAGCATCTCCTCGATCGCGGCCAGGTACTCGTCGTATTTCTTCTGCCGCGTCCAGTCGGCATCGCTGACCCGCCAGGCCTCCAGCGGATTGGCCTTGATGGCGCGGAAGCGCTCGCGCTGCTCCTTTTTCGATATGTGGAGAAAGAACTTGATGATGACGGTGCCATCGTCGGCCAGCACGCGCTCAAAATCGACGATATCGCGGTAGGCCTGGCGCCACTGCTTTTCCGGAATAGTCCGCTCCACGCGCTCGTCGAGCACGCGAAAATACCAGCTTCGATCGAAGATCACCATCTCGCCGCGGTCCGGCACCTTCAGCCAGAAGCGCCACAGCCAGGGCCGCTGCTGCTCATAGGTGCGCGGCGCGGTGACAGGGTAGACCTTGAAGCCGCGCGGGTCCAGCCGCTGGGTCAAAGCGGCGATTGCCGTGCCCTTGCCGGAAGCGTCCCAGCCTTCGAAGAGGATCACCGTCGGCACGCCGTGGTCCCAGCACGCCTTTTCCAGATCATAGAGACGATGCTGCACCGCGGGGAGCGTCTTCTTATACTCCTCCCGCGAGAGCTTCCTTTTGAGGTTGATGTTCTCTAGCATGGCTCCTGATTCATATTAGTGCATCGGAAGGGGGGTTACCCGCGGCCCGCCGGCGCCGGGCCAAGCAAGCGGCGCTTGCTGTAATATGAGACGAAAGGGCCCTTTGCAGATGAAACGTGGGACTACAGCAAGGCTTGTTGTGGCGATACTGATGGGGCTATTGGTCGGGCTCTACATCCACCATGACATTGACGCCTGGAACCATCGCGGCCGGGAGGCGTTTATGGCCTACCAGGCGCAGCGATTCGACCGGGAGATGCTGGTTCCGCGACATTCGACTGTCGGAATGATCATAGTCATCGTCTTCGTAGGCATGCTGATTGGGCTCTACGAACTCGCCGCCGCGGGGCTTGCCAAGATGCTGGGTCAGGGTGGATCGGACGAAACGGAACACCTCGAGGCCGATCCGCTCAAAAATCTACAGTCATAGTCGTGATGTAAATACACCAGCCACGAGGAAATGGATGGCGAGCCGGTCTCGGCGTGCACATATTTTGTTTGTAGCGCGCTTACTTATGCTGTAATACCACTGTGAAAACCATTCTGTCGTTGCTGCTTCTGGCCGCGGGTGCGGTTCACGGGGCCGACCTGCTGGCTTTTTCAGGATCGACTGAGAGCCAGGGCGCTAAGGGCATTTACGCTTACCGGTTCAACCCTTCCTCCGGCGAGCTGAAACCGGAGGGACTGGCTGTCGAGACCACCAATCCCTCGTTTCTGGCGGTGGATGCAAGTGGCCGCTTCCTGTACGCGGTGAACGAGGTCGATGGTAAGGGGATGGTCAGCGCTTTTTCGATCGACCGTGCGGCGGCCCGGCTCAAGTTGATCAACCAGGTTTCTTCCAAGGGCGGCGGTCCGTGCTACCTGGCGCTCGATGCCACGGGCCGATGGCTGGCGGTAGCGAATTACGGAACCGGCAGTGTGGCTGTGCTGCCGGTGGGTGCGGACGGCAAACTGGGTCAGGCTACCGCGTTTGACCAGCACCATGGGTCCGGCGTCAACCGCGCGCGTCAGGAAGGGCCGCACGCGCACGAAGCGGTCTTCTCGCCCGACAACCGATTTCTGCTGGTGCCGGACCTCGGCCTCGATCAGGTCCTGGTTTACCGTTTCGACGCCGCCAAGGGGACCATGGCGCCGAACGATCCGCCATTTGCGGTGGTGGCGCCAGGGTCCGGTCCGCGGCACCTGGCTTTTCATCCGAATGGGAAAGTGGTGTATGTGCTCAGTGAAATGGCTTCCACCGTCACCGCGTTTCGTTACGACGCGGCGAAGGGCGCGATGCGGGATTTCCAGACGTTGAGCTCGCTGCCCGATCGTTTCACGCAGACCAGCACCGCCGCGGAAATCGTCGTCAACGCGGCGGGCAGCGCGGTGTACGCTTCCAATCGCGGGCACGACAGCATCGCGCTGTTCCATATCGAGCCCGAGTTGTTCAAGCTGGCAGCGCCCGAGTTCACTCCCACACTGGGCAAGACGCCGCGCCATTTCACGCTGGACCCGGACGGCAAATTCTTGCTGGTTTCGAATCAGGATTCGGGCAACATCGCGATATTCCACGTCCATCCCCGCACCGGGGAATTGACGCCGACCAAGTATAAGCCGGTGGAACAGCCTAGCCCGATGTGCCTGGTATTCGTCAAGTAGTCCTGTGAAACCACGCGCCCGCAAGCGGGCGTTGGCAGGCTGAAGCCCAGGTCACAGCAGCCGGAAATTCACTTCCACTTCGGCGCTGCAAAAGACTGGTCTGCCGTTGCGGTAGGCGGGGCGGAAGCGCCAGCGGCCAACGGCTTCGATGGCGCGCTCGTCCAGACCGAACCCCAGTGGCTGACGGACGCGGATGTTGCGCGGACGGCCGCTGGAATCGATTTCGATGAGCAGGATCACGGTGCCTTGGATCCTGCCCTTGCGCGCTTCTTCGGAATAGGCCGGCTCGGTTTTGACGAGTAGCACCGGCGCGGTGAAGACGCCGCGGCCGCCTCCCATATCGGGTCCGCCCACGCCGCCCGTGCCTGGGCCGGCGCCAGGCCCATGGCCCGGACCGACACCGCCATCGGAGCCGTCGCCGATGCCGCCGCCTTTGCCTGGCCCGCCGGATCCGGTCCCGAGGATGCCGGAGGGGTCGCCCCACCGCTCCACATTCACCACTGGCATGACTGTGTCGGGTGGCGCCAGGATGGTGGGCTCAATAGGCAGTTTGGGATGGAGGCTGCGAATTTCGACCACCGGCGCAGTGAAGACGCGCAGAGCCGGGCGTGGTAAGTGGCCGAGTTGCGGCGGCGCGGTTTGGTTCTGGCCGCCGCCTCCGCCGCGATCGGGTGCGGCTGGCAATAAGACGAAGTCGCGCGCCGCCAGCAGCACCGGACGCATGAGGATGGCGGGCGGATTCGGACCCGCAGTGAAAAGCAGAATGAGCGCGATGGCGGCGGCGTGAAGCAGTACCGAACAGAGGGTGGAACGTGCGCGTGAACCAGTCATGGTTGCACCTGCCGCGGAGATCGCTGCAGATGCGGGACCATTTCGCAGGTGCTTTGTTACGAGCGCCGCGGCGGGTTCAACACGTGGAATGGCCAGAGACACTGTGCGAACCAGGGAACGGTGGCAGGAGGGCGCGGCTTAGTGATGCCGCAATGCCACCCGCTGGAGTTTTTGGGGCCAATGCAATAACGGCGAAGTTATTTTCGCGCCGGCCTTTTAGTGCATCACCCAGCCGCCATCCACGTTCAGGCACTGTCCGGTCATGCCGTCGCTCAGCTCACAGGCCAGGAACAGGCAGACCCGCGCCACATCGAGCGGGGTGATCCGGCGCGCCAGGCACTGTTCGCCAACCATCTTGCGCGCCTCGTCCTGGTTCACGAAGCGGACCTCGGATTCGGTCTGGATGAAGCCAGGCGTCACGCAGTTGACGTGCACGTTGGACGGTCCGGCTTCGCGCGCCAGCGAGCGGGTCAGCCCGATGACACCCCCCTTGGACGCCACGTAATGCGCCAGGTTGCCCACTCCCAAAAAGAACGTCACCGAGGAGATGTTGACGATCTTGCCGGCGCGCGCGGCCATCATCGGCTTCAGCGTCAACTGGCTGGCGCGGAACATGCTCTTCAGGTTGATGTCCTGCATCTCGTCCCACTCTTCGTCGGTGATTTCGAGGAACCGTCTTCGCGGGTAGATGCCCGCGTTGTTAACCAGAATGTCGATGCGTCCGAAGCGCGTGCGCGCCGCCTCCACCAAGGCGGCCAGATCGGCGGCCCGGCACACATCGCCGTCGATGGCTTCCGCCCATCCGCCGGCGGCGGCAATCGACTCCGCCACACGGCGATTGCTTTCCGCGTCCCGGTCGAACAGGTACACGCGCGCGCCCTCTTCGGCGAACCGCCGCGCAATCGCTTCCCCGATTCCTGTGCCCGCGCCCGTCACCAGCGACACCTTTTCGTGCAACAGCATTTATCGGCCTCCCTTCAAATGGAATCCTCCCCCAAGAGGAGCGTGCTTGGCGCGCATCCGCTCCCTCACGGTCGCGGCTCCGATTCGGCAATGTGTGGAACTGGGCATGTGAGCCAGCGGCTGCAGCGCAAACGGTAGCGTCGCCATATTCTAACGCCGTGGTTCCCGCGCCGCGCGAAAAAGTTGCTAACCCGCTCGGCCGCCGCTTGGCATAGAATATCCAGGTGATGCTTCGCCGCCGCTCCTTCCTGACTGCGACCGCCGCGCTGCTCCCAGCCGCTGCGCAGACGCCGCGCGATTGGGCCGGCCGGGGGCCCATCCGCTATCCCGATCCCGATATCGTCTCGCTCGACCACCGTTTCGATAAATACAAAATCGGCAGCGCCGCCATCGAGCGGCTTTGGACCGGCGCCCAATGGGCTGAAGGGGCCGCCTGGAATGCCGCCGGCCGCTACCTGGTGTGGAGCGATATCCCCGCCAACCGGCAGATGCGCTGGCTGGAGGAGGACGGGCACGTGAGCGTCTTTCACCAGCCCTCCGGATATTCGAACGGCAACACCTTCGATTTCGAAGGCCGCCTGGTCTCCTGCGAGCACGGCCTCCGCCGCGTGGTGCGCTATGAGCACGATGGCTCGCTTACGGTGATCGCCGACCGGTGGAACGGCAAGCGGCTGAATTCGCCCAACGATCTGGTGGTCGATCCCGATGGCGGCATCTGGTTCACCGACCCCACTTACGGGATTCTAGGCAACTACGAAGGCTTCCAGGCCGCCTCCGAGATTCCGACGGCGGTGTATCGGGCCGATCCGAAGACCGGCAGGCTCGATCTCGTCAGCGCCGACTTCGGCCAGCCCAACGGTCTCTGCTTTTCGCCCGACTACCAAAAGCTGTACATCATCGACAGCGGCGATGCCAAGGACATTCACGTGTTCGATGTGGCGAACGGCCGCCAGTTACGCAACGGCCGCGTGTTCTCCAAGATGGTGACCGACAAGGGCTCCGGCATCGCCGATGGGATGCGCGCCGATATCGACGGCAACCTGTGGGTTGGCTCCGGCTGGGTCGGCCCGGGCTATGACGGCGTGCACGTGTTCGACCCCGCCGGCGAGCGAATCGGCATGATCCTGCTGCCGGAAGTTTGCGCCAACCTGTGTTTCGGCGGCGCCAAGCGCAACCGCCTGTTCATGGCCGCCAGCCAGTCCGTTTATGCCGTTTACGTGGGCACTCGCGGCGCGCACGTGTGTTGAGCGGGGAGCCCCGCCACCGAAGGCCGCCGCGCGTCAGTTGGCGCACAGGTGAAACCATTCGGCCGGCTCGACTAAACTTGGAATAGGTGTCCTGGCGGTCGATCATCACGCTCGGTCTGATGGCTGAGCTGCTGCTGTTCGCCGGGTGCCGCTCCGGTCCGACGGTGCATGAGCCCGTCATCGGCCAGGCCTTCGTGGGACCCGCCACGCTCAAGATCCACCTCGATATCTCTCTGCAGTCTCCGACAGTAGCGACGGTGAAACACGGCGAGCGGCTGGAGATTCTGGCGCGGCGGCGCAGCCTGGTTCGGGTGCGCATTCCGGGCGGGAAAGAGGGATGGACCGAAACGCGCCAGTTGCTGGCGGCGTCGGATATGGCAAGCCTGCGGGACCTCGCCGAACGCGCCGCCAAAATGCCTTCGCAAGGCCAGGCCTCCAGCTATGGGGATTTAAGAGTCCACACTCAGCCTTCGAACGCCGCGCCCAGCTTCCTGCAAATCCGGGCCGGCGAGAAGTTCGACGTGCTAGCCACCGTTGCCTTGCCGCGCACCGACCTGCCCCGAGCGCCGCTGGTTTTTCCGCCGCCCAAGAAATCGCCGAAGAAAGAGGAGCCCAAGGGGAGGGTCCCGCCGCCTCCCATGCCCAAGCCGCCGCCGCTGCCGGCCGATTGGCTGAAGTTATCCGGCAGGGACTCGGATGAACCCACGCCCGCGCCCGAGGAACCAGCCGAGCGGCCGGCGCCGGAGTTGGATTACTGGAGCCTGGTGCGCGTTCCGGCCGGGCAAGCCGGCTGGGTGCTGACGCGCCACGTCTCGATGGCCATCCCGGACGAAGTGGCCCAGTACGCCGAGGGGCGCCGCATCGTGGCTTATTTCCCCCTCGGCCAGATAATCGATGAGGACCAGCGAAAAAACATCTGGCTGTGGACCACGGTCGGGCGCGGCGTTCACGACTACGACTTCGACAGTTTTCGCGTGTTTGTCTGGAGCCTTCGCCACCACCGTTACGAAACCAGCCACGTGGAACGGAACCTGGAAGGTTACTTGCCCGTGCTGGTGAAACCGGCGGGCGCAGGCGGGCAAACCGACCCGGACTTTTCGTTCTGCGTAATGAATCGCGACGACCGCCGGGTGCGGCGCGAGTATGTGCTGTCGGCCGGAAGGATCCGCCTGGTGTCGGAGAGCGACTGCCCGGCGATGCCGCCGGTCTACACACCGCCGACAGCCTCCGGAGCGGTTGCCGCGGCTGAAACCGCGCCACCTGCACCGCCGCCTTCACGGAGCTTCTTCCAGCGTTTGAAGAGCCGGTTGCAAGCGCTGACCAAGTAAGGGGCGCGCCACTTAACTGCGCCAGCCGGAACGAACTTCAGCGAATCAGCCGAACCAACCAGTAACACAGCAGACAGATCCAGAAGTCGACCACCAGTCCCCAATCGAGCTGGTAGATCTGGTGTTGCTCACGCGACGGCAGGTATCGCTCGACACTGTAGTAGATTAGATTCCCGACCAGCACGGCAATCAGGGACTGCCAGAGCCGCTGTTTCATGAAGCCGTGTCCTCCAGCCGCATGGCGATCGCGAATCTCACCGGCTTCAGAGTAGCATTCGCTAGAGGCGGCCGCGAGGCGGTGCCGTGCCATTTAGTGGCTTTCATCCACCGGCTTCGCGGGCTGCGGCGAGGGTTGGTATGATAAGCGCAGATCTATGACCGCTATCGCGGAACCGACGCCAAAGATTCGCGTGCCTTGGGCCGCCATCGCCTGGATCGCGGTGCCGCTTCTCGTCTGCTACGCACCGATCCTGCAGAGGCTCATCCTCCAGTGGTGGAACGATCCCGACATGGGGCACGGATTTTTCGTGCCGCTGGTAGCGGGGTACATCGTCTGGCAGCGCCGCCAGGAACTGCTTGCCACCGAGCCTCGTCCCACCTGGTGGGGCCTGCTGCTGGTGGTGTGGGGCGGCCTGCAACTCCTCATCGGCACGTTGGGCGTGGAGCTGTTTACGGCGCGCACGGCACTGGTGGTCACCTTGATCGGCGTGGTGTGGACGGTGGGCGGCAAGCCGGTGCTGCAGAAGCTTGCATTTCCGCTGTTTCTGCTGTTTTTCATGGTGCCGATTCCCACCGTGGTCTACAACAGCCTTACCTTCCCGTTGCAGATCCTGGCCACCCGCATGGCGGCGTCGGGCCTGCTCGCGATCGGCATTCCGGTGCTGCGCGAAGGCAATATCCTCGATCTGCCCAACCAGCAGCTTTCCGTAGTGGAAGCCTGCAGCGGCATCCGCTCGCTGCTTTCGCTGACTTTTCTCTCGCTGGTGTACGGCTATTTCTTCGAGAAACGTTCCTGGCTGCGCGTAGTTCTGTTCCTGGCTACGATTCCCGTGGCTCTGGTTACCAACGCCGGCCGGGTAATGGTGACCGGGATTCTTTCCGAGATCCGCAGCGATCTCGCCGAAGGTTTCTTCCATGAGTCGACCGGCATGGTGATTTTTTTGGCTGCCGGCGTGATCCTGTTTCTCCTGCACCGGGCTCTTCTTCTACTCACCAGACTCGTCGCAAGGAAAGGGCAGGTGCAGGTATGAGGAAGAATCCGTACGTGCGGGTGGTGACCGTGGTCCTGCTGCTGGAAGCGGTCGCCTTCTACGCCTTCGCGTCGCGTTCGGAGACGGCGCCAACGGTACAGCCGCTGCTTTTTTTCCCCTCCGTGGTCGGCGACTGGATGGTTGTTCGCGATCTTCCGCTGGATAAAGACGTGTTGGAGGTGCTCAGGGCGGACGACACGCTGAACCGGTTCTATGTGAACCTGACCAGCAGACAGGTAGCCGGCCTGTTCATCGCTTATTTCAAGACGCAGCGGTACGGCCAGGCGCCGCACTCCCCGAAGAATTGCCTGCCGGGTTCCGGCTGGGAGCCGATCACGGAGGATTTCGTCTCCCTGCGCGTGCGCGGCTGGGATTCGCCGATCCGGGTGAACCGGTACGTGGTGGAGCACGGGGACGAAAAGAGCGTTACCTTGTACTGGTATCAAAGCCACAACCGGGTGATTGCCACCGAGTATGCCGCCAAGTTCTGGGCGGTGGCGGATTCCATTCGTTACCGGCGCAGCGATACGGCACTGGTGCGAATCATGGTCCCGGTGGGACCGGCGGGCATCGGCGCAGCCGAACAGACTGGCGCCGCCTTCGTCGAGGACGTGTTTCCATTCCTGCTGCGGCAATTGCCGCTGTAACCGCACCCAACTGGAAAGCGCGAAGCGGCACGGGCAAGCCAGGAGAACTGCCCCCAAGGGAAGCAAACGGCTTTGGGCCTATTCGACGGTTTCGGCGTGGTGCCGGACGTCGATGCCCTTCACGGCGAACAACACGTCTTCGGCGATGTTGGTGGAATGGTCCGCGATGCGCTCCAGGTTTTGCGCGATGAACATCAGGGAAACGGCGCGATTGATGGTGCTGCGCTCTTCCTGCATGAAGGTGAGCAGTTCATCGTAGACGGCGTCGCGGAGCCGGTCTACCTCATCGTCGGAGAGCAGCACGTCGCGCGCCATGTCCGCGTCGTGCTTGGCAAACGCATCCAGCGAGCGGTGCACCATGCTCTCGGCCAGGTCGGCGATGCGGGGAATGTCGATCAGCGGCTTCACGGCCGGCTCGCGCATCAGGGTGAGGGCGCGCTCGGTAATATTTG
>CAVXJY010000083.1:0-31459 GCA_963761855.1 Bryobacterales bacterium | reverse complement strand
CGGATAAAGGTGTCAGACGCGTTTCGTTGCACGACGGACGCCAGCGCGAGCATTGGCGGCGCGCCGCAGGTACCCGGCGGCGGTCAAGTCGTCCCAGTTCTGCAGGCCCAGGACGGCTCGTTTGTCGGCACCGATGACAACGGCCGACATGGTCTCCTTCGACGCGGGCGGGAACACGCGCTGGATTGTGCCCAACGACACGCCGCAAATCGCCACCGCCGATGGCGGCGTAATCGGCCAGTCCGGCATCACCTACGACCAGAATGGCAATGCAACGGGAGAGATGGCGAGTCTGCCAATACAGTCGTGGACGGGGAACATATATCAGTACGGCTCCGTCGACCAATTGGCCGGCATCCCGGTGAGCTTGGCGGCGGGTTTCTGGTCGTACTTGGCGTTCGAGGTGGACCCTGCCGCTGCTCAACCGCTACCAGATCTGGTGAAGGCGGTTTACGACGTTGTGTCACCTGACCCACTGGGTTCAGGTGCTTTTCTTAGAAGCATAACCTACCTACCGTATCAAGGGGCGAGACTGGCGGTGGCGTCGCAGGGTGTGGTCATCACCGAAAAGCTGAAATACTCAGGTAAGGGCCAACAACCACAACCGTCCGCGACCAACCCGGGCGTCGCATTCTACGATGAGGTGGGTACAAGGGGAAAGGGGGACTTCAACTTAACGCAGCAGTTCTTCTTGGGGGTGCCCCAATCCAGAATTCGCAATTACCAGGTCAAAATTGTTCCATGTATTGCCACCAACACGCCCGGCACGCCTTACACATTTGGCACTCCTGTCGAGCAAAATGTGATTAAGGCAACCGCTAAGACGGTACTGATCAATGAAGATCCCTGCAGCCCCGAGGCACGCACATGCAAGTAAGAACAGTGGCACGGCTTACCGTGGCGATTGCGATTTTAGGCTCCCTCGCCGGTTGCCGCCGCGCACCCGAGTTGAGGCCGCGTTTGATACTGCAGGGAGATCCCGTTGGAGAGGACTTTTGGTTAGCAGCACCCTACGTTCTGGTAGTGAGAATCGTCAGCGCTGGCTCGCAAGGTCATCTGGAGCCAGTCTTTCAAGGCGGTCCGAAGACGTTGGAGCTCGTTGAGTTTGTGGCAGAGGTCGAGAATGCGATCAAAGGGGAACTGCCGGACAAGAAAATCACCTTTTTCTTCTTTGTCAAGGTGGACCAAAATCCGCGTTACTATCTGGATCCCGGCAAGCGGTATATCGTGTCTCTGCGCCGTGAGGGCGGAGTACTGCGGAGCTGGGCTGATGCCTCGCAGTTGAATCTCTGGGTCCTCAGCGGTTCACACAATCAAAAGGACCTGCCGCTTGACCTTGGCTCAAATGCGACGATTGCCTATATACTCTTGACGCCTGGTGTCGGTTGTAATGCCAACATGTTCGCAAACACCCTTGGCATGACTTGTTCAACAGCCCTCCGTTACGGCGATCCGGCGTATGTGAACCAACGCTTGAAGCAGCTACAGCTCAGCTCCAACCGGACACTCCGCGACTCAGCTTGCCTGACAGCCGCCACTGTGTTTTGGTATCGTCCTGCATGCCTCGGACAGGCCCTGAGCAGCCCCGACAATGGCACTCGACTGGCCACAGCGCGATTTCTAAAGGGCGACGACGTGAACTTGTTGGGGCGGTTGCGCAGCAATCCGTTTTCTTTATTTCCAAAGCCGTGGACCGACTACATGTCTCAAGTGTTCGATATCTACACTGAAGACGTGCGGCCTGAGGTTCGAAAAGCGGCGTGTGACTCCTTGCGACGGTTCGCGCCCCAGGAAGCTGATCAGCATTGCAAGTGACTTGGGCGGAGGAAAACCCGTGCCAGGCGGCTTAAAGTAAGCGTGTGGTGCCGGCCGCATTGACTTTCGGGGAGAAAAAAGGGGAGAAAAAAAACGAAAAGGGAGCGAAAAGGGGACGGCCTGATCTGCGCAATTCGTGTCGTAGGATAAAGGTGTCAGACGCGTTTCGTTGCACGACGGACGCCAGCGCGAGCATTGGCGGCGCGCCGCAGGTACCCGGCGGCGGTCAAGTCGTCCCAGTTCTGCAGGCCCAGGACGGCTCGTTTGTCGGCACCGATGACAACGGCGACATGGTCTCCTTCGACGCGGGCGGGAACACGCGCTGGATTGTGCCCAACGACACGCCGCAAATCGCCACCGCCGATGGCGGCGTCATCGGCCAGTCCGGCATCACCTACGACCAAAACGGCAACGCCACGGGGATGATGAACCTGCTGACATATTCGTGGCTGGGGTACGCGTACCAGGGCGACCCTGCCCAGGTGTGGATGAATATGCCCGACTTCGGCCTGTCCTTTGGAGCTTTTTCGGGAGGCAGTCTATCTCCCAACGGCGCGGCCACGAAGCTGGTTCAGGCCCAGGTATTTCTCCCGGTTGAAATGGCGGACCCCACCCTTGGCGAAAAACCGTACACGAGTGCGTTTGCCGCGCAACTCCCGGGGGAGATAGATTCCGCCAAGATGGCGGTCCATTCCATGGCTTTCGGGGACGCCAAGGCGAGTGCTTTCACGTCCGCGCTTGAGGTGACCAATAGGGTTGTGGCGTTCATCGGCCACGCAGCCTCGTTTGGGGGGCCGCCCGAGACTCCCTACAATGCGCTCGGCTTATGCCTTGGGAACGAGTGCCTCGCGCCGACGGCCCTAGTCCAAGAAACGGCATCGAATGGCGCCCCGTGGCAATACGAGCCTCCTTCCCCCTATTACCTGACGCAACTCCCAGACGGCTTTGCTCCTAAGACCAAGGTCGTGTTTCTGGCTGCCTGCGGCATCAACCAGGCCTTCACAAACCAATGGGTCCTCAAGCCATCGAAACAGGCGCTGATCGTGCCACTGTACACGTCCCCCGTCAAGAATGGTCCCAGCAACAAGTATAATGAGATACACCTTGAGCAGGCCGCAACGGACCTGCAGTATATGCTGCAACAGCTGAGTGTCGGGACTAGCGTGGGCGGAGCAGTGGACCAGGTCAACACCCTCAACAGTGGCCCCGGAGCAGTAACAAACTATAAGTGGACTGTTATACCTGAGACGAGCCGAGATGTTACCTTCAAGACTCCATCTAACTAGATGTATATTAGCCACAGCGGCGTTGTCTGTGCTTTGCGTGCCGGCGTCGACCGACGCCACAAGGCCCGACGACTATGTCCCGCGTTCCGTGCAGTTACTGCGCAGCCTCTATCCTGGCTTGGCGAGCGCGTACCCAAGAGGTGTTCACGTCGAAATAGAGGTCGAGCAAGACCTGTTCAGCCTCCCCCTCGATCCAGATGCCGTGTACCCCTCAGAGATCCACCTGTACGCATCCAACTACGCTTGCGATGCGGAGCCCAAGGATCCCCGATGCGCGGAACACCCGGCCCCCGTGCTCGTTTCGAGGTTCCAGTTTCTCGCCGCGGGGAAGGGCCTGAGACTTCTGTGGGCTTGGGGCCCGTTCGTCGATGGGCGCCTGGACAAGCTAAAGGAGGACTTGGACAAACACCCCGAGTGGCCGGATGCGCGAGTCGTGGAAGCGTTGAAGGGCGCCGGGGCGAAATTCGGGCCCGACGACAAGGCGGAGTTCCTGCGGGCGCTGCCGTTGAAAGGACTGGAACCATGCACGGGCCGATTGGAAGTAGTGTCGGCCGAATTCCGGGTGCGGTTAGGCCCGGTCGAGGGAGAGAAGCCCAAGGCCAACCTGACGTGGCGCGTTCTCGCCAAAGCATACAGTCCGGACGGGCGATATGAAATGGACTGCTCGATGACATTTGAGCCCTTTGACGGAGCGCTGATGGACTTCAACATACTGTCGCTGCCCAAACCGACAGGAAGGTGACGGACGGGACGGAGAGAAATCATGGGATGAGTAAAGCGGGACGAGTAGGGGACGAAGGGGACAGGGGACGAAGGGGACGGCCTGAACTGCGCAATTCGTGTACCGAAGCCAGGCCCGCTTACACGCACAGCACCGGCGTGGTTTTGCTGGGCAGCACGGCGCGCCGTTTGTCGGTTGGAGCGACACGCAGGTAGTTGCCACGGTCGCCTCCGGCTCGCTGACCGGCATTGCGCGAATTGAACAGAACGACGCGTGGAGTAATGCGTTTGGCTTTTGGGTGCTGCCGCCGGGCAGTAACGGCGTGGCCCAAACAACCAGCCGGCGCAATTCGGTGCGGTCCCGCTACGCCGCAACACCGATGCAAACGCGAGTGGTCCGAATTCGGAACCATTTGGCCCGATTTTCGCGGCGGTTTGGCGTCGAGCACACCGTAGTCCGCAACCTGTTTCCGCCATCGTCCAATCGAGCGGTCCCGTTGTCGCTTTCGTTCGCGCGCCAGGTTCCGTTCCTTTCGCTCCTCGATCTCACGAGCTGCCTTGCACAGAGCTGCCTGATATCTTCCGAGCCAGCCGCCCCAGCCGTCCTCCGTCGGCAAGATCCCCCGCTTGATGAGTTCGCCCGCCCTCTCACCAAGATGGCGCGGATTGATCAATAGCTTCTCCCCATCGCCCAGATCGTTGACAGCGAGCGTCGTGGTTCCATCCAGTGACAGCTTCCGCAACCGCACGAAGGAGTTGGTCCGCAGTTCGCCGCGGCTGCGAGCCTCCTCCATCTCTCGGCTGTAGTTGATGAAATACACGTTCGCGTCCGTTCCTTCCAGCATCAGGTAGTCGCGCCCCGATTGCTCGTCCTGGCCGTGAACCAGCACCCGGCCTTCGACAAACGTGACGTGTTTCCAATCGAGCACTTCCATTGGCAGGCGCTCGTCTGACACCAGCGCTCCGTGTGCCGCGAGCGTCCTTTGCCTGTCGCTGGTTCTCTGCATGGCCCGCAGTATTTGGTCGAAATCCCGGCGCACGCGCCATTTGTTTGGTCCCATGGATTCCGCCAAACCCATGCGGCCAAGTACGGCGAGGCGGGCCATCTCGTGTTGCGCATGGAGACGCACCGTTTCGCTCGAACCACCCTGAACCGCATTCCGAGTGACGGCGAAGTATGACGGCCGCAGGTCCGAGCTGATTTCCTGCGCGTCTCTCAATAGCCTCTGGTCAAGTGAAGTAAACCGCTGTTCAGTGACTTCACGCCGTTCCGCCTCTGCCGCATCGCGCTGTGTCCGATATCCAAGCTGGCGGGTGCACAAATCCGCAGCGATGGTCCGAATCCCATTCTTCACGTAGTCCCGGCTCAAACGCAAAGACTTACCATCCCTTCTGACGCCCCGGACCACAACGTGAACATGCGGGTGCTGCGTGTTGTAGTGCTCCACCGCAACCCATTCGAAATCCGTTCCCAGATCCTCCTCCATCCGTTCGATCATCTGGAGCGTCAGGCGAGACAGGTCTACCCGATCGCCGAACTCCGGCGACACGATCAGATTGAACACCCGCTCGTCCCCCGCGCCCTGCCAGCCTTCGAGCATCCGGGCAATGTCGATGCCGCCATTCTCTCGATTAAAAGCCGCGGCCTTCGCGTCGTTTTCGAAAGTAGCGCTTTCGCGCGCCAGGTAGCGCCCATGTGCCCTCCACTGCCCTCGCGTCTTGTTATTCAGATAGGTCACTCGGACAGCGCAACGCTGAAGGTACGGACGCGCGCCTTTTCCTTTCCCGGCCGTGGTGCGGCTGCCGATCTTGCGACTCATGCGAGCGTAGTGCATGAGAAGCCTGAAGCCGCTCGACCACGGCGTTCTTTCGTTCCGCGCAAGCCGAGGCTTTGATGGCCGAAGCCGGCTTTTCCTCTCTCCGTCAGTTCGTGCCATGGCTTAACAGATCCTCCATGGCGGCGTGCGCATTGCCTGCCATCGCCTGACCGGCAGCCTTCATGAGCCGCTCGTAACGCTCTCTGGCTCGAGCCGTGGCTTGTGGCCTGGCATCGGGCGGCGGCTCCGGCACGCAGGTCAGGACTGCCTTGGCAAAAGCGTCCACCAGGGCGAAAAGCGCCTGCTGTCCGCGGTCCACGCGGAAAATGTCCCGCGAGACACCATCAAAACCTCCCGCAATCCGCTCCTCAGTGCCGGTCAGCTCCGCTCGCCCCTTCAACTCGTTTGCGATCGCCGCCCGAATGAATGCACTGGGACTTGCATAACCCTTCGTCTTAGCTGCCGCCTCGATTTGATGCTGCTCTTCGCACCTGAGCCGGATCGCGATTCTGGCCCTTCGGGCCGCGCCCGCGTGTTGCCGCATGAATTGTCCCCTCAATTAGTAAGGGAATGGGAGAGGCACACTGGGACAAGAATTCTTCGCGGAGGAGCGGGAATCGGGACTATTTCTCACTGAAATCTGAGCGTCGAACATTCGTCGAACAAGCGACCGGTTTTGTCCCACGGCGGACGCGGCTGACCGTGCGCGGGTTGCCATGAAAGAAAACACCCGACCGTTCGACACTTCCTTTATGTTCCACTACCAGTGTTTTCGGCCTGGGAGCCGGTCGCAGTGCGATCAATCTGCGCTGTTAGCTGTTGAAACACGTCGAACATTGTCGAAGTGCCAGGGGTTTGCCGAATACTGTTGAGATAGGTCGAAATACGTCGTAAACTGTTTAACGAATGGCGAAGGGTGAGGAATACACAAAAGGCGAGCAACAGTGGATTGCCGAAACCCGGCACCGCCTCGCACAGAGGCGCGGGAAAAAGCCTGCCACCAAAGCCGGCCAGATTCGCGCCCTTTGGCCCGAGATCCGAGCCGCGATTAACGATGGCCAAAGCCTGGCAAGCATCCGGCAGTGGCTCGAAGAGGAAGGTGGCGTCATCGTCACCGTGCAAAGCCTCGGCTCCTACCTCACGCGTATACGTCGCAAGGAACTGGCCAGACCAGTCGCGCCCATTCCCCCAGCGGCCCCAACCTCGGCGGAAACTGCGCTGCCTGTTCCGGACCCACAAGCGAAGCATCAGGAAGGCGCCAAGAGAAAGCCCACGTTCGAATATCCTTCCGGCCCGCCAGACGAAAGCAAGCTGATCTAAGTCCGATGTAAGTCCCGCTTTCGAAACATCCGTTAAATTAGTGTCCCACACAGCCTCTGCCATTACCTTACTAATAGAGAGGGTTGAACTCAGGGAGAGACTTATGTCAAGGAATACGACGGACGTCGGCGGACAAGACTCCGTAATGTCGAATACAACCATCGGGTCTGGCGGAGATCCTGCCACACCTGCCATCCACCTCACGCTGCAGGGCAAGGGCGGCGTCGGAAAGAGCCTGGTCGCCAGCATCCTCGCCCAATACTTCCGCCATCACGGTGCGGAAATCCACTGCCTCGATACCGATCCGGTGAACCAGACGTTCTCTCAATACACGGAGCTGGGCGCCGAGCACCTGGCGCTCATGCACGACGGCAAGATCGATTCGCGCGGTTTCGATGTCTTGATGGAGCGGCTTCTCACTGAAGAAGGAATCTTCATCGTGGACAACGGCGCGTCCACCTTCATCCCGCTCTGGAGCTACATCGTCGAGAACAACGTACTCGAACTGCTCCGCGCAGCCGGTCGGCGGATCTGCGTTCACACGCTGGTGACGGGCGGACAGGCGCTTGGGGACACGCTCAAGGGTTTCAAGAGTCTGGCAGACAGTAGCGCTGAACGGAATATCGTCGTCTGGCTGAACGAATACTTCGGCGTCATCGAACGCGACGGCAAGACGTTCACAGAGATGCTGGCCTACAGGGAGTGCGAGTCGAAAGTCTTCGGCCTGGTTCGCATTCCAAAAAGAAACCAGGATACCTTCGGACGGGACATCGAGGAGGTGATTGCACGCAAGCTGACCTTCGAGGAGGCGATTCGGAACGGCAGGGCGTCGGTGATGAGCAAGCAGCGCCTGAGAGTGGTGCAGCGGGAGCTATTCGAGCAGTTGGACCAGATGCCGCTGTTGTGAGGAAAAACGCTATGGAAAACGTAAAGCGACTGATCAGTGAAGTTGCCGCGCAGAACGGTATCCGTGTTGAACCTGACGATCCGCTATTCGCACTGGTGACTATCAACCGGATCGTGTTGGACGAAGCCACGCAGAAATTGCAGAATCACATTCAGGCGCGAATCGTGGAATTCGACGCGTCGATGCAGAAAGCGGAAGCGCGCGCCGGCAAGATGCTCGCGCAAATGGTGAAGGAGTCGGCGGCACAGATGCGGCAGGGACTCCAAAATGACATTCGCCTCGCCGGATTGAAGACGTGCGAGTTTGTGCATCTGGTGAACGAGGCGCACCGCCGCCCCGCCTTAATCCGGTGGTCCGCCGTCGGCTTGGTGGCCGGCGCCCTACTTTTCGGGGGTGGCATTTGGGTTGGGACGTTGCTGCACTAGCTGAAGCGTGAAGGTCCTACCAAATTACAGGCTTACGATTCGTGTGAACCAGGACGTCCGATTCGACGCTCCATGTGCTCCGGCCCGGCGAACCCAACACTTGGACGGTGTCCGGTGACATTCTGGGGCCGGTGGGAGTGGAATGAATCGAAAGTCGGCTGGGGTTTAGAGGGGGGATGACAATGAAAGCCTCGACAGTGTCTAATGGGGCTATCGGTAGGCGGCTCCTGAATGTCAGGGAGGCCGCCCAATACCTGGGATTGGAAGTGGACACCGTCTACAAGAAAGCCAGGTTGCGGGAGGTTCCCTGCGTCAAGGTTGGTCGAGCGTTGCGGTTCGATGTGAAAGCGCTGGAGCGCTTCATCGAGCAGTACACAATCGAAACCATTGACTGAAAGGAGAAGCATGAGTGTCTATTCACAGGATGTCCGATGGAGTTTTTGAAGTCCGTTGGAGGGAAGGAGGCAGGAACAAGAGCCTGCGGGTGCACGGCGCGTATGAACTCGCCAGAAAAATCGAGCGGAAAAAGATGTCCGCTCGCGATGAAAACCGACATCTCGATATCAAGCGGGAGGTCAATTTTCGGATGTCGGCGCTGATTGATCGGTACTGGACGCATTACGGTACCAAAAAGCGTTCAGCCAGTCGCGAGAAAAGCGTCTTGGAAGGCGTTCGATCAGAGTTGGGCCGCTGTTTCATTCGGGAAATCGACGGCGAGGCAGTAGGGCGCTGGTACGAAAACCTGACGGCGGCGCGCGACCTGTCGCCAGGCACGGCGGTGCGGCACTTCAACGTCATGCACCACATGATGGAGAAGGCCTCGACGATTTGGTCGAGGGAAACCGGTATCGACCGGAACCCTGCGGATCAAGTCGAGGTGAGGCGGCCGGATGACCAGAGGGACCGTTACCTGTCCGAAGATGAGCTTCGGAAGCTGAAGCGGGCGCTCGACGAAAAGACGTACCGGAAAGGTACGAATTCAATCAACAAGACGTTCTATCGTCTGAGGCTGATCGTGCTCATCGCCGTCACAACGGGAATGCGGGTGGCGGAGGTTTTTGGCCTTCGATGGTCGGACGTGATGTACAGCGAAGGGTTGTTGGCGGTGAGGGCGAAGCTGAAAGGCGGGAAAATGCGCTATGTCCCGATGCTTCCTGAACTCGCCGGCGAGCTGCGGCGGTTTCCCGCCGTAATTGGTGAAGACCGAGTTTTTCCGCCCAAGCCAGGGGCAACGAGCGGACGGCAGCGTGTGGAGGGAAGCTTCGAAGACCTGCTCGAAAGGGCGGGGATTACGGACTTCCGCTTCCATGATCTCCGTCACACGTTCGCGTCCTGGTTCATGATGAACGGCGGCGATCTTTACGAGCTCGCGAAAATCCTCGGCCACTCGAATATCAAGATGACCGAACGCTATGCGAAACTGGCCCGGCAACACATCGCCAGGACTGGCAGCACGGCGCGGGAGATCTGGAAACAGATGGAAGGGACTTGCGACAGGGCGAACGTCGGTTGACGATGTTCGCGTATTGTTCGCGCGACTGAAACCTTAGCTCTTTGGCCGCTATTAAGTGCTTTAAAATGTGGTGGCCAGGGACGGAATTGAACCGCCGACGCCAGCCTTTTCAGGGCTGCGCTCTACCAACTGAGCTACCTGGCCGGGGAATCCCAGTTTAGCAACCAGCATGCCGCTGCCGCAACGCTCGCGCAGTCTTTCCCACCGTACGGCCTTGCGATGCTTAGGATTCGCGGCAAAAAGGAGACCGGCGCATGGTTGCGCCTTGCCCTTCCGGATGCACTCTTGCGTGAGATATGCCCGCTCTCAGGCTTAGCGGCCCTTGCGCTGCGCCAATCCCGGTACACTCAAGAGGTAGGCGAGTCCGACTTTTGTCGGGCCGCGTGCGTCTACACACCAGGAGCCAAGGCTTGATCTTTCGGGCGGTCGAGGATGGCGATCTGATTCGCCAGGCTGCCCGGGGCAACGTGGAGGCGTTCAACCTCTTAGTGTCCCGGTGGGAGAAGCGCGTCTACAACTATCTCCTGCGGCTAACCGCCAATCGCGAAGATGCTTTGGATTTGACGCAGGACGTGTTTCTGAAGGCGTACCAGAACCTCCGCAAGCTGGATGACGGGGCGCGTTTCGCCCCGTGGCTGTATCGCATCGCCCATAACGAGGCCTATTCCATGTTTCGCAAGCGAAGGCCGGAGAGCGATGTGGCGGATTTGCCGCCGGCGGCGACGGAGACCGGAATCACGGTGGGAGGCAACCCGGTTTTTCCCATCGAATTGAGCCTGGCGGTGGCCAGCGCGCTGGAGCGGCTGACGCCCGAACAGCGCGAAGCCGTGACGCTGAAGATCTACCAGGGGTTCAAATTCGAGGAAATGGCCGAGATTCTCGGCTGCCCGGTTTCCACCGTCAAAAGCCGCCTGTATACAGCGCTGGAACTGCTGAAGATCGAGCTGGCTCCGATTGAGGCACGAGGTGTGTCATGAGTTGCTCGCCATTCGATTTGAAGGATTACTTTTTCGAGGAGTTGGGAGGTGCGGAGCGCAAAGAAGTGGAAGCGCACGTCACCGCCTGTCGCGCCTGCCGGGAGGAACTGAACCGGCTGCGGCTGACCGGAACCACGCTCTTGAGTCTGCGGGAGGAAGAGATTCCGCGGCGGATCGCTTTTGTTTCCGATGCCGTTTTCGAGCCTTCGCCCTGGCGGCGATGGTGGAGCGGCTTCTGGAACACACCGGCGCGTCTGGGCTTCGGCTCGGCGGCTCTGCTGTCGGCGGCGCTGGTGGTATTCGCGCTGACGCGGCCGGCGCCCGTCCAACTGGTGCGCCAGGTACAAGTGCCGGCGGCACCGACGACGCAGGCGGCGCAAACGGTGCAAACGGTTCCCGAGGCCGCCATTCAGGCGCGCATCGACCAGGCGGCCGACCGCGCTGTGGCGGCGCGCACCAGGCAGTTGGACGCCGAAGTGGCGGCCGAACGGCAGGAGCGGCAGAAGCTGCTGCTGGTGGCGGCGGAGTTGGATGTTGCCAGCCGGCGGCAGCACGCCTTATACATGACCGCGTCCGGATACGGTCCGCCGCGGCAACCCGCCGGGGAGGCGAAATGAGACCGCTCCTTGCCCTTCTGCTGGCTTTGGTTCCGCTTTCGGCGCAGGTGGCGCGCCCGGTTTCGGCCACCGGTCGCGTGCACGTTGCTCTGCAGACGCCCCCGGCGCGCGTTTCGCTGGCTTCGCTGGCCGAACTGTCCAGAAGCTTCGACCGCGATCTCCGTATGTTCGCGCCGACCGACCCGATCGATGTTTTGGGCAATACGCGCGGCATTTACCTGGATGGTTACGGCGCCGTATTCACCACCGAGCTGAGCCCCGTCTATACGCCCGGGTTGAGCCCGTTCCAGCCCAACATCAGCGAGCAGGAGAAGGAGAAGGTGAGGCAGCGCAAGCTGGCGCGCCTTCCGGTAGTGGAGCGGCTGATGAACGCCATGCTGCAATCCGCCGCCAAGGACTTGACCGCGATGCCGGGCGACCAGCAGATTGTGGTGGCGGTGAACTTCGTCTATTTGCCCTACGAAGATACCACCGGCCTGCCCGGACAGATGGTGGTGAAGGCCACGCGGCAGGCGATTTTGAACGGCTCGCGGACCGAAGCCACGGTGAGCAATCAGTGAGCCCCGCGCACCCCGCACCGCAGACTCTCAGCGCCACGCCCCCCGCGGGCGTGTCGCGCTTTCAGAGGCTGGGCGAGATGCTGGTGGAGCGCAAGAAGATCGAATCTGAAGAGCTGGAGCGCGCGCTCGAACTGCAGCGCGAGCGCGGCGACAAGCTGGGCAAAATCCTGGTGGATATGGGATTGGTGGCGCAGCGCGACGTGCTGGCGGCGCTCAGCGAACAGTTGGGCGTGCCGCTGATTACGGTCGACGGGCCGCCGCCGGCGACGCCGGAGATCGAAGGGCTGTCATACCGTTTCCTGCGCCAATCGCGCGTTTTTCCGGTGGCGCTGAACGATTCCGTGCTGACGCTGGCCATGGCAGATCCGATGGATTTCGAAACCGCGGCCGCCATCCAGTCGTTTTCCGGACTGGAAATTCGAACGGCGCTGGCGCCCGAGCAGGAAATCCTCGACGCGGTAGATAAGCATTACGCCGACGGCGAGCGCCAGGTGCTGGCCGGCGAAGGCGATGATGAGCAAGCGCTGGCGGATCTCGAGCACTTGCGCGATATGGCGAGCGAAGCGCCCGTCATCCGCCTGGTGAACGCCATGATCGCGGAAGCGATCGAAAGAAGGGCGAGCGACATCCACATCGAACCGTTCGAGAAGGAATTCCGCGTGCGCTTCCGTGTCGACGGCGTGTTGTTCAACCAGGAAACACCGCCCCGCGAGCTGAAGGCGGCCATCATTTCCCGCCTGAAGCTGATGGCCAAGCTGAATATCGCGGAGCGGCGCCTGCCGCAGGACGGCCGCATCAAGATCAAGATTCTGGGGCGCGAGGTGGACCTGCGCGTTTCCACGCTGCCGACCTTGTATGGCGAAAGTGTGGTGATGCGCCTGCTCGACCGCTCGGCGGGCGACTTTTTCGATCTGCGCCGGCTGGGTTTCGACGACCGCATGCTGCAGCAGATGGAGCATTTCACCGGTCTGCCCCACGGCATTTTCCTGGTGACCGGGCCGACCGGCAGCGGGAAATCGACCACCCTCTATTCGGCACTGAAGCGCATCAATCTCCCGGACAAGAAGATCATCACTATTGAAGACCCGGTGGAATACCAGATGGACGGGATCAACCAGATCCACGTGAACCCCCAAATCGGGCTGACCTTCGCCGCCGGGCTGCGGCACATCGTGCGCCAGGACCCGGACGTGATCATGGTGGGCGAAATCCGCGACCGCGAGACGGCCGATATCGCTATCCGCGCGGCGCTCACCGGCCACCTGGTGTTTTCCACGCTGCACACCAACGACGCTCCCAGCGCCATCACCCGCCTGACCGACATGGGGGTCGAGAACTACCTGCTGACTTCTTCGCTGGTGGCCGTGCTGGCGCAGCGGCTGGTGCGGGTTATCTGCCAAGATTGCAAGCGGCCGGGGGCGGAGGCGGTGGCGCCGGATGGCACGCGCGTCAAGAGTTTCCGTGGAGCGGGGTGCGCGGTCTGCAACGGCACGGGCTACATTTCGCGCGTCGGCATCTTCGAGATGATGCAACTCAGCGACGAGATTCGAGGGCTGATCATGGAAAACGCCGACGCTTCGGTGCTGACCGAGGCAGCGCGGCGCGGCGGCATGCGCAACCTGCGCGAGGACGGCTGGCAGAAAGTGCGGGACGGCGTCACCACGGTGGAGGAAGTGATGCGCGTCACGCAGGAGTTCTAGTGCGGATGGCCGCGAGATTCGATGCTGCCGAGAAACTGTTCGCCCAGAAGGCGCAAGAAAATGATGGCCACAGATGAACACAGATCGACACGGATAAGCAAAGCATATGTTTTATCTGTGCTAATCCGCGCTCATCTGTGTCTCAGAGTTGCTTGGGCGGAATATGGCGTCGCTGGAGAGGATTGGCAAGACATTGTCCGATTCAGGTTTATCAATGCCTGAAATGAAGCTGGAAGCGAGCTGATGGCGAGCACCTTCTTTTTCCGCGCAGTGGCTTCGGACGGGAAGATCCGCACCGGGAGCCTGTCTGGCAACGACGAAAAGGCGATCGCTCGCGAACTGCGCAAGCAGGGGCTGACGCCGGTTTATGTAGGCGTTGCGCCCAAGGGCACCTCGCTCGAAATCAAGCTGCCGTCCTTCGGCGGCCACAAACGCAGCGACGTGCTCTTCTTCACCCAGGAGCTGTCCACGTTGCTGAATGCTGGCGTGCCGCTCGACCGTGCGCTTTCGATCACGGCCGAACTCACCGAGCACCCGCAGTTCCGCTTCATCGTGCTGGACGTGCTGCGCGTGCTCAAGGGTGGACGTTCGCTGGCTGACAGCCTGGCGTCGCACGGCGAGTACTTCTCCGACCTCTACATCAACATGGTGCGGGCGGGCGAAGCTTCCGGCGCCCTGGCCGTCATCTTTGGCAGACTCGCCGAATTCGAGCGTTCGCGCGACGATCTGCGCAACTTCATCGTCTCGGCGATGATCTATCCGGCGCTGCTGGCCGCGGTGGGCGCGACTTCGGTTTTCATCCTGCTGAACTTCGTGGTGCCGCGCTTCGCGGTGATTTTCGCCGACGGGCACATGAAGATGCCGACGCCGACGCGCATCATGCTGGAAGTGAGCGACCTGGTCCATGCCTACGGCTGGTTCGTGCTCGGTGGACTGGCGGCGGCCGCCATCTTGTGGCGGGTCTACACGCACACCGCGGCGGGGCGGTTGTGGTGGGACGGAGCGCGGCTGAAAGTGCCGCTGCTGGGCGTGGCGCTGCTCAAGGCCGAGACGGCGCGGTTTGCGCGCGCCATGGCCACGCTGCTCGAAAACTCGGTGCCCCTGGTGCAGTCGATCGGCATCGGCGCGGCCACGCTGAACAACCGGATGATCGCGAATTCGCTGGTCGGGGTGGCCAACGGAGTGAAGCGCGGCGAGGGCATCGCGGCGCCAACGCGCAAGGCGGGCGTGTTTCCGCCGCTGGCTGCCCACCTGTTGACGGTGGGCGAGGAGACCGGCCGGCTGGACCAGATGTTTGCCCGCATGGCCGATATTTACGAAAATGAGACTCGGGCGGCCATCCGGCGCTTCACCAGTATTTTCGAGCCAGTCGTCATTCTGGTGATGGGCATAGTGGTCGGAGCTTTGATTTTAAGTATGCTGCTCGCGATAACGAGCATCAACGATGTGCAGGTGTGAAATGAAACAGACGGCGAACAGGCGGAAGCGGGGCGAGGCCGGCGTCACCCTGATCGAAATGCTGGTAGTGGTGACCATCATCGGGCTGTTCGTGGCCCTGGTCGGGCCTCGGCTCTGGAGCAATGTGGACAAAGCCAAAATCACGGCGGCGCACGCCCAGATACAAGATTTCATGGGCGCGCTCGGCATGTACAAAATGGACATGGGGAACTTCCCCACCACCGAACAGGGCCTGATCGCGCTGCGCGTCAAGCCAGCGGATGCGACCGAGTGGAACGGGCCGTATATGCCGCAGGAGATACCTAAAGATCCGTGGGGTCACGATTACGTTTACAAGTTCCCCGGCGACCATGGCGATGAGCCGGACATTATCAGCTACGGCGCCGATGGGCAGCCCGGCGGCGACGGAATCAATGCCGATATTCTCAGTTGGAAAAGCAAGTAGGAGCCGCGCATGCCCGGCCCCTTCCCTGGACAGACGATCGGCTTTTATCGTGTGTCGAGGTCTCGCGCCTGCGCCGGCCATGACAGACCACGAAAGGCGATGGTCCGTCCTGCCGCTATGCCGGAACGCGGCGTGACGCTGATCGAAATGCTGGTGGTGGTGGCCGTCATCGGGATCGTGGTGGGCGTCTCAATCCCCTCGGTCTCGGCGGGACTGGACAGCGTTCGGTTGGCCTCCACCGGTGACGCCATCGCCAGTTTTCTGAACGGCGCCGTGACCCACGCCGAGCGCAGCGAACAGCCGGTGGAGGTAGTCATCTCGCTTCAGGAGGGAACCATTTCGGCCGACGGGGGCGACGGCTTCGCGCGGCGATTCCACGTCCCGCAAGGCATCACCATCGACAAGGTGCTGCCCGAGCGCGACGACTCCGACCGCGCCGACCGCCAGATTCTGATCGTCCCCGGCGGCACGGCGCCGGCCATCGGCGTAGAATACTCCAACCATCACGGCGGGCGGCGCAGAGTGCAATTGGACCCCATGACCGGCTTTCCGCGCGTGGAAACCGTCAATACAGAGTGAGACGCACACGCGGATTCACGCTGCTCGAAATGATCGTCGCCAGCCTCATCATGGCGATCGCCGTGGTCGGGCTGCTGGCGGGCATTTCCGGCTCGGTGCGCAACGCGGCGCGGCTGCGCGACTACGACCGGGTAGTGCAGTTGGGCCGCCTGCAAATGAATAACATTCTGGCGGACCCCGGCACGCCGCTGGCCGGCACGTTCGACCCGGATTCGACCGGTGGCCTGGAAGCGGGCTGGCTCGCGCAGATAGAGCCTTTTGAACAGCCACCGGCGCCGACCCCAGGCGCACTGGCGCTCGATCACGTGCGGCTGGAGATCTGGTGGATGGTATCCGGCCGGCGCCGGACTTTTACCCTCGAGGGTCTCCGCCACAGGGTGCTGAAGCCATGAAGCGCCCGGCTATGCGAAGCCGCCAGGCCGGCATGACGCTGATCGAGGTACTGATCGCCGTGACGCTGCTGAGCGTCCTTTCTCTGGCCATGTTGCTTGCCTTGCAGGTAGCCTTGCGGGCCTTGGGCAAGACGGATGAGAAACTGCTTGCCGACCGGCGCGTGGCCGGCGCGCAGCGGGTTCTGGGGCAGGAACTGGAAGGACTAATCCCGGCCATGCCGCTTTGCCTGGGCCGGCCTGACCTGGCTCGTTTCCCCTTCGTTTTTTTTCAGGGGGAGCCGCAAACCATGCGGCTGGCTTCCACATTTTCGCTGCAGCAGGGCTGGCGCGGCCCGGCGCAGATCCTCGAGATGTTCGTGATTCCGGGTGAGGATGGCAAGGGAGTGCGGCTGGTGGTGAACGAGACGCCCTACACACGGATTGGCGCGGGCCGGGAATGCGCCGATATCACCCCCGACCCTGTGGTCGGCGGGAAGGTGAATTTCCCGCCGGTTGTGGCAACTCCAAAATCCTTCGTGCTGGCGGACCAACTGGCCTATTGCCGGTTCTCTTATCTGGTAGTGCCGCCATCGCCTCAGGGACAAGCGATGCAGCCGCCGGAATGGAGGGCAAGCGCCACGGGCACCGGCTGGCCGAGGGCGATTCGCGTGGAAATGGCGCCGCTCGAAGCCGACTCTTCCCGATTGCAGCCGATCACAGTGATGGCGCCGATCCGCATCCACCGTTCGTGGAATGTCCAGTATGACGACTTTTGATAGACAGCACCGCGACGGAGTGAAAGGCATCAGGCACGCCGGCCGCAGCCCGGTCGGGCGCCGTGGCAGCGCCCTGCTGGCCGTGCTCTGGCTTTCGGCCGCGCTGGCGACGGTCGGCTTTTCGCTGGCGACCACGGTTCGCGGCGAAACCGAACGCACGTCCACCGCGCTCGACGGTTTGCGCAGCTACTACCTGGCGGCGGCGGGCGTCGATCGCGCCTCCCTGGAGCTTCTGTGGAGTCTCCAGACGCCGGCCACGCGCAGCATCCCGGAGGGCGCCACCCAGGTCGTCTACCATTTCGCCAGCGGCGATGTGCGCGTGGAATTCATTCCCGTCACGGCCAAATTGAATGTCAACCGGGCCACGCTCGAAGATCTCACCCGCCTGGGAATAGCGCTGGGGCTGGAGGAGGGCGCGGCGGGTGCGCTGGCGCAATCGATCATCCAAGCGCGCGGAACCGCAGCGGGCGGGCCGCCGGCGCCGTCTTTTCGGTCCCCGGGCGCGTCCATACAAGAGATTGAGGAGTTATTGTCTGTGCCCGGCGTCACGCCCGAACTATTCTATGGAACCTATACCCCGCAGAAAGACGCGAACGGCGTCATGCATTTGGTGCGCCGCGCGGGGCTGGTGGACTGCCTTTCGGTTTACGGAATCGGCTCGCAGGTGGATGTAAACACAGCCCAGCCCGCGGTGCTGGCCGCGGTAGGGATGGACCCGGCCGCGATTGCCGCGGTGCTGGCGCGCCGCCAGTCGGGTCCCATTCTGCGGGACCAGCTTGGCGCCTTGGCGGCCATGGCGGGCCTGGCTGCCGGCAGGCTGCGGGTGGGGGGCAACTCCATCGTCACCATGCAGGCGACGGCGCGCCTGCGCCTGGACGGCGGGCACTTCTCCGACCTGCGCCGCACCGTGGCGGCGACGGTCAAGTACATGCCGCCGGGCTATGACGCCCCCATTCACATTTTGCGCTGGTACGACACGGCGTGGAGCGAATGACGGCGATGCCCTTCGCATTTCCCAAGGACCTGCGCAAGCTGCTCGAATTTGGCTCCGGCGTGGGTATCGCCATCGGCGTGGCGGACCTTGAGGTGGTGGTGGCGCGGGTGCGTCCGCGAGGCGTCCGGGTGCTGGGACGACTTGCCATCCCGGGCTTCGCAGGCCGGCCAGCCGCCGAATGGGGCGGCGAGTATAGCCTCTTTTTGAAATCCGCCGGCGCCAGCCACCTGAGCGCCACCGTGCTGCTGCCGCGCCGCGAAGTGATTGTCCGCCAACTGGCGTTGCCGGGCGTAGCGGCCGGGGATATAGAAGGCGCCATCCGGTTACAGATCGATACGCTCCATCCCTACGGCGATGAAGACGTGGTCTGGGGCTGGTCCGCGCTGCCTTACGGCGGCGTGCTGCTTGGCATGGCACGCCGCGCCGCCGTAGAGCGCTACGTGGAACTGTTCGCGGCGGCGGGCATCACGGTTTCCAGCTTCACCTTCTCCGCCGCCGCTGTGCACGCCGCCGTCCGCCTGAACAGCCATCGCGACGGGGAAGGCTTCGTGGCGCTGGGCCGCACGCCCACGGGCGCACTGGAGGTGTACGGCGAAAGCCCGTCGCGGCCGCTGTTTTCGGCCGAGCTCGAAGCAGCGCCTGAGCGGGCCGCGGCGCTGGCTCTGGCCGAACTGCGGCTGCCGCCGGAAACCCAGCCGTTGACGTTGGAAGAAGTGCTGCCCCGGCCCACTGTAAACCCGGTGGAAAACGATTTATCCCGCAACGCACTGCCGTACGCCACGGCGCTGGCAGGGGCTTGTCCCCGGCTGGCGCCGGCGGCGAACGTCCTGCCCCGCGAGTACCGGCACTGGCGTTCGCGTGCCATGCTGGTTCCCACCGAGGTGCTCGCCGGGCTGGCGCTGCTGGCGCTGATCGTCACCATAGCCTGGCCGAAGTTCGAAAACCGCCGGTATCTGAAAATGCTGGAAGCCGAAATCGCGCGCGTCCAGCCCGGCGCCTTTCGCGCCGCCGCGCTCGACCGGGAAACCGAACGAACGCGCGCCCGCACCGCGCTCCTCGACCGTTACCGCGGCCGCACCCGCGCCGATCTGGACGCCCTCAACGAGCTCACCCGGCTGGTAGAGCCGCCGGCGTGGACCAACGCCGTCGAATTGACGCGCGATACGGCGCGCATCACGGGGGAGGCGCCGCAGGCCGCTCCACTACTGAAGATTCTCGACTCTTCGCCGCTGTTTCAGAATTCGCAGATGGATATGGACCAGCACGCGGCCGCAGGCGCGGGAGAGATGTTCCAGATCCACACCAACAGGAGAAATCCATGACGATCGGGAATCTGGACCGCCGCTCACGGACGATGCTGCTGGCGGGCGCGGCGCTGTTGATTCCGGCCGCGGCCTGGCGGTACGGCCTGTTTGCGAGCTCGGACACGGGAACCCTCCCCGCCGCCGAGGCCATTCCCATCGCCGAGAAGCGGTTGGAAGCCTTGCGCGCCAAGGCGGCCTCCGTTCCGGGAAAGGAAGCGCGGCTGCGGCAGGCGCAAGCGGAGCTGGCCACGCGCGAAAAGGGCATCCTCAAAGCCGACACCAAGGCCCAGGCCCAGGCCCAGTTGCTGGAGATGGTACAGGCCATCGCCAAAGCAAACGGCATCGAAGTGCGCGGCGTGGAGCGCATGGGTGAATCGGTGGTGAGCTCCGACTACGGCGAAGTCAGCGTGGACGTAGCCTTCGTCTGCGGCATCGATCAACTGGTGAACCTGATGGCGGCGCTGGCCGACCAGCCGCAGATACTGGCAACCAACGAGCTGCGCGTCAACGGCGGCAACGATAAGAAAAAGACTATACAGGTGCATCTTTCCGTAGGCGCGCTGGTAGCGCGCAAGCTGCTGCCCCAAAAGAAAGGAGGGCTGGGAGCGTGAATCGCAAGCTTTGGATCCTCAACTTGGCCCTGGCATTTGCCGTGGCATGGACCGCGGTCGAATTGCGGGACGCATGGCGCGCCACCAAGGCCCATCAGGTCGCGACCCTGCGCCGGCGCGTGGATGCGGCGCCAACGCCGCCCTTGCTGCCCTTGCCCAACCAGCCCGCGATCCTGCCGGCTGCTTACAAGGACGTGGCGCAGAAGGACCTGCTCGACCGCTCGCGCGATCCCAACGTTCCCATCGAACCTCCGCCTCCCCCGCCGCCTCCTCCACCGGTTCCGCCGCTGCCGGTTTATCACGGATATATGAATCTGGGCGGCGGGCCGATCGCCATCCTCAGTGTCAGGGCCGGGTCGGCACATGAAGCGGTGCGTCCGGGTGAGACGATCGGCGATTTCACGCTGCTCAGCGTCAATACAAGAGAGATCGAGCTCGGGTGGAGAGACCAGGTGATTCGCAAATCGGTGGACGAGTTGGAAGATCACGTGAGCCCCGCCGTGCTGGCTGCCGAGGCGCGCACCGAAGTGCCCGTCGCCGTGGCGCCGCCACCGCCTCCTCCGCCCGCCGCGCAGGGGCCCGGCGAGCAGACGCACTTCGGCGTCAAACTTTGCACCCCGGGCGACACGACGCCGGAGGGATCGGTGGTGGACGGCTACCGCAAGGTTCTGAGAGGCACGCCGTTCGGTCAGTCCTGTTATTGGGAGCCGGTGCAGTGAGGGTTGGGCAGGCAGTTGGAACAGGCGCTTCCGCCTGTCAATCATAGATCCGGGAGAAAAAGCGATGAAAACAGTCTTGATACTTTTTGTTTCCTTGATGGCGCTGCGGGCCCAGCCGGCCGCTGGAACGGGGCAACTCGCCATACCCGCGAGCGCGGCAGCGGTTGCGCCCAATCTCTATCGCTATACCGACGCGCACGGCAAGACATGGATCTACCGGCGGACTCCCTTCGGCATCACGCGCGCGGAAGCCCAATCCGTAGCCCCGGCCCGCCCCGATGAGTTGGCCAACGCCAAGGCCTGGGACGATGGCGATGCCGTCCGCTTTGAACGGCCGGGGCCTTTCGGCGTTTACCGGTGGCGAACCAAGAAGTCCGAGCTGGATGCGGCCGAGCAAGCCGTTTGGGCGCGCCAGAAGGCTGGCCCGGCGGGCGGGCAGGAATAACCCGATGCGCCGCAGTTTCCTTTTTTCGCTCGCGCTCGCAGGCGCCATGATTCCGGCGCTGTTGGCGCAGGCTCCCGCAAAACCGATCGACGAGATCATGCGGGAGCGGCAAGCGCAGCAGCCGCAGCCACCGCCGCAACCGGCGCCGCAATCACAGCGACCCGCGTCCGCCCCCGCTCCTACGACAACGCCGGCGCAGCCACCCAAGATGGCCGATCAGGGCCTGCTCTCGATGGACAATGTGAACCTGGTCGAGATGGTCAACCTGATCGCCAGGATGCTGAAGATCAACATCCTGATCGATCCGCGGGTCAAGGGCGCGGTCACCATTCACACCTACGGCGAAGTGAAGCCGGTGGATCTGATGCCTCTGCTCCAAGTCATCCTGCGGGTCAATGGCAGCACCATCGTGAAGGTCGGCGACCTGTACCGGATCGTGCCGGTCAACGTGGTGTCCCAGCTTCCGCTAACGCCGATCATAAACGCCGACGCCAAGACGTTGCCCGACGACGAGCAGACTGTTCTGAACCTGATTTTCCTCAAGTACGCAACCGCCACCGATATCGACAAGTTGCTGGCGCCGTTCTATGGCGAAGGCGCCACTCACTCCACCTACGAAGCGGCGAATCTGCTGATTCTTGAAGACAACGCCCGTAACATGCGGCGGACCATGGAACTGATCGGGCTCTTCGACAGCGACACCTTCGCGACCAAGCGCGTGCGCCTGTTCGACGTTTCTAACAGCCGCCCCACCGACCTGGCCAAAGAACTGGAGACGGTCTTCAAAGCCTACGCGCTTTCCGAAAAGTCCGCTGCCGTGCGCTTCATTCCGGTGGACCGCATCAATACCATCATCGCCGTGGCTCCCAATCCGGGCATCTTCAGCGAAGTCCAGAAGTGGATCGACAAACTGGACGTCCCGGTCAAGGTAACTGCGGGAACGACAAGTAACTGGGTGTACCGCCTGAAGTACGGCCGCGCCGAGACAGTGGCGATGGCCATCATGGCGCTCTACAGCGGGAATACGATGGCGTTGATCGGCTTGGCGCAGCAAGCCAACAACAGCATGTACAGCTCGGGGCTAGGTTTGAATGGCACGGGGTATGGCATGGGCAGCGGCTACGGCGGCGGTTATGGCAGCGGCTACGGCAGCGGTTATAGCGGCGGCTACGGCGGAGCCTCGGCGATGGGCTACAGCAACATGTACGGCGGTAACAATGCGATGTATAGCAGTCAGTATGGCGGTAATGGAGGCTACGCCGGGACGAGCGGGTACAGTGGATATCAGCAGCAGGCGATGTCCCCTCAGTTGGGCATGTCCGCCGCTGGCGTGGGGCAGGGGGCCGCGGCCGATCGTACTGGCAGCTACTTGGGCCAGCAGGCAGCCGGCGGCGAGCAGGCCACCCGCATGCCGCACGTGATCCCCAATCCGTTCGACAACACCATTCTGGTCCAGGGCACCCCGCAGGAGTGGGAACAAATTCAGAATCTGCTGCGCCAGTTGGATGTGGCGCCGCGCCAGGTGCTGATCGACTGCAAGATCTACGAGGTGGATCTGTCAGGCAGCTTCGCGGCGGGCTTACAAAGCTGTCTGCAGTCGTCGGGAAATACCGCTTGTAACTCCCTGACCAACAATAATGTCACGCCGCAAACCAACGGGCAGAGCCTGATCGGCGGCGTAACGTCGTCGCTGGCGCCGTTCGCCGCGGTCGGTTCGGGCGGTCTGGCGTTGACCGCCGGCATGGTGGTTGGGAAGAGCAAACAACTGCTGGGCCTGCTCCAAGCGAACGAAGGCGTCGGCCGCGCCAAGGTGATTTCTTCGCCGAGCATCATCGCCACCGATAGCGTGCCGGCCACCATGAATGTGGGCGACCAGATTCCCGTGGCCACTACCTCCGGCGTGGCGGCAGGCGTGCAATCGGGCGGCAACTCCGTTTTCGCCCAGACCATCAGCGGCCAGAGCACAGGGGTGACGCTGAACATCATGGCGCGCATCAACTCAAGCGGCGTGGTGACGATGGTCGTCAACCAGCAGGTCAGCGCTCCTTCAGCCAGTGCATCGAATAGCCTGGGTGAGGGGTTCTCAAACCGCTCCATGAGCACTCAGATCACGGTGCAGGATGGCGACACCGTCGCCATCGGTGGGGCCATCCTGGAATCCAAAACCGAATCCATGAGCGGCATCCCGATTCTGGACCGTATCCCCATTCTGGGCATGGCCTTCGGGAGCAAAAGCGTCATCACTTCGCGCACGGAACTCATCATCTTCCTGACCCCGCGCGTAATCTATGACACCAGCCAGATGATCGACGCCACCGACGAGATCAGGAGCAATTTGAAGCGCGTCGGCAAGCTAATGAGGGACGACCACCCGTAGCCAGCGGTGCCCCTGCGGCGCGGCCGCCCTTTTACTCGTGGACTTCGATCAGCCGCCGCAATTCCCGCTCATCGACTACTGATATTCCCAGCGCGCGCGCTTTGTCGAGCTTCGAGCCGGCGTCTTCGCCCGCCACCACGTAGCTGGTCTTCTTGCTCACGGAGCCGGCCACTTTGCCGCCGGCCCGCTCGATCAGCGCCTTGGCCTGATCGCGGCTGAGGGTAGGCAGTGCGCCGGTCAGCACGAAGGTTAGGCCCTGCAGCGGGCCGCCCGCGGGCCGTTCCGACACGTAAGTGAAATCGAGACCGGCGGCGCGCAGCCGTTCCACCAAGTCGCGGTTGCGCGGCTCGCGGAAGAACTGTACGATGCTTTCCGCCACTTTGGGCCCGACCTCCTCCACACTCTGCAACTCGTCGGCGCTGGCTGCCGCCACAGCGTCGAGGCTGCCCATCGCGTCGGCCAGCAATGTCGCCGTGCGCTCGCCAACGAAGCGGATTCCCAGAGCCGTGATCACCCGCGGCAGCGGATTCAGCTTAGACCGTTCGATATTGGCGAGCACGTTGGCAGCCGACTTCCCGCCCATACGCTCCAGCGACAGCAGTTGATCGGCTGTCAGGTTGTAGAGATCGGCGACGCTCTTGACCAGGCCGCGGTCGACGAGTTGATCCACCAGCGCCTCGCCCACCCCGTCGATGTTCATCACGCCGCGCGACGCGAAATGGAGAATCGATTCCTTCAACCGCGCCGGGCAGTCCACATTTATGCAGCGCCGCGCGGCCTCGCCCTCTTCGCGCACCACCCGGCCGCCGCAGACCGGGCAGTTAACGGGCATCACGAAAGCCTTGCGGCCCTTGCCCTGCGCCCAGACGCGGACCACTTTGGGGATCACGTCGCCGGAGCGCTCGACAATCACCTCGTCGCCGATCTTCAACCCCAGCCGCGCGATCTCGTCTTCGTTGTGCAGCGTGGCGCGGGAAACGGTGACGCCGCCCACCGCCACCGGCTGCAGGTACGCCACCGGGGTCAGCGCGCCAGTGCGGCCCACCTGCACTTCGATCGCGGTCACCGTGGTGCGCTCCTGACGCGCCGGATATTTGTACGCGATCGCCCAGCGCGGCGCTTTCGCGGTAAAGCCGAGCGCTCGCTGCTGCTCCACCGAATCCACCTTCACCACCACGCCGTCAATCTCGTAAGGCAGCTCCTGGCGGTGCGTTTCCCAATGGGCGCAAAATTCGAGCACCTCTTCCACGCCCGCGCACAACCTGCGATGAGGGTTGACTTTGAAACCCAGGCGAACCATTTCGTCGAGCGCAGCCCACTGGCTGGGAAGCGCCGGGAGTCCGTCTACCATCAGGAAGTACGGATAGTAATCCAGGCGCCGCGAAGCCGTGATCCGTGGCTCCAGCACCCGCAGCGAGCCGGCCGCGGCGTTGCGCGGGTTGGCGAAACGGGACAGCTCCTGTTGGTCGCGCTCGGCGTTGAGGCGCTCGAAGGCGCGCCGGTTCATGACGGTCTCGCCGCGCACTTCAAAGGCCGGCCACGCGGTTTCTACGTTGAGCGGCAGAGAACGGATGGTGCGCGCATTTTCGGTAACGTCCTCGCCCACCGAGCCGTCGCCGCGCGTCACGGCCTGGCGGAAGCGGCCTTGCTCATACTGCACGGCCATCGAAAGGCCGTCCAGCTTCAGCTCCGCGACGTACGCGTACTTTGCGCCCTCCAGCAATTCCCGCACGCGCCGGTCGAAGTCCCGCAACTCGCCTTCGTTGAGGGCGTTGTCGAGGCTGAGCATAGGCGCGCTGTGGCGAACTTTGACGAACCCCTCGCGCGGCTTGCCGCCGACGCGCCCGGTTGGCGAATCCGCAGACGCCAGCTCCGGATGCGCCTCCTCAAGCTCCCGCAGGCGGCGCATCAGGGCGTCGTATTCGGCGTCGCTGATTTCCGGCTGGTCCAGGACGTAGTACAGATGCTCGTGGCGGCGCAACTGGCCGCGCAGCGTTTCGGCTTCCCTCACGAAATCTTTCATCGTGCTCTCATTTATAATCTAACCAGGAAACGGGAGAGTCCACCATCACCAGTTACAGCAAGACCGCCCTGATTTACAACCCATGCGCGGGAAGATTGGGGCAGAAGGGCGGCGCGCTGGTTGCGCGCGCCGTTGAGATCCTCGAACACGACGGGCACAACGTGACGTGCTGCCCCACCACCGGTCCACGCAGCGCGGGCACACTGGCGCGGGAGCAGATCGCGCGCGGCGCCGACTTGATTCTGGCCGCGGGCGGCGACGGCACGCTGAACGAAGTGGCCGAAGGCATGGTGCGTTCCCAGGTGCCGCTGGGGGTGTTGCCGGCGGGCACCGCCAACGTGCTGGCGATGGAGATGAAGCTCGGCGGCAATTTCCTCGGCGCCGCGCGTCGCCTCGAAGAATGCCATCCGCAGCGCATTTCGATCGGGCAAGTCATTGCGCAAGCCGGCGCCGCCAGCCGGCATTTCTTGTTGATGGCGGGCATCGGGCTGGATGCCCAGATCGTCTACCAGGTCAGCCTGCCGCTGAAGGCGCGCATCGGCAAGCTGGCGTACTGGCTGGCCGGCTGGAGCCTGCTGGGGCGGAGCCTGCCGGAATTCTCGATCGAAGCGGATGGCGTCACCCACCGCTGCTCCTTTGCCCTGGTCAGCAAGGTCCGCAACTACGGCGGCGATTTCGAGATCGCCCGCGATGTTAGCCTGTTCGACGACCATTTCGAGCTCGTCTTGTTCCAGGGCCGCTCCACTCTGCGCTATGTGCGCTATTTCGCCGGCCTCGTCGCCAACCGGGTGGGGGGCATGCGGGGCATCATCGTGCTGCGCGCCCGGCACGTATTGGCGCCGAAGCCGCTGGATGAGCGCGTTTGCCTGCAGATTGATGGCGAACTGGCCGGCCATCTGCCCGCCGAAATCCGCATCGTCCCCGACGCGCTGACCCTGTTAGTTCCGCCCGAATATCGCCCCGAACTGCAGCAGCGCCGCACCGCAGTTTGCCGGGAGTGAGTCTGCGGCAGGGTAGCCATCGGCCCCTGCCGTCAAGTGGACAGTCAAGAAGCAGGCCAATAACTTGGATTCTCTCAGTCCGCCCCGCTCAAATGGAGCCACTTTCCTCGATAGAAGTAGAGCACCACCGATGCTTTCCCGAAGTCCAAATCGTTAATGCCCTGACGGTCAATTTCAGGCGGCTTTTCCCCACCATAGGCTCTGTAATGTTCCAGGATATATTCCCGGCCAACCGGGGCAATTGCGGACGAATAGACGATCTTGTCGCCTCCCCAGCCTTGGAGACGGTCCAAGTCGTCCCTCGTTGCGATCTGAGCGGGATTCGTCTCGGAGCCGTTCCAGAAAACAAGGATTAAAGAGACTCGGCCAACCGAACAGAGCACGGCCCAATCCGTCTGTCCAGGTTTTAAGAATTCGCCTTTGATGACGTTGTGGCGCCCATCGATCATGGGCACTTGAGGAATCCTGCAGCCACGCCCTTGAAGCGCTGTCACCAAGTTATTTGGCAATTCAGGGAAGGCCGTAGGATTGAGCCTAACGACTTGTCTATCAGCAGTCTCCCACATGCTCCGAGAAATAGTGGTGACCTGCGCCATGCATGGAACTACCGCCGAAACAGCCAAAGTGAGCCAGGGCCGACTCATGCTTCCAGTGTAGCCGCAACGCGCCAGCGGCACGGCATGGGTCACGGCTGCGTCGGCGGTGGCGATGCGGCTCCTTGCGCCACCTGACCGAATCACGCGCGTCCCGGAGACTGACCGAGCACCTGGTTTAGCTGAGCTAAGCCAGGCATGACCACGCCAGCCGATCTGTCCTCCAAACGTGGCTCCTATGCGTCGCGCGATAGAATAAGTACGTGCTGCACCGTTTCATTCTTCACAACGATCGCATTCAGGAAGCTTCATCGCAAACGCTGGCGGCGGGGCAAGTCGGGCTGCTGTCGGGCTGGGGCGTTTTCAGCACGCTGCGCGTAGCCGAGGGCGTGCCTTTCGCTTTCGAACGACACTGGGCCCGCATCCAGCGCGATGCCGCGCTGTTTCACGTGCCGCTGCTCGAAGGTCCCGAGGTGCTGCGCGGCAGGCTGCTGGAACTGGTGGAGGCCAACCACGCCTATGATTCGACCCTGCGGGTCGCGATTGTCCGCAACGGGGGCGGTATGTGGGCCGGGCCTTCGACTGGCCGCTCGAGCGACCTGATCGCGCTCACGGCCGATACCAAGGAATGGGGCCATGGCGTCAAGCTGGCCCTTCAGCCGCAGGCGCGCCATGCCGCCTGCGAGTTCGCCGGCGCCAAGATCCTCTCTTGGGCGATGAATCTGACTTGGCTCGAAAACGCGCAGCAGCGCGGCTTCGACGAAGTGATCCTGCTCAATGAGCGCGGCGAGGTGGCGGAATGTACTTCGGCCAACATCTTCATCGCCAACGGGAGCCAGGTCTGGACGCCCCCGCTCAGCTCCGGCTGCCTGCCTGGCGTTACCCGCGAGGTACTGCTCAGCGAAATCCGCGTGCCTGGCATCGAGGTCCGGGAGAAGCCCCTCTTGCCGGCCGATCTCAAAGCCGCCGACGAGGTGTTCATCACCTCCACCACGCGCGACCTGCTGCCGGTGCTGGAAATTGAGGGCGCCAAAGTGGGCCGCACCCTCGCCGCGCAGACCGCACTGGGAGCCGCGTTCCACGCCCGCCTCCGCCAATACGTCGCCGACCACAAGCCTGCGCCCGCTGGGAAGGTTTAAGCCGGCGTATGTGGCCCGCCCATCCGGCTACCGATGCTGGTTCGCTATGGCGTGCAGCCTGACACCGCTGGTCCGGCCGCTCGGGACGTCATCGAGTTGCACCGTGCCGGCGGGATCGGCTTCGGTTTCATACATTTCTTCGTCGTCGACTTCCACCAGGTAGGCGTGGCGCGGCTCCAGACCGACAACGAACACCGGCTGCGCATTTTCGAGCGTCAAACGCCACGCGCCGTCCTCCCCGCCCTGCGGGCCGGCAAAGCAGATGGCGGCTGCGTCCAGCAAAAGCGGTTCCGCGCCGGCGTGCGGGTCGACCGCGGTAACCCGCCCATCGCGAAATAGCTGCATCGCACCGTCGAAAAGCCCGAACCATTCGGCATCGTCTTCCCAACTGGAGCGCACGTACAAACGCCCGGAGCGGGGATTGTAGTAAACCAGCGGCACCTGATAGTAGCTGAGGCCGGGCTGGTACGGGTTGGCCCAGAGGAATTCATACGGGGCGCCCAGCGGCATGCGCAGTTGATAACGGTCATGCATCAGCCAGCCTTGCAGCACCTGGGTGGAGGGCGCGTTGGGGTCAAAGGCCACCATGGCCAGCTCGGCGGCGCGGGAGAAAACCGCCTGCTCGAGATCGGGCTCGCCGGCGCGGCGCGTGGCGCCCAAATAGATGTCGCCCTCCGCCGTGTGGTACGGGGCGGGATAGTAGCTCATGAGGTGTTCGATGGGGAACTCGGCAAAGTAGGCGGGCGCGGATTCGCGCAGATCCAGCCGGGCCGAGTCTGCCAACGCGTGCAACATTTCCATCGTGGCGTAGGCATCCTCTCGCGGGATCACCGCCCTGCCGGCGGCCAGCGCCGGCGCCAGTCTGCCCTCCCACCAGGAGTGAACATCGCGATTCAGTTCCTGCCGCGGCAGGTCCGGCGCGCCCGCCGGCGCCTCGTCAAACAGCGCCACCGCCGCCAGCACGCGCGAGCGCACGCCGGGGATGGATTCGACGCCCGCGGTTTCTTCCATACGGCGCGCCATGCGGCCCGCCAGTTGGTCCCGCTCGGTGGGGGTCATTACGTCCTGGCACCAGTCGTAGACCAGGGCCATCTGGCGCAGGTCGGATGCGGCGAGCGCCCAATTCACGGCGCGGCGGCCGGCGGTGCGAACGCCCGAGACCTGATAATAGAGGGCCTGTGCGAAGCCCGGCTCCGGCATCGGCGCATTGCCGGAAATCAGCGCCTCAAACTGCTGCCAGCGCGCGGAACGCCGCTCGCGTTCGCGGCGCAGCAGCCGAAGCCGGCCGGCGCTCAGGAAGAGGCGCGGATGGTCGCCCGATACCACCACCGGGTCGGCTGGGCTGGGAGTTTGCGCCCACGCCCCCGCCGGCGCCAGCGCCAGAACCAGAATGCCAAGCACAACAGGCCGCATCACACAAATTGTGTCATAGCGACACAGCGCCCGCCCAAGGTGTCTCACCCGATTACCTGCTGGACCGGAGAAATATTTCGATAAAAAGGGGTTACGGCATTTGACACGCGGCTGTCCGATTGCTAAACGTAATGTGAATTGGCGAAGTAATTTTTTAACCTGCCCTCTGCAGCAACAGGCAGGCGGAAGAAGAGTGAGCCGAAGGGACAGCGTGCTTGCGGGAGCCGGTGTTTGTAGTAGGTTTTGCTCACTATTCTTCCCTTGTTGGTTGCCGCAGAGGGGTTTTTTATCGAACGCTATCATGGTCTCTCCGTTGGATCAGAGGTTGCGGAAGTTGTCTGGCATTTCTGGTAGGGAAGAATAGGACGCGGACCTGGCCAGAAGTGGGCCGTTGCGGTCGTAACCAGTCAGCCCGACGCCGGATCCCAGCCCAACTTGGGCGAGCCGCATCGGATGAAGCCCTGCAGGTCTTTAGGGGCGATATCCGGTGCGGTTTTTCTTTTTGGCAGCGGAATCCCGCCTTATTCGACAGTTCCCGGCCTGGAATCTCCGCTAGCCGCCGAACGGTCCCCGAATTGCACCTCTGTCGTGGCATTGCCGCGCGTCTCTTCTCTTGTGAGAAAACTCATCGCATTGCTCGGCCTGGCCTGTGCCGCAGCGGCACAGGCGCCACGGATTGCCGACATCGACTATTACGGGCTGCGCAAAGTAACGGCCGAGAAGATCCAAGCGGTGACAGGCCTGAGAAAAGGCGGGGCGCTGACCGCATCCAAGGGCGATATCGAGGACCAGATCGACAAGATTCCCGGCATCGTTCTGGTGCGCGTGGAGGCAGTGTGCTGCGAAGGCGTGTCGGTGACCCTGTTCATCGGCATTGAAGAGCGCGGCGCACCGCACCCCTCATTCCATTCTCCGCCCACAGGCGATGCCACTCTGCCGCGGGAGCTCCTGGACACCTACAGCGATTTCCTGACCGCGGTGGCGCACGCGGCGGCGCGCGGTGACACCACCGAAGACCTCACCGCGGGCTATTCGATGATGGATGACCCGGAAGCGCGTTCATTCCAGCCCCGTTTCGTCACCTTCGCGGCGGACCACTTCGACTGGCTGCGCGACGTGTTGCGCAACTCCGCGGACGCCAGCCAGCGCGCCGTGGCGGCCGCGGTGATCGGCTACGCTGCGGACAAGCAACAGGCTGCCGGCGAATTGCAGTACGCCATCGGCGACCCGGACGGAGCTGTCCGCGCCAACGCCATGCGCGGGCTGGCGGCCATCGCGGTCTATGCCGGCAAGCACCCGGACCGGAATCTCCGCATCGCACCCACCTGGCTGGTCGAGATGCTGCATTCGATCGTCCTCGAAGACCGCCTGCAAGCCGTGCATGCCCTGGTGCTGCTCACCGATTCGCCGAACCCGGACGCGCTCGACCTGATTCATGAGCGTGCCCTGGACTCGCTCGCGGAAATGGCCCGCTGGACGACCCTGAGCTACGCGCTGCCGCCTTTCCTGCTGCTGGGCCGCGTGGCCGGCCTGCCCGACAACGAGATCCACGCC
>CAVXJY010000082.1:0-61390 GCA_963761855.1 Bryobacterales bacterium | reverse complement strand
GTCGCTTACCGTTTCAGACCGTTTGCGCCCAGAGCAGAAGCACGCCGTGGAGTTCGTTATTCAATCGCGTGACCGAGCGGTGAGCATCAGCGGCGCAGCCGGCACGGGCAAGACCGCGACTCTCAGGGAGCTGCGGCGCGCCCTTATGGAGGCGGGGCGCGATGTACTGGCAGTAGCGCCGACGATGAGCGCCGTCGAGGAATTGAAGAAGGTCGGCTTCGCTGACGCCATCACCGTCGAACGCCTCCTGCAAGACCCGCGCACCCGTGGCGACGTTCATGGCAAGGTGATCATCCTCGATGAGGCTGGTATGGTATCGGCGCGCCAGATGGCAGACCTGCTTCGGTTGGCGGAAGATTGTTCGCTGCGTGTGGTCTTCAGCGGGGACACCAAGCAAATCCGAAGCGTGGAAGCAGGCGATGCTCTGCGGATATTGGAAAAGGAATCCCGGTTGAAAACGGTCGCGCTGGCTCAGGTCCAGCGGCAAACCAGAAAGGACTACCAGGATGCGATCGAAGAGCTTCGCCGGAACCCGGAGCGCGGATTCGCGAAGCTGGATGCGATGGGCGCCGTTCGTGAAGTCGCAATTTCCGAACGAGCCGCGGCCGTCGCCGACGCATATGACGCCCGCTCCGGGCAAAGCTGCCTGGTTGTCTGCGCGACTCACGACGAGATTGACCGCGTGACCGATGCGATTCGCGAGCGCCGGAAGACGCGCGGCGAAGTCTGCGAGGGTGTAGCCCTGACGCGCCGCGTTTCACTCAACTGGACTGCGGCACAGAAAGCCGACTTCCGGAACTATCGGGTCGGGCAGATCCTCGGCTTTCACAGAGCTGTGAAGTCCATCGCGAGAAACGACACGGTGGAGATCGTGCGTGTCGCATCCAGCGGTCTGGTGGTCCGATGTGCGGATGGCACCGAACGCACCATTTCAAAGAGTCAAGCCGGGAGTTTCGATGTCGTTGAGGCGCGGCCGATTGAGGTGTCTTTCGGAGACCGTCTTCTACTTACCGCGAACCGCCACGAGGCTGGACTGCGGATCACAAACGGCGAATTGGTCACGGTGTCCGCCGTGAATGACACCGGCCAGATTCAGCTCGATGACGGCCGGACGCTCCCCTCCAAGTATCGCAGCTTCGCCCACGGTTACGCGGTCACCGCCCATCGCAGCCAAGGTAAAACCGTCGATTCGGTGATCATCTCCGGTGACGGCATGCCAAAGGAGCTGTTCTACGTCGCCGCATCGCGGGGCCGTCAAAGCGTCACGGTGATTACGAGCGATAAGGAGCGGCTCCAGGAGACCGTAGCGCGGTCGATGGCGCGAACGTCGGCGTCCGAGCTTCTGCGAGGTAAGGGGACGCACTCGCATCGAGGCGCTCTTCGAGGTTTGGTAGCGGCGCGAGACATGGTTCGACGGGCAGCCCGGTTGCTCACGTCAGTTTCGAAACAAATCCAGCAAGCAGTCATTCAACCTCGAAAGGAGGGCACTCGTGAACGCCGACTCAGTCGATAAATCGCCGTGGGCTATCAGTGCGGACGGTCAACCACCGGCACTGGAGATTGTGCTGCTGCGCCAGACGGTAATTCTGTCGTGGAATCAGTTCGTCTACGCCGAAGGTGGCGACGACGATTTGCGAATTGCCTTTGCCAGCCACGATGTGGTGGTGAAGGGTGGTGGACTCGGTCCCCTACTGCGTGCAATCGCGGCCCATCAGGTTGCGCTGATTCGCGAGAGCGTGCGGTCGGACCGTTTTCTCGAACAGGCGGGGCGGTTCATACGTGAGATCGTTGTCCAGAAGATTGAAGTCGAGTGATGGAGCAAGCACGAGTTTTCGAAGAGCTGGAGTTATGAGAGAGAGACACCATCCCTAAGCCTGTCGGCTTAGGTTTCGCGGACCGAGCGAAGCCAATTCCATTCGACACACGTTCATTGGATGTTCGATGGATATTTAATGGGTATTCGATGCTCGTTCAACCGTTATTCGAAGGACGTTCAGCCTCGTTGGCGGACCGTCGGGCTCGCGCCAGGGGCATTTTAGGTGGAGTTGTTATGGATGATAAGGTCAATGAGATTCTCGCTAGACTACCGGCCAAACCGCCACGCTCGCGGTTGGATCCGCACGCCACGCTGATCGAGGAGATGCGTCGACGCGGCCGGACCTTCGAGGAGATCGCGCGAGTGCTGGCGGATGAGTGCCATGTAACCTCCTCCCCGAGCAACATACATCATTTCTTGAAAGTCCGGACCCGTAAGGCAAGGCTTGCAAAGCGAGCCAGTGTCAGGGCTGGCGTTTCCAGCGAAGTTGCATCCCCGCCGCTGGCCAGAAGCAAGACAGTGTTGCAGCCGAAGCCGTCAACCGATGCTGCGCTGAGAATCGCGGCGCTCAAACAGCGCAGCTCGGCGCCGCCGCCAGTTTCGGTAGGATTCGATTACGATCCAAATGAACCGCTCCGGCTCCTCAAGCCGGGAAAATCGGAAATCGACAGATGAGAACTCAAGCGGGGATGCGGGGTCGGCACCTTACGGAGGTCACTTAACGGGCAAGGACACGAGTTCACCCTGTTAGCCGAACGGTTGTAGGTTCGGGTACTACCTGAGACCCCAAGACGACCTGATCTGCGCACAAGCCACTGGCACGTTGACTGCGGGTGCGGGCAATACATACACGCCCGGATAGATGTCGTTCGGCGGGCCGCTCGTGCGCTCGACGTGCCCTCCCGCAGATGCCGGCCAATACGGCGGTCTCGGTCGGCATGACGGCGGTCGGGACCACATTTCCGGGCGCGATCCTCTCACTGTTCATCGACTCATGATTCGTGGCGTCAACCACCTGCCTCAAGAAATGAACGCGTCGCGCGGCCGAGCGCCTTGAGGACTTCCAGTCCCTGATCATGCGAACCGGTATCAAACTGGCTGCCCTCGTGATCCACAGCATTGCTCACTCTCGCAACAAGAGCCACGTTGGCTTTCCGTGCCTCCCCAAAAGCAAACAGCGACGCAGCCTGCATTTCCACAGCGAGCACGCCCTCGCTCGCCCATTCTCGAAGCTGTCCATTCGTCTCTCGATAAGGAGCGTCTGTCGTCCATACCGGCCCCGAGCGGACCGCGAACCCTGTGGTGGACAATTGCCGCTCTATTGAACGGGTGATCTGCGAAGGGCAAGCTACTTCCTTAGCGGGCGGGAGGTAATGATACGACGTGCCCTCGTCTCGAATCGCGCTGGTTGCAACCACGAGACCGGGAAGGGGAAGGTCGGGAGCCACCCGCCCGGCCGATGTCAGCCCGATAATCTGCTTGGTACCGGAAGCATGGAGCTGCTCAGCGATCAGCACGGCGTACGGGCCGCCGATGGTTCGTGGGATCATGCCGCAGACCAGCCCATCCAAGTCCAGCACAAACATCGTCGTGTGAAAGCACGCCCAGGAAAAAAAAGGGCGCGCAATTCCCCGTTCGACAAGCCAGTCGGTGAGATCCCCGTCAAATTCCAGGATGCAGACAGGCGGAGGAGCGTCAGCCGGAATCTGCCGCAGGCGTCGTACATCGTCGATCAGGGTCTGGGCGGTGAACGCCGAAGGCTCATCGGTGGGATGATCCAGGATCGGGAGCTGAGATGGATCGGCCATGCTTTCGTGCTATTCGACGACGCAGAAGCAGTACAGGAATTGCTGGGTGGTCCCGAACGGCGTCTGGTGCAATTCCTTCAGACTGTCAACCAAGCGAAAGCGCGGTCCGAATTCGCCATGCAACGAATCGGCATCGTAACGTTGGACATCGAGGCCGCTGCATTTCGTCGGCCCTTGGGGCCCGAAGGTACCGATAACGACATGCCCGCCGGGCTTGACGGCCTGGGCAACTCTTTGAACGTAGGCGGCCCGCTCCAATGGCGTGGTTAGGAAGTGGAACACTGCGCGGTCATGCCAGATGTCGTAGGCATTTGCGGGGAAGTCTGCTCGCGTCACATCCGTCACAAGCCACTCGACGCCAGCCGCAAGGCTGCCGAGCCGCGCTTTGGTGACATCAATCGCGGTTTGGGAGATGTCGAGAATCGTCAGGTTAGCGTAGCCGCTTCTTAGCAGATCGTCGACCAGGGTGGATTCACCGCCGCCGACATCGATGATGCGCGCGGAACGATCGCCTGTTGAGCGCCTGATCAGAGAGAGCGACGTTTCGAGGTGCAGACGAAACCAGCTGACCTGGCCGGGCGCTTTCGTGCCGTAGATGTGCTCCCAATGCGATTGCGTGCTCATCGCATCCATTTTAGCCGTCTGAACGCTGATCGTGAACCTCATTGTCCGCGACGCGCGGAAGCCACCTCGCGCAACTGAGGAAGCGCCAGACTGTCTAGAGGGAACTGCCTTGGGTCCTCCAGATTCATAAGGCTATCTGCAACAATGGACCAAATCCACAAGCTGCAACCGCATCGCACGATGCACTGCAAAGTTTTGACGACTATGGCGCGGCGACCCGCGCCGTGGGGTGCGTTTCGCGCGTAAGGGCGCGTCCGTCTAGCAAAAATGTGGCATCAGCACTCCGAAGCGGGCTTCTGCCGCATATCAGGCACCTCGTCGAAACGAGCCCGGTCTGCCGCCCGATATGAGGCGGAACTCAGAATGCTTCGAACCGATCGGGGATGACCCGCCGACTCAGGATCGCTCTTATAACTGATTGAAAACAATAACGCCAGCAGCGCCGGATAGGCCGAAGATCGACTTACGGCACGCGTCTTGCCTTTGGGAAGGTGAGCGATGAGACAGTTGACGCGATTTGCCCTGGCGATGAGCCTGATACTGAGCAACGGATGGACCCAGCAACGCGCGATCGAGCCGGAAAGCGGTGAAGCCGGTCAGGCCATCACCAAATTCTCGTCCGACGGCGATGCCCAACTGACAAACTACATGCGCCAGGCGCTTGAGCGCAACCCCGGACTCAGCCGCGCATTGGCGCAGTACCGATCGGTCTTACAGCGTTTGCCCCAGGTCAGCGCACTGCCCGACCCGATGCTGGCCTTCACGAACTACCTCCGCACGCCCGAAACACGTGTAGGATCGCAGACCAACGCCGTCACCCTGACGCAGCAGTTCCCTTGGTTCGGGACCCTCGGGGTGCGTGAACAGGTCGCGGCTAAGGAGGCAGCCAGATACCGTCAGCAATACGAAGCGGCAAAAGACCAGGTCGTGCAAGCCGTCAAGAACGCGTATTACAGCCTGGCGTTCGTCGATGTGGCCCTCGACATCAACGCCGAAGAACGCATCCTGCTCGATCACTACGAGCAACTTGCGGAAGCCCGCTACCAGCAGGGCGCGGGACTCCAGCAGGCCGCCGTCAAACTGCAGGCTGAGATCACGCGCCTTCAAAGCACGCTGGATGAGTTGCGAGCGCGCCGCGTCGACGCGCAAGCTTCGTTGAATGCCCTGATGAACCGTCCGCCGGAGACGCCCATCCCCAGGACCAAGCTGCCGCCGGTTCCAGCGGTAAATGTCGACTACAGGCAACTGTATCAGGTCGGGCGCCGCCATCGCCCGGAGGTACTGGCATCTCTGCTCGATATCGAGCGGGACGAAAAGCGGATCGATCTCGCTCGCAAGGACTACTGGCCGGGCTTCAGCCTGGGCGGAACGTTCGTCAACGTGGAGCCATACCCACCTACGCCGGGCGCCATGGCGCCGCCTCACAACGGCATGAACGTATGGAGCCTCAACGTAGGCATCGACTTGCCCCTGCATCGCGCGAAGTACGATGCCGAGGTGGCCGAGGCGACAGAAGCCAAGATTGCATCGACGCGCGGCTACCAGGAGACCGTCAACGCCGTCGAGTCGTCGATTCGTGAGGTCGGCTTTCGCATCAGTACGCTTCGCGAGCAGATGGCGCTGTTCAATACGACCCTCATTCCGCAGGCGCGCCAATCTTTGCAGTCCGCCGAAGCGGCCTACTCCACTGGCACCTTGGGCGTACTCGACTTGCTGGACGCCGAGCGTGTTCTGCTGGATGTTCGCCTGGGACTCGCGCAGTACATTACCGACTACATGAAATCTCTTGCAAACATGGAACGCGCCGTTGGGGCGCCGTTTCCGGAGGTGAGGCCGTGAAATCCGCATTCGCAAAACTCTTGGCTGGGCTCGGGATATTCCTGGTCGGCGTCGCTCTTCCCATCTTTGTGTTCTGGAACCCGCTCGGTTGGTCGTGGGCCACAGATATCACGGCGAAACTTCACGCGAATACCACGAGTGGAGGACAAACTGCGGCGGCCAACCAACCGGCGGCGTCCGGCGGCGAGCGCAAGGTCAAGTACTGGCGCTCGTCAATGCTTCCCGGCGTCGTTTCCAATAAACCCGGCAAGGACTCCATGGGCATGGACCTCGTCCCGGTATACGAGGACGAGGGGGCGCAGGAAACCGGCGTTCGGGTGGATCCCAGCTTCATGCAAAGCTTCGCGATCCGCACTGTCAGCGCCGAAATCGGCTCGATCCCCGTCGATATCCGCACAATCGGCATACTCGATTACAACGAGAAGGACCTCGCATTCGTGAACACGAAATTCGAGGGTTGGATCGAAAAAGCGTATGTCAACTACGTCGGCGAGCCGGTGCGCAAGGGGCAGGTGTTATTTGAGATCTACAGCCCGCAATTGGTTACAACGCAGCAGGAATATCTCGACACCCTTCATTACGTCCAGACCCTCGAAGGCCGTGCCTATCCCGATGCGGTCGAAAGAGCCCAGTCTCTCCTCAAAGCTACAGCCGAACGGCTGCACTACTGGGACATCACGGACGATCAGATTGCTCAATTGCGTCAGTCGGGAGAAATCACCCGAACGCTCAAAATCTTTTCTCCGGTTTCGGGTGTGGTGGTGGCCAAGGTTGCCGACTCCCTCGAAGGCATGAAACTTACGCCTGGCATGAACGTGTATAAGGTTGCCAATCTGTCGACCATCTGGGCACAAATCGAGGTCTACGAGGACCAGATCCGCCACATGCAACTCGACAGGCGGGCAGACATCACGGTGGATGCCTTTCCGAACCGGCACTGGACGGGGAAGGTGATTTATATCGACCCCACTGTCAACCAGCAGACACGCACGCTAAAGGTGTTTGTTGAGATTCCGAATTTGAGCCTCGAGCTGCGGCCGCAAATGTATGCGAACGTCGAGATACGCGTCCCCGCTGTCTCAGCGATTGTCAAGATTCCCGAGGAGGCCATTCTTCACAGTGGAGAGACCAGCGTGGTGATCGTGGAGAAAGCCAAAGGGCTCTTCGAACCACGAGAGGTTGAAATCGGAGCACTGGGCGACGGGTATCGTGAGATCCGAAAGGGCTTGCGCGCCGGAGAAACCGTAGTTACTTCCTCTCAATTCCTGATCGACTCGGAAAGCAATCTCAGCGAGGCAGCCCAAAAGATGTTAGCCGAGCGGACAGCCGGCGCCGGCAAGAAACCGGCGCCAGAGCCCGCCGGAGGCCAGCAGGCACCTACGCAAATGCCCATGCCGTCCGGGCAAAAGCCCATGCCGATGCCACCCGGGCAGAAGCCGATGTCGATGCCGGAGCGGAAACATTAGAGAGGAATGAAATGTTCGCCAAGATTATTCGGTGGTCTATTCATAACAAGTTTCTGGTTCTTCTGACCACTTTGTTTCTGGTCGGCGCGGGCATCTATTCGCTCAGTCAGACGCCTATCGACGCGATTCCGGACCTGTCCGATGTCCAGGTCATCGTCTATACCCAGTTTCCCGGCCAGGCGCCGCAGATCGTGGAAGACCAAGTCACTTACCCGCTCACCACTCAGATGCTGGCGGTTCCGCATACCAAGGTGGTGCGCGGCTATTCGTTCTTCGGTTTTTCGTTTGTCTACATTATCTTCGAGGACGGCACCGATATGTATTGGGCACGCAGCCGGGTCCTCGAGTATCTCAACTACGTGCAGGGGAAACTGCCGGTAGGAGTCACTCCAAGCCTTGGCCCGGATGCTACTGGAGTCGGCTGGGCTTTCATATATGCCCTCAAGTCGGATCGCCGCGACCTCAGCCAGCTTCGTTCCCTTCAGGACTGGTACCTGAAATACGCGTTGACCGGCGTTCCTGGCGTTGCCGAGGTGGCGTCGGTCGGAGGTTTCGTCAAGCAATACCAGGTGACGGTGGACCCGGATAAGCTGCGCGGTTACAACGTTCCGATCTCGAAAATCCGGATGGCCATCCAGCGCAGCAACAACGACGTGGGCGGAAGGCTTCTGGAGGTTTCCGAAAAGGAGTTCATGATACGCGGCTTGGGATACATCAAGTCGCTGAAAGATCTCGATGAAACTGCCGTGGGGGTCGGCCGGAACGGTACGCCGATCCTCGTGAAAGACATAGGCACGGTGCAATACGGGCCGGAGATCCGCCGCGGACTAGCCGAGTGGAACGGCGAGGGCGAGGTGGTGGGCGGGATTGTTGTAGTCCGCTATGGCGCGGACACGCGGAAGGTCATACAAGATGTCAAGGCGAAGCTCGCTCAACTGAAGAAGAGCCTTCCCAAGGACGTACAGATTGAGGTGGCCTATGACCGGTCGGATCTGATCGACCGTGCCATCGAGACTCTGAAAGGGAAGTTGACGGAAGAGTGCATCGTCGTCGCCATCGTCTGCATCATTTTTCTGCTGCATTTCCGCAGCGCCTTGGTCGCCATCATCACCCTCCCGGTGGCAATCCTCATGTCCTTCATCATCATGCACCAGCAGGGTCTCAGCGCTAACATTATGTCCCTGGGCGGCATCGCCATCGCGATCGGTGCCATGGTAGACGCGGCGATTATTATGATCGAGAATGCTCACAAGCATCTCGAGCGCGACGCAGGAAAGAGACCGCACTGGGATATCATTGCCGATGCCGCCTCGGAAGTGGGGCCGGCGCTCTTTTACTCCCTGCTCGTGATCACCGTATCCTTCATGCCGGTCTTCACCCTGGAGTCGCAGGAAGGGCGCCTGTTCAAACCCCTGGCGTTCACCAAGACATTTGCCATGGGCTCGGCGGCATTACTTTCCATAACGCTGGTTCCCGTTTTGATGGGGTACTTCATCCGCGGCAGAATCCTTCCGGAGCATCGGAATCCAGTCAACCGTCTCCTAATACGCATCTACCATCCAGTTCTCGAGTTCGCGCTACGCTTCAAGTTCCTTCTTTTGGCCCTTGCCGTCCTGACGATCGCAGTGACCACCATACCCTTTCGACGTCTCGGCTCGGAATTCATGCCGCCCCTGTATGAAGGCGATATGCTCTATATGCCGTCCTTGCTCCCGGGGAATTCAATTACGTTAGCGCGCGAGTTTCTTCAGCAAACGGACAAGATCATCAAAACGTTTCCTGAAGTCCAAAACGTGTTTGGCAAGATCGGCCGGGCAGAGACGGCCACGGACCCCGCCCCGCTGGAGATGGTTGAAACCACCATCACGCTCAAGCCGGAAAGCGAATGGCCGAAGGGAATGACGATTCAGAAACTTACGGATCAATTGAACGCCGCCATTCAGATTCCGGGCGCTACCAACGCCTGGACCATGCCCATCAAGACGCGCGTCGACATGCTCTCGACCGGCATCAAGACGCCGGTCGGCATCAAGGTGGGCGGCCCCGATCTCAAAGTCCTCCAGGACTTGGGCGAGCAAATAGAAGCAGTCGTACGAGAGGTGCCCGGTACGCTTAGCGTCTACGCCGAGCGCGTGATGGGCGGCAACTACCTGGACTTCACCATCGATCGGGATGCGATTGCGCGCTACGGCCTGACCGTGGGTGATGTTCAGGATGTGATTGAGGCTGCGATTGGAGGCAAGAACATCACCACTACGGTGGAAGGCCTGGAGCGATATCCGGTCGATCTCCGCTACAGCAGAGACTTTCGCGAGAATCTGCCCGCGCTGGAACAGGTGCTCGTGCCGACGCCTGCCGGTCCGCAGATCCCTCTGGGCCAACTTGCCTCCGTGAAGTACGTGCTCGGACCGCCGTCCATCAAGACGGAAGACGCCGTGCCCAACGCCTGGATCTACGTGGATCTTAGCACTACTGACGTAGGCCGATACGTCCAAAGTGCCCAAGAAGCGGTCGCTGAGAAGGTCAAGCTCCCTCTGGGCTACACGATCAACTGGAGCGGACAGTACGAGTATATGCAACACGCGCAGCAGCGGCTGATGTACGTGATCCCCGTAACCATCCTCATCATCTTCGTGATCATCTTTGTTAACACAGAGTCGCTCATAAAGACAGCAATCGTATTCCTTGCCGTGCCGTTCTCCCTGGTGGGCGCGATCTGGCTCATCTACATCCTGGGCTACAACATGAGCGTGGCGGTGTGGGTAGGCATCATAGCGCTCGCCGGCCTGGATGCCGAAACGGGGGTGGTCATGCTGCTCTATCTGGACGATGCCTACGAGGGCTTCCAGAAGCGCGGCATTCTGAATAACCGCAACGATCTCGCCGATTCGATTTACGAGGGAGCGGTAAAGAGAGTCCGGCCTAAGGTCATGACGATCAGCGTCATCGTCGCTGGCCTGATGCCGATTCTTTGGAGCCACGGCGCCGGCGCCGATGTCATGAAACGGATTGCCACTCCGATGGTTGGCGGTGTCGTCACCTCCGGCATTATGGAACTGGCTATTTACCCGATTATTTTCTACCTGTGGCGGAGCCGACGGCTGCCCCAAGGCGGCCCCTTCACCGGATTCCATCACTTGAAGGAGACACTATGAAGCAAGCGATGTTCCTGCTGGCGTTGGCCACGGTTCTTTCAGCGGAGACGTTCCCGGCACGACTCGAAAAGCCACTCTGGCCCGACCGACAGGGGACGATAGAGATCACTGATGAAGGCATTGCGTTTACCGCCCCGCACGTCAAACACGGCCCGGAATGGCTCGGCATCGACCACATCGGGCGTCAATTGGACTGGCTCGCGAACCGCCCGCATCGGCTGTCGTGGAAATGGACGGATATTCAATATTTCGATCGCATCAGCCGGAAAGAATTCGTCATTTTGACCTATCAGGATGACTGGCGATTCCTGGGACGCGACGAAGAATTCCGGTTCCGCTTCACCGAAGGCGAACTGACGGAGGCGCTGTTCCAGCAAATCAGCGGTCATCTCAAACGGCCGGTGACCGACCGCGTGCCACCGGGGAAGATTGCAGCCCTATACTCCATCCCGGTGAAACGCGATGGCACTTTTCGCGGGTCGCAGGGTGAGCTCGCGTTCACGAACAACGCTATCTACTACCGGACCGAGGACAAGACTGACGGACGGACGTGGCTGATGGACCGCGATATCGTCTCGGTCTGGTCAGACAACCCTTATCGTCTCGAAATTCGCGCCTACGAGAACAATCGGCGCGAATTCAGCCGGACGGCGACTTACAAATTCGATCTGAAGCAGAAGCTTGACCCCGACTTCTATCGCGAGCTGAAGCTGAAGCTCTATGGCCTAGAGATGAATAACGAGGTGATCCGTTAAATGGCGGCAGTTCGCAGCATCTATTCGCTTGCAGCCACCGAGAGTCGGAGCAGGGACGAAACGTCGCCATTCACCCTATCTGAAGGGCCGGTTCCCGCTCAGCCATCGGCACCTTCAAGCTGTATGCTCACCGTCTGGTAAATATTGGCCCACTGACGCCAAGTCGCCGCTAGGCTAAGATGGAACTGCCTGGTACCCCATCAGGCTCTCAACCGCCGGGCAATTCAGAAGCCTTCCACTGCTTTTCGACCTCAGGCGGAAGACTGTTCATCTTGCTCAGGAAAGCAACTACCTTCCAGATTTCCACATCGCTAAGCACGCCTTTCCACGCTGGCATCCCCGTCCAACGTACACCGTACTTCGTGATGAAGAAATTCTGGTTCGAAGGCATGTCGGGTGCACCCTCCATAAACTGCGGCGCGCGAGGGTAGAATAGGAGCGCGCTTCGGGGATGAATCGGGTCTCCATGGCAACCGGAACAGTGTTGGCGATAGATCCTCACACCATCCGTCAATTCGGCTGGATTGCCTTCGACTGGCATCCTGACGTCGGGTGCGTGACGGTCAACTGAAGCGTCTAGGAATGACATTGCCAATCCTGCCTCCGTGGAGGGGGGCTCCAGGCTAGCTCGGGCGTCGACCAAGCCCAATCGAAGATACGCAAACACTCCAATCACCAGAACCACGAGCGTGGCTACGATACCGAAAACGAAGTTCTTCATTGACTCCTCCAAGCGCAAGAGACGTCATCATACGTCATCACCGATCCCGAGTTAGCCCTACTGGCTTGCATCATTCAGAGTTTGACGCGGGTATTGCGGCCGCGCCACCATCAACTTGCTGCGGAATCCGAACTGACTGACCGGCTCCTCCCGTTCCAATTCCCAGCCGGATTGTTTCAGCCACATTACCGCATCAATCGGCCGGCAATCGCCCACCAGAACCGGGGCGAGACGGTAGAGAGCCATCCACAATTTCTGAAATGCCGGTTTCTGCACCGCCATCGTCACCAGCACGAGCCGGCCGCTTGAACGTAACACGCGGCGAAACTCGGCCAGAACGACGGGAATCTCCGCTTCAGGCAGAAGGTCGAGCATGTAACAGTTCAACAGGCTGTCGAACGAGTCCGCCCGGAAGGGTAGTGCCCGGGTGTCGGCCTGGCACAACCAGACACGCCGATCCGCCGAGGCCAAGCGGCGCCGGGCCCGTCTCAGCATGTTCATCGAGAGATCGACTCCGACGCAACGCCGGAACCCCACACCGGCCGCAAGCCTCCCAGATTCCGCTCCCGTTCCGACGGCAACCTCCAGCAGATCTTCGCCGGCCGGCGCTGCCAGGAGTTCTTCTGCGAGGCGATGCGCTCTCGTTTCGGTAAAGGCAGCCCAGATGCCATAGAAAGGCGCGGCGAAATCATAAAACGTCATTCGATTCCGTCAGTGCTGGGGGGTCATCGCGGGCCGGGCGACAACCCGGAGAAACGCGTCCACCTCGCCGCCATGATCAGCGGCGAATCGCTCGGCGACGGACCGGTTCGCGAAGGCGATAATGCTTGGCGAGCAGCGATCGAACTCCATCGGCACTGGCTGCCCGTCGCGGTTCAGCATCGCGTGGGAACGAACGCAAGGGATCACATCACTGCCTTCCACGGCCACAGCGTCCTCCGGACGCAGTGGCCGGGCGGTTTCGTAGTCCGACAGTTGCACAAACCGGACCGGCTCATGAATCTGGGTGCCCGCGCTCAGGGCGCAGGTCGGACAACAAAATATCTCACGTTTGTTGCCCACAACGGCGACGGTCCGCATGTTGGCGTGAATCGCGCGCCCGCAGGCTTGACAGGCTTCCACTCGTGAAGTGCGCGTCATCCGCAAGGCTACATATCCGAGCCCCAGGGCGACAGCCATCACCAGACCCACACCCAAGATCTGCTGTAATCGGCTCACCGCGATCTTCTCCCTGAATCTATCCTAACGCCGCCCGGGAGTTGCCCGATTTGCGCCAGGCGAGTCGTGCGGGTGGCTGAAATCGGGCATTGACCGGGCGTTACCTTGCGCCTTCGATCGAGGTCACGCTGATCGTGTTCGTTTTCTGATCCAGTACGCCCTTCACGCTGACTTTCTGGCCCGCAAAGCGCTCCGGCGTTTGCTGGTCGCTCAGCAAATAGAGGCTCTTGCCGTTGTATAGAGCATACTTGTAGCGGCTCGGGTTTGCGTGGACGCATTCTCGCGCGCACTTGGCATCGGGCGTAACTCCCATCGCCTTATGACTTTTGCCGCACATGGAGTCCGTAACCACTCCGGTAAACATCCGCGCGGGCGTTGCAGCAAAGGTCGCCGCAGCGGCCAGCATCAGCGTCACAATTCCGTTTTTCATTTCATGTCTCCTGACAGGGGCAACATCTCCAAGCGGAGTTTGTGACAGCCTCTCCGCCCCAACTCTTCTCGAATCCTGTTTCGAAAGTGCTATAAGCAAGCGAACTACCACACGTCGATCAGGCGTGGCACGGCAGATGCCTGTACCAAGACTCGCGGCTCTATGAAAACAGCAGGCATCCTCACGGCGCTCCCCTTCTTATTTCTGGCGGCATCGGGTGTCGAGGCAGAGACTCGCGGGATCGTCGCAGATGATGGACAGTTTCGGGTCCATCAGAGCAAGGTGGATCAGGAGATGAGCGAACTGTTGCGAAATCTACCGGAAGCCACCCCGGTGCGCAGGCCCGGGCCGCCGCAGCCCGCGCCAGTGCGCGAGGAGATACCAAATAGTCCGAGTCAGCAGCCTGCGATCGTGGTTTCGCGTGATCCTTCAGCCGCCGAGGGTGCTGTCGCGGCGTTTGCGAACCGTTTCTGGAGTGGTCATCTGGATGAATTGAGAGCCGCGCTATGGCGCATGAGCCGAATCCGCCCGGAGATCGAAAGCATCCTGGCCGAAGAGGGCGTGCCGCCCCGCTTTGCCGCCGTGGTTCTTGTGGAAAGCGGGGCCAGTCCGGCGACGCTTTCCCCCAAGGCTGCCCTCGGTTTTTGGCAGATCCAGCCCGACACTGCACGGCAATATGGCCTGATGGTGAGCCCGCAACAAGATGACCGGATCGACCTGGTGAAATCTACTCGCGCGGCCGCCCGATACTTGCGCGGTCTTTATCAGATGTTCGGGAACTGGCGCCTTGCCCTAGCGGCCTATAACGCCGGCGAGGGAGCCCTTTGGCAGGCCATTCGGCGCGGAGGCTCTTTCAATTTCCAGGTCTTGAGCGACCGAGGTCTAATTCCCGCCGAGACGCGGATGTATGTTCCAGCGGTCCTCGCCGCCGTTGACCTGCTTAGCGTCCAGGGGTCTTCAACCATGGAGCTCGGACGTGGCCAATTTCCCCGTTGAGGTGCGAACATGATGGTTGGAAAGGAAATACCTGCAACCGCTTCTTTGGGAAAACCCATACTGCAACAGGTGCGGCTGGCAGATGAACGAAGCGGAATCCGGCCAATGAAAGCACCCTCCACATCAACGAAGATCATCATCACGGGACTGGCGATCCTGGCGGCATCGGTTCTGCACTACGTCACGCCGCACTCGCGTCTGCTGCTCCACAACCTCTTCCAGAAGCTCTATTATCTGCCCATCATTTATGCCGCGGTTTCCTTCGGCTGGCGTGGAGGCCTGCTCGCCGCAGTTGCCTCGACAATCTGCTACATCCCGCACATCCTAACCTGGCGACACCAGCCGTATTATGCAATGAGCCAGTACGCAGAACTGATCTTGTTCTTCCTCGTGGGAGCCACGACCGGACTGCTGGCCGACCAAGGGCGGAGGCGCCGCCAGCAACTGGAGGCGACCACAAGGCAGTTGCAGGAGAGCTTCGAACAGGTCAAACGTGCCGATCGACTCTCGGCAGTCGGTCAGTTAGCCGCCAGCTTGGCGCACGAAATTCGAAACCCTCTGGGCAGTATTGAGGGAGCGACCAATATCATTCGCTCACCCGCAACGTCCGAGGAGATTCGTGAAGGGTCGCTCAATGTCATTCAGAAGGAGTGCCAACGGTTAAACCGCCTCCTGACGAATCTTCTGGACTTCGCCCGCCCCCGCCAACCTGAGTTTCGATCGGTGGACTTGCCCCGGCTGATCGATTCGATCTTCGCGCTGGTTGGCCTAAACGCCCAGCACCAGCACATCACGTTGAAGAAAACGATCTTGAGTTCGCCGGCTTTTCTGGAATCCGACCCGGAGCAACTCAAGCAGGTGCTACTGAATCTGGTCATTAACGCTATACAGGCGATGCCCGGTGGTGGTGAGATTGAGGTCGGCGTCGACCAGAGGGACGGTGAGGCGATCATCTCCGTCAAGGATCAGGGCACCGGAATTGCAGAAGAGAACGTGGACCGAATCTTCGATCCCTTCTTTACCACCAAGGAGGCTGGCACTGGACTTGGGCTATCGGTCGCGCACCAGGTGATCACCCAACACGGCGGTCACATCCAGGCCGAACACAATCCCGACCGCGGGATGACCTTCTCCATATCCCTCCCTGTGCACGCCAGGAGCACGCCTTGAGAAAGAGCCGCCTTTTAGTTGTCGATGATGATGAGAGCCTGCGCTGGGTAACCAAGGTGCAGATGGAACAGAGCGGCTACACGGTCGATGCAGCGCCAGACGGCCGTGAGGCACTGGAGCTTCTTCAACAAAACAGCGCGGACCTCGTCATCACAGATCTGATGATGCCTGGAATGTCCGGATTGGATCTGCTCAAGGAGATTCGCTCCGAGTATCCCGATCTCGCCGTCATCGTTGTAACGGCCTTCGGCACCGTCGAGACGGCGGTCGAGGCCATGAAGGCCGGCGCATACGACTACATCACCAAACCCGTCAATATTGACGAACTAAAACTGATCGTCAGCCGGGCGCTCGAACACGTGACCCTGAAAGAGGAAGTGCGGACGCTCCGCAGCAGCCTCGACCGGAAGTACGGCTTCGAAAACATCCTCGGCCGGTCCAAGGTTCTGTTGCAGGTGCTCGATATGGCATCTCGAGCGGCTCAGACGAACACGACCGTGCTCATCCGCGGGGAAACCGGCACTGGAAAGGAACTCTTAGCGAAGGCTATCCACTTCAACAGCCCGCGCAAGGACAGGGGCTTCGTCACCATAAACTGCGGCGCCATTCCCAAGGACCTGATCGAGTCTGAACTGTTCGGCCATATCAAAGGCTCGTTCACGGGAGCATTCGCGAACAAACGCGGCCTGGTCGAACAAGCTGACGGCGGCTCACTGTTCCTGGATGAGATCGGCGAGCTGCCGCTGGAACTCCAGGTGAAGCTGCTGCGACTCATCCAGCAGGGCGAAGTGGCCAAGGTCGGCGCTATGAATGCTGGCAAAGTCGATGTCCGGGTGATCGCGGCGACGCATCGAAATCTTCAGGCCATGGTGGAAGACGGAACATTCCGCGAGGACCTCTATTATCGCTTGACGGTCATACCGCTCGAATTACCGCCGCTGCGTGGGCGCCCGGAGGACATTCCGGAGTTGGTCCAGAACTTTTTCGTGAGGGCAAAGGAGAAACACGGCCGCCCAGACTTGAAACTACCTCAATCGTTGCTTCCCTGCTTTGCCGCGTACACCTGGCCCGGCAATGTGCGCGAACTCGAGAACATTGTCGAGCGCCTGGTTGTGCTCACGCCCGGTAACGAGATCACGAGCGAAGACCTGCCCGAGTTTCTGCGTCGTGAGCGTCCCGTCGTAGAGGAGCTTCATCTGGATCTCCCGCCACAAGGCATCAGCCTGGACGCTGTCGAAAAGGAGCTGATTCTCAGCGCCCTGAAGAAGTTCAACTGGAATCAGACTCATGCCGCTCGCTATCTTGACCTCAGCCGAAAGACGCTGATCTACCGGATGGAGAAGTACAACATCCAGCGGGACCTTCCAAATGCCAGTGGCAGCAGCGAATAGCTCGCGCCGCCATTGCCAATCCTTTCCATAGCCCGATGCCTCATTTGAGGCAGCCGATGGACGACCTGAGCCAACGTATTCAGACGGCCCGAACGTGAGGTGACGCCGATCTTTATTGAATCACTGATTTATCTATTTGGATCTGAAAGTGCTATTTAGCAATGGTGAACGCTGACTCGAATGGAACTGGGGGAACGATTCACCCTGGTCCACGCCGGCGATTCAGGAGAACAATGATGATCGGCACTTTGACATTCAAAACGGCTGTGGGTTTCACGGCTCTGATGGCCCTCCTCACGATCCTGCCCGGTTCGGCAGTGCAACTAAAGGCGACCGAACTGCAAGCTCATCTGACGAAGAAGGAGGTGGAGAAGTTGACCGCCACAGCGAAGACGCCGGAGGAACACCTGAGGCTTTCCCAATACTTCACGCGGGAAGCGGACCGGCTCGACGCTGAGTCCAGGGAACACGAAAAGCTGGCCGAAGAATACCGGAACAGCCCATCCTCCCAGGCAATGGCTGCAAAGAGCCCGATGGGCCCTCGCACAGCCGCGCACTGTGAATTCTTCGCGAAAGCGACCCGTGAAGCGGCGGACAAGGCGGATGAACTGGCGGCCTCCCACCTGCAGATGGCGAGGGTAGCTGGGAAGTGACTAGTGCGCGGGATTCTGAGAGAGATTGAGAGATTCGTGCTCCCGCAACCGCACAACAAACCGGCCGCTGGCGAACGGACAGTGTTGGGGTGGGGGATTGTTCAACCGGCGTTGGCACTCGCGAAACCACATAAAGAGTGATCGCATGAAGTCCACCGCCGCCTGCTGGGTGGGCCACGGAGGCGCCCCCCTCGCGAAGGGGACCCAAACGAAGAGGAAAGCCGGGACTTCGGTTTCCTGGATAGCGTCGCGGAAGCAGTCGAATACCAGTTCACCAACTGGCTCGGACCGAATGAAGCGCTCCGTCGTTTATGCGCAAATATTTAAGACGCTCTGTTTAGTTAAGTCAGCCGCCTCGCCCCCACGGTGTTCCGTGTTTCTGCCAGTCGGTATGAGCTTGGAAACGAAAGTCGCCGAACTTCCGATTCGCGAACATGATGTGGGCTCAGAAAAAGCTGGGATACGGTTTGCTTAGGTGCGTCGGATGCAGTCCCGAATCACGCGGGTGAATAGCGATAATTCACCGGTCAGATGGCTCAACCGTGAAGCCTCGGTCATTTCCGCGCTGGTCGTCGCCCTCCAGTCAATGTAGTGGCCGGCCTTCATCCCGAGTTCCCGAATAAACTCGCGTTGCGTCCTGCCATTGCCTTCACGAAACGGATGGGCGGCGTTCAGCTCGCCGAGGAAATAGGCGGCACGGTTGGCAAAGACCTCGGCATCGAGATTAACGAGATATTTCTCGGTCGCGAGTTTCGCCAGAATCTGTTGCAGTGCCGGCTCGAGGAACGTCGCAAGTCCGAAGAGATAGCCGCCCTTGGATAGGTTCACCGTCCGAAACTGTCCCGCCCACTCGTAGACGTCCTGGAAAATGTACCGGTGGATCGCCTTGAGGTGCGCGACATCGAGTCGACCTGGAAGCGGGGTATCGATCAACTCTGCGAGTCGTCGGTGCGTTCGGCGGGCTTCGAAGCGTTGTAGCAGGTTCGGATCAGTGAGCCCGCGCAGGTTCTTGAGGACGCTTGTGCCGGGATAGAGATACGGGTCCGAATTCTCGGTCATCGAGCTCATCGATCGCGCTCCCCACTTCAGCTAGCGTCAACTCTCCACTGGTGTATCGCTGGTACAGCCCTTTCACCGGCTCGTCGATCTCGAACCCTTCAAGGCGCACAGACGCTAGTGCCTCTTCGTAGACGCGTGTGCGCCGGGCGCGTTCCGCTGCCGTAATCGGGTGTGTTGCAACCGCCATCGTCTCCATTCTACGCCGAAACGCCTCTCGTTGCCGCGCCGACGCGACAGCAGCCCCCAGCGCGCAATAGCGTGTAATGGTGTACGGCACCAGTGGCAAATCTGGCATTGTGGGCAACGTATAATGTATGATTTAGAGGCTCTATTAGCCTTCCCAGCGTTCGAATCCCTCTCTCCCTCCGGCTCGATACCCGGCATCTTGGCCCTTTTCGCCACCGACCGGTTTCGGGAGCGTCGGGTAATATCGGACAAGCAAGCATGGCAACCACAGCGTTGGGCGGCGCCATGGCAATGTAGAGTCTGCAAGTTGCGGGTGGGACTGTTGCCAATCGGGTTCGAATCCCCCCCTCTCCGCCAGCATTATTCTCTTACACTCATAGGCAAGCGTCATTTTCGTATAGACGCTACCGCCGCGATTGCAAAGCCGCTCATCCGGAGGAGTCGCGCAGCAGCGAATACGACGAACGCAAAAAGGGTTCCGAGGACGAATCCGCCTTGCTGAGCTGAAGGTTGAGCTGAGTCTCCCAGGAATCCGCCGGAAGCATCCTGCGCTCGGGTTGGGAACTCGCTACGGCCGCGAGTCTGGACAGCGAACGAAACATGATTGCCGCCGTCAGCCGTGGGCTCGGCGTATTCGAACCGCTTGGCGGGCGGCGACAAGGAGCGGCTCCACGAGACCGTAGGACGGTCGGTGACGCGAGCGTCGGCGTCCGAGCTTATGCGCTGTAAGGGGACGCACTCGCCCGAGGCGTTCATCGGGGCATGGCGGCGGCGCGAAAGATGGTTCGATCGGCCAAGTTGCTCATGTCTGTTTCGAACCAAATCCAACAGACAGTCATTCAACCTCGAAAGGAGGGCACTCGTGAACACGGCCGCAGTCGATAGAGCGCCATGGGTCATCAGCGCGGCCGACCAACCGCCGGCGTTGGAGATTGTGCTGCTGCGCTAGAAGGTGATTCTGTCGTGGAATCAGTTCGTATACGCCGAAGGCGGGAATCGCGCCTGGCCGACCTCGAGAATCGCAGCAAGTCAGCGAGAGCGCAGACCGCCTTCGCTGCGCTGCGGCGCGAGTGCGCTCTCGCCGGCTGAAGCGGCTTTCCAAGATTGATTGTCACGATTTACACCGTTGCGCGACATTCCCAAAGAGCCGCCAAGCGTCTGTTCACGCACCGGCCTTTCTTAGCTTCATAAAAACGGAGACATTCCATCGTGCAGACATCTAGAAGTTGTTTATTTACATCGCTGGCCCTTTGTGTTTTTGCCACGGGAGCTTGGGCGCAAACTCCCGATCCCGTACCTTTGAAGAACTGGGCGGCGCCGCTATCGTGGCAGCCGACCACGGAACCGGAATTGGCAGTAGCACGCGAGAAGGCGGCCGGGCAGAGCGGCACGAATCCGGATGTCGCGGCATATTCCGGCGCAAGGGAGTTGGGCATGCTGGCGGCAATCACGCCGTGCCGGCTGGTGGACACGCGATACGATATGCCGACACCGTACGGGTCGGGATCATTGACGCCCCTGGTCTGGACGGCTGGCTCGACGCACAGCATCCCGGCGGCGGGATTGCCGTCGGGAACGTATTCCGGGATAGCGAACCCGTGCGCGGGGCTGCCGGTGGCGGAGGCGTATTCGGCGAATATCACCGTGTGGCCGCAGCCGGTAGGAACGATCCTGAACTGGTTGAGTGTGTGTCCCACCGGAACGGCGACGGCAACGTGCTCTGCCACAGCAGCGCTGACGGGCTATGAGGGCGGCACGACGGGGACGGCGGGAATCATCTCGAACGGAGCGGTGATACCGGCCAACGCGTCGGGGTCGTTCGATGTTTACGTTACTAACAGCACGTACGTGATCATCGACATCAACGGCTATTATCTTCCAGCAAGTGCCCTGGCGCTCGGCGCGGGTACGGCTTCCTCGCCTGCACTGACCTTTTCGAACGATGCCACCAGCGGCCTGTATTCGCCAGCCGCGGGGACGGTCGACATCACGGCTTCGGGAAACGCCATTCTGACCGTGAACTCGGGGGGCACTTCTGTCAGTGGCAGTGAGCAGGTGAGCGGGAACCTGACGGTAGGCACCGGAATCATTCAGAGTAGCGCCGGTACGATTATTCGTGCTCCCAGCGACGGGTATTACAACTCAGGCTTGGGAATCGGAGCGTTAGCGAGTATTAGTTATGGCATGGAAAACGCCGCCGTGGGTTTCGACGCCTTGCAGAGCAACGTGGGAGGCAGCGCCAGCACAGCCGTCGGTGCATATGCACTGCAAAACGACAACCACCCGGACGGTATTACCGCCATCGGCGACCGGGCCATGCAATCGGCTACGGCGGAGGTTATGGACGACACGGCAGTGGGGACGGAGGCGTTAATGCGCGACACAACCGGGAACTTCAACACGGCACTTGGCTCCGGCTCGATGGCTTTCAACACCACCGGAGGTGAAAACACCGCCGTCGGCGACAGCGCATTGTATGAGAACACAACCGGAACCTATAACATCGCTATTGGAGAGCGAGCCGGATTCAACGTCGCGGCCACCAATAGCAACAACATCCACATCGGCACCGAAGGTGCATCGGGCGACAACAACACCATCCGCATCGGCGGGAACACCTCGCTTGGAGATAACAGCACGCAAAGCCAGTTCTTCGCGTCGGGTATCTACGGAACCAACGTCAGCGGCAGCGCAGTCTACGTGACTTCAAACGGCCAGTTGGGCGTGCAGAGTTCTTCCCGGCGTTACAAGCAGGACATCCGCGACATGGGCGACACGACTGCCGTTTTGATGGGACTGCGCCCGGTCGAGTTCCGCTACAAGGCGGAAGGCGCGGCGGGGCCGGAGCACTACGGCCTGATCGCCGAGGAAGTAGCGGAGGTAGCGCCGGAGTTGGTGGGCCGGGGGCAGGACGGGCAGATCGATTCGGTGCACTACGAGAAAGTGAACGCCATGCTGCTGAACCAAATGCAGACGCAGCAACGGCAGATCGAAGAGCAGAAAGCGCAGCTGCGTTCGCAGCGTGAAGAGCTTACAGTCCGGTTGAAGGCGCAAGACGACCTGATCCACGAGCTTGAATCGCGCCTGGCCGAAGTGGAGGGCCAGGAGAAGTAGACTTGACACGGGCATCGCGCTGCAGCGGAGACATTGTACGTCAGCAAAGGAACTCCCCCTGCAGCGCGGCTCCATCCGAATTTGCCGTGTTTGAGGCGAACAGAAAGTGAGCCTCCTGCATCGAGAAGCGCGGTGAACCCGCAATGTGGGCACGCGTACGCTACGCGTGTCGAATGAAGCCTTCCGCAAAACACGCACCGCGGACCCGCGGTCGATCTCATCGGCAACGCCTGGACATCAATCGCACCAAGCACCAAGCCGCCCGAGCGAGAGACGAAACCGGAATCTCTGAGAGAATGATAAGGAGATGAACTCATCATGGCAATTCCTGGCGCTCGGCGCCCTGCTTGGATGCGGCCCGGTTGTGGGCAGCTTGACCGCGCAGCCCGATCCTTTCGATCAAATCGCGACCATGCGCCGGGGGGTGAACATCATCGGCTATGACCCCCTGTGGAAGGATTTCGCCAAGGCGCGCTTCCACGAACGCCATTTCCAGCTCATTCAGCAAGCTGGGTTTCAAACTGTGCGCGTAAACCTGCAGGCTTTCGGGCACATGGATGCGCAGAACCGCCTGAACCCGGCCTGGATGAAAACCCTCGACTGGGTGGTCAAGAACGCCCTGGCCAACGATCTGACCGTGATTCTCGACGAGCACGACTACAACTTCTGCGGGCAGCACGCCGACACCTGCCGGACCAAGCTGCTGGCCTTCTGGCAACAAGTCGCGGAGGCTTACAAGGATGCGCCGCCAAACCTGGTTTTCGAAATTCTGAACGAGCCCAACAGCCAGTTGACGGACGAGCGCTGGAACGCGCTTCTGAAAGAGGCGCTGGCGGCGATTCGCAAAACCAACCCCACGCGCAACGTGGTAATCGGGCCCGCTCACTGGAATAACATTCACCATCTGGACGACCTCGACCTGCCGGCGGACGATCGGCATATCATCGTCACCGTGCACTACTACCTGCCCATGACGTTCACCCACCAGGGCGCCGCATGGAGCAAGCAGACCGCTCACCTATCCGGCGTCACCTGGGGCAGCGAAGCCGAAAAGCAGCAGGTGGTGGACGATTTCGCGGGCGTTCAGCAGTGGTCGAAGGCGCACCATAGGCCGATCCTGCTGGGCGAGTTTGGCGCCTATGACAAAGCCCCCATGGAATCGCGTGTCGTTTACATATCGTGGGTGGCGCGCACCGCAGAGTCGTTAGGATGGGCCTGGACCTACTGGCAGTTCGACTCCGACTTTATCGTCTGGGACATGGCCAGGAATGCCTGGGTGGAACCTATCCGCAAAGCCCTGATTCCGTGAGTGCAGCCGGCGCGGTCAGAGTTCCAGGTTAAGATCGGCGCCGGGGGCCAAGGCTACCGTTTCCGCAAAGCTAAAGACTGTACGCTTGTCCTGGCGCCGCAACTCGTGCGCCAACACATTGTCTCCAGCCCGCGCCACGGATTTGGTTCCAAGCGGGGTTTCGACCGCGAGTTCCACGGCGTGGCAAGGAAGCTTCCCCTCGATCACCGAGAGCCCGAAGCGAGTGCGTCCGTTCCGCACCGCCTGCCAGAATACGCCCCATCCGGTGGCCGTCGACCAGAACGACCGGAAGTCCGCAGCCGCCAGAAGCGGCGCCACAACGATTTTGGTATCATCGCCCCGATAGCGAAAACCACTGAGCGCCAGGACGCCCGACCACGCCGACATGGCGCGGGCGTAATGATGACCGCATTCGAACTCGTCCCAGGGATTACGGCGCTCGCCATCGTACCTCCGGCGGACATTCTCATAGCAGCGCACACCTTCGTCGATCTTGCCGGAAAAAAACAGTTGGGTGGCAAACAGGTATTCAATCCCGGTCCACGATTCGGCGTAATAGGGGAAGGGAATGCTCGGCCGCTTGGCAGCGCCATAGTCGCAGACGAGGACCGCGGCTTCGTCGTTAAGCGCATAGACTCGTTGAACGGAGTCGTGCCGCGCCAGACTGCTTCGATAGTTATAGCGGAGGATCGACGCGAGCGTGGTACGGATGCTATCCGGAGCCAGCAATGGGCCAAGGCCGGCAATATCGGCAAGATACTGTCCGATCAACTGGTCGGCAAGGCAGCCCTCGCCAAGCTGGAAGTCGGGATGCTCGGGATCCTCGGCCCCTCCGCTGGAACGAAGTTGCTCGGCGATCCGGTCGCGCGGGATGCCCTGAATCTTCTGCACGTAGTAATGCCCATTGAAGAGATTGGCATCGATCCACCGGCTCCCGTTATCGAACAGCCGGCGGCATTCGGCAGCGAAAGAATCCGTCGCCCGCGGCCCGCGCCATTTCCTCACAGGCACGGAGCGCACCCAGATAGTAGACGCCGCAAAAGGGGTTGGGACCGTAGAACTCGACGTCGTAAGTGTTGTGCTGCACGCCTTCGAGGACGCCGTCGCGGTTGGCGTCCCAGCCGCCTTCGATCCATGCGAATTCCAGCGCCTTCCTGACCTTCGGCCAGATCCGCAGCAACCAGTCGCGGTCGCCGCAAAGTTGCCAGTCGATGAAGGTCTTGATGATCTGCCCCATGGTTCCGTCGGCGGCGGTGGTACCACGCGTCTGTTGCCCTTCGGGAAGCGCGAGGCGGATGGGCAACATGCCGTGCAGACGATCCGCCAGGTCGAAGGCGGCCTCGCGCATGGACCGCGCCAATGACGGAAAAAGAAATTGCGTGGTGGTTTCGTAATTCCAGACGTGAGTGCAATTGCCCGGGCAGCAGCCGCGATCGTCAGTATCGCCTTCGAATCCGCGGAACTTCCCGTCCGCGGTGCGGAAGCAGGTAGGCGTTACCAGGGTTGAGAGATTCGCCATGGCTGCTTCCTTCACCGGCGCAGGCAAAGTGGACTCTCGCATGGCGGCGAGAAAGTGCTTCATCCGCGGCTCCAGGGAAGGCAGGTGAAGCGCAGCGTATTCGGCCGCGGCCCAGGCATCGGGGAAGCGTTGGCAGTAATAGTTGCCGATGATAGCGTTCGGGTCGACGCCGGACGTATCTCCGTTCAATTCCTCCCATCCGAAAGCGGTTGTGCGATTCGGAAAGTGCCAGGCGAGAAGAAACATGAACTCCGCCTTCGCGGCCGGCGCGATGGTGCGCTGCAGGCAGACCGACCCGACATTGTTCCGATTGGCGGCCTCCGGCCCGAGTTGACCGTCGCCGGTGAAATCGTCCCAGAACAATTGCGGACTTGCCCACCACTTGGCGCGCGGCCATCCGCGCAGGTGCGTCACCCTGCCGTCTCCCGGACCCGCAACACACAGTGCGAAGGAGCCGGCCAGAGGAGCGTTGTGGGCGGCGCCGGGATTGGTCATCAGTAGCCCTGCTAAGTTGCCGGATTCCCGATATTCGCTGGTACGTTTTCGTGCTATGCCGTTGGCCCCCTGCTCGCCGCGAAGCCCCACGCCAACCGGATTGTCGAGCGAAAACGCGATGGAAACCTCCGCCGCCTGTTTGGCCGGATTGGTCACCACATAGCGCAGAATGGCCACGGGCAGCCCGGAGGCGTCCGCGTCCAGCGGAATGATGGGCGTGAAGGCTTCGAGCGACACCAGTACCGGCAGGTCCCTGTCCTCGAAAGCGATCTTCGCCAGTGGATACTCACCTGTGAAGGTGGCGCTCTCGAGGCGCGTCAGCCCGGAGACCCGGTCCGGACTCAAACCGCCCCAGGCTTCGTATGGCGGAATCAGCCGCGACTCCAGCACGCGCGCGACGGGTTCGGTTGCGCCAACGCGGGCGCGGATCGCAGGGAACGCATACGCCGGAGACCTTCCCTTGTCCGGGTGATTGAAAATCTCCCAGTCGCGCAACTGGCCGCGCCCGCCCAGGCCGATGCTGCCGGCGGCGACTCCGCCCAACGGGAATGCCACCATGGCGAGTTGACGGCCCGTGAATTGTCGTGGGTACGAGAATTCGGGGATTGACCCTGCCGCGCTTCCGGATTTCAGCGGAGCCCCGCCAGCCTGGGCTTCCATGCCTGCAGCAGAGCTTGGATTCGGGCCAGCGGCCAGCGCGGCTGCCTTGAGAAAGTCACGACGTTTCAGCATGAAATCTGCCCCTATTGTCCTTGGTTGCCTTTGGACGCATCGAGCAGCGGTTCGAGGACTCGAGTCAGGGCCTCGTCCGTCAACTCGGGGAGTTGAACGTGGCGGAAAAGCATCCAGCGCTCGGTCTGTTCCACTGTCTGTCCAGGCAGCACCCGAGTCAAGGGACCGAGCGTCTCCATCTCCAGGAATTCGTTGTTCGTGAAGGTCTCGAACGAGCATCCGAAGTCCGGGTAGGTCTTCGATGGATCGGCCTGCGCCCGCTTCAGGAATGCTTCGCCATTGAGCGCGTAGAGGCCCCAGGTGTCGCGATTGAATAGACCGATCTTCTGAGCATCGGTGTTGTTCGGATCCTGACGAAGCGTCAGGTACTGGCGGGTGAACTTCCAACGCGGATCGGCCAGGTTGGTATACGCCCACATCACCAGCGGGTTGGTCGCCTCCAGGTTCTGCGGGTGATGCCCGCGCGGCGGGAAGCCGGTGATCGCGGTGCCTCCCTGCGCCATCATGGTGAGTACCCAGGGCGAAAACTCCAAAGGGAACAACGCGTGGTTCGTGATGCGATGGATCAGGGTGACCCCGCTGCCGGAGGGAGCCATGCTCACCTCGATCTCTTTCTGCAGGCCGGTGAGTGGCTCCACGGGCGCCCGGGCAACAAGCCCCGCCGGAGTGACGTGAATGTCGACTGGAACATTGTCCGGAGCCCACGTCGCCACAGGGTCTTCGGGGGCCTTCCAGACGCGATCGCCGCCACGAAGCTGGAATTTTTCCTCGCCGATCTTCCCGAGCTGCTCCGGATATTCCTTGAAGAGGTTTTGCCCGCCTACGAACCCGAAGCGCATCACCCGCGGGCCAACGTCACCCGTCACAATGAGTTCAACTTCGCCGTTGCTCACCCGGTAACAGTTCTGCCATCCCTTGTAACTGGTCTTCTTCACCTGCACGGCCGCATCCATATTTGTCATGATCGCTCCACACAGAATTGTCATCAAGATACTTTGCCGAACTATCACGGTACCTCCTGTTCGCAGCGTAGCGCATTATGCAGACCGGAGATTATGGTGGGCGGCATAGGCTCGGTCCGGACCGTTTCCCCGGAGGCGGATTGCGCCGTTCTGCCGGCACATCGGCGGGCCCGCGCGGCGCAACCCGGCCATAATGGTAAGAGATGGAAGCGATGGGTGTCTGCTTGACTCGGATCGATCGCCGGCAGCGGCGGGGCGGGGCGTCGCATTGCGCCACGCTCCTGTTCGCGGCCGTGTGCGCCGGCGGCGTGGTGCACGCGGCTACGCCGGTCGCGTTGACGAATCCGGGGATGGAGCCTCCCTACGATGCCGTGAATCTGGACAACGGCGCTATCTCCGGCGCCCTGGCCAACGGTTGGACGGAAAACTCGGCTTGGGCAGACGCGACTGTGCAATACGCCGAGGACACCACCGGCCCGCATGGCGGTACGGCTTCCCAAAAAGTGGTCGTGACCAGCGTCGGCACCGGCCGCGCGCAGTTCTATCAGCAGTTTCAATTGCAGGCAGGCAACATCTACACCGCGTCTGTCTGGCTGCGCGGAGATCCCGGCCTGCAGGCTTCACTGGTGATCCAGCAGGGAGCGTCGCCCTATGCCACTTACATTCAGAATTCATTTGCTCTGACCGCGGATTGGCAACAACTCACCGCGACCGGTTACATCACTGTAGACCAACCGGCTTACCTGATGGTCACCATCGACGCTCCCGGCACCTTGTGGGCGGATGACTTTGCATTGTCCTTTGCGCCTGGAACGGTCGCACCCAAGCCGCGCATCGGTCCGATTCCGGCTTCGTTCTTCGGAATGCACGTGGAAAACTTCTTGCAGAGCCAACTCCTCAACAGCGGTTTCGAGCCACCCTATGTTTCGGTGGGCGTCGCCAATCCGATTTCGGGGAATATCGCAGTGGACTGGTCCGACAACTCCTCTTGGGGCGTTCCCAATCCGACCGTGACATATTCCGAGGACAACACTAACCCACATAGCGGTACGGCTTCCCAAAAGGTGAGCGTGCAAACCGTGCCGGCCCGCACCGACGTGCAATTGGTCCAACCGATCACCGTGATTCCTGGCCAGACCTACACACTCACCGCATGGTTGCGCGGCGACCCGGGAATGACGGTTAACCTGATCCTGCAGGACTCCAACACCCCATACACGTATTACGCCGAGACACAGGCCTCGCTCACCGGCGACTGGCAGCAATTCAGCGCGAAGGGAGCTGTGCACGATACGGGCAGCATCATGCTCATGTTTCAGGCTTCACAAGCCGGCACCTTCTGGGTGGACGACGTGCAATTCACCGATGCCTCCGGCGCACCCGTTTCCGGCGGCGTGCCCTGGCCCCCGGACAAATTCGGTACCCTGCGGCTGTGGGACACCGGCACGTCTTGGACTTCACTCGAGCCGCAGCAGGGCGTGTGGAACTGGCAGCCTCTCGACATCTGGGTAGCGGCCGCGGAGCAGCACGGCGTGCCGGACATTCTGCTCACGCTCGGCCAGACGCCGCCCTGGGCATCCTCCAATCCCGATGACGTCAACTACATCGGTGCAGGCGCTCCCGCGCCGCCTACCGATAATCAATACTGGATCGACTACGTCACCGCCGTCGCCCAGCGCTACAAAGGGCGCATCCGCTATTACGAAATCTGGAACGAGCCGAACGATCCCACTTACTACACCGGAAGCGTCGACGAACTGGCGGAACTTACCAAGGAAGCCTACACCGCGATCAAGTCGGTGGACCTGGGTAACACCGTCCTTTCGCCGGCGGCCTATGCGCCTGGCTACCTGAATCAACTCCTGCAGGCCGGCATCGCGCCGCACGTGGACATGATCGCCTATCACTTTTACGAGACGCCGCCGGAGGCGGCCGACGCCGACATCGCCAACGTAAACCAGGTGATGGCCGCCAATGGCGTCAGCGCGATGCCCGTCTGGGCCACCGAAGGCGCCACCGGTGACACCACTATCGCGCCCGAGTCTCTGGCCGCGGCCTACCTGGTGCGCAAGTATCTGGTACACCTGGCGTTTGGTTCCATCCGCTTCGACTGGTACGCCTGGGGCAAGGCCACCACGTTCTGCGTGGGCACCGAAGAGAATAATCCGCAAGTGCTGACCGAAGCCGGCCGGGCGTTCGGCATCCTGCTGAGCTGGCTGCACAACGCCTGGCTCACCGGTGCGTCCATCGACGCCTCAGGCACATGGCAGATTGGGCTGGATCTGGCCGGCGGTAACCATGGGATGATTGTGTGGAACCCCAACGAAACCGTGTCGTTCGCCATCCCCAGCACCATGCAGTCCGTTTCGCAGCACGACATCTTCGGCAACATCGCGCTGGTTGAGGGAAGCAGCGTAACGATCGGTGACTCACCAGTGCTGCTGATAGCGCACCATCAGCGCCAGCGATGAGCTGCCGTGGCGCGCGCACTCCTGCGTGCAGCGTCGAAGACTCTTCTTGGCACGCAATGAGCGCGTGCGCCACCGTTACCTTCCCGGCGTGCCGACCAGGCCGCGGGTCCAGACATCGGCCAGGGTGAACGCCATCATGATGAACAGCCAGAGGAAGGCGCCGGCGGCGGCGAGTTGAGTCAGTTTGGTGCTGTGGCGCATGTGCATGAAGAACAGCGCCACCAGCAGCATTTTGATGGCGGCGATCACCAGCGCCACTACCACGCTGAAGGCGCCCAAATTAACGTAGGCAACCGCGGTGGTGATGGCGGTGAGCGCCAGCAGGGTCAGCCAGACGGCCGTATATGTCTTGACGGAATCGACGTGTTCGCTCATGGCAGGTTCATGTGGCGGTCAATCAGATAGAGCAGAGGAAAAAGGAAAATCCAGATGATGTCGACAAAGTGCCAGTAGAGTCCGGCGATGTCGACTGGCGTCATGTACTGGGCCGTGAACCGCCCGCGCACGGCGTGGTACAGAAGCCAGGAAAGGATGCCCACGCCCACCACCATGTGCAGCGCGTGCAGACCGGTCATGGCGAAATAGAGCGAAAAGAAGAGCTGCGCCGGCCCTTGCTCCGCCACACCTTCGAAACGGAAGGTCGTGCCCGGAACGTGATGCTCGATGAATTTCTGGTCCCACTCGTACGCCTTGACTCCCAAGAAGACCAGGCCGAGCAGCATGGTGAGGATGAGGAAAATCACCAGGGCTTTGCGCTTTCCGAGTTGCGCCGAGCGCACGGCCAGCACCATGGTGAAGCTGCTGCAGAGCAGGACCGCCGTGTTGAGCGCCCCGATCATCGCATTGAGCGAAGTCGACGCCATCCCGAACACAGTGGGATACACGTTGCGGTAAATGGTGTAGACGAGAAAGAGTCCTCCAAAGAACATCACTTCGGTGACGAGGAAGACCCACATCCCGAAGGTAGAGGATTCCTTCTGCTGTTCGGAGGTATCGAACTGCTCGCGCAACGCGAGCGTTTCCACCTCAGCGTGAGCTTGGTCAGCCAACTTCGATCCCCTCTCCCACCACGGTGCTGTAATCGTACGCCCCATGCGTCACCACCGGGATTTCGTCAAAATTGCGGACCGGTGGTGGCGATTGCGTCTTCCACTCCAGACCCGTCGCGCCCCAGGGATTTCGTCCCGCCACCTCGCCGTAGCGCAGCGACCAAAACAGGTAAATCGCCGGAAGCAGATAGCCGACCGCCAGCACGGAGGCGCCCGCGGTGGAAAGCACGTGCAGAACCTGGAACTCGGGTGGATAAAAGTGGTAACGCCGCGGCATGCCCAGGTAACCCAAAATGAACTGCGGGAAAAACGTCAGGTTGAATCCGATGAAAATGATGCCCGCAGACAACTTCGCCCAACCCTCCGGATACATGCGGCCGGTCATCTTGGGCCACCAGTAATGCAGCCCGCCCATGAACGCCATAATGGTGCCGCCCACCATCACGTAATGGAAGTGCGCCACCACGAAGTAAGTGTCGGTAACGTGCACGTCGAAGCCCAGGCTGGCGACAAACAAGCCGGTGAGGCCGCCGATGGTAAACAGGCCGATGAAACCGAACGCATACAGCATGGGTGTGGCGAAGGAGATAGATCCCTTATACAAAGTCGCGGTCCAGTTGAAGACTTTCACTGCGGAAGGAACCGCCACGAAGTAACTGAGCAATGAGAACACCAGGCCGGCGTAAACCGATTGCGTGCTGACAAACAGATGATGCCCCCAAACCAGAAAGCCGACGACTGCGATGGCCATGCTCGAGAAGGCCACAAAATGGTAGCCAAAGATCGGCTTGCGCGAGTAAACCGATATCAACTCGCTGACCACGCCCATGGCCGGCAGCACCATGATGTACACGGCCGGGTGCGAATAGAACCAAAACATGTGCTGGAACAGGACCGGGTCGCCGCCCAGGGCGGGGTCGAAGATCCCGATGTGGAAAGCGCGTTCGCAAAACACCAGTACCAGAGTGACCGCCAGCACCGGCGTGCCCAGCACCTGGATCAGGGCGGTGGCATAGTGGGACCAGACGAACAGCGGCATGCGGAACCACGTCATCCCCGGCGCGCGCATGCGATGCACGGTGACAATGAAGTTGAGCCCCGTCAGAATGGAGGAGAATCCGGCCACGAAGATACCGAGAGCGGTGGCGAGGACCCAGGTATTGGAATACGTCGTACTGTACGGCGTGTAAAACGTCCAGCCGGTATCGACGCCGCCCGCCAGCATGGCGAAAATGGCGAACAAACCGCCGATCACCAGCAGATACCAGCTCAACAGGTTCACTCGCGGAAAGGCCAGGTCGCGCGCGCCAATCATCATGGGCAGGAAAAAGTTGCCCAGGGTCGCCGGGATCGATGGGATGAGGAAAAAGAAAATCATCGTGATCCCGTGCATGGTGAACAGCTTGTTATAGGTATCCGAGGAAACCAGGTCGCCCTGCGGCGTCAGCAGCTCGATGCGGATCAGCGAAGCGAAAATGCCACCGATGAAAAAGAAGAAGGTGACAGTAATGAGATACAGGATCGCGATGCGCTTGTGATCCTTGGTGAGGAGCCAGCTCTTCAGGCCATAGCCGGCGTTCAGATAAGTCTCTCGTTCTTCGATCGCGGCGGTAGTCATATGGCTAAGGGGTGGTGGGCGCGGGAGTGGGGGTGCCCGGGTTCACGTTGATCTCCGCCGGAGTCGTTCCGGCCCCGATCGCCGGTCGCGGCGACAGCGATTTGATGTATTCGATAAGCTGCAGTACGCCCTCTTCGGTCACCAGGCCCTGGAAGGTGGGCATCAGCGGTTGAAAGCCGGCCACGATCTTCGCGTCAGGCCGCAGAATGGATTCGCGCAGGTAGGCTTCGTCCGCCGTGATCACCCGCCCGTCGGCAAGCAGCACGCTCCTCCCGTAAAGCCCCACCAGGCTGGGGCAGCGGCCCGAGCCGTCCGCTTTGTGGCAATTGCCGCAAGCCAGATCCTGGAACAGCTTTTCACCGTTCTCCGCCAGCGATCCGAAGGCCCGGCCGCCGCTCAGCCACGCCTGGTAATCCTGCGGTTTCATGACGTAAATCCATCCCGTCATGCCGGAGTGTTTGGTGCCGCAGTATTCGGCGCAGAACAAATGATACTTACCCGTCCTGGTGGGCGTGAACCAAGTGGTGGAGTAACGGCCCGGCACCACATCCTGCTTGGTGCGGAAGGCCGGCACGAAGAAGCTGTGGATCGCATCCTCGGAGGTCATGATGAGCTTCACCGGACGCCCGAGGGGAATGTGCAGCTCGTTGATTTCGCGCTGCCCTTCCATGTGCTGGATCTTCCACATCCACTGCTTGGCCACGACGTACACCTGCATCGCGTCTTTGGGCGGGCGGCTTTCCTTGAAGAATATGTTGGCTCCCCATGCGAACATGACCAGCGTCAGGCCGAAAGGAATCACCGACCAGGCGATCTCCAGCGCCAGGCTGGCATGTATCGGTTCCGGCAGATCGTTATCCGAGCGCCGCCGGTAGCGAATTGCGAAGTAGAAGATAGCGGCGAAAATCAGCACGATGAAAAACACCGACACGCCGACCAGGTAATACAGCAGATGGTCCACGTCCGGCGCGAAATTCGACGCCTCCCAAAGATGCGGTAGATTCATGTTCTTGCTTGTCCAGCCTGCCTCATGCTCCGCCGCCCGCGCGACTCGCGGCGCAAAGCGATCACGATTGCCAGTCCGCCCACCAGCAGGAGGGCCGCGCCCGTGCCCCGCAGTACGTTCATGGCGACGGCGCCATACTTGCCGGTTGCCGGATCGTAGTGGAAGCAGAACAGGAGAACTGCGTCCACCGGCGTGCCGATTTTCTCGCTCGATGCCTCCACCAATCCCAGACGAAGATCGCGCGGCGAATATTCCACGCCGTAGAAGTACTTCGATACCCTGCCCTGCGGAGTCAGGATCATGATGGCGCTGGCGTGGGCGTATTGGTCGGTCGCCGGGTCATATTTGTAGTGGAACCCGAGGGCATCGGTTATGGCGCGGACGTTGGCCTCCGAGCCGGTCAGAAAGTGCCAGCCATTGGCGGTATTGGGCCGGTTGTAGCGGCGCAGATAATTTGCCTTCTTGGCCGCTGCCAGCTCCGGCGTGTCTTTGGGATCGAAGCTGAGCGCGATCACCTCAAAATCCTTGCCCGGATCGAGCGAGACCACTTTCAGCGAGCTCTCCATTCCGCTCAGAATCTCTGTGCATAGCATCGGGCAGCGGTAATAGACCGGCGCCAGCAGCACTGGCTTGCCGGCTTGGAAAAACGTGGCAAGCGGGACATCGCGGCCAGCCTCGTCGCGCACAATGGTATTGAGTGGCACCTGCGCGTCCAGCTTTTGATCGATGCCGACTCCCTTCAGCGCGCCCGGCAGCACCGGCTTCAGATGCGAATCCTGCAAGCTATAAGAAGGCTGCATGGGCGCGGGTTGGCCGGGCTGGCCAAGCGCAGCGGCGCCGATGAAGAGGAACCCGGCGCAGAGCGCACCCACGGGGCTGCACCGAAAACAAATCGAACGGGTCATTTATGCTTCTCCTCTGGCGCCTTCATGGCGGGCGCCGGCTGCACGGCGGCCGGAACCGGGCCTGGTGGGATCAGGCCGGCCAGTGGACCGCCGGGTGGTTGCATCTTGAGGCCGAGGCCGGATTCGGTCGGAACGCTGACGTCCGCGGCCGCACTCACCGGCTGCTCGGTCTGCCGCGCTGCCGGATGGGAAGCTGCCAGCAGATCGATTGCCCTATCGATGGGAATCCGCACGATCCCGTGCTCCCGATCCACCCAGCCGTAGCTCGACAGTATCTGGCGCTCGGCCGAGAGCTGCGCTGCCAGATCCTCCTTTTCAGTTAGTTCCAACTGCGGCGCCGGCGGCAGCTTGCGGGCATCGAGCCCCAGAGACTGCGTGGCGCGCGGCAGCACGCCGCCATACTTGCTTTCAAAATAGCGGAACAGCCCGAACACAAATGCCAGCGATGCGATACACGCCAGCAACAACGAAATGGCGAATTTGCTCAGCGCCCAGACGTCGGCGTCGGTGCGCTCGTGGCGCAGTTCCGGCCGGCTCAGATCGAGCGGCGTGTCTTTTGCGGCGTGCTCGTCGTGTCTATTCTCGGCCATGTTCCAAAGCCTCGCTCAGATACGGATCGTGCAGCGGCAGCAGTGGCCGCTTTTCCAATTGGCCCAGAAAGAACGCCAGCCAGATGCCACCCAAGCCCACCAAGGCGCTAAGATCCACCCAGCTCAGGCTGAAATGCCCTTTCCGAAACTCCGGCGCCACGTCCCAGTAAGTGTCCACTACCCGCATCGCCAGAACGAACAGCGCTATGTTTCGCAGCAGTTTGAAATTGCGCTTCAGGTCGCGCGATAACAGCAGCGCGAACGGCAGGGCAAAGTGGCCGATCACGATCAGCAGCGCCATGTATTGCCAGCCGCTGCGCAGCCGCACCAGGTACCAGGGAATTTCCTCCGGCAGGTTGCCGGCCCAGATAATCAGGAACTGCGAAAAGGCGAAATACGCCCACAGCATCACCAGCATGAACATCAGCTTGCCCAGGTCGTGCAGATGGCGCGGCGTGAGCACATCGGCCATGGGCTTGCGCGCCGCCAGGAATACCATCACGGTGATCAGGAAGGCCATCGAAGAAAGAGCGTAGCCGGCGATCATCAACAGGCCATACATGGTGGAGTACCAGTGCGAATTGATGGAAAGCACCCAGTCGGTCGCCATGAACGTGATGGTCAGCGCCAGAAAGATGAGCCCCGGACCTGCCACAGCGCCCATTTTGCGGCGCGGCGTCCGGCCGCCTTCCCGGTCTTCGATAGCCGACCACCGGTTCAGGTACCAGGAAAGGAAGCACCAACTGCCTAGGTAGAACAGCGCCCGGATGGTGAAGAAAGGCAGATTGAGATAGGGCCGCTGGTGGCGCATGAGTTCATCGGCCATGACGACTTCGGAGTGCGACCACGGGTAGAGGTTGCGGATGCCGATGAAAATGGGGATGAACAACAGCAACAGGAGCGGCAGGGTGCGCGCGGCGGCTTCGGCCGGGCGCCGTATCATGACACCCCAGGCGCCGCCGGTGAGGTATTGCACCATCAACCATGCCAGGCTGCCGGCCGCGAGCCCCAGCACAAACAGATAGGACCAAAGCCAGGAGCGGTAGAACTGGTTGGGAGACACCAGAAACAAACCCGCTACCGTAAGCAGCAGGCCGGCGGCGCCCAGAATCGCGAAGCGGGTGCGCCACTGCCGCATGGTGTCGCGCAGTTCGGCGGAAACTTGAAAATCCATTGATTGCGCGATCACTGCGCGCCCTCCTGCGAGAGTTGCGCCTGGGCGTCGCCGGGAACATCGCTAAGCGGCGCGTTCTGGCTGAGCTGCAGTGCGCGGATATAAGCCACGATGGCCCAGCGGTCGCGCGGCTGAATTTGAGCCGAATAGTCGGGCATGGCGCCGAATCCGTTGGTGATGACGTCGTAGAAGTAACCCACCGGGGCCTGGCGCAGCCGGTCGATGTGATAGGACGGCGGATGGCGGAAGCCGCGCCGCACGATGCGGCCGTCGCCGGTGCCCAGGGTGTCGTGGCAGGGGCTGCAGTAAATGTCGAAGCGGTCCTGACCCCGCTCGATGACATCCTTGGTTACGGGAAACGGAAACTCGGCCACGTACTTGCCGTCCGGCCCTTTGGCGGTGTAGTAGACGGCATCGTCATCCAGGTGGCCGCGCGCCACGGTGCCATCGATCAGGGGGCGCGCTGAACGGCCGTCGGAAAAGAAATCAGTGGGCCGCAGCGGAATGTATTTCGGCTGGTTCTGCATGTCCTGCCGGCAGGCCAGGGTTAAGGCGGCGGCGAAGAGCACAATACCAGCGAGGAATTTAGGCCTCGTCCGGCAATAATGGGTATTGCCCGCCATGCCCTTAGTGCGCAACGTCGGACACCTCCCTGGGCTCCAGAGTTGCCAGAAACTCGCGGGTCTTGGCCGGATCGAACAGCGGGTCCTTGGATTCGATGCAGAGGAAGAACCGGCTGCGGCTGGCAGCGCTGAATCTCGGCACGTTGAACACCGGATGATACGGCATGGGCAGCCCGCACAGGGCCAGCAGGCCCAGCACGGTGGCGATCGAGGCGAACAGAATTGTCAGCTCAAAGGTGATGACAATGAAAGAAGGCCAACTGTCGAGCGGCCGCCCGCCGATGTTGATGGGGAAATATATGACCGCGATCCAATACTGCAAGAAGAAGCCGGTCAGACCGCCCAGAATCCCGCCGCACAACACAATCAGCGGCAGTTTGTTCCTGTGCAGGTGCAGAACGTCGCTCAGGTCCTCGATGGGAAACGGAGAGTAGGCATCCAGCTCGCGATACCCCTGGGCACGCGCGGCGCGCGCGGCGCTCACCAGGGCCGATGGGCTGTCGAACTCGGCCATCACTCCGTAGGTGCTGTGCCGGCTCAACTCTTCGCCTCCTTTTGAACCTTGGCCTCCGGCAGCAGGGCCCGCACTTCAAAAATAGAAATCATCGGCAGCGCGCGCACAAACAGGAAGAAGAGGAACATGAACAGGCCGATGGTGCCCACGAAGGTGGCCCAATCCCAGCGTGTGCCGCGGAAGATTCCCCACGAAGAAGGCAGAAAGTCCTGCGCCAGGCTGCTGATGATGATCATGTAGCGCTCCAGCCACATGCCGCTCAGCACCACCATGGCCGAAATGAACAGCAGCACCGGGCTACTGCGCACGCGCTTGAACCAAAGGAACTGGAGCGCCACAATGTTGCAGCTCACCAGACACCAGTATTGAAACGCGTACGGCCCGGCCATACGGTGCCAGAAGGCGGCTTGTTCGTAAGTGTTGCCGCCGTACCATGCGCCGAACTGCTCCGTCATATATGCATAGGCCACAATCCAGCCAGTGGCCAGCATGATCTTGCCGCAGTTATCCAGGTGCTTGGCGGTAATCAGGCCCTGCAAACCGTAAACCCAGCGCAGGGGAATAGCCAGAGCCAGCACCATGGCGAAGCCGGAGTAAATAGCGCCGGCCACGAAGTAAGGCGGGAAAAATGTACTGTGCCAGCCGGGGACGATGGCGATCGTGAAGTCGAAGCTCACCACCGTGTGCACCGAAAGCACCAGCGGCGTGGCCAAGCCGGCCAGCAACAGCGAAGCGGTTTCAAAAATGCTCCAGTGACGAGCCGAACCACGCCAGCCCATCGCCATGATTCCGTAAATAGCGCGGCCGATCGTATTCTTGGTGCGGTCGCGCAGCGTCCCCAGGTCGGGCATCAGTCCGACGTACCAGAACAGCAGTGAAACCGTGGCGTAGGTCGAGACGGCGAACACGTCCCATACCAGCGGGCTGCGGAACTGCGGCTCGATCGCCATGGTGTTGGGATAAGGCAGAATCCAGTAGAACAGCCACGGGCGGCCCATGTGCAGCAGCGGAAACATGCCCGCGCAGGCCACCGCGAATAGCGTCATGGCCTCGGCGAAGCGGTTGATCGAGTTCCGCCAGCGCTGATTGAGTAGCAATAGAATGGCCGAAATCAGTGTGCCTGCATGGCCGATTCCGATCCACCACACGAAATTGGTGATGGCGAAGCCCCACATCACCGGCATGCGAATGCCCCATATGCCTACGCCCTTGGCCATCAGAATGGTCACTGCCAGCAGGAAGAGCATCAGCAGCGAGCCGCCGATGCCGAAGGCCGCGAACCAGAACAGCGGCGTTTTCCGGGTCAGCACCACGCTGGCAATCTGATCGGTGATCGTCCCGAAGGTGTAGCCCGGAGCGATAATCTCGCCCGGCGCCGGCTGTTCGACTACGATTTGTTGGTCATCCGCCATCGCTTGTGCCTAATCCTGAATCTCCGGGTTGGGGTTTCGCAACGCGGCCAGGTAGCTGGTCCGAGGCCGCGTGTTCAGATCCGCCAGCAGGCCGTAATTGCGCTTCTCGCCCTTCATCTTAGAGACCCGGCTGTTCGGGTCGTTGATGTCGCCGAAAATGATCGCCTCAGTTGGGCAGGTGGCCTGGCAGGCGGTCTGGATCTCTCCGTCCTTTATCTTGCGGTTTTGCTTCTCGGCGTCTATTTTGGCGGCGTTGATGCGCTGCACGCAGTACGTGCATTTTTCCATCACGCCGCGGCTGCGCACCGTCACGTCCGGATTACGCACCAGCTTCAGGCTGGGAGTTTCGAAATCCGAGAACAGGTAGAAATTAAACCGCCGCACTTTGTAGGGGCAGTTGTTCGAGCAGTAGCGCGTCCCCACGCAGCGGTTGTACACCATGTCGTTCAGCCCTTCGGCGCTGTGGGTGGTGGCTTGCACGGGGCAAACCAGTTCGCAGGGGGCGTTCTCACACTGCTGGCAGGGCACCGGCTGGTTGTACACCGCGGGATCGTTTAACGGCCCGCTGTAATAGGAATCCACGCGCAGCCAGTGCATGGCGCGCCCGCGCCGCACCTGGTCCTTGCCCACCACCGCGATGTTGTTTTCCGCGTGGCATGCCACCACGCACGCGCTGCATCCGGTACAGGAGTTCAGATCGACGGCCATGCCCCAGGCGTGGCCTTCTTTGTAGTTCCACCCGGGATAAATAGTCAGCGCGGCAGGCGGAACCTCCGCGCCCTCGTGCACCGATTCCGGATTCTTCAGATACTCGTCGAGGTTTCCGACGCGGACGAGGTGCCGTTTAGGATCGAGCGCGTGTTCGTTCTGGGTTGTCGCCAGCAGGTAGCTGCCATCGATTTTCTTCGCCGTCAGCCCGGTATCGTGCCACATCGCCCTGGCGGTGCGCAGGCCAAACGGATTGAAGCCCGCTCCCGTGCCGGCGCGGCCCGCCTTGGTGCGGCCGTAGCCCATGTGAACCGTCACGGAACCGTCTGCATGCCCCGGTTGCGCCCACACCGGCGCGCACAATCTGCGGCCCTGGTAGGTGAGCTCGACCATCGGCACGCCTTCGAAACCCACCTCCAGCGATTCTTTCAGCACGCCCAACAAGTGCGCCGTCCCAGGGCTCATGATGGCGGCGTTGTCCCAGGTGAGTTTGGTGATGGGCTTGGGCAGCTCCTGCAGCCAGCCCAGGTTGGCGAAGCGCCCATCGTAGACCGCCGGGTCGGGGCGGAAAACGATCTCCAGTTTGCCAACCATGCCGTATTTGCGGCCGGTCGTCGCCAAAGCCGTGCCGGTAATAGCGGGTGTCTTGGTGGGCAAAGCCGAGCCGGCTACCACGCCATCATGCACCGCGCGCCGCCACCAGGATTCGAAATCGGCACCCTTGTACTGCGCCGCCCAATAACCTTTGACTATTTGATACCCGCCCGTTTCCGGCGCATCCAGGAACATCTGCAACACCTGGTACGCGGAGCGGCCGTCGTAAAGCGGCTGGATGAGCGGCTGCTGGATGGTGACCGTGCCGTCGAAAGCGCGCGCGTCGCCCCAGCCTTCTAAGTAATGCGTTTCCGGCAGACGCCATTGGCAGATTTCGGAGGTCTCGTCCTCGTAAAGGCTCAAGTGCGCGCAGACGCGGGCTTTTTGAAAACGATCCACCAGGCCCAACTCCACCGGTGCGTTGAAGACCGGGTTTCCGCCCAGAACCAGCAACAGGTCCACCGTGCCCGAATCCAGATCGCTGACCAGGTCTTCGAGCGAAGCCACCTGGTCCACCGGACTGACTTCGATGGGATCGGTGTAGAAAACCGTTTTACCCACGTTGCCGAGCTTGGCGTTGATCACGTGCGCCAGCGCATGAACGATGGGAGGCTGGAATTCGCCGGCGATCACCAGGCTGGCACCCGGGTTGCGCGTCAGGTCGTTGACCAGACCGCCCATCCACTTGTTGATGTCGCTGTTGTCGCTGGCCTTCGAGCCTTGGGCAACGCCCAAACCGGCAGCCAGCACCCAAGCGAATTCTTCCACGTCGCCGGCGCGCAGCGGCAGCCGGTGGTCCGCCTTGGTACCGGTCGGCGTGGGCATCGGCTCCACCACGTACAGCCGGTTCATGCTGGTGTTGCCGCCATCCTCCACGCGCCGCCGCGCCGAGAATTGACGCGCGTAGCGCAGGCTGGCCTCGCCGGAAGCCAGGAAGTCCGAATCCAGCGAGACGATCACGTTGGCGTTGGCTACGTTGTAATAGGTATGAAGCGGCTCGCCGAATGTCAGCATTGCGGCGGTGCGCGCGCTGTGCGGTCCGGCTGGTTCCCACTGATGCCATTTGGAAGCCGGAAACAGCTTCTTAATCGCCGCCAGTTGGTCCGCCATCACCGGCGAGGTCACGGTTTCGGTGAGGATGCGGATGCCGGCCCCGCCGCTAGAGCGCTGTTGGTCGAGCAGGCCGCGCAGCATTCCCAGGAAATCGGCCCAGGACCGAATCTCGCCGCCTTCGGATGCCGTACGGCTGCGGTCCGGATCGTAAAGTTGCAGCACCGACGCCTGGCCGAACCCGTCCAGCGCGCCCAGCGTGGCCGGATGCTCCGGATTGCCTTCCACCTTGGTCGGCCGGCCTTCGTGGCTTTCCACCAGAACGCCGTTGGCCACGCCGCCCAGCGTCATCGCAGTGGCGTAAAATAGCGGCCGGCCTGGGATCAGCTCCTCCGGTTGCCGCACGTAGGGCATGATGTGCTCGGTGGGTTGGCGGGTGCACGCGGTCAGCCCCGCCAGCGCCAGCGACGCGCTCATCATCTTCAGAAAGTTGCGGCGGCCCTCGACGCTGTTTTCATCCTCGCCCCAGCCGATCGCCTGGCGAGGAAACTCCCGCTGCAACAAATCCTCGAATTCGGGCGTGGCGGCCAAGTCTTCCAGGTTGCGCCAGAACTCGCGCCCGCGCTTCCCCTCCAGCCGTGCTCGCGCGCCGGCCAGATCTAAGTTTTTCGGTGAGTCGCTCATCGGTGGCAAGTGGAACAGCTCGTCAACAGGTGCGTACTTTGTATGTGATATTCCCCCATCAGCCGGCGCCCGATTTGCTCCTGGTCGCCTGCCGGCTGATAGCCCATAGTGGTGATGAACGCAACCGGCCGCAACACCTTTTCCGGATTGCGGTGGCAGTCCAGGCACCAATCCATTTGCAGTGAAGCTACCGCCCAGGTCAGCGGCATCTTGTCTACCCTGCCGTGGCAGCTCTCGCAGCCCACGCCTTTGTTCACGTGAATGCTGTGGTTGAAGTAGACGAAATCCGGCAAGTCGTGAACGCGCGTCCAGCGAATCGACTCGCCCGTGCGGAAACTGTCACGCACCGGCTCCAGCATCGGGCTCGTGCTCCAGATCTCGGAGTGGCAATTCATGCAGGTCTTGGTCGGCGGAATGCCGGCGAAACTCGAGCTTTCCACCGACGTGTGACAGTAGCGGCAGTCCAGTCCTAAGCCGCCCACGTGATGCGCGTGGCTGAACGGAATCGGCTGCTCGCGAGCCATGAAGGCGCGGGAATTGTACGCGCTCCTGTTCAACCTGTCGGCGGCCCAGCCCAAGAATGCCAGCGCGAATACCGCTCCGTAGACCGACATGCGCGCGAACGCATTCGCGCTCTTATGAAAAATCTGGGCCATGCCGCGCTACCTTCGCCCCGTTTCCACTGTCAGAATGTTGTTAGTCCGCATTAGTTGGAAGACAGCAAACGCCGCAACCCTGCTCGTCGATGTACCCGCTTAGTCCCAGACCCAATCCCTCTTAGAGATGCAGAACTTGTTACGAAGTTCCAAGCTAATCGTTGCTACCCCATAAATCTCACGAACTCCGCGTGTAGAGAAACACGGAGTTCTCCTGACGGCTCCCGCCATCGCTGGTGCAAACGGCAAACTGCGCGGCCTGCGTCGCTTTGACTGATGATTTATTCCACAGTGAAGCGCCCGCGTATTCGCCATCCTTGCGCAGCGCGTAGAATTTCAGGTCGATGGCTTCGAGCCTTTTCCGGTCGTGGTCGAAGTTGCGCGCCACCCGCTCCAACGCATCGAGCGCCGCATCTTTAGGCGTCATTCCATGCCGCATGTTTTCCACGATCGTGTGCGCGCCGCAAACCCTGAGATTTTCCTCTCCGCGCCCCGTGGAACCGGCGCCGCCGACATCCTGATCCAACCACAAGCCGCCGCCGACAATGGGCGAGTCGCCCACCCGGCCGGAAATCTTCCACGCCAGGCCGCTGGTAGTCGTAACCGCCGACATTTCGCCCTTTTGATTAAGCGCGATGCAGTTGATGGTGCCATGCGGCGGGTGGTACGCGTTCTCGATAGCTTCCACCAACAGTTCTTGGCTCGCCCAGGGGAATTCGCGCTTGAGTTGTTCTAAGTAAGCCGCCTTCTGCTGTTCGGGCGGCGCATCCAGGCCGGGCCCCCAATTATTGTGGCCGTCGCGATCGCGCAGCGATCTCTTCCACACCAGCCATTGTAGCCGCGATTCCTCGGTCAGCAGGTTCTCTTCCTGAAACCCCTCGGCTTTGGCGAACTGGAGCGCGCCGGCGCCCACCAGCATCATGTGGTCGGTATCTTCCATGACGCGCTGGGCCACCTTGGAGGGAGTCTTGATGCCCTCGATCGCGCCGACCGCGCCCATGCGGCGGCTCGGCCCGTGCACCACGCTCGCGTCCAGTTGCACCACGCCGTCCTCGTTAGGCAACCCGCCGTAACCAACGCTGCTGTCCCGTGGGTCCAGTTCCACGATGTTGACCCCGGCCACCACCGCGTCCAGCGTATCGGATCCGGCCTGGATCATTTCCATCGCCTTGGCGCAGCAATTGACGCCGCCGTTGAGGCGGTTGGCGCTCGAAATCACTACCGCCCGCGGATCCGGCTTCGCCGACACCATACGGATCATGGGCAGCGCCGCTGCACTCAGCATCACCGACCTGCGACTCAAGCTAATTTCGCTCATCCGCGCGTCTCTTTTCGAGGCGACCGCCCGCGAACTGCCCCGGCGGCCGGCCTGACCTTTAAGAAAGATTTACATTATGCCACAGGGTGAGCGGGATGGAGTACTCCGGTTTCGAATGCGCTGTGCGGCTTCGAACCGGGCCTCCAGCCTGGGCAACTGGTGCCGCCGCCAGAGCGCGACATCGCACGGTGCGGTACGGAGACGCAGCCGGGTTGCCCGGGCCGCGGCCGAGCCTCCGGCTATAATTCAGTATGTCGTTCCAAGGCATGCGGGTTGTGGCGTTTGAAAGCCGGCGCGCGGCGGAAATGGCGGCGCTGATCCGCAAGCAGGGCGGGGAGCCGTTTGTCGCGCCGGCAATGCGCGAGGCGCCGATTGAGAATAATACCGCCGCATTTGCCTTCGCCGAGCGCCTTTTCGCGGGTGAATTCGACACAGTGATTCTGCTCACGGGCGTCGGCACGCGTCAACTGAGCCGGTTGCTCGAGACGCGCTATGCCGCGGGCGCCTTCACTAACGCGCTACGCCACGTCACGCTGGTGGCGCGGGGCCCCAAGCCGGTAGCGGCGCTGCGCGAGATGGGCTTGGCGCCGTCGATGGTCGCTCCCGAACCGAACACGTGGCGAGAGTTGTTGGCGGCCACCGCGAGTTGTACTGGCCGCCGCATCGCGGTGCAGGAGTACGGCCGCTCGAATCCCGAGTTTCTGGCCGCGCTGGCCGCGCGCGGCGCCGAGGTCACCGCCGTGCGCCTATATCAATACGACCTGCCGGAAGATGTCCGCCCGTTGCAGGCAGCCGCACACCACCTGGCCGCGAGCGAATTTGAGGCGGCGTTGTTCACCGCGGCGGTGCAGATTGGGCACCTGGCGCGCGTCGCGGCGGAGCAGGAGATGGAGGCCGCCATGCTCCAGGGCCTGCGAAAGTGTTTGATAGGGTCCATCGGTCCCACCACCACCGAAGCGCTGGAGGAATTCGGCATCCATCCGGCGCTGGAGCCCTCGCATCCCAAGATAGGCCTCCTGGTGATGGAAACCGCCGCCCGCGCCGGCCGGTGAGGCCTGCGCAACGCGAGTTTCATCGCCAAATTTTGCGAGACTCTTTAAAGAGGACTATTTGCCGTGACCTTATCTTCCCAATCCCCGCCAGCCCAAGGCTGGAATGCAACCAGCTATGCGGCCAACGCTCACTTCGTGCCCAGGCTCGGGCAACCGGTGCTGGAACTGCTGCAGCCGCGGCCCGGTGAGCGCATCCTCGACTTGGGTTGCGGAGATGGAGCGCTCACTGAAAAGCTGGTCGCGTCGGGTGCGCAGGTGGTGGGCATCGACAGTTCGACGGACATGCTCGCAGCCGCGCGCAAGCGCGGCCTTGACGCGCGGATGATGGATGCCAGATCGCTGCCATTCGAGAACGAGTTCGATGCGGTCTTCTCCAATGCCGTACTGCACTGGATCAAGGACGATCCAGACGCGCCGATCGCTAGCGCCTTCCGCGCCCTGAATGCCGGCGGGCGGTTCGTGGGTGAGTTGGGCGGCCATGCGTGCGTCGGCGCGATTACGGTGGCGCTGCTGGCTACGCTGGAGCGCCGGGGAGTCAGAGACGCCGCCTCATGGATTCCGTGGTACTTCCCAACCGTCGACGATTACGAAATGCGTCTGCGGCGAGCCGGCTTTGTGCCGCAAAGTGTACAACTGGTTCCGCGCCCGACGCCGCTCGAAGCCGGAATGCGCGGGTGGTTGGAAACGTTCGCCAATCCGTTCTGCGCTGCATTGCCGCCGGATCAGCGCAGCGCGTTTCTGGATGAAGTCCCGGAGTTGCTCGAGCCCGTTCTGTGCGACAAGCAAGGCCGCTGGACCGCGGATTATATTCGACTTCGTTTTGCCGCTCTCAAACCCTGACGCGGCGAGCGGATGCCGACCGAGGTCGCGGCGCGGTAACGGTTCTTATGCAGAAAGACCTGTGGTGAAGAATCCCACAACATTTTGTGGTGTTCGTGTTTTATGAACACAAAATGTGGTCTTGCTTCTGCGATCGCCTCTAAGCCTTTCGGTGGTGGGGACCAGCATCCAGGCAGCGGCTATCCTTCTTTGTACATGTACTTGATGGCTGGCTTGTACAGCAGGATGTTCGGTTGGCCGTCGCGATTCACTTTGAGGCAACACTTGTCATACCACTCGATGATGCCGTGCAGTGTCTCGCCATCCCGCAACACAAAAACCATTGGGGTCCTGGCCTGCATCTGCTTCACGTAATAGAAATTCTCCGCATTGGTCTGGTCCGGCGGAACAGGCTTCTTCTGCGACTGTAAGGCCGGACGGCGCGGTGGACTAATCTGCTCCTTAATCTCGTTCAGCGACGGACGAATGAGCTTGCGATTAACAGTCTCCACTGAATGCCATCCTTATGAAGAGAATCTGATGGTCGCCGCTACCTGGCACAGCAAGAGCGGCTTTGTCGTTGGGTTCGAATTTCGACTTGACTCATAAATAGCATAATGAGACCCGCGAAGCAACGAGGGCGCGCGCAGAATCTCGCGCGGCACCGAGAAGAGGCCGCTCATCTTAAACGGCGAGCGCGTAGCGCAAGGTTTCGAGGAGCCACTCGCGATTCTGGCGAACATCAGCGGTGAGTCGGCCGCACAGTTCGGCGCGCGCGTCGAACAAGCGGTAGCCATCGCGCGAGCGCAGGTAGCCGCGGGCTTTCGGCTCCCGCGCGAAAACGGCGGCCTCGCCTTCAGCATCCACCATGCGCTGATAGTTGCGCCGGTTGTCCAGCAGAGCTTTGACCAGGAAGGGCATGATGAGCGAGTAGTCGGCCTGCATGCTTTCGGTGGTCTGCAGATAGGTGTCCTTGTCTACCTTTCCCCAGGTGACGGCCTCGGCGGGCGGACAGGAAGACAGCGAGCCATCAGTGACTGGAGCCGTGACAATCTGCACGTCGAACTGATAGCCGCGCACGTTGGGCAGGCCGAGCACCTGGCCCAGGGCGGGTTCGGGCTGAAGATTGTAATTCTTGGGAACGCCTCCTCCCAGAATAACGGTGGCGAGCGCGTGAACCGAGTGATCGAACAGCCCCCATCGATGGTAAGCACAGGCCTCGAAGACTTCGGCGTGCAGATCGAGATCGAAGTTGTAATCCGGTATCAAGCCGGCCTGTTGCATGGCCCACAACTTCATGGAGTTTAGGAACACGCTGCCATCGCCTGGCGCGCCGACGAAGATCGGGATGGCGCGCCGCCAACAGGTAGAGAGCAGGCCGGGGGAGACGGCGTGGCGCTGCTCCTCAGCGGCATAATACTTGCCCAGCAGGTAGCGCAACTCGGTGCCCGTCATTTTGCGCTGAAACTCCGGACCAGCCAGCACCGCGCTCAGGAAGCGATCCTGGTCGAGCAGAACGCCCTCATCGAAGGCCATGTCGGTTACGCGGATAGTGCCTTCCTCGCGCAGCGCGGCGTCGTCGCTGGCAATGGGAACCTCATGGATGGGGCCGGCTTTGTAGGCCTCGAGGCTGCGGTGGCCGTCGTGGTAGCAAACCGCGTCGGTAGTGCTCAGGTAAGCCACCCAACCGGTTTCGAGCAGAGGAATCAGCCAGGTCTGGTGCTGGCCGGATACAGTGACCGGACCGGCGACGGCCAGCGTAACCGGGCATCCCAAGCCTATGGCGCGATCGAGAATGCGATAGATGCGCCGCAGAAAAGCGCCGCCGAATGCCGGCAGGCAATGAGTGAACAATTCGTCAAGCGTCTCGCATTCATCCACGCGCCGCACCCGCACGTAGCGGCGGCCAGCGCTCTGGTTGCCAGTATGCTTATCCTCGTGCATGATTCCTTGACCATAACATGGTGGACGCGAAAGGCCTTCGGCCAGCGATTTGTTACCTAAATTCCGCAGAGCCCGGCTACGATTAGGATGGCGGACTGACGATCGCGGTATAAATGCGGTCGAGATCTTCCGGAGAGTAGTAGTCGATTTCGATGCGGCCCTTCTGCTTGGCCTTCTCGACTATGCGGACCTTGGTGCCAAGAACGCGCTCGAGTTCTTGAATGGCGGCCTTAACGTTAGGGTCGGTTTCGAGCTCATCGAGGTGCTTGGGCTTTCGGCCCTCCAGCATGCGCTGGGTGGTGCGCTCGGTTTGGCGCACGGACCATCCCTGCGCGACGGCCTTTTCCGCCACTTCGCGTTGGAGTTCGACGTTGGGAAGGGAACAGAGACAGCGGGCATGGCTCGCGGACAGGCGGCGTTCGGCGACCAATTGCTGGACATCGGCCGGAAGTTGCAGAAGGCGCAGGAAGTTAGTGATGGTGGTGCGGTCCTTGCCGGTCCGTTGTCCGATCTGATCCGGACTGAGGAGCAACTCGCGCCCGAGGCGGTCAAAAGCAACTGCGGTTTCGATGGGGTTGAGATCCTCGCGCTGGATGTTCTCGACCAGGGTGATCTCAAGCAGACGGTCATCGGGAACATCACGTATTACTGCCGGCACCGATTGACTACCTGCCAGTTTGGCGGCGCGCCAGCGGCGCTCACCGGCGACCAACTGGTAGCGATCGCCGGATCGCCGGACGACCAGCGGCTGAATGATGCCGTTGGCGCGGATAGACTGTGCCAATTCGGAAAGACGCTCGCTCTGAAACACGCGCCGCGGTTGCAGCGGGTTGGGATCGATGCTATCGATCGGAATGCTGAGCGTCGCGTCCTCGTTGGGAGCGGGCGGAGGCACAGATTGGAGCGTGGGACGGGTGGGCAGCAGGGCGCCCAATCCCCTACCGAGCGCCTTGCGGGGATGCTCTGTTTTGTTCATGGTCCAGGATCTCTTTGGCCAGCCTGATATAGCTCTCGGCTCCCTTGGAGCGGGGGTCGTAAGCGAGAATGGGCTTGCCGAAACTGGGTGCCTCGGCCAAGCGAACACTGCGGGGAACGATGGTATCGAAGACCTCGTCTGCGAAGAACTCTCTAAGATCGGCCGCCACCTGGCGAGTCAGGTTCGTGCGGTCGTCATACATAGTGAGAAGGATGCCCTCAACCTGCAAGGGATGCTGAAAGGCATCGCGGATCCGGTCAATGGTATCCATGAGCTCTGAAACGCCCTCGAGTGCGAAGAACTCGCATTGGATCGGCACAAGGACGGAATCCGCCGCAATGAGAGCATTGAGGGTGAGGAGATCAAGGGCTGGCGGGCAGTCGATAAGGATAAAGTCGTATCGGTCGCGAATGCTCTGAATGCGCTCCCTTAGACGAAACTCGCGATTTGGGATGTCGACCAATTCCAAGTTGGCGCCGACCAAGTTCTTGTCAGCTGAAATGATGTACAGGCCGTCAAACGCGGTAGCGATAGTCGCTTCCCGAGGAGAAACGTCGCCGAGGATCACGTGGTAGAGACTGGGGCGATTGGGATCTTTGGCTATACCGAGGCCACTGGAGGCATTGCCTTGAGGATCGGAGTCGATGACCAGAATCCTGAGGTCGTTCGCTGCCAGCGCCGCGGCGAGGTTAATGGCGGTAGTGGTTTTGCCGACGCCACCTTTTTGGTTTGCAATTGCGAATACCCGGCTCAAGCGGCCATACTAACACGAAGCTCGCCTATATTCCCATAGCCCTCGTTTCACGTGAAACCGACGCTTGATGTTTCACGTGAAACTCAAAGTTTCGGTTGGCCAGTCCCTGCTATCAGCGCCTAAGACCCGGAACGCAGACGTTTTGGCGGCCAATACAGGCCGCGCCCGATCCCACTAACTCCTGCGTCCGACACGAAGGTACCGTTGCTTCCCCCAAGGCATCGGGATGGGGGCTCCCCACACAAAACCCATTTCTGGTGGCGGGCTTTCCGCTCCACCTAATAGATCGGCAGCAGGCGCCAGGAGCTTTAGGCTGGCGGAGAGATCGAGGTAGCTGACAGCGCGGGAGATCGCCAAGTCGAACTCCGCTGCGGTTTCCTCGGCGCGACCCGCAAGCACCCGCACGTTCGCCAATCCGCGTGCCGCCTCCTTCAGAAACACGGCTTTACGCTGGTGCGATTCAATTAGAGTGACAAGGCAATCCGACCGGCAGATGGCGACTGGAAGACCAGGAAACCCGGCTCCCGAGCCCACATCGGCAATGCGCAGCGGACCGGCGGGCAGGCGCGCGGCGAGGAATATGGATTCGCAATAGTGGCGTTCGATGACCTCATCCAGGTTCCGAATGGCCGTGAGATTGAGCGCGCGGTTCCAGCGAACCAGCAGATTGTAATGAGATTCCAGTGCTTCGGCCTGCGCTTGTGTCAACTCTGCAATGCCAAGCAGGCGCTCCCGGAGCAGATCAAGAAACATGGCCGAGGCTGAGGTAGACATCGAGTACAGCCGTGGCGGCAGGCGTGACACCTGGGATACGACCAGCCTGACCGAGGGTTGCAGGACGGACCCGATTGAGTTTGTCGCGAACTTCGCGGGACAAACCCGGGATGCCATCAAAAATGAAGCCAGGTGGGATGGGGCGGCGCTCGGCGGCCTTCAACCGTTCCATCTGGCGCTCCTGCTGGCCAATGTAGCCGCTGTATTTGGTCTCGGTTTCGATGGTAGTCAGAACCGCCGGCATAGCGGCCTCTCCCAGCAGCTCGCGAATCCAGCTGAGAGTTCCACAATGCGGGCGTCGGGACGCTTCAGCCACTGTCCGTAACGGTGGCCTTCGAGAGCTCGTTTTACGAGCCCATATTGCTTCTGCTTGCGCTCAAAGGCGTCCCACCGCGCATCGGTCACCAAGCCAGCGCGCCTTCCCTTAGGTGTGAGACGAGCATCGGCATTATCGATGCGCAGGTGAAGGCGAAACTCTGCGCGCGAGGTAAACATACGGTACGGCTCGTCCGCGCCTTTGGTGATAAGGTCGTCAATCAGGATTCCCACGTACCCTTCGGAGCGGCCCACGGTTACTTCCTCACTTCCACGAAGCTTCGCGGCGGCGTTCATGCCGGCGATGAGACCCTGGCATGCCGCCTCCTCGTAGCCTGACGTTCCGTTGATCTGGCCGGCGAGGTAAAGGCCGGGGATCGATTTCACTTCGAGGGTGTGCGTCAGTTGCCGCGGGTCGATGGCGTCATATTCAATTGCATACCCGGGCCTGATCATTTCCGCGTGATCGAGGCCTGGGACGGACGCGACCATCGCGGCCTGCACGTCGATGGGCATGCTCGTAGACATGCCATTGACGTACACCTCATTGGTGTCGAAGCCCTCCGGTTCTAGAAAAATCTGGTGACGCGGTTTATCCGGGAACTTAACGATCTTGTCTTCAATAGAAGGGCAGTAACGCGGACCGATTCCTTCAATCTGGCCGCTATAGAGTGGAGACCGCGGAATGGCTTCGCGCAGAATACGGTGAGTCTCTGCGGTGGTGTAGCCGATGTGGCACTGAATCTGGGCGCGGTCGATGCGTTCGGTCAGAAACGAAAATGGCGTGGGCTCGGCATCGCCGGGTTGGGGCTCGAACTGCGTCCAGTCGATAGTCCGGCCGTCCAGACGGGGTGGCGTGCCGGTCTTGAGACGAGTCCAGTTCAGGCCGAGCGTGCGCAACTGCTCGCCTAGCAATTGGGAAGGCGCTTCGCCGTTGCGCCCGCAACTGTAGCGAGCTTCGCCGACGTGCGCCAAGCCATTCAGAAATGTCCCGGTGGTGACGATCACAGCGCCCGAATCGAGCATGCGGCCGTCGCGAAGGGTTACACCGGTTGCGCGACCAGCGTCGACGTTCAGCGCGGCTACCTCGGCTTGTTTGATGCGGAGATTCGGTTCCTGCTCGAGGACCTCGCGCATGCGCACGCGGTAAGCCTTCTTATCCATTTGTGCGCGCGGCGACCAAACGGCGGGTCCGCGGCTGGTGTTGAGCAACCGGAACTGGATTCCCACGGCGTCGGCCACTTCTCCCATCACGCCACCCAACGCATCCACCTCGCGCACCAGGTGTCCCTTGGCGATGCCACCGATGGCCGGGTTGCAGGACATCTGGGCGATCAGGTCGAGATTCATGGTGACCATGGCCGTCTTCAGGCCCATTCGCGCGGCGGCGCGGGCGGCTTCACACCCGGCATGGCCGGCGCCGATGACAACGACGTCGAAGCGTTCGCGCATTGATACCATTCTAATGGTGCAACCAAGATGAAAGTTCTCGTGATCGGCAGTGGAGGCAGAGAGCACGCGCTGGCGTGGAAACTGGCGCAATCGCCGGGGACCGAATTGTTCGCGGCGCCGGGAAACCCGGGAATGGCCGGCATGGCTACGTGCCTGGCGATCAAGGCCGCCGAACCTGCCGAGTTGCTGGCAGCGGCGGAAGCGATTGACGCGGATCTGACGGTGGTTGGACCGGAAGCTCCGCTGGTGGCCGGTGTAGTGGATTCGTTCCGCGCGCGCGGCCGGCGCATTGTGGGACCGAACCGGAAGGCGGCGCGATTGGAAGGCAGTAAGACATTTGCAAAGAACTTTCTCACGCAAAGTAAGATCCCTACGGCGGCGTTCGTGATCGTCGAAAACGAAACGGATGCGCGCAAGGCGCTGGATCGTTTTGGATTCCCAGTGGTGTTGAAGGCCGATGGCCTGGCGGCGGGCAAAGGCGTGGTGGTGGCCCAGGACCGCGCTCAGGCGGAAGAAGCGCTCGGCACACTGCATGGCCGGTTGGTGATCGAAGAATTCCTGCGCGGCGAGGAAGTCAGTTTCATCGCGCTGTGCGACGGGCGCGACGTGGTGCCGTTGGCGGCCACCCAAGACCACAAAGCGGTGTTCGATGGCGACCGCGGGCCCAACACGGGCGGCATGGGCGCGTACTGCGATGCCGCTATTCTGACCGGGCGCCAGGCGGAAGATATTCTCAACCATGTCATCCATCCGACCGTGGAAGCCACAGGCTTCAGCGGATTTCTATACGCCGGGATGATGATGACGGCGGAGGGGCCGAAGGTGCTCGAGTTCAACGTGCGGTTAGGGGATCCGGAAACGCAGCCGCTGATGCACCGCATGAGTTGCGACTTCGTTCCCGCGCTGATGGCCGCGGCGGAAGGCCGCTTGAATGGCACGCGTCTGGAATGGCGCGCCGGCCCAAGTGTCTGCGTGGTGATGGCATCGGCCGGCTATCCGGGCACCTACGAGACCGGGAAAGCCATCGGCGGAATCGCGGAGGCGGAGGCGCAAGGCTCCGTGGTGTTCCACGCGGGAACGCGCATGGGCGTGGATGGTCTCGAGACCGCCGGGGGGCGGGTGCTGGGTGTCACCGCTGGCGGCGACGATCTGGCGGCGGCGATCGGCCGCGCGTACAAGGCAGTAGAGGCGATTCGTTTCGAGGGCGCGCAGTTTCGGCGCGATATTGGCCGCAAAGGTCTTGCCAGGTACAATAAAGGGAACGCGGGGACGTAGCTCAGATGGATAGAGCGGTCGCCTCCTAAGCGACAGGTCGGCGGTTCGAATCCGCCCGTCCCTACCAGCGAACCGCCGCCAGATCCAGCGCTTGCCTTGCGACCGCAGGGACCGGCCTTGCGAGGAGCGGATGCGGCGCTCTACTTGGCAATCCAGGGGATGCTGTGATCGGACATCACAGCGCGGGTTTCGGCGGGCGAATCGGTGCGGAAAAATGACCACGCCCCTGGGATCCAGGGATAGCGATCGATCACGGATTCATCGATTTCAACACCTAAACCAGGCTCGCGGGGAACCAGCAGGTCGCCGGCTTCGATGGGCAGAGGCTGTTTGAGGATCTCCGCGGCCAGCGGGAACGGATACATTCCGCTGCGTTCGGGACTCGAGTAGCAAGGGCATTCCAGCCACTCGACCACGGTGTCCGGCCAGCAAATGCCAAGTTGCGCCGCGGCGGCCACTTCGAGCGCGGTTCCCCAACTGTGAAAGGCAAAGCGCAGGCCTTGGCGGGCGATTTCGGCAAGCAGGCGGCGGCCGCTCGAGTAGCCGCCCTGGCAACAGACATCCATCTGCACGTAATCGACGGCGCGGCTTTCCATCAAATCGAAGTAGCTATCTTCGCTGGGCTCGTGCTCGCCGGATGCCAGGGGCACGATGTCTTTCTCCTTAAGCCTGGCGTAATCGTTATGCGCGGCCGGCGGCAGGGGTTCCTCCAGCCAGGCGATGCCGTAGGCGGCCATCTGGCGGGCAACCTGCTCAACGGTTGTGGCGCTGTAGGAACGGTCGCCCATGCGCCACCAGCTATGCGCATCCACCATGAGGTCGAAATCGGGCCCGGTAGCCTGGCGCATCAGGCGCACGGCTTCCACGTCCAGGTCGGGCCCGAGCGCGGGACGCATCTTGTAAGCGCGAAAGCCGAGCTGCGCGATAGCCGCGGCTTCGGCGGCGAAACCTTCGGGCGGCATGTACATCCCGGCGCTGCCGTAAAGCCGGATGCGGTCGCGTACACGGCCGCCCACCAACTCCGATACCGGCACGCCGAGCGCTTTGCCGGCTAGATCGTAGAGGGCGATTTCGACGGCGGAGTAAACCTTGGCGACGGCCAGGTCCGCGCCGGGACCGGCCAGGAAGAGCACGCGCAACGCGTCCGGGTCGGCCAGGGAGCGGCCCTCCAGAAAAGGCGCGACGATCGATTGGATGATGTGCTGCGCGCTTTCGCTCGCCGGCCCGGGCGCGTAACCCACCAGGCCGTTATCGGCTTCCACGCGCACCAACATCGCGTCGCGCTTCAGAATGGCGCGCTCACCGCCCCAAAACGGCAGCCGCAGCGGTTCCGCGAAAGGATAAGACAGCAAAAAAGAGCGGGTAGTCGAAATCTTCATGGACGCGGAATCAGGATATCACGGGCAGGAGCGGGCGCCGCTAGCGGGTGTCGCTGAAAAGCTCCCTGCCTGGCCCCCGCGGTGGGCGCGCCATCGCGACGTTCGATTCGCTGCGCGAGATGAGGCGATTCCAGACGGTGTCCGGGTTCGGGTCGAAGACCAGTGCGGGGGTGCCTTCCAGAATGTACCAGGCGCCGAGGCGCATTTCGTTATCCAGTTGGCCGGGGCCCCAACCGCAATATCCCACGTACACGCGCAGATCGGCGGCGCGCCTGCCGCCGGCTAGTGCGCCCTCGAGCGCCGGCCGCGAGGGGATGAGATAGATCTTGTCCAGCACCTGCGCACTCGAATTGGGCTTGGTGTCGGAGCGAAGCAACGCCATGGCGCTATCGGTTTCCACCGGGCCACCGATGTATGCCGGATCGGAACGCTGCCCGGCTCCTTTCAAATTGCGCAAAGCGCGAGAGAGCGGGACGGTGGTGCGGCGGTTGATCATCAGACCCACCGCGGAATCGTGATCGTAGTGCACCAGCAGAATAACGGATTCCGCGAACGTCGGATCCGGAGCGTCGCGCGGGGTCACCAGGAGTTTACCCACCGCGAGATCCTCAGGGCGCTTGGATTGCGCAGACAGAATGGAAGCCGCCAGCAGAACGCCGGCCGCCACCCGAGGCGCGATCCCGAATCGGCGGGGCACACGTATATTATGTCGCGTCCTGCAGAAATCCGCTTGAGGTTTTAGCGAAAAAAGGCGCCGGGCTAGTTCTGAACCTTACCCACGACAATCATCGCCAACTGCAGGCTGCCGATCTTGACATTCAGCACCTGATCCGGCGTGTCGCCTTCGGTAGTGATGGAAGGGAAGTTCGAAGTCCCTGGTATTTCGATCGAGAACACAGCCGGGTGCGGCGTGCCGGAGGCCTTGGTGCTCATCTTCACCAACTGATCGAAGCCGGGAGTTGCGCTCGGATCGGCATCGTTAGCAACTGGTGTGAGCAGCAGAAAATCACGCTGCGGAGCCACACCCTGATGCGAGCCATCGACAGGATAGTCGCTGTAACGCATCGTATAGACGCCGGCTTGAATGGTCTGGCCGCGGCGGTCGCTACCCGCGGACGGGAAACGCAGAATGCCGACCAGAGTGCCCTGTGGAATCGGGAACACAATGGAGTCATCCGCCGGTTTGGCCCCTGTGGGGATGCTGTTGCGAAACCAGATTTCGCACCAGGGACCTTTGGGCCCGGAGACGCGATAACCCTGCGTTTGGATCACAGAGGCGTAGGCCGCCGGAAGGTCCGGCGGGGCGCTGGAAATCGTTTCAACCTTGTAATCTTGGGCCCAGGCAGTCGCGAGGACAGAGAGGAGCAGGAAGGTGAGCCGCATGATCGATCCCTCGAGCGCAAAAATCTGGAGCGGGAGACGGGATTCGAACCCGCGACATCGACCTTGGCAAGGTCGCACTCTACCAACTGAGTTACTCCCGCGCAAACAGCAGTAACAATTTTCCTTCAGAACATTCTCAAAGTCAAACGTTGCGAATATGTAACTGATTTTAAAGCAATTAGAAACTTGCGGCAAAGCGAGGTCCCTGTGTTAGACTACAGTCTCGGTTGACCAAAGCGGAGGCACCGGGCAGCCGTTCAGAAGACTGGTTTTTAGGCTGCCAGTGCATCCTCCGGTAAGGTCTCGGGTGACCCCAAAAAACTGTGATGGGAGTAGTGTGTAAAACCTGTGGGATTCTTGTGTAAAAACCAATGAATTTATGGGAACAGCTTCGTCATCATATACAGCCACGCGTTAGTGAGGAAAGCTACAACAACTGGTTCAAAGGCACTACCTTTCTGGGAGTGGATGGAGACACCCTGCTGGTGCAGGTTCCAGACGGCGAAACCCGCGCCTGGATGGAAAACGAATACGGCGCGCAGTTGCGCGAGGCAATTCGCGAACTGCGATTGCCGGTAAGCCAGATCGGCTTCGAGACTCGCAATTCGCGCGGGGTGGGGGAATCGATGAACCGGAGTGGACCCGAGGCCGAGCCGGCAGCCAGTTCGCTGAATCCCAAGTTCACCTTCGACACATTCGTGGTGGGAGCTTGCAATCAGTTTGCACACGCCGCCGCGCGTTCTGTAGCCACCAACCCTTCGCGAAGCTACAATCCCCTGTTTCTCTACGGCGGCGTGGGTATGGGCAAAACTCATCTGATGCACGCTATCGGACGTGAGTTGATCGACAAATTCGGCTCCATGCGAATCATCTATACGTCAAGCGAACGTTTCATGAATGAAATGATCGCCTGCATCCGCACCGAACGCATGCCGCAATTTCAGCAGCGCTATCGCGAGGCGGATGTGTTGCTAATCGACGACATTCAACTTCTGGGCAATAAGGAGCGCACACAGGAAGAGTTCTTTCACACCTTCAATGAGCTGCACGACCATCAAAAGCAAATCGTGATTTCGAGCGATTCGCCGCCCAAGGAGATACCTGGCCTGTTGGACAGGTTGCGGTCGCGCTTCGAATGGGGCTTGATGGCCGATATTCAGCCGCCTGATCTGGAAACCAAGATGGCCATTCTCGACAAGAAGGCCGAAGCTGAGGGCGTCAAACTGCCGGATGACGTGCGGTCGTTCATGGCGTCGAAGACCAAATCGAACGTGCGTGAGTTAGAGGGCGCGTTGGTGAAGTTGGTGGCCTACTCCTCGCTCACCGGCACGGCAATCAATCTACAGATGGCGCAACAGGTGCTGCGGCACATCGTTCACTTGCAGGATCGTAAAGTGACGATCGATGCGATTCAAAAAGCCGTGGCGGAGCGGTACCAGATCAAGCCCTCACAACTCAAGGAAAAGAGTAACACCCAGAAAGTAGTGCGACCCCGCCAGGTGGCCATGTACCTGGTAAAGGAACTCACAGACGCCTCCCTGCCCGAGATCGGGCGTGCTTTTGGAGGCAAGCATCACACCACCGTAATTCACTCGATCCGCAAAATTGAGAAAGAGCGTCAGGCCGACCCGGAATTGAACAGACTCATTCACAGTCTAATGGAAACATTGCAATGAAGTTATGTTTTTTTCCACAGAGGCACGTGGATGTTGCTCAAAGAATCTGTGCAAGAACTGCCGCCAGGCCGTTTTTTGCTTCTCTTCGCGCCTCTCGATCCACAAGTTGACGTAGCGAAAAGTGGCTGAATTTAGTATAATTTAGGTGATCTTCAACATTTGCACAGGCCCGATGAAAACGGTTCTTTTTTGTGCTCATCTAATACCGCCTGAATAGATAGGAGCCGTAGTGTATGGAATTCACTGTCAGCAAGGCTGATCTGGTACGTGAGTTGAGTCTGTCGCAAGGTGTGGTGGAGAAGAAGACTACCATCCCGATCCTGTCGAACGTTCTCTTGGAGGCTTCCGGAGACCGCGTAACGCTTACGGCAACAGATCTGGAATTGGGTGTGCGCTGTTCTTGCGCGGCGCGCGTGAAGAAGGAAGGTGCGGGCACCGTGCCGGCGCGCAAGTTGCTCGATTACGTTCGGCTGTTACCCGATGGCGACCTGCAGATGAAGTTTATGGAGAATCACTGGGTGAATATCACGTGCGGCCGGTCCAAGACGCGCATTGCCGGCATGTCCCGCGATAGCTTTCCCGAGTTGCCGAAAATGCCGGACCCGATTGCGGAGCTTCCGGTGAAGGCCCTGGCATCGCTAATCAATCGAACGTCGTTTGCGATTTCGATGGAGGAATCGCGGTTCACTTTAAGCGGTGCGTTGCTGCTGCTCCGGCCAGACAGCATGACGATGGTGGCAACCGATGGGCACCGCTTGGCCTACGTGCAAATTCCAGGTGACAACCAGGGCGTCGGCCAGCAGTTCCGCGCGTTGGTTCCCAAGAAAGCTATGGGCGAGTTGGTGAAACTGGCCGAGGATGCAACTCCGGAAGCCAAGGCCGCCTTCGCAGGAGATGAGAATCATCTGTTTTTCAAAGTCGGTGAGCGATTGCTGATCACACGCAAGCTGACTGGCAATTTTCCCGACTATGAGCGCGTCTTGCCGAAGGATCATACGCTGGTGGCCAAACTGCAAAAGGATGAGATTCGCGCCGCTATCGAGCGCGTAGCGCAGTTTGCCGACGAGCGCTCGCGCGCCATTCGGGTGCAGTTCACCGAAGGTGAAGTGAAAGTATTCTCGTCCTCGGTAGAGATGGGCGAGAGCGAAGAGACAGTGCCGAGCGAATATACAGGGCCGGAACTGGAGATCGGTTTCAACGCGCAGTACCTGCTGGACTTCCTGCGGGTATCGGCGCAGGATCACGTCGCTTTTGAACTGAAGGACCAAAAAAGTGCCGGCGAATTGCGGCCGGCGGGCGATGCGACTCCGGACCAATACCGGTATGTCGTGATGCCAATGAGAATCTGAGTTTAGGACCATGGAAGACCTGACCAACGGGCAACAATCAGCAGTTTACGATTCGACAAGTATCAAGGTGCTTGAGGGACTGGAAGCAGTGCGTCTGCGGCCAGCCATGTATATCGGCTCGACCGGCGAGATGGGGCTACATCACCTGGTCTACGAAGTTGTCGACAACTCCGTGGATGAAGCCATGGCGGGCCATTGCACGGAGATCAACGTCACCATTCATGACGACGACTCTGTGACCGTGGTCGATAACGGCCGCGGGATCCCCGTCGATATCCACGAAGAAGAAGGCGTCTCGGCGGCGCAAGTGGTGATGACCAAACTGCACGCCGGCGGAAAATTCGATTCGAAGAGCTACAAGGTCTCCGGCGGCCTGCACGGTGTTGGTGTGAGCGTCGTGAATGCGCTTTCGGAGAAACTCGAGCTCGAGATCTGGCACCCCGATGGCGAAACCGGTCCCAGTTTCACCTGGCAGCAGGAGTATGCATGCGGCATTCCCAAGGGGCCGCTGACCAAAACCGGCCGGGCGGGCCGCAAGACCGGAACCTGCATCACCTTCAAGCCGGACGCGACCATCATGGAGGTGACGCAGTTTAATTACGACACGCTGGCCAACCGCCTGCGGCAGCTCGCGTTCCTGAACAAAGGCCTGAAGATCACGCTTACCGACGAACGCGTCGAGCCAGAGAAGAAGGCAGAATTCCAGTACACCGGCGGCATCGCCGAATTCATCAAACTGCTCAACAAAGGCAAGCAGGTATTGCACGATAAGCCGATCCATTTTGAGGCGGAGCGCGAATTGCCGGCCGGCGGCACGCTGACGATGGAAGTGGCGCTGCAATACAACGACGGTTACTCGGAGAACATTCTCAGCTTTGCCAACGCCATCAACACGGTGGATGGAGGCACGCACTTGCGTGGCTTCTATTCCGCACTCACCCGCACCATCAATGCGTTTGGCCAGCAACAGCAACTCTTCAAGGAAAAAGAGAGCCTGACCGGCGACGATGTGCGTGAGGGGCTGACCGCCGTGGTGAGCGTGAAAGTGCCGCAGCCCCAATTCGAAGGCCAGACCAAGGGCAAGCTGAACAGCGACATCAGCGGTTACGTGACGCAGTTTGTCAATGAGAAGCTGGCCGAATTCTTCGACAAGAATTCGACGATTGGGCGCCGCATCGTCAACAAGGCGATTGACGCGTCGCGGGCGCGTGAGGCCGCCCGCAAGGCGCGCGACCTGACCCGCCGCAAAGGGGCGCTCGAATCCGGCGGCATGCCGCACAAACTGGCCGATTGCCAGGAGCGCGACCCGGAACGCTGCGAGCTGTTTCTGGTGGAGGGCGAATCCGCCGGCGGCACCGCCAAGCAGGGGCGCGACCGGCGCTTTCAGGCGATCCTGCCGCTCAAGGGCAAAATACTCAACGTGGAAAAGGCGCGCTACGACAAGATGCTGGGCCACGAGGAAATCCGCGCCATGATTACCGCGCTTGGCACCGGCATCGGCAAGGAGGATTTCGACCCCACCAAGCTGCGCTACGGCAAGATCATCATCATGACCGATGCCGACGTGGACGGCTCGCACATCCGCACCCTGCTGCTCACGTTCTTCTTCCGCCACATGAACGAGCTGATCCTGCGCGAACGCGTTTTCATCGCACAGCCGCCGCTCTACCGCATCAAGAAGGGCAAGAGCGAGAAATACATCAAGGACGAAAAAGAGCTGACCAAGGAGCTGACCAGGCGGGCCACCGAGAACCTGGTGCTCGAGATCCACGCCAGCACCAACGGAGGTGGGCCCAAGGCGGTGCTGGAAGGCACGGAGTTGCGTGCGTTCCTGCTCAACCTGGACGAGTACGAAAAGATGTTCCACAAAGTGGAGCGGCGGTTGCGCGACGCGCGCGTGGTGGAAGTGCTGGGCAACATCGATCTGCGGGTGGATCACAAGGGCGAGTTCCAGGAAGAAGCCAACCTCAAGCCGGTGTTTGAGGCGCTCGACAAACTGGGACTTAAGCCGGAGATACGCCTGGACGAAGAACATTCCGCCTACGCGGTGGTCTACCATGACCAGACCAACGCCGAGCGGTCGGTGGGCCTGGCGCTGGCGGCGCAACCCGAATTCCGCCGCTTTCGCGTGCTGGGGCGCATGATCGCGCGCTATAACGATCCGCCCTTCGTGGTGGTTAAGGACGAAAACCGCGAAGCGCGCAAAGGCTGGCGCGATCTACTCGATTACGTAATGACCGAAGGCAAGAAGGGCTCCGACGTGCAGCGCTACAAAGGCCTCGGTGAAATGAACTCCGACCAACTGGCCGAAACCACCATGAATCCGGAAAAGCGCACGCTGCTCTCGGTGCGCCTGGAAGACGCGGTGACCTGCGAGGAGATCTTCTCCACGCTGATGGGCGAGGACGTGGAGAACCGACGCAAGTTCATCGAAGACAACGCGCTGGACGTC
>CAVXJY010000081.1:0-4239 GCA_963761855.1 Bryobacterales bacterium | reverse complement strand
GGAGCGCAGCCTCGATCAACTCTTTCCGTCCCAGCAGCAAGCCCGAACTCTGTGGCCCACGCATCGCCTTTCCACCACTGAAACCCACCAGATCGAAGCCCTCGCGAAAAATACTCGAAAGATTGCTGGCAGGCGGCAACTCGGCTGCCGCATCATTGAATACCGGAATCCCGGCCTGTCTTGCCCGCCGCGATGAATTCCTTGCGCTTGATCTGGCCCTTGGGCTCGATAAATATTGGTGAAGTAAAGCATGGCGGTTTGCGGGCCGATGGCGCGATGAAGATCGTCGACGGTCTCCACTTCCACAAGCTTGACGCCGACCGTACGCGCTTGGTGGTCGAAACCATTGCGATGCTCGCGGGGAACGATGACTTCGCTCTTCATGCCTTCAAGATCGGGGATGCGGCGGATCTTCTCGGGGTCAGTGCCGGTGACGCAGGCGGCCGTGGCCAGCAGAATCGAGCCCGCGCCGCCGGAGGTAACCATCGCCGATTCCACGCCGAGCAACTGGGCAATCCGCGCGCCGACCGCTCTCTGCAACTCCTCCAGCCGGACAAAGCAGCTCGAGGCTTCTTCCATGGCGCGGCGAGCTCGCTCGGACATCAGCGAACCACTGAGGATGGTGTAGGTGCCGGCTGCATTGATCAGCGGGCGCACACCGAGCTTCCTGTAAATCTCGCCATGCTGAGCCGCCATTTGCGCAGCCCTGATATAACGCGGACGGAAAACCGCGCCCGCGACGTACGCCATGGCGCCACTCGAAAGAAAAGCTCGCCTCTTCACGTTGCCCCCCTTACTTCATTGCCCTGTATAGTAAAACAATTCCCGGCAATCCCATCCGGGAAAATGGAGTCGTTGCGAATTCTGCAAGAGTTCCCGGCAGGCAGGTTTGCGGCCTGAGATTTCGCGGCCTGAGATCGTGTCTCCGCTCGTGGTTCACGTTCCGCGCCGAACACGCTTGTCTTACGAGCGGCGGTTCGAGCGGTTTGCAGCCCCGCCAACTTGCTTGCATACCCCGCCGGTATTGCAGCCGGGTCGTTCCAGCCGCGGCCGCCGCTACTGGCTCTGGCTTCTCTGCACGGTGCGAACGCCTTCCACGCGGCGCAGTCCCAGGACCATGCGGTTCAGATGGCGCAAGTCTTTGGCTTCGATGACAAATTCGATCACCGCTTCGCCATCTTCGTCGTGCTGTATCTCCACGCCGCGGATGTTGGTGTTTTCATCGGAGATGACGGCGGTGAGCTCCTTCAGCATGCCGGTGCGGTCGTCGCAATACACGGTGATCTTCACCGGATAGCGCTGCGCCCGGCTCCCCTCTTCGTCGCCCACCTGCGCCCACTCCACGGCAATGCGCCGATCGGCCTCATAGAGCAGATTCTGCACGTTCGGGCAACTGCGGGCGTGAACGGCTACGCCCTTTGCCGCGGGTGACGTAACCCACAATTTCTTCGCCGCGGATAGGATTGCAACAGCGCGCGCGGTAGACGAGCAAGTCGTTCTGGCCCTCCACCTGGAGCGAGTCGGAGCCGGTGAGGTGCAGCTTGCGCACCGCATCGCTCATGGGCGCGGGTTCGCCGGGCTTGGTTTCCGGCTCCGCCTCGCTCCTGGCTGGCGTAGCCCGGAGCCAGCCTGTTCAGAATCTGGTGCGCGGTGTGCTGGCCTTGGCCGAGCGTGGCCAGCAGATCGGCGGCCGTGGTCACCCCGTACTCGCCGGCGATGCGGCCCAGGTCCTGGTCATCGATCTGGCTCATGGGCACCTTGAAACGGCGCGCCTGCCGCTCCAGCAGCTTGCGGCCGATTTCGACAGCGCGCTGGCGCTGGTCCTCATTGAGCCAGTGCTTGATCTTGTTGCGAGCGCGGGGACTTTTGACAAATCGCAAGCCAGTCGCGGCTGGGGTGGTGATCTTTCTGGGTGACGATTTCGACAATGTCGCCGGTGCGCAGCTTGGTGCGCAAGGGCGCCATCCGTCCGTTGATCTTGGCCCCTACGCAGGTGTGGCCCACTTCGGTGTGGATGGTGTAGGCAAAATCCACCGGCGTCGCCCCGGCCGGAACCACCACCACCTTCCCCTTGGGCGTGAAGGTGTACACCTCGTCGGGATAGAGGTCCATCTTCAGGCTGGAGAGGAACTCGTTGGGGTCGGTCATCTCCTTTTGCCACTCGACCAGCTGCCGAATCCAGTTCAGCCGCTCCTCGTCCCGCGCCGTCACCACGCTTTCGCCGGCTTTGTACTTCCAGTGCGCCGCAATGCCCTCTTCCGCAATGCGATGCATCTCCTCGGTGCGGATCTGCACTTCGAACTGGTGCCCGCTGGCGCTCATCACCGTGGTGTGCAGCGATTGATACCGGTTGGCCCGCGGCATGGCGATGAAGTCCTTGATGCGCCCCGGCACCGGACGCCATAGCGTGTGGATGAGCCCGAAGACGGCGTAGCACGACGCCACGTCCTGCGTAATCACCCGCACCGCCAGCAGATCGTACACCTGGTCGAAGGAAATCTTGGTCGCGCTCGATTTTCTGGAAGATCGAGTAAAGCCGCTTGATGCGCCACTCCACGCGCGCCTTGCACGCCGTTCTCGCGAAGCTGCTCCACCAGCGTGTCCTCCACGCTGCGCAGAAACTGCTCGCCCTCCGCGCGTCGCGCCTCCACCGCCGCCGCCACCCGCTCGTAGCTCACCGGATCGGTGTACCGGAACGCCAGATCCTCCAGCTCGCCGCGCACTTTGCCCATCCCCAGCCGGTGCGCCAGGGGCGCGTAGATCTCCAGGGTCTCGCGGGCAATGGCTTCCTGGCGATCCGGCTTCAGGTGCTCGAGGGTGCGCATGTTGTGCAGCCGGTCGGCCAGCTTGATCAGCACCACCCGCACATCGGAAACCATGGCCAGCAGCATTTTGCGCACATTCTCGGCCTGGCGGTCCTCGCGGTTGGCGAACTGAATCTTGTCGATCTTGGTGACCCCATCCACAATGTGCGCCACCTGGTCGCCGAAGCCGGCGGCAATCTCTTCGTTGGTGGCGGGCGTATCTTCCACCGCGTCGTGCAGCAGGCCGGCGGCGATGGCGCTGGCGTCCAGCTTCATCTCCGCCAGCACTTCGGCCACCTCCAGAGGATGGATCACGTAGGGGTCGCCCGAGGCGCGCATCTGCCCGCGATGGTGCTGGACGCAAAAATCCCACGCTTTGCGGATCAGAGAAAGGTCTTCGTGAGGGCGATTGGCTTTAATCCGGCGCAGCAGCGCGTCGAAACGCTCGCCGATCGCACGCTCGTCCATCGCGCTCTCGGCCGCGGGCGCCGGAGGGTGAGTCACCTCCGCTGCAGAGGAGGCTCTTCGCGCGCCCTCTGCCGGTATGGGTCTCCCGGACAGTCGCCATACGTCATTATAGGCTCCTTATACTCGCCGGAAGTGAAAGCCGCTTCCCGCGCGACGCGTGGCGCTCGCTCGCGGGCTCCGAAAAATGTCCTGCACTCCGCGTTTCGCGCTTCGTCGCCGCGCATATCTTACCACTGCGGCGCGAATCGCGTCGGCAATATACGCCGCCTCCAGGCCGGCCGCACCTCGTGGACGCGCAAAATCGAAGCGCCATGAAGGATCGCCGCCGCAAGCGCCGCCAGACCCCCATTCTCGCGGGCGGCCAAAGGCGCGTCGCCCGCCGCCGAAGAGCGGCGCCAGCGTGTGGCCCAGAAAGGATTTCCGGCTGAAACCGGCCAGCAGCGGCCGGCCCAGCGCCAGCAGTTCCCCCTGGCGGGCGAGCAGCGCGTAGTTCTCGCCGTAGCGTTTGCCGAATCCATAGCCGGGGTCGAGAACCACGGCTTCGCGCGGGATCCCGGCGGTCACCGCCAGCGCCAGGCTCGCCTCCAGCCCGTCCCGCACCATGTCCACCAGCGCCGGCGCAGCCAGCCGCGGCTGCCTGCGCCACTCCTCAGGCCGGCCGCGCGTGTGCGACAGCACCACCCCGGCCTTGAACTCCGCGCACACCTGCGCCATTGCCGGGTCCCAGGTAAACCCGCTCACGTCGTTCACCGTCTCCGCGCCCGCGGCCAGCGCGGCGCGCGCGGTTTCCGCCTTGTACGTGTCCACTGAAATCGTGGCCCGGGGCCGCGCTTTCAGGATTCCCTCAAGAACCGGCAACAGGCGCGCCTGCTCTTCCTCGGCGCTGACCGCGGGATTTAGGCCGCCGGCGCGTGAGCCCGGCCGCGTGCTTTCCGCGCCCAGGTCGATCAGGTCCGCGCCTTCGTCG
>CAVXJY010000080.1:0-7344 GCA_963761855.1 Bryobacterales bacterium | reverse complement strand
CTCCCGAAGGCAAATCGAGCTCGGTCAATGCCTCAATGGTTCCTGAGGTCGGCTCCAGGATATCCACCAGCCGCTTCATGCGTTCGAATCTCGAACTGCTCACGTGATTTCTTGTCCGTGTGGGGCGAACGCAGCACGCAGTACTTGTTCTTGATGGTAGGCAAAGGAATCGGCCCCGCCACTTGCGCGCCCGTGCGTTTTGCCGTCGAGACGATTTCCGCTGCCGACTGATCAAGAATCCTGTGATCGTATGCCTTGAGGCGAATTCTAATTTTCTGATGCAGCATCGTTATTCAACCCTCGGCTCTCAGCCATCAGCTTTAAGCCACGCCGTCTCGCTGACGGCTGAGTGCTGATTGCTGACCACTCTACTGCAAGATTTCGGCGACGGTACCGGCGCCGACGGTGTGGCCGCCCTCGCGGATGGCGAAGCGCAGGCCTTTTTCCATGGCGATGGGCGTGATCAATTCGATCTCCAAACCCACGTTGTCTCCCGGCATCACCATTTCCGTTCCCCCCGGTTACCAGGTGGAGAAGCAGAAGATTGAAGATCAGATTCGCCGCATCGAGGCTCAGCTCAAGGGCAAGCGGGCTCCTCTTCCTTCCGCTGGTGCTGCGCCTTCTAAGCCGGCAGTCAGGCGGGTGCTGAGCGCGGCAGCGCGGGCACGCATCGCGGCCGCACAGAGAAAGCGCTGGGCGGAGCACCGTAAGCGCGCCGCTCAGAGCAAGCCCGGCGCCTAACAGCATTCACTTTCCAATCCTCCGCTACGCGATGGTTCCATCGCGAGATAGCCTGCCACCTACAAGTGGCGGGACTAATGCTACGATGTGTAGCAATGGGTGGACTCAGCCGCATTGGAGTGGCGATCGATACCGCCTTGCTGGAGAGGTTTGACCGCTTGATCGCGGAGCGCGGATACACCAACCGCAGCGAGGCATTCCGCGACATGATCCGCGAGGAATTGGTCGAACAATCGTGGCAGTCGCCGGAAAGCCGGGTAGTAGGGACGGTCACGCTGGTCTATGACCACCATGTGCGCCTGCTCGGCCCGAAACTCACCGGCATCCAGCATGACTATCATCGCTCGGTTCTTTCGACGCTGCATGTGCACCTGGATCATGACCTGTGTCTGGAAGTGATTGTGATCCGGGGCAAGGCCGGGGCGGTGCGCGCGCTGGCGGATGCGTTGATCAGCACCAAAGGCGTCAAACATGGCCGACTTACTCTGACTACCTCGGGCGAGGCGATCAAATGATCGTCGGCACGGGCGTGGATCTGGCCGAAGTGCCAAGGGTGCGCCACCTTGTCGAGCGTTATGGCCGGCGCTTTATCGAGCGCGTCTACACCCCGTCGGAGATCGCTTATGTGGAGCGCAAGGCGAACCGCTTCGAACGCTTTGCGGCGCGTTTTGCAGCCAAGGAAGCGGGCATGAAAGCCATCGGCACGGGCTGGAGACATGGCGTAACGTGGCAGGATTTCGAGGTGGCCAACCTGCCTTCGGGAAAGCCCACCCTGCGGCTCTCGGGGGTGGCGGCCCGGGTTGCGGAAAAGCTGGGCGTGCGCCATATCTCATTGTCCTTGACCCACACGGCCGAGTACGGATTGGCACACCTGATTCTGGAAGACTGAGGCGAAGCCGGCCAGTTTGCGGAACAGCGCTTCAACCGCGCCGCTGGCGCCAGGTGTGCACGAGCGTAGCGGAAAGGATGATGGAGCCGCCGGTCAAGGCCATCGCCGGCGGGCGCTCGCCGTGCACCATCCAAACCCAGACGGGATTCAGCGCGGGCTCGAGCAGCAGCAGCGTGTTGGCCTCAAAAGCGGTCACATGGCGGATAGCGCGCGTGACACAAACATAAGCCAAGCCGATTTGGAATGCGCCGAGGTACAGGATCACAGAGCTATCGGCGAAGGAAAGCGAGTGCAGGGGAAGCGCCATCGGCAGCGTGGCCGCGCAGGCAAGCGCGTTGCCCATGGTAACGGCCGCCAGGCCGGCGTCGCGCTCCCGGCGCCGGCCTACCCACCGCAGGCCGGCCAGCGTCAGGGCATAGGACAGGCCGGAGAATAGGGCGACCATGTTGCCTCGCCGCGGATCGGGCGCGGTGGCCAGCACCGGCTGGCTGCCGACGAAGAACAACGCCATGCCCGCTGCGACCGCCAGCATATACAGCAGGCCCGAGCGGTGGATAGGTTCCTTAAGCAGCAGCGGACCCAGCAGAAGCAGATAGAGCGGGGCGGTGGATTGGAGGAAAATGGCATTCGCGGCGGTGGTCAGCCGGTTTGCGATAACGAATGCGATCAGCGTGGCAGCATAGGCCACGGCTACCGGAGTGAGCCGCCAGGTCCAACCGCGACGCGCTTCGGGCAGCGCCGCTAGCAGGACCAGTGTGGCCACCCCAGAGCGGAAGCAGGCGACTTGCCAGCCGCTGAGAGACGCGGCCTTGATAGCCACGCCGCCGGTGGAAAACAACAGCGCCGCCGCCACCAGCAGCAGCCGGTTCCGGAGCGGCGAATCGGTCATCGCCCCAGGCCGGCGCCACAAACGCCGGAGGCCGCGAAAGAATCATAGCCACCGATAAACACAGATGAACAGGGATCTAAAACAAGAGCTTTATCTGGGCTCATTTGTGTTTATCCGCGGCTCGAGACGGATTTCCCCTCCCGGGCCGACTCGAAGGCGTGATATGAGCTGCGCACCAGCGGCCCCGCCTCCACATGGCCGAAGCCCATCTCGCGGCCAGCCGCCCGCAACTCGGCAAACTCCTCCGGCGGCACGTAGCGGACGATAGGCAAGTGTTTCGGCGAGGGCCGAAGATACTGCCCGAGGGTGAGAATGTCCACCCCATGCGCCCGCAGGTCGCGCATCACCTGGAGCACTTCCGCACTGGTTTCCCCCAGCCCCAGCATCAGCCCGGACTTGGTGGGAACGTCGGGCGAGGTTCGTTTGGCATGCGCCAGCACGTCGAGCGAACGCTCATAGCGCGCGCCCAGGCGCACCTGGCGATAAAGCCGGGGCACGGTCTCAGTGTTGTGGTTGAACACGTCCGGGGCGGCTTCGAGCACGGTCTCGACCGCCGCGCGGCTGCCCTGAAAATCGGGTACCAGCACCTCGACTCCGCAACCGGGCACGCGCCGCCGGATCGCCGCGATGACCAGCGCGAACAACTCCGCACCGCCGTCCTCACGGTCGTCGCGATTGACGCTGGTGATGACGGCAAATTTGAGTCCCATGTCCGCTACCGCGTCGGCCACCCGCCGGGGCTCGTCGTAATCCACCGGCAGCGGCGCGCCCTTTTCCACCGCACAGAATCCGCAGCGGCGGGTGCACACGTTGCCCAAGATCATGAAGGTAGCCGTGCGATGGTTCCAGCACTCTCCAACGTTAGGGCAGGCGGCGCTTTCGCAGACCGTATGCAGGCGTAGGCTGGTGATGAGCTGTTTGATGTCCTGGTAGTTTTCGCCAGCCGGAGCGGGCGCGCGCAGCCACTCAGGCCGCTTGGGGGGCAGGGGAGCAAGGTTGATGAGCATCCTACTCTGTTCTCGGGCGGCGCCCCGCGCAGGCGGGCCGGCAAAGCCCGGGAGCGATCCCTACGCCGGAAGGCAAGCCACCTAGCTCTTGATCGGTACGGGCGCCATTTCACGGCTCGAAATGACGCGGTCGATCATGCCGTACTCGACCGCACCGTCGGGCTCCATGATGTAGTCGCGGTCCACGTCCTTGGCGATGCGGTCCACCGGCTGGCCGGTCGCATCGGCCAGCATGCTGTTGAGGATCTCGCGCATCCGCAGGATCTCGCGCGCGTAAATGTCGATGTCGGCTGCCTGCCCCGCCAGGCCCTGCATGGAAGGCTGATGGATCATGATGCGTGAATTCGGCAGGCTGAACCGCTTACCCTTGGTTCCTTTGGCCAGCAACACCGCCGCCATGGACGCCGCTTGTCCCACGCAAATCGTCACGATATCGGGACGAATGAACGCCATGGTGTCCAGAATGGCGAGGCCGGCCGTAATGGAACCTCCGGGAGAATTGATGTAAATGGAGATATCCTTCTCCGGGTCCTCAGCCTCAAGGAACAGCAACTGGGCGATGATCAGGTTCGCTACCTGATCGTCAATCGGCGTGCCCAGAAAGATGATGTTCTCCTTCAACAGCCGGGAGTAAATGTCGTATGCGCGTTCGCCCCGTGAGGTCTGTTCGACCACCATGGGGACAAGGACAGATTGGCCCATCATGCCTCCGGATCAATATTCGCAGTCCCGAACCGGTGAATGCTCCGGCCCGCCCGCGGTCTGATTATGCCCGTTTCGCGGCCGCGCGCCTGGTTTTGCGCGACTTGCTGACAGCCAGGGTTCTCTTCTTCTGCTCCAGCGCTTTGGCCAGGTCCGCGATCGAATTCTTGCCTAGATAATCCATGATACGCGAACGCAGGGCCACCCAGCTATCGTGCATGGAACAGGGCATATCGTCGTTGCATTCCGAGAGGCCGCTGGCGCACTGCTGGTAGGGCGCCAGGCCGTCCAGAGCCTCGACGATATCGAGCAGGCGGATATCGGCCGCATCCACCCGCAGCGCGAAGCCGCCGGTTGGACCTTTGCTCGACCGGAGAAGTCCCTTGCGGGCGAGCTGCTGCAAAATCTTGGCCAGGAAGTGCGCGGGGATGTCCTCGCCCTCCGCAATGTTCTTCACCATGGCGTATCTGCCATCGGGCACCTGGGCCAGGTGCACAAAAGCACGAATCGCGTATTCGGCCGATCGAGAATAGATCATTCTGCCCCCGTTGAATTCGGAGTAAGCCTACTCCGATATCTTAATTGTTTCCCAGGGCGCGCGCAAGCTATCGGAATTAAATCGGGTCCTGAATGCCTCGTTTATTTGGATGCTCCGGCGGACGCCCAGGGTGCAGAATTCCCCGGTCGGCTCCCAGCCGGGTACCGCTCTGCGGCCTTTCCAGCGGATTGCCGCGGGCTATTCGCCCAGAATCTCCCGGAGCAAAGCGCCGGCATTGTAAATCTTGCGCAGGGCCACGGTCATGGCGGCCGTATGCACGGCTACCGTCCGATTGGTCGCACCATCGTAAACGAAATCGCCGACCAGAGATTCGATATTGCCGTCGAACACCAGGCCCACGATTTCCCCGTTGCGATTGATCACCGGGGAGCCGGAATTACCTCCCACCACGTCATTGGAGGTGACGAAATCGAGGGGCGTGGCCAAATTCAGCTTGTCCTGGTTGCCCGCGTAGCGCGCCGGCAGGTTAAAGGGCGGCTGGAAATCGAAACTGTTGGCGCGGTCATACAAGCCAAAGAAAGTGGTTTTGTAAGGCGCCTTGGTGCCGTTCATGGGATAGCCCCGCGCCTGCCCGTAAGAAAGCCGCAAAGTGAACGTGGCGTCGGGGTAAACGGACTTTCCGTAGACCGCAAAACGGGCCCTGCCGAGTTGCTCGCCGGCGTGCTGCTCTACGCTTTGTACGTTGTCCTCGATCCATTGGATCGTTTCGCGCATGCCGGGATCGAGCTTGCGCGCCAGCACGATCATGGGATCGTCGGAGGCTGCGACGGCCGCCTCTCCCCCATCCACCAGCTTCCGGCGCAGGGCGGGATCGGCGAGCTTCGTGCCGTTGACCAAAGCGGCGGCCGCGTCCTTGGGCGAGCGTCCCTCCAGCACCGTCTTCAGGAAGGCATCATTCGGTCCCAGTTCGGCCAGGTCCAGTTCCAGCGCGCCGGTGATGCGCGCTATTTCCATCCCGGGATAAATCGGGGCCGGCGAGAAGAGTCGGAATCTCAACGAATCGAGCTCGGATTCGTGGAACCCCGGAAGACGCTCGCCGTCGGGCTTGCGGACCTCCGCCACGTACTCCACAATGCTCGTCGCCAGGTTTGCGAGCTGGGAATCCAACCCGTGGAAAAATCGCTCCCGGCTACGCGATTCCAGCTTCTTTTCAGCCCCGGCGATCGCCTCCCAGGCGCCGCCGTAAGCTGCTGCCCATTCCGGATGAGCCATCACAGCGGCTTTGAATTCGTTCTGATCCGCTTGTTTCTCGGCCATAATTCGTGGGTCGAGCAGCCCGCGTTCGACCCCTTCATCGGCCTTGAGACTGTTCTGCACGAAGAAGATCTGGGAAGCCGCTTCACGGGCCTGCTCCTTCCCCTGCGCCGAATAGCCCTTGAGTGCGGCAAACCTGCTTCTGAGCAGTTTGAGCCGGTCGGGCAGGCCGACATCGCGCAAATAATCGAGCTGTGCCATGGTGTCAAGGCGCGAGGTAGAGCCAGGGTTGCCGGCAACGAACACCAGTTCGTCCTCCGCGGCGCCGGCTGGATTCCATTTCAGATAGTCCTTGCTGTCTATCGGCTTCCCGTGCTCGTAAACGCGGAACAGAGCCATGTCGAGGTCAAATCGTGGATAAGTGAAATTGTCGGGATCGCCGCCGAAGAACGCGATTTGCTGCTCCGGCGCGAAAACGAGGCGCACGTCGGTATATTTCTTGTAGCTGTAAAGCCAGTACTCACCGCCCTGATAGAGCGTAACCACGTCGGAGCGGAGCCCGGTTTTCTGTTGGCCTTCGCGCTCTATCTGCGCGATCATCGACTTGCGCGCCGTGAATTGTTGCTCGGATGTCTTCGCTCCTTGCACGGCCTCCATGACGCGCGGCGTGACATTCTCCATCGAGACCAGGACGTTGACTTCGAGGTCCGGGGACTTCATTTCCTCCGCGGGAGTGGCGGCGTAAAACCCGTCGCGCAGGTAGTCGCGATCGGCGCGCGAGTTCTTCTGCAGTTGGCCGCGCGCCACGTGGTGGTTCGTCAGCAGCAGGCCGTGCGGGCTGATGAACGAGCCGGATCCGCCGTCATTCAGCCGCACGCAGGACAGGCGAATGTGGTCGAGCCATTGCTGCGTCGGCGTGAAATGGTACTTTCCCTGGAGTTGTTTGACCGGCGGATTATCGAAAGTCCACATGCCCTCCTCCGCCAGCAGCCAGGGAGCGAACAGCAGCGTCCCCGCTCCGGCAAGTCCGGCAAGGGAATGGGTCAATCTACGCAAGCGCATGGAGAAAACCTCCATAACAGGATATAACTGACAGCAGGCGCCCGCGCGCCGAACCGGAAAGATGCAGGCATGATCCATCTCTTGAGCCAGCTGCCCGCCGGCGCCCGCGTGCTGGACCTGGGGGCCGCGGCGGGCAGCTTCCCGAACCTCCGGGACGACGTGTGCGTGGTGCGCGTTGACCTCAAGTTCGATTCAGCCGGCGCTTCGGGTTGCCTGGTGCGGGCCGACGCCGCCCGCCTGCCTTTTGGCGACGGTGTTTTCGATCTTCTAGCAAACACCAACTGAACGAAGTAGAGGGCAT
>CAVXJY010000079.1:0-35953 GCA_963761855.1 Bryobacterales bacterium | reverse complement strand
TTTCACGGCGGGCGAGTTCGCGCGCGCCGGGCGGGATGCGGTGGCCGGGATTTCCGCTCGCGGCCGCTTGCCGATTGTGTGCGGCGGCACGGGCTTCTATCTGCGGGCGCTGGTGGACGGGCTGTTCGCCGGTCCGGCGCGGGATCAGGCGCTGCGCGACCGGCTGGGCGGGCGTGAAAAGCGGCGGCCCGGGTCGCTGCACCGCCTGCTGCGGCGGCTGGATGCCGTGGCTGCGGCGAAGATCCATCCGCACGACGTGCCGAAAGTGACGCGAGCGCTCGAAGTCTGCCTGCTGACACGGCGCCCGGTGACGGAACTGTTCGACCAGGGACGCGCGGCGCTGACCGGCTATCGCATCCTCAAATTGGGCCTGCTGCCGGATCGCGACTCGCTGTACCAGCGCCTGGATGAGCGCTGCGCGCGCATGTTCGCGGCGGGCCTGGTGGAAGAGGCGCGGCGCATCCTGGGGCTGGGCTTCGCCGAGACCATCAAGCCGTTCGAGTCTCACGGCTATAAACAGGCGCTGCAACTGATCCGCGGCGAATTGAATCCGCGCGAGGCCCTATTTTACGCGCAGCGCAAGACGCGCAATTACGCCAAACGCCAGATCACCTGGTGGCGCAAGGAACCGGGCCTGGTGTGGCTGCGCGGCTTCGGCGAAGAGCCGGCGATTGTGGAGGAAGCCATGGCGCGGGCGAGGGCGTTTCTGGGGTAGCGCGGAATGGCGTCGGCAAAAGTGCCGATGCGGCACGCAAAAGTGCGTGCGACACGTTCGGCGACGCTGCGGATGCTTTGCCCGGACGGACGGCCCGCGGCTGTTACACTGAAAACATCCATGCTTCGATTGCTGTGGCTGGCGATAATTGTGTGCGCCTCGCTGCGCGCCCAAACGGTGGTGGTCGTGCGCTTTTTCAACCACACCAATTCGGCCGGCCTGGATTGGATCGGCGAGAGCATCGCCGAAACCGTGCAGGATTCGCTGGCCTCCGAGGGGCTGCTGGTGCTGGCGCGGGAGGATAAGGCGGAAGCGTACCGCCGGCTTTCGCTGCGGCCGGGCGCCGAGCTGACGCACGCCTCAATCATCAAAGTGGGCGAGGCGCTGGACGCGGCCCGCGTGGTCTACGGAACCTACGAACTGTTGCCGGCCGAAGGCGGCGACGCGCAGCCCGGTGGCAGCGCGGCATCCAAAGGATCGCTGCGCATCACGGCGCGCGTGCTCTATCTGAAGGAGACCCGGCTGGGCCCGCCGTTCAGCGAGCTGGGTGCGCTGGAGGACCTGGCTGCGCTCGAAGCGCGCCTGGCGTGGCAGACGCTGCAGCAACTGGACCCGCGCGGCGTTCCCTCCGAGGAGGATTTTCTCAAGGTGCGCCCGCCGGTGCGCATCGATGCGGTGGAGAACTATGTGCGCGGCCTGCTGGCGTCCGACCCCGAGCAGCGCCAGCACCTGTTCATGCAAGCGGCCCGGCTGGACGAACATTATTCCCCGCCCTGCTTCCAGTTGGGCAAGAGCTACTGGGAAAAGCGGGATTATAAGGTGGCTGCCGGGTGGCTCGCGCGCGTGGGCCCCTTCGACCGGCGCTATCTGGAAGCGCAATTCTTTTTGGGCCTGTGCCGCTATCATATCGAGGACTACGCCGGCGCCGAGAACTCTTTCAAGCTGGTGGCTCAGGCGATGCCGCTCAACGAGGTGTTCAATAACCTGGGCGCCACCGAGGCGCGGCTCAACGATTATCCGGCAGCCATCGCCAGCTTTCGAAAAGCGCTGGAGGGCGACAGCGCCGATCCCGACTATCACTTCAACCTGGGCTACATCGAATGGCGAGCCGGCCAATACCAGGCCGCGGCGGAAAGCTTTCGCGCCGTTCTGGATCGCGCTCCCGAGGACGCGGAAGCGACGGTGATGCTCGGCCGTTCGCTAAAGAGCGAAGGCGCGCGCCCCGGCGAGCCGCACCTGGAAGACCGGGTGCGCGTCAAGACCAACTACGACGAAGAAGCATATCGGCAACTGCAAGCCGAGCTGAAGAAGTAGGCGGCGGGTTGGCAAGCCTGGGAACACGGGATCTGCCGCAGGAGAATCTTCGGCGGAAATTCGGCGTCTGTTAATCCCGTTTATCTTTGGATAACTTGCACGTAGCGGGGTGCTGCCTGGAGAATAGGAGCGGGTTTCCCGTGACCGATCCGTGTCTGGCGTATATCGCTCAAGGAAAGCTGCATGTGCAGCGCGATGGGGGGCCGCAAACGATGGAGAGCGCGTTCGGGCGATCTCTGAGGGACCGCGCCATTGAGATACACAACCGGCACGCGTGGAAGTCGCAGGGCCGCGGCGCGCAATACATGCGCGGGGTGTTGTGGGCGGGCACGGAGCGCGATCCCGGCGATTTTCGGATCGCGGTGACGAGCGTCACCCGGGGGCGCAATCCGGGCGAGGTGTTGTACACGCTCGAAACCGACGAAATCAGCGGCGTGTTTGCGCTGGACGCGACCGGATTCGAGCAGAGGCTGTTCCACACGGCCGATTTCCGGGTTCAGGATATCGACGTGCATCCGGATGGCGCCGCAATTGCCGTATCCGTCCGCCATAAGAACGGGACGGCGAACGTCGCCGTGCTGAATCAGGATGGCACGGATTTCACTGAGGTCTCGGAGGGCGATTCGGTCGACCGCGCGCCTCGCTGGGTGCCGGGATCGAGCCGGCGGCTGATCTTTCAGAGCGCCGGCGCAGGACGCGACACCGGGGGACGCTTCTCCCAATTCGGTCCATTCGCCGTTCATCAACTCGACCTGGATTCGGGCGAAATCTCATGCCTCGCCGAGGACGCCAAGTTCGATCTCCTGGGGCCGCAGATGGCCGGCGACGGGGCCCTGTACTACATTCGCCGGCCATACGCCAACGGCCAGCCCGCAATCAACGTCTTCGGCGCCGTGACGGATATGGCTCTGCTCCCCTTCCGGCTTCTGTTCGCGGTTTTCCAGTTCGTCAACTTCTTTTCCGTGAAGTACACCGGCCGGCCGCTCTCCACCTCGGCTGGCGCTGCCAAGAAGACCCAGGACGTGAAGCGGATGATGGTGTGGGGCAACCTGATCGACGCGGAACACGCGGCCCGCGAAGACGGGTTGGATGAGCAGGACGCGCCTTCCATGGTGCCATCTTCGTGGCAGCTTGTCCGGCAGTCGCCGGACGGCAAGGAAGTGCTGGCCAAGGGCGTCCTTTCCTTCCACATCGCCAGAGACGGTTCGGTGATCTACACGAACGGCAGCGCTATTCACCGCATCCAGGCGAAGGGAGAACGTGCCACGCGTATCCTGGTGGGAACCATGATCGAGCAGGTGGCGGCGCTGTAATCCGGTCGCTTACGACTACCGGCGAATGACGCTAGAATGCTGTCTTGGTTTGGAGGGGGAGAGCCTGGACGGCTGTCCCTTTGAGCGAGTGGAGAGGCACTTCATGTCGAAGCTATGGTTATCGATTCTCCTGACGGGCGTTGCAGCGCTGGCGCAAGCGCCCAAAGCGCCGCCGGCGAATAGTCCTGCCGCGGCGGCGCTGCCAAACGGGTTATACGCCCATTTCAAGACCTCCATGGGCGAGATCGCCGTGCAGCTTTTCGAAAAAGACACGCCGATTACGGTGCGCAACTTCGTGGGGCTGGCCAAAGGCACCAAGCCGTGGAAGGATCCGAAGACCGGAGCCATGGTGAGACGGCCCTTGTACAACAACACGATCTTTCATCGCATCATGCTCGACGCTATGATCCAGGGCGGCGACCCGACCGGCAAGGGCGATCACGAGTGCGGCGTCACCATCCGCGATGAAATCCTGCCTGGCCTCAGGTTCGACCGGCCGGGCCGGCTCGCCATGGCCAACACCGGAACGCCCAACTCAGGCGGCTGCCAGTGGTTCATCACCGTGGCATCGCCGATCCGCGATTACGACGGCGGCTACACCATCTTCGGCCAGGTGGTGGCAGGGCAGGACGTGGTGAAGGCCATTTCCCGGGTGCCGGGCACGCGCCTGGCGAATGGCGGCCTGCGCCCGAAGGAGCCCGTGAAACTGATCAGCGTGACCATCGAGCGGGTGGGCCCCGAGCCGGCGCCCCCAGCGGCGAAGAAGAAGGCGATAACGAAGAAATAGGTGGGAAAGCTGTCCGCCGTGGAGTTTATGCAGTTGGCAGGCGGAAGCGCCTGCCCCACTTTGCTATGCAGTTGGCAGGCGGAAGCGCCTGCCCCACTTTGCTATGCAGTTGGCAGGCGGAAGCGCCTGCCCCACTTTGCTATGCAGTTGGCAGGCGGAAGCGCCTGCCCCACTTTGCTATGCAGTTGGCAGGCGGAAGCGCCTGCCCCACTTTGTTATGCAGTTGGCAGGCGGAAGCGCCTGCCCCAGCCGGGCGAAAGCCCGGCCTGCTGGAGTTTCCACATTTGAGCCATCAGCCCCAACTCGTGTGGCCAACCCATACGCGTGTCTTGTATCAGGGCACGGCTTCAGCCGGGCCGCAAACAACTGCCCCCGCGGGGCTTCAGCCCCTGCCGCATTTATCAGTGCCATGTAGGAATCGCAATACGGGAACTCTTTGAGTGAATGTCTCGATCATCAACGCTGCGTTGCGTCCCGGCTGCGACAGTCCCCGGCTGGTCTTGGTGGTGGCGAAGAATGTGCGCGCCGACCTGACGATCCTGCCAGCGACGGCATGGCGCGTAGGTTTGGCCATTACCAGAGGGCTAAAGGCCATTCCTTAGCGTGATTTTGCGGCACGGCTAAAGTCATGCCCTGATACAGGGCTGATCATATCCCCACGCTCCGAAATGTAGAAACTCAGTTGGCAGGCGGAAGCGCCTGCCCCACTTTGTTATGCAGTTAGCGGGCGGAAGCGCCTGCCCCACTTTGCTATGCAGTTGGCAGGCGGAAGCGCCTGCCCCACTTTGCTATGCAGTTGGCGGGCGGAAGCGCCTGCGCTTTCGCCTGCCAGCCCAGGCGCGACCCAGAGCCTCGCTGCAACCCTCAGTCACTACCTTTCTCCCCCACTAACTCAATCACTTAGCCGCAAAATCCCTTGACATACCCGACATACTCAAGTTGGGGCTGTGGCGCCAGGCTCGGCTGCTATTCCTTATCCCTGGCCAGGGAACGTTGCACTCTAGTGATACTAAGCTTCCGGCGCCCCTTAAAGGCATGCGGAGCCCCCTTCGGGTCCGTCCGCGAAGCGCAGCCACCCGCAACGAAGTCTCTAAAGCCCATAGCGTCCGTCCCGCGCGTAGCAGGGAGTTCTCCATGAAGACGGTTCAGCGAGTGTTTATCTGCGTTCTGCTGGCGGCCCTCAGCGCGCTCGCGGTTGCGGCAACGCTTTTCGTGCGGGCTGCCACCGTCACAGTTGCGGCGATTCCGGCCGAGATCCGCTTGACGCGCGCCGCGCTGCTTCGGGAAACCGGCGAAGCGCGCCGCGATCTAACGCGCCAGGTTGCCGCGGCGCGCGTCGCCGCTTTGGCGCTCTCCGACCGCCAGGCCACCGCGTTCCGCACCGGCATTCTGGCGCAAACTGCCGATTTCAGCGGCACCACCAGCCGCCAACTCGGCGGCACCCTGTCGCAAATCGATTCCGCCCTCGCCACCGCGACCTCGCTCGAAGGCGACCTCCGGCCCACCCTCCGCCATTCCGCTGCCATCGCCGCGCAGATCGACGATTCCCTCCCCATGTTCCTCGATTGCGACCACAACCCCGATTGCGTTTTCAACCGCTACGTTGGCGTCTCCCGCGGCATCGAAACCGCCGCCACCAACGTCTCCGGCATGAGCCGCGATTTCCGCCGCGACTGGCCCGCCTATCTCAAAACCTGGCAGGATATCGGCGTCCAGACCGATGGCTTCGTCGCCAATATGAACCGTCTTACCCGGCCTCGCTGGTACGACCGGCTGATCGGCTATGGCCTCAACGGCGTCGTCATTTATCGCAGCTTAAGCCCGGTAGGCGCCGCGGTCACCGGCACCCAAATCCTCTCCTCGCGTCCGTAAATCGTGTGAGTTGCGCCGCCTGTTAATCGCGCGCCTGACGCTTAACGGTACGCCTCGCGTCGATGGCGAACCCCAAAGATGCGCATTGTGCCCTCTTCAAGCGCCATCAAGACTCGGTAGTCGCCGATCCGCAGGCGAAAATAGCCGGCCAATTCGCCGTGGAGCGGTATCAAATCACCACCTCCGGTGCGGGCGCAGTGCAGCACGCCATCGAAGATGCGCATCGCGGTGGCGCGGTCGAGGCCCCTCACGTCGGCTCTGGCTTCGTCGGACCACTCGATTTTGGTTCCGCCCGGGGAGGTCATGACTGACCCAGCTTACCCTTTTGTGGCCCGCAATTACAGAAATTGTGGCCCGCAATTACAGAAAAAATACGGCCAGCGTTTTGAGAAGCTTACCGTCTAGATAAACCAAGCCGCCCGTGGCATTACTTGCTGAGTGGGAAATCTTCGGGCTTCAAGCCGAAATCGGCAAGCACTTCTTCCATGGGAATGCCCTTGCCGCCTCGCTGAGCGAACCATGCACGGCCCTCGCGCACACGGCGGCGGTCCTCGTCCGTGATCGGTTCGTCGTCAACCGGTGCGGATACGGAATTATCCAGCATGGCTTCCAGCAGACCAGCGACAGCCCTGAGCTGCGCCGGCGGCAAGCGCTCAATCAGTTCGTGGATGTGCTCGCGCGTCTCGCTCATAGCGCTCTCCCCCGGTGACACAGGCCTAATTCAATTCTGACACAAACTCCTCCGGGTTAGCGATCACAAACTCTTCCCGGCATCGTAGGGCCGCGCATGACCGGCTCGTCCCACGCGTCCCGCCTTACATCGAAAGTGTCGCCTGCTATCATGAATGCTGATGAAAGGCATCGTACTTGCCGGAGGCACTGGGAGCCGGCTCTTTCCCCTGACTAAAATCACCAACAAGCATCTGTTGCCGATCTACAACCGGCCGATGATTTACTACCCCATCCAGACGCTGGTGGATGCCGGGATCGAGGACATCATGGTCGTCACCGGCGGGCGCAACTCGGGCGATTTTCTGCGTTTGCTGGCCAATGGAAAAGGGTTCGGGCTGAAGCACATCCATTACACCTACCAGGAAGGCGAAGGCGGTATCGCCGATGCCCTGGCGCTGGCCGAGCACTTCGCCGACGGCCAAAAGATCTGCGTCGTCCTGGGCGATAACATCATCCAGGGCGACATACGCGCCGCGGCCAACCGCTTCCGCGGCCAACCGCAGGGGGCGCACATCCTGCTCAAAGAGGTTCCCGACGCCGAGCGCTTCGGAGTGGCGGAAGTTTCCGGCGACCGCATCGTCGGCATCGAGGAAAAACCCGAGCACCCGAAATCGAATTACGCCGTGACCGGCATCTACATGTACGACGCGAGCGTCTTCGACAAAATCAAAACCCTGGTGCCCTCCGGCCGCGGCGAGCTTGAGATCACCGACGTCAACAACGCTTATGTGCGCGAAGGCTCGCTCACTTTTTCGTTCCTCCAGGGCTGGTGGACCGATGCCGGCACTTTCGATTCGCTGCTGCGCGCCGCCAACCTGGTGAGGGAGTCGGTGACGGGTGAGGCCGCAGCCGCGGAACATGAGGAAGGAGCTCTCCGAATCTGATGGCCGGAGAAACGGTGACACCGGGGCGCCCCCTGGCTTCGCTCGGCGGCTTGGAGCTGGCGGTGCCCGAATGTCCCAAGGGAATCGGCTCGTTGATCGGAGCCGTCGAATCCGGGGAGCGCATCGCGGGCGTGAAAATCGCGCCTTTTCTGGTGCACCCGGACGACCGCGGCTACTTTCTCGAAGTGCAGCGCCTGGGTGAAGGGCTGGCGCGCGCCTTTCCGCCCGACACCAGCCAGGTTTCGGCGGCACTCAGTTACGCGGGCGCCATCAAGGCGTTTCACTTTCACTTGCGGCAGACCGATTGTTGGACGCCGGCAAAAGGGTTGTTCCAGGTGGCGCTGGTCGACCTGCGGCTCGGTTCGCCCACGTTCGGCAAGCGCAACACCATGTACGTCGGCCCGCTCCACCCCTGGCAGATTCTCATTCCGCCCGGCGTGGGCCACGGATACAAGGTGATCGGCGAAGAAAGCGCGTTGCTGGTTTACATGACCGATCGATTCTACGATCCCACCGATGAAGGCCGCATCCCTTTCGACGACCCCGGCATACATTACGATTGGGAAACTCAGAAAAAGTGAGACGCCGATGAAGATCCTGGTTACCGGTGGCGCCGGTTTCATCGGCTCGGCATTCGTGCGGCTGGTGGTCACGGAAACCGCCTGGGAAGTCGTCAACCTGGATAAGCTGACCTATGCCGGCAACCTGGAAAACCTGACCGCGGTGGAATCGGAAGATCGCTACCGCTTCGTGCAGGGCGACATTACCGACGCGGCAGCGGTGAATGCACTGGTCGCGGCAGCCAAGCCGGACGCCATCGTGCATTTCGCCGCGGAATCGCACGTCGACCGCAGCATTCTTTCGCCCGAACCGGTGATTCAGACCAACCTTCTGGGCACTTTCCGGCTGCTCGAGGCGGCGCGCCTGAACAAGACTCCGCGCTTCCTGCACGTCTCGACCGATGAAGTCTACGGCAGCCTGCCGGCGCCGGAGGAAGCCACCGAGAAATTTCCGCTGCAGCCCAGCAGCCCGTATTCGGCCTCGAAGGCCGGCTCCGATATGCTGGCGCTCTCGTATTTCGTTACCTTCCGCCTGCCGGTGGTGGTGACGCGCGCCTCCAACAATTATGGTCCCTACCAGTTCCCCGAAAAACTGATTCCGCTGATGATCGCGAACGCGCTGGAAGACCGCCCGCTGCCTGTCTACGGCGACGGCATGCAGATTCGCGACTGGCTGTATGTGGACGATCATTGCCGCGGCATACTGGCGGTGCTCGACAAGGGGCGAGAGGGCGAGATCTACAACATCGGCGGCAACCGTTCATTGCCTAATCTGGAAGTGATCCGCAAGCTGCTCGCGCTGGTGGGCAGGCCGGAGAGCTTGATCGAATACGTAAAAGACCGGCCGGGACACGACCGGCGCTACGCGCTTTCGAGCGAAAAGATCCTGCGCGAAACCGGCTGGCGCCCGCGCGTGGATTTCGACACGGGCCTGGCGCGCACCATCGAGTGGTACCGCGCCAACGCCCCATGGGTCGCGCGCGTGCGCAGCGGCGAGTACCGGAATTATTACGAGCGCAACTACGCGAACCGGGTGTAGGACGGTGGCGCATCCATTCTTGCGTGCCGCGTCGGCGCTCCCGCTGGCGCCCGCATTTTGGCAATGATTCATTCTCATGCGGCTAGCGATTGAAGCGGCGAGCTTGAGGCTGTCGAGCGGAGGCCTGGCGCGTTACACCAGCCAACTCAGCCTGGCGCTGGCACGCTGCCGCGCGGACGATGAGTTCTACCTGATCTCGGACCAGCCTTTCTCAATGCCCGTGGGCGCCCCGCCCAACTTGAAGCGCGGCGCGGCGCCGCGCAACGCGGTCGAGAGGCGCTGGTGGCTGTGGGGAATGGCGAGGGAACTGAATCGCATCGGCGCCGACGTGGTGCATGGGCCTGACTTCGCCGTTCCCTATCTGGCGCGCCGGCCCAGCGTGATGACGCTCCATGACCTTTCGCCCTGGCTCGATCCGGCCTGGCACGATGGCGCCGGCCGCGTGATGCGGCGAACGCCGCTGCTGTTGAAGATGGGCCTGGCCACTATGGTGATCACTCCCGGCGAACACGTGCGCCTGGAGGTGATTGCGCGCTTTCAGCTCAGCCCGGACCGCGTGGTGGCCGTGCCCGAAGCCGCCGCCGAGTGGTTCACACCCGTGGACGCGCGGCCGGAGTCGGCATATTTCCTGTTCGTGGGAACCATCGAACCACGCAAGAATCTGCCGCTGCTGGTGGAAGCGTGGCGCCAGGTGCGCCAGCGCGCGCCCACCGCCGATCTCGTGATCGCCGGCCGCCGGCGCGCGGATGCGCCCGCTATTTCAGAGGAACCGGGCCTGCGCCTGTTGGGCGAGGTGCCGGATGAGCGGCTGCCGGGCCTGTACTCCGGCGCCACCGCCTTCGTCTACCCGTCGCTTTATGAGGGGTTCGGCTTGCCGGTGGTCGAGGCGATGCAGTGCGGGGCGTGCGTGATCGCCTCCCCGGCCCTGCGCGAGACGGCCGGCGATGCGGCGGTGTACGCTGAGAACGCTCGCGAGCTGGCGCAGGCGATGATCGAGGCCCTGGAGCGCCCTGCCTGGCGGGCCGAATGGGCGGCGCGTGGCCGCGCCCGTGCGGCCGAGTTTTCCTGGCAGCGCACCGCGCTCAAAACTTACGAGGTGTACCAGGAGGCCCGCAGGCGCTTTGGCAAGTGACGATCGAGCCGCGGCCTTGTTGCTGGCGCCGGAAGCACCCTATCCGCTTGCGGGGGGCGGCTCACTGCGCACGGCATCTCTGGTCGAGTATCTGGGGCGGCATTATGCGCTCGATATGATCGCTTTCCGCCAGCCGGGAGCGGCGGAACCGGCGTCGCTGCTGCCCGCCGGGTTGGTGCGCCGCGTAACGTCGATCCCGCTCCCGGTGAGCCACCGCAGCCATGCGGCGCGCTCCATTCGCAATGCCGTTCGGTTGGCCCGCGGAGTGCCGCCGCTGGTGGACCGGTTCACCGGCTTCGGCCGCCAGGTGGAGCGGGCCGTGGCCGGGAACAGCTATGAACTCGGCGTCATCGAACATTCCTGGTGCGCTCCGTACCTGGAGCAGATCGGCAGCGCCTGCCGCCGCACGGTGCTCGACCTGCACAATGTGGAATCCGTGCTGCACGCGCGCTGCGCTCAGGTGGAGGGCGGCGCGGTGGGATTGGCGCACCGCATCTTCGGAGAGGCCTCGGCCCGCTTCGAGGCGGCGTGGCTGCCGCAGTTCAGCGAAGTGCTCGCCGCCTCGGCGGTGGACGCCCGCCTAATCGGGCTCCTCGCACCAGCCGCGCGGGTGCGGATCTATCCCAACGCGATCCCCTGGACGCCGACTCCGCCCAAAACAGAAGAGCAGGTTATTGTTTTCTCCGGTAATCTGGAGTACCATCCCAATTTGTCCGCCGTTCGTTTCTTCGCCCGCGAGATCTGGCCCATGCTGCGGAACCGCTGGCCCCAACTGGTTTGGCGGCTGGTGGGCAAGGCGCCGGAATCGGTCGAGAAACTTGTAGCAGGCGACCCGCGTATTGAGTTGAGTGGGCCGGTAGATGACGCTGTGGCGGAGCTGGCGCGGGCGCAAGTTGCGGTAGTTCCGTTGCTCGCCGGCAGTGGCACACGGTTCAAGATCCTGGAAGCCTGGGCCGCCGCCCTGCCGGTGGTTTCCACTTCCATCGGCGCCGAGGGCCTTCCGGCGCGGGACGGCGAGCATTTGGTGCTGGCCGACACACCCGCGGCTTTCGCCAGCGCGGTTTCACGGCTGTTAACGTGCAGAGATCTTCGTCTAACCCTTGGAAATTCCGGCAGGTTGTTGCTGGAAAAGGAATTTACGTGGGTATCAGCTTGGGCAAGTCTGGATTTTTGACACAGCCGGGTGGCACAATGCTCCGTTATACTGGTACCGTTCATGCGGATTGCCGTTGATGCACATGCCATCGGCCGTCACCTCACAGGCAATGAGGTCTACGTTCGAAGCCTCTTAAACGGATTCGCCGCCGCCAAGGATAGGGAATGCGAGTTCCTGGCCTACGTCTCTTCCCAGGAAGCTTGCAGTTGCTTGCCCGCCGGCATCCGGACCAGTCCCATCTCCACTAATCCGTTCCTGCGTTTGGGATGCGAGCTGAGCATGAAGCTGCGGCAGGACCGGCCGGATCTGCTCCACGTGCAGTATACGGCCCCGGTGGCGTGCCAGGTACCCGTGGTGGTGAGCGTCCACGACGTCAGCTTCCTGGAACACCCCGAGTATTTCACCAAAGGCCGGGCGCGGCAGTTGCGCTGGACAGTGCGGCGGACGGTGGACCGCGCGGCGCGGGTGCTTACGGTGAGCGAGTTTTCGCGGCGCGCCATTCTGCGCGTCTACGGCCACCTGGACGAGGACAAAGTGATGGTGGCGCCGAATGCCGCGGGCGCGGAATTCCGCCCCGTGTCGCGCCAGGCGGCGCTGGCAGCGGTCCGCCAGCGATTTTCCATCGACCGGCCTTTCCTTCTTTCGGTGGGCGACCTGCAGCCGCGGAAGAACCAGATCGGCCTGATTCGCGCCTTCGCCGAGCTGGTACGGGCCTGCCCGCAGCTTCGCCACGACCTGGTTCTGGCCGGGAAACCCACCTGGTTTGCGGATCAGGTGCAGGCCGCGGCGCGCGAGTCTCGCGTCGGCGACCGCATCCGCTTGCTGGGGTTTGTATCGGATGCCGACCTGCTCCAGCTCTATAACGCCTGCGACCTGTTCGTGTTTCCTTCTTTCTACGAAGGCTTCGGACTGCCGGCGCTGGAGGCCATGGCCTGCGGCCGCGCGGTAGCCTGTTCGAACGCCAGCGCGCTGCCGGAGGTGGTGGACAGCGCCGCCATTCTCTTCGATCCTTACCGCATCGACGAGATGGTGTGCGCACTCAAAGACCTGCTGGTGGATGCGGAATTGCGAGCACGCATGGAGCGGTTGGGATTGCAGCGCGCCGCCCACTTCAGTTGGCAGAAAACCGCCAACGCCATTCTGGAAGTGTTCCGGGAAGTGGCTCATCCAAGCCGGCGCACGGCGCTGGTGGGCTCCGCCAGCCTGGCGCACCGATGAACCGGCTGCTTGCAAACATTTGCCGGGGCGGTTCAGCCGGTCAACGCCCGCTTGTGGGCGCATTCTTTCAGTGGCCCGATGCCCACCTGCCTATGAGGTTCCTTTCATTTACGTTGGCTGCTTTGTACCCTCTCTTGGCGGCCTCCGCCCAACCGGGCTTTCCCTTCACCGATGAATCGCTGCGGTACAACCTGAGCTGGCAGAGTGGCACCAGCTTGGGCGAGGCCACGATGGCCGCGCACCGCTCCGCCGTGGGCTGGAACCTGGATGTGACGCTCAACGCGGGCGTGCCGGGCTTTTCGCTGGCCGACCAACTGCATTCGGCCGTCGACCCGGGGCTGTGCTCACAGGAGTTCGAGCGCGACTTGAATCACGGCGGCAAGCACACCGACGACAAGACCAGCTTCGACCAGAGATCGGGCAGCGCAACCCGTACGACCGTATTGCCAGCCGGCGGCGGCCGGACCGATTTCGGCATCCCGAATTGCGCGCGCGACGCGGTGGCGTTCGCTTATTACATGCGGGTGGAGCTGGGACAAGGCCGCATGCCCGCTTCGCAGCAGGTATATTTCGGTTCGGCCTACTCGGTGACTCTCGCCTACACGGGTGAGGAAAACATCGCCTCGGGAGGGAAGTCCGTGGCGACAGACCACGTGCAGGCGGCGGTGAGAGGGCCAAACTCGGACTTTCGATGTGACATCTTTTTCGCGCGCGACGCCGCGCGCACGCCGCTCAGCATTCGCATTCCGCTGCCGCTAGGAACCTTTTCGCTGGACCTGGTGCGCTGATCATGCGCGTGGCCTTCTTCTCGCCGTTGCCCCCGGAGCGCAGCGGGATCGCCGATTATTCCGAAGCGCTGCTCGAGCCGCTGCGGCACCTGGTGCAGGTCGAGGTCTTTTCCCAAGTTTCGCAGGCCTTCGACGCGGCGCGCTTCGATATCGCGCTATACCAGATGGGCAATAATGCCAGCCACGGCTTCGTTTATGAAGCCGCGCTGCGGCATCCCGGCGTGGTGGCCCTGCACGAATCCAACCTGCACCACCTGATGACAGAGCTGACCATCCGGCGCGGCGATTGGGACGGCTACCTGCGCGAGTGCGAATACGCGGGCGGCGCGGCGGCGCGCGAGTTCGCCGAACGCGTGCGCAAGTTGGAGATCGGCCCGGATTACGAAGGCCAGCCGCTGACGCGGCGGCTGCTCGAAAGCGCGCGCGGCGTCATCGTGCACAGCCGGTTCATGGAGTCGGGAATCCGCGCCGGCGGATTTACCGGTCCGGTGGCCGTGATCCCACACGGGGCCTGGACCCCGGCGGGTGACCGCAACCGGTTTCGGGGGCGGCTGGGCCTCGACGAAACCGTTCCGCTGGTGGGCATTTTCGGTTTCCTCAAACCGTACAAGCGCATTGCCGAGTCGCTGCGCGCCTTCCGCCGACTGCTGCGCCTGGCGCCGGAGGCGAGGATGATTCTGGTGGGCGAGCCACATCCCGATCTGCCGCTGGAGGGAATGATTCGCTCCCTGGGACTCTCGGCCAGCGTCCGCCTGCTGGGCTTCGCGCCCATCGACGATTTCACCGGCTACCTCTCCGCCTGCGACATTGTCCTCAACCTGCGTTATCCGACAGTAGGAGAGAGCTCGGGCACGCTGTTGCGGGCGCTTGGGCTGGGCAAGGCGGCGCTGGTTTCCGAGCTCGGAAGCTTCGCCGAGTTCCCCGACGACGTATGCCTCAAAGTGCCTGTGGGCGAGGGCGAGGAAGACACCATCTTTGAATACCTCAACCTGCTGGTCTCGCGCCCGGAAGTGGCGCGGGCGCTGGGCGGGCGCGCGCGGGATTACGTTGCCCAGCGGTGCAATTGGCCGGAGGTGGCCCGCCAGTACGCGCGCTTCCTGGAAGCGGTAGCGCAAGGCAAGGACTGGGCGGCGGAGCCGGCTGCGGAGAGCGATCGGGAAGCGATGTGCTCGGGGAAAGTTGGGGAGTCGACGCCCCTGTCCGGGCAGACCGCGAACTTGCCTCACAAAGAAGAGATGGCGGAATATTTGCAGGGATGGGCGGTGGACAAGGAATCGGCCGGCTACCTGGAGCAGCACCAGACGCGCCTGGAAAAAACGCTGGGGATGATCCCGCCGGGCTCGCCCGGAGATCGCATCCTGGAAATGGGCGCATACCTGCAAATGACGCCGGCGCTGCGCGATATGCTGGGCTACGGCGAGGTGCGCGGCTGCTATTATGGCGAAGCCGGCCGGGTGGACCATCGCGCGGTGACTTCGGCTTCCGGCGAAACCTTCACCTGCGAGATCGACCACTTCGATGCCGAGAAGGACCGTTTTCCGTACCCGGATGAGCATTTCGCCACGGTGCTGTGCTGCGAGTTGATCGAGCACCTGTTCGCCGATCCCATGCACCTGATGTGCGAAGTGAACCGCATCCTCAAGCCGGGCGGGCACCTGGTGCTCACCACGCCAAACATTGTCGGACTGCGCGGCCTGGCGGCCATTTTGCTGGGCTACCATCCCGGTTTTTTCCACGCCTATCTGCGGCCGGACGAAACCGGCCAATCCGATGCGCGCCACAATCGCGAATACACGCCGCGCGAGATCCACCAGTTGCTGGAGAACTCGGGTTTCGAGGTGAAGCGCCTCGAGACCGGCGAATTTCGCGATTTGCCGCATCCCGAATTCCACTGGGTGGCGCATCTGCTGGAACGCTACCGGCTGGATACGGCGCTACGCGGCGACGGCATTTACGCGGTGGGCCGCAAGATGGGCGCGGTGCGGGAGCGCTACCCGCGGTGGCTGTACACATGAAGGCGGCGGCTTACCTGAATCCGCGGGTGGAACTGGACCAGGCGACCGGCAAGCTGCGGGCGGAGTTCGAAATTCGCAACCAGTCGGGCGAAACGTGGCGCGCCGCGGAAGGGTTTTTCGTCGGTGTGCACTTGTTCGACGCCGATACCGGAACGCTGATCGTAGACGGCGCGCGTGTGGCTCCGGCGCGCGACCTGGCGCCGGGAGAGAGCGCACCGCTCGGCCTGGAACTCGATCTGCCCACGGAAAACGGGCGTTTCCAGGCGCTGATTTCGCCGCTGCGCGAGCACGTCTGCTGGTTCTACGAACAGGGCTGGCCGTTTCTGCTGGTGGAGGCCGTGGTGCGGGATGGCGTGACGCGCCTGGCGCGCGTGAAGGTGGCCACGCGGGCGGCGCTCGGCCGCGAACAGATAGTGCGCGCCGCGGGCCGCGCATTCGTCTACCCGTTCCTGACCGTGTGGCGCAATCGCGGATTGATTCGGGTGATGGTGCGGCGCGACATATTGGGGCGCTACCGCGGCTCGTTCGGCGGCGCCTTCTGGACCGTGATCAATCCGCTGCTGCTGATGCTCACTTACTACTTCGTCTTCGGAGTGGTGCTGCAGTCGCGCTTCCCCGGCGACCCCAGCCGCTCCGGGTTCGTGCTCTACTTCCTGGGCGGCATGCTGCCGTGGCTGGCGGTGAGCGAAGCCGCCGGCCGCGCGCCCTCGATCCTGCTGGAACACCGCAATTTCGTCAAGAAGCTGGTCTTCGCGGTGGAAACGCTGCCCGTGAACCTGGTGGCTTCGGGGCTGGTGAGCGAATTCTTCGCGGTGCTGCTGTATTGCGGGTTTTTGCTGGCGCTGCGCCACCGATTGCCCGCCACGGTGCTGTGGCTGCCGGCGCTGCTGATTCCGCAGATTCTGCTGACGCTGGGCCTGAGTTGGCTGCTGGCGGCGCTGGGCGCATTCGTGCGCGACCTGGGGCAGATCATCGGCTTCCTGCTGACCATCTGGTTTTTCGTCACGCCGATCTGTTACCCTGAGGACTCTCTGCCCAAGGGCGCGGCGGCGTTGCTGACGAAGAACCCGCTCTACGTTCTGGTGCGAGGTTATCGCGCGATCTTCCTGGAGAACCGCGCGCCGGATTTCGGCCCGTTGTGGAAGCTGGCGGTAGTGGCGCTGGCGGCGTTGATCGTGGGTCACGCGTGCTTCTACAAGTTGCGCCGCTCGTTCGCCGACATGCTGTAGAGGCGGGATGGCGCCGACAGGCGGGTTCCGTAACACTGTACCATCCGCTCCCTTACGGTCGCGGCTCCGATAGGCCGTCTGAGCCGCGACCGTGAGCGAGCGGGCGGTTGAAGTCGAGGATTATCCGTTGCTGCACACGTTGTCCGAGGCATTGGTCCGGTTTGGCCCGTTGGGGGTGCTGCTCCTCGCGGTCCTCGATTCAGCGGGCGTGCCGATGCCCGCGGCCATGGACTTCCTGTTGATGTTCGTGGCTTACAAGGCTCCCGACCGCGCCTATTTCACGGCCGCCATGGCCGTGCTGGGGTCACTGGGCGGGAACCTCGCTCTGTTTGTGCTGTCGCGTCAGGGGGCACGCCACTTCTCCAGGCCGCTGCAGCCGGGCAGTCCCGAAGAGTTCCGCGGGTGGTTCGACCGGTGGGACAGTCTCACTTTGATTCCGTTCGCGCGCCGCACCGCGCGCCGCTTCGTCAAAGCGCCTGAGCCGGGCAAGCCGCGCAGGTTCCGCGATTGGTTCGACCGCTACGGCCTGGTGACGGTTTTCATTCCGGCGCTGTTGCCGTTTCCTCCGCTTCCCCTGAAGGCTTTCGTCGTTTCGGCGGGCGTGCTGCGTACGCCGCTGACGCAGTTCGTGGCGGTGATTCTGGTGGCGCGAGTGGTCCGCTATTTCGGCGAAGCGTACCTGGGAACCCGGCTGGGCCTGGGCGCGCAGGGCTACTTGAAGCACAACGCGTGGACGCTGGGGGGCGTGGCCGCGGGGCTGGCGCTGGCCATGATTCTGCTCCTGTGGCTGGCCGAGCGGCGGCGCGCCGCGCGGGCGCCCGACGTTACAATAGGCACTTAGGGCCCTCCATTCCCGATGCCGAAGCGAATTGCGATTGTGGAAGACGAAGCCGAGCTGGCTTCGCTGATCGATTACAACCTGGCCCGGCACGGCTACGAGACCCAGATCCTGCGCGGGGACACAGGCACGCTGGAGGCGCTCGAGCGGGCGCGGCCGGACCTGATTCTGCTCGATGTGATGCTGCCGGATGTCGACGGTTTCCAGCTTTGCCGGCAGATTCGCCAGTCGCAGGCGCTGGCGCGCACGCCGGTTTTGTTCCTCACCGCGCGCAGCGACGAAGTGGACCGCGTGCTGGGCCTCGAGATCGGCGGCGACGACTACATGACCAAGCCGTTCAGCCCGCGCGAGCTGGTGGCGCGGGTGAAAGCGCATTTGCGCCGCGAACAGATGGACGCCGCCGAGCCCGAGGTGACCGACATCGGCCCATTCCGGCTGGATCGCAACGGCCGGCGCGTGTTCGTGGGTGAACGGCCGCTCACGCTGACGTCGACCGAATTCAACCTGCTGGAGTTTTTTCTCACTCACCCGGGCCGCGCTTATAGCCGCGATCAACTGCTGGACGCGGTATGGGGCCAGCAGCACTACGTGACACCGCGCACGGTGGACGTTCATGTGCGGCGCTTGCGCGAGCAGATTGAAGGACAGCCGGAGAGCCCGCGCTACCTGACGACGGTGCGCGGCTTCGGCTATCGTTTCGAGGACACCGATTGACCGGCAAGATTTTCCTGAAGCTGATTGCGGGCGTTCTGGGCTTGTTGCTGCTGGCGCTGCTGACGGTGGATTACTTCACCACGCGGGTGGCGAAGCAGGCCTACATCGACAACCTGGTGCGGCAGGGAACGGACAAAGCGCGCATCCTGGCGCTTTCGCTCGATGACATCGGCGCTGTCAGCCAGCCTGCGGCGCGCATGATGGCCGCGGCCGCCGGCGGGCGTGTGACGCTGGTGCGCAGCGATGGCCGCGTCACGGTGGATTCCGATGCCAACGCCGCCGAAATGGTGAACCACGCCACGCGGCCGGAGTTACGCAAAGCACTGGCCGGCCAGCCCGGCTGGGACATCCGGCGCAGCGGCACGTTGGGTATCCCCTTTCTGTACGTAGCCGTGCCGTGCCGCGGGGGCGCGGTGCGCGTAGCCGTGCCCTTTTCCCAGGTAGAGGAGCAGGTGGCGCAGATCCGCGCCAAGATTCTGATCAGCACCGCGCTGGCGTTTTTGCCGGCCATCCTGCTGGCGGCATTGCTGGCGCGATGGATTTCGCGCCATTTCGCCACCATTATGGCGCACGCCGGCGAACTGGCGGGGGGCAACTTCCGCGCGCGCCTGCCGGTCGGCGGCGGCAGCGAGTTCGGCCAACTGGCGCGCACGCTCAACGACACCGCCGCCAACCTGCAGCAGACAGTGGAGCAATTGCAGCGCGAACACACCGAGCTGGAGCGATTGGAGCGTATCCGCAAGGACTTCGTCATCAACGTTTCGCACGAGCTGCGCACGCCGCTGGCTTCCATTCAGGGCTACACGGAGACGCTGCTGGACGGGGCGCTGGGCGATCCGCAATACAACATGCGCTTTCTCGGCATCATTCGCCACAACGCCGAGCGGTTGGCGCGGCTCACCGAGGACCTGCTGACGCTTTCCCGCATCGAACAGAAGCGGCAGAAGCTGGAGTTCGAGCCGCACACCATCGGCGGACTGATCGAGGAGGCGATGGATCTGGTGCGGCCCATCGCCGCCAAAAGTTCGATTCGCCTGACGACCGAATTGGCCCCCGGTACGCCGGAAGTCTGGTGCGACGGCGAGGCGGTCTCGCAGATTCTAAGCAATCTGCTCGACAACGCCATCAAATATACGCCGGCCGGCGGATCGATCGCGGCAGGTGCGCGGCCGGCGGGCCGCTTCGTGGAAGTATTCGTGCGGGACAGCGGGGCCGGCATCCCGGCGGAAGATCTGCCGCGGCTGTTCGAGCGGTTTTATCGCGTGGATAAAGCGCGTTCGAGAGAACTGGGCGGCACCGGGCTGGGGCTCTCCATTGTGAAGCATCTGGTGGGCGCGCACAACGGCACGGTCCGGGTGGAAAGCCGCGTACAGGAAGGTTCGACGTTCTTTTTCACTTTACCCGCCGAGGAAGCCGCGCTGCCAAAGGAAACGCTGGTGGCCGGATAGCGCGATGGTTGGTGGGGCATGCCTTAACTTGCCCGCTGACGGAAAGTTGTGAGGCACAGCGGAATTCGTCGGATGAAATCGAAGCGCCCACCTAAGCCGCGCCCGGCGCCGGCCGCGCCGCGCGAGGATGACCGGCAAGCGCGCGGCGGCTGGAAGCGCTACGCCCTGGCCAGCGCGGCGCTGCTGGTTCCCTGCTTCTGGCAAGCGCGGATCCAGGCCGGCGACCTGGGCAGCCACATTTACAATGCGTGGCTGGCGGAGCTGATCCGCCAGGGGCGCGCGCCCGGCCTTTCGATTGTCCCGCAGACCACCAACGTGCTCTTCGACCTGCTGCTCAGCGGGCTCTTCCGGACCGTGGGCAGCGCGGCGGCGCAGCGAATCGCGGTGAGCCTGTCGGTGCTGGTCTTCGTGTGGGGCGCCTTCGCCTTCATTGCGGCAACCGCGCGGCGCGAATGGGCGCTGCTGCCGGCCATCGCCATGCTGGCGTACGGCTGGGTCTTCCACATGGGCTTCTTCGACTTCTACCTGAGTCTGGGCCTGTGCTTTTGGGCATTGGCGCTGGCGTGGAGCATGACGCCCCGCCGTTTGCTGGCGGCCGTGCCCATATTGCTGGTGGCATACGCGGCCCAGGCGTTACCAGTGGCCTGGGCTTGCGCCACGCTCGGTTTTCTGTGGCTGGCCCGGCGCTGGCCGGCGAAGCGCGGCCAATTGATCGTGACCGCGGTGTTGGCTATCTGCGCGCTGCACATCGCGCTATCGGCCACCATGATGACGCGTTGGACCTATTGGCAGGTCAAGCGTGTGGCCGGCGTGGACCAGGCCTGGGTCTACGACGATAAGTATTGGGTCACCGGCGCCGGGCTTTTGCTGGTGTGGGTGGTGCTGTGGGCGGAATCGCTTCGCCGCAACGGCGCGCGGCGTCTCTTCCGCGGCGAACTGTTCCAGGTGTTCGCGCTCACTGCCGCAGGTGTTTTCCTGCTGCCAACATGGGTTTGGCTTCCCGGGTACCACCATGCGCTGGTTTTCATCTCCGAGCGAATGTCGCTGGCGATGGGCGTATTGGTGGCGGCGATAGCGGCCACAGCCAGCCCGCGCCGCTGGCAGCGTTGGGCCATCGGCCTGCTGGCGGCCGTGTTCTTTATCTTCTTGTATGTGGATGAGCGGGCGCTGAACCTGTTCGAAGACCAGACTCGAGATGCGGTGGCGCAGCTTCCGCCGATGGCGCGCGTGGTGAGCAACGTGGACGCCGATCTGCGCATCAACGCGCTCACCCACATGATCGACCGCGTTTGCATCGGACGCTGTTACAGCTACGCTAACTACGAGCCATCGAGCGCCGCGTTCCGCATCCGCGTCACCGGACCGACGTCGATTGTGGCGCCGACGGATATGGATTCCTCGCGCATGCAGAATGGCGGATACATGGTGAAGGAGCGCGACCTGCCGCTGTACCGCATCTCGGTGGCGGCGGACGGCAGCCTGGTGGTGGAAAGCATGCCGGCCGGGGAGTTGATCGGCGTGAGCCAATGGAACGGGATGTAGGGGCTTCCATGAGAATCGTGGTGCTGGATGGTTACTGTTTGAACCCGGGCGATCTGAGCTGGGATGGTGTGCGCGCCTTCGGAGAGACGCTGGTGTTCGACCGCACGCCGGCCGGCGAAGTGGTCCAGCGCGCGGCGGGCGCCCAGATCGCATTCACCAATAAGACGCCTCTGCCGGCGGAAGCGCTGCGGCAGTTGCCGGAACTGCGCTACATCGGAGTGCTGGCCACGGGGTACAACATCGTGGACGTGGAGGCGGCGCGGCGGCAGGGCATCGTGGTGACCAACATCCCCACTTACGGGACGGCGTCAGTGGCTCAGTTCGTCTTCGCCCTGCTGCTGGAGCTGTGCCACAACGTGAAACTGCATGCCGATGCAGTGCGGAGCGGCGAGTGGACGCGATCGGCGGACTGGTGCTTCACCAAGGCGCCACTGGTGGAACTGGCCGGCCTGACGATGGGGATTGTCGGCTTCGGACGCATCGGCCGCGCGGTGGGAAAGATCGCCGACGCCATGGGAATGCGAGTCGCGGCGGCCGATAGCCATCGCGGCGATGTCCCGCCCTACGCGAATTTCCGTTGGATGGAATTCGAAGACTTGCTGGCGGAAGCCGACGTGTTGAGCCTGCACGCGCCGCTGGCGGCCGAAACCAAGGGTATGATCGACGCGCGCGCCCTCCAGCGCATGAAGCCGTCGGCGTTCCTCATCAACACTTCGCGCGGCCCGCTGGTGGTGGACCAGGACCTTGCCCGTGCGCTGAACACAGGGCGCCTGGCGGGAGCGGCGCTGGATGTGATCTCCCGGGAGCCGCCGGCGGCCGGCAACCCGCTGCTCACGGCGCGCAACTGCTTAGTGACACCTCACATCGCCTGGGCCACGCGCGCGGCCCGCGCCCGGCTGATGGCCGAGGCCGTGCAGAACCTGGCCGCGTTCATCGCCGGGGAGCGCCGGAACGTGATAGGTTGATCGGTAGTAGCCGTTAATACGGCAAGCTGTCCGTCCAGCCAATTTGGGAACCAAGGAGCATCCATGGATCGAAGAAACTTTCTCATCAGTTCCGCCGCTGCGCTTGGCGCCAGCGCGAGTGTGTTCGGCGCCGCCAGCGACGCGCTGCGAGTCGCCGTAGTTGGCATCGGCGGCCGCGCCAGAGACCACATCGCCGAACTCATGCGACAGCCGAATGTGGAAATCGTCGCCATCTGCGACCCCGATGACTCGCATCTCGAGAAGGGACAGAGGCAGATTGCCGCGGGCGACCAGAAGGCCCCCCAGAACTACCGCGACGTCCGCAAGCTGCTGGAAGACAAATCCATCGACGCCATCACCATCGCGGCGCCGAACCACTGGCACACGCTGATGACGGTGTGGGCATGCCAGGCGGGCAAGGACGTGTACGTGGAAAAGCCGTGCTCCTACAATATGTTCGAGGCCAGGCAGATTGTGGCCGCGGCGCGCAAGTATAACCGCATGGTGCAGCAGGGCAGCCAGATCCGCTCTTCGGCCGCTGTCCAGGAGGCCGTGCAGAAGATGAATGACGGGCTGATCGGCGATATCTACCTGGGGCGCGCATTGTGCTTCAAATGGCGCAACACGATTGGCCACGCGCCCGTGGAGCCGGTGCCGGCGGGAGTGGATTACGACCTGTGGACCGGTCCTTCGCCGATGCACGAGTTCACCCGCAACCGCTTTCACTACAACTGGCACTGGTTCTGGGACACCGGCAACGGCGACATAGGCAATCAGGCCATTCACGAGCTCGACATTGCGCGCTGGGGTTTGGGAGTGCGCTATCCGGTGAAGATCAGTGCGGTGGGCGGTCACTTCATGTTCGACGACGACCAGGAGACGCCCAACGTGCTGAACTGCGCTTACGAGTTCGACGTAAACGGCAAACGGCGAATGATGGAGTGTGAAGTCCGCCACTGGATGACCAACGACGAAGCCGGCATCGTAGACCGCGGCCACGACTCGATTGGCAACGTCTTCTATGGCTCCAAGGGCTATCTGGCGGTGGATAGCTACAGCTCCTACAAGAGCTGGCTGGGCCGGGAGCAGACGCCCGGTCCGGCGCGCCGCGAGGGCGGCGACCATTTCGCCAACTGGCTGGACGCGGTGCGCACGCGCAAGCGGGAAACGCTGCACTGCGAAGTCGAGGAAGGCGCGATTTCGACCACGCTGGTGCACCTGGCGAATATTTCCTATCGCCTGGGCCGCACGCTCAACTTCGACGCCGCCAGCTACTGCGTGACCGGCGACAGCGAAGCCAACCAGATGTTTACGCGCAATTACCGCAAGCCGTTCGTGGTGCCGGAAAAGGTGTAGCGGACCAAACTCCAATCAATAACGGCGCCGGGCGACGGGTGGAAGCCCTCCGGAGTGCCGCGACCCGTTAGAATGGAGTTTTCTCCGGATCCTTCCACCGACACGACCCATGATTCAAATCAGCGGGGCCGGGAAACGCTACGGGCCCAAAATTCTTTTTGCAGACGCCGACTGGCTGGTAACGCCCAAGGAGCGCACCGGCCTCGTGGGCGCTAACGGCACCGGGAAATCGTCCCTCTTGAAAGTGCTGGCCGGGCTGGAGGGCCTCGATTCCGGCTCCATCACCGTGCAACGCGGCGTCTCCATCGGTTATTTGCCCCAGGAGGGGCTTTCGCTTTCCGGCCGCTCGGTATTCGCCGAATGCATGACGGTGTTCCACGAGCTCAGGTCGCTCGAAGAAGAGCAGGAGCAGTTGGCCGCCCGCATGGGTGAACTCGATCCGGCCGGCGCCGAGTATGCCGCAGTGGCGGACCGCTTTCATAGCGCGGAAGGCGAGTTCCGCGCGCGCGACGGCTACGCCATCGAAGCCCAGGTGGGCACTGTGCTCGGCGGGCTTGGCTTCGGCGAGCGCGACTGGAAGCGCCGCACCGAGGAATTCTCCGGTGGCTGGCAGATGCGCATCGCGCTGGCCAAATTGCTGCTCGAAAAGCCCAACCTTCTGCTGCTCGACGAACCGACCAACCATCTCGATCTGGAAGCCCGCAACTGGCTGGAACAGTACCTGGCGAACTATCCGCACGCCATCGTGCTGGTTTCGCACGACCGTTATTTTCTGGATGTGACGGTGCGCCGCATTCTGGAGCTGTGGAACAAGGGTCTGCATTTCTACAGCGGCGGCTACTCGCGCTATGAAGAGCAGAAGACCGAGCGGCGCTCCCAACTCATTGCGGCATACGAAAACCAGCAGGACCGCATACGGCAGTTGGAAGCCTTCATCAACCGTTTCCGCTACACGGCCACCAAGGCCAAGCAGGTGCAAAGCCGCATCAAAGAGATGGAGCGGATGGAGAAGATCGAGATTCCGCCCGAGGAAAAAAGCATCCATTTCCGTTTCCCGCAGCCGAAAGCCAGCGGCCGCGTGGTGGCGCAGTTTCAGAAAGTGGCCAAGAGCTACGGCGACACGCATGTTTTCGCGGATGTGGATTTCTATATCGAGCGCGGCGAGCGCGTGGCGCTGGTGGGCGTCAACGGCGCGGGCAAATCCACGCTCATCAAAATACTCGCCGGGGTGGAACCGGTGACGGCCGGCGAATACACGCTGGGGCACAACGCCGAGGCGGACTACTTTGCCCAGGACCAGTACAAGGAGCTCGACCCCGGCGCGCGCTTGATCGACGATCTTTCCACGGTGGCCCCACGCGCCACCAACACCGAGCTGCGCGGCATCCTGGGCTGCTTTCTGTTCTCCGAAGACGACGTTTTCAAAACGCTGGCCGTGCTCTCCGGCGGCGAGCGCAACCGTTACGCGCTGGCGCGCATGCTCATGATGCCCTCGAATTTTCTGTTGCTCGACGAGCCGACCAACCATCTGGACATGCGCGCCAAGGATGTGCTGCTCACTGCGCTCCAGGAATTCTCGGGCACGCTGGTGTTCGTCTCCCACGACCGCTATTTCATCGACAAACTGGCCACGCGCATTTTTGAAGTGGAAGACGGCCGCGTCACGGTTTTCCCGGGCAATTACGAGGACTATCTCTGGCGGAAGGCCGGCGGCCCAGCGCTTAATGGCACGGCGGGGCCACAGGCGGTTGCAGCAACGCCGGACGCGACCGCGTTGCCGGCCAAACACGCGCAGCGGCTCAACCCCATCAAGCTGCGGCAAATGAAAGAACGGCGCAGCGAGATCGAGGTGGAGGTGGCGCGCCTGGAAGCGGAGATTGCCGAAGCGGAAGCCGCGTTGGGCAATTTCGTGAGCGTGGACGAGACCGCGCGGCTGACGGAGTTGGTGGCGGCCCGGCAAACCGCACTCTCCGGGCTGTTGGAGGAATGGGAGCAAGTGGCGCAAGCCATCGAGGTGAATGACTGACTGCCGCGCGCATCTTTTCGACAAGGAGTGATGAAATGGGTTCGACTCCTCATACGATATCGCGAGTAACTAGAACCAAGGCTCAAGCAAAACAGGGTTATGACAGAATGAGCCGGTTCTACGACTATCTCGCCGGCGTCTTCGAGAAGAACTACCGAAACGTGGCACTGAAGCGGTTGGATATCGCAAGAGGTGAAATCGTTCTTGAGATTGGTTTTGGCACCGGTCATTGTTTGCAACAACTGGCCGAGGCGGTGGGGGAAGGCGGCAGGGTGTGTGGCATCGACATTTCTTCTGGGATGCTGCTTGCCAGCAAGCGCCGGCTGGAGCGGGCCGGGCTTTGGAATCGGGTTGAATTAACCTGTGAGGATGCAATGAAGATGCCGTACGCGCCCAACACATTCGACGCCGTCTTCTCGAGCTTTGCGCTCGAGCTCTTCGACTCGCCCGAGATTCCCCAGGTGCTTACCGAAGTCAGGCGCATCCTGAAACCCAATGGCCGGGTCGGGGTGATCAGCATGTCCAAAGAAGATGGGACTTCGCCATTACTGAGATTGTACGAGTGGTTACACGAAATACTTCCACAATATATCGACTGCCGCCCAATTTACGTCGAACAGTCAATAGAGGAAGCTGGGTTTCAAATACAATACAAGGAGCGAGTTAGCTTATTGGGATTGCCGGGAGATATTGTTATTGGTACAAAGTCGCTCGTAGGCATCCCCAAAACATAAGCGGCAGGTGAATACATGAGTTCGAAGCCGCTCGATCTGACCGAATCCGATGTCAAGCGCCTGCTGCCGATGGGAGAATGCATCGCGCTGCTGCGGGCGGCGTTCGCGCGCCTGGCGGCCGGCGAAGCCATCAATCAGCCACGGCGGCGGCTGGTGCTGCCCTCCCGCTCTGCACTGCATTATATGGCCGGCGCCGACGGCGGCTATTACGGCATCAAAGTGTATTCGACTAATCCGGGGCACGAGCCGCACTTTCGCTTCCTTCTCTACCGCGCGGCCGATGCCGTCCTGCTGGCGATTCTCGAAGCGAATGCGCTGGGGCAGATCCGCACCGGCGCCGCGAGCGGCCTGGCCACAGATCTGCTGGCGCGGCCGGACGCGCGCACGCTGGCGGTGATCGGCAGCGGTTTTCAGGCGCAGGCGCAGGTGGAAGCCATGCTCGCCGTGCGGCGGTTTGAGCGCGTCCGCGTATGGAGCCGGTCGGCGGAAAAGCGCGAATCGTTTGCCGCCGATTGCACGCGCGCGTTTGGCATCCCCGTGGAAGCAGCCGGTACGGCTGAAGACGCAGTGCGCGGCGCCGATGTGCTGGTCACGGCAACCAGTGCCGGCACACCGGTGGTGGCCTCGGAATGGGTGGCCGACGGCGCGCACGTCAATGCCATGGGATCCAACCAGGCCAAGCGGCGCGAGATTCCCGGCGAACTGGTACATCGTGCGGGGCTGATCGTGGTGGACAGCCGCGAGCAATCGCGCATGGAATCGGGCGACCTGCTGCTCGCCCTCGGCGAGGAGGATTGGGCACGCGTGGTGGAGTTGCAGGAACTCGCCGCCGGCCGCCCCGGCCGCAGGCGCGCCGGCGAGGTCACCATTTTCAAGTCCAATGGCCTGGCTATCGAAGATGTGGTAGCTGCCGGCTACGTGTACGAACGCGCAATGGAGGAAGGACCGGCCTGAGAGGCGCGGGCCTGCGCGGCGCTGAAGAGACGCACCGCACTGGCAGGCTGAAAGGCGCCCGGCGGCCGTTTGCAAGTCCCGCCGGCGCCGGGATGCCCGGCCGAAAAGAGCGGATCTAATGCGAAAAAGTGACTTTTTCGCTCGGCCTGTCCAAGACGGCGATTTTCCATCCGACTTCGTTCCAGCAGGATTGGGCGTACCACCACGTGTCAGTGTCGTAGGCAGCGCGCGGTAATTCCCGGCCGATGATCGCCTCGATCTCGCCAAACGCAAACGTGATGGATTTCACCGTCTGCGTTGCCAGGTAAGCTTTCAGGGGATCGTAAATACGCATCACCATCTATTGTGCCTTAATTAAGATAATTGGGCACGATTATAGTTATTTATGGGTGCGCGACATGAAAATGGCGGCGTCCACCCTTACGTCGTGAATCCGCGGTTTGCCGCGACGCCGCGTTGGGCGTGTACCCGCTCTAATGCCCGCCGGCTACTTCGTCGCCTGGTTCAGCGCGTCCGCGGCTCCTTCAATCGCTTCGCCGGCATTGTCGAGCACCGCACCCACGCGTTCGATCTCTTCATCCGCCAGCTTCCACTGCTTCTGCTCGATGCTTTCACGCACGGCGGGCAGCGTCTTCACGCCGTAGCCGGTGTAAAGGCCCGGGGCATATACCTGGTGCTTGAACCACGGCCGGTTGGGCAAGCCCTGGCTCAGGAGAAACGCGCGCTCCAACACCACCAGCCGGTCGTTCACGTCCTTCAACTGCGCGTGAGCCAGCGCGGACCCACCGTTGGCGGCGGCGTGAGCGGTTGCCTGTTGGAAGGCTTGTGCCGATCGCTCCAGTGCCGCCAGCCCATTTTCAAGCGGCGCGAAATCGAGAAACGGCGGCACCGGCTCTTTCGGAGGCGGCAGCAGCTTAACACGAGGGTCTTGGAGCGCGGTGAAGACTCCGTCGTCGATCTGCCGGTTGCGCTCGATGGCATGCTCGCGCTGGTCGTGCGCCAGTTTCTCGACCTCATCCACATACCGGTGCAGGGTGTCGGCCAACCCATGAAAATCGAATGGCAGCACGTCCGCCCCAGCCAGCCGCATCTCCGCCGTACCTGCCGTTTGGGCCAGGGCGCGGCCGTATACAAAGGTGGTGTCGGAGAAGTGAGTGAACCAATAAAAGTCGTCGTAAATCGAATGATAAATGCCGCCGCCGTCTTCGCCGCCGAACCCCAGGTTCAACGACGCGACGCCCGCGTGGTCCAAAAACGCCGTGTAGTCCGAGCCGGAGCCGAGCGCGCCGATACGCAAGTCCGGCCGCGTGCGCGCCTCCGCGCGGTCCGCCGGAGGCATCATCATCCGGCCCTCTCCCGCGATGCGGTGCAACTGCGCCCGCTTCCACACCGTGACGTTGCTCTCCGGGTCAGGGATATCGCGCGCCACGGAATTGATGAAGTGCTCGAGGGAATGCGACCCCTCCACTTGCAGATAGCCGCGGCCGTTGGTGTCGGAGTTGATGTACACCGCCGCCTTGCGCGCCAATTCGTCGCCGTGTTCTTCCACCCACTCCGTCGAACCCAGCAGTCCGGGCTCCTCACCGTCCCAGAGGCAGAAAAAGATGGTGCGCTTCGGCTTCCAACCCTGTTTCAACAGGGCCGCCATGCCGCGCGCCTCCTCCATTACGGCAATCGTGCCCGAAAGCGGATCTTCGGCGCCATTCACCCAGGCGTCATGGTGGTTGCCGCGGATGATCCATTCGTCCGGATACTCCGCGCCCGGGATGCGCGCGATCACATCATACAGCCGCTTCTGGTCCCAGTTGAATTTCAGCTTCAAATGTACTTTGGCAGGGCCGGGGCCGATGCGGTAGGTAATCGGCAGCCCGCCGCGCCATTGCGGCGGAGCCACCGGCCCATCGAGCGCCGCCAGCATCGGCTGCGCGTCGGCATACGAAATTGGCATCACCGGTATCTTGGTCAGGGTTACAGCCTCGCTGAGCGGCAGGCGCTTGGCGTTCGGCGTGGCGCCCACGCCCGGCGTCAACGGGTCGCCCGGATAAATTGGCATGTCCATCACGCTGCCGCGCTGCACGCCGTCTTTAGGGCGGTAGGGTCCGGCTGGAAAAACCAAGCCGGGCGTATAGCCATCGTCGCGCGGGTCGGAGTAAATCAGGCACCCGATGGCGCCGTGTTCCGCCGCCACCTTCGGCTTAATGCCGCGCCAACTCCCGCCATAACGCGCGATCACGATTGCTCCCTTCACCGAGATCCCGTGCCGCGCCAGCGTTTCGTAATCGTCCGGCACGCCGAAGTTGACGTACACCAGCGGACCGGTCACGTCGCCATCAATCGAATAGGCGTTGTAAGTGGGAAGCTGTTCGTCATGCTGCGAGGAGGTAGGATCCACGGCCACTGTCGGCTCCTCGATCTTGGCCACGAAATGATTGGGTTCCACCATCTCCAGCAGGCGCTCTTTCGGTGTCGGAAAGAGCACCTCGAAGTTCTCGATGTGCGCGTCCAGACCCCACTCGTGGAACTTACCGAGCAGCCAGTCCGCGTTGTCGCGGTCGTACGGCGAGCCCACATGGTGCGGCCGCGCCGAGAGGCGCTGCATGTAGGAGCGCAACAGCGCGGGATCGGGAATGGCGCGAAACTTCGCTTCCCACTCGCGTTCCGCGCGCGCCGAATCGGCGCTAAATCCAGCCAGCGGCGCCGGCTCCTGCGGGATCGCAATCGGCGACGCCAGACACAAACCGAGCATTACAACCAGACCGGTCTTCATAAGACCGCTATTGTACACCCCGGATCCGCCGTTTCCGCAAGGCCGGGCGGCTGCAGGGCCGCCCGGGTACCCTGCCTCGCCCCGGCGCGGCATTATTCGGGTTGACATCTTACCCGAATCACCGCATACTTAGGTGAGATGTCTACCCAAGAAGAAAAAGAGCGCCTCGAGCTGCTGCAAGGCACGCTCGATTTGCTGATTCTCCGCACCCTGATCTTCGGCCCGCGGCATGGGCAGGGCATTGCGCGCGCCATCGAGCAGACTTCCGCCGATGAGCTGCTGGTGGAGCACGGAGCGCTCTACCCGGCGCTGCAACGCCTGGAGGCGCGGGCATGGATCTCCGCCGCCTGGGGCACGTCCGAAAACAACCGCAGGGCCCGTTTCTACAAGTTGACCCGCGCCGGCCGCCAGCGGCTGGCGATTGAGACAACGAAGTGGCGGCGGCTGTCAGCAGCCATCGGCCGCATTTTGGGGCCGGAAGCGAAGGAGGGCTGATGCGCATGTTCCGGTCAAAAAGGCAGGAGGGCGACTTTAAGGCCGAACTCGAGGCGCATCTCCAGATGGAGACGGACCGTCTTCGGGAGCATCTATGGCGTGATGTCGTACGGTATCGCGCGGCGCACCAACGAATTCGGCGTCAGGATGGCGCTGGGTGCAGGGCGCCACGACGTTCTTTGGATGGTGCTGCGCGAAAGCCTCCGGCTGGTGTTTGCCGGCGTGGCCATCGGTCTGGCGCTGGCGCTGGCCTTGAGCCGCGTGGCGACCTCGCTGTACTACGGCGTGAAGCCTTACGATCCGCTGGCGATCGGCCTGGCCATTTTCGCCATGCTCGCGGTCGCCCTGCTCGCCAGTTACGTACCCGCTCGCCGCGCGACCAGGATCGATCCGCTGATCGCACTGCGGTACGAATAGCGCGCGTTGCGCGTCGACGGCGGCACCTCATATGATGGACTCGCCGCGCTGCCCTAAAACTGCTGCGGGGCTTCGCCCAGGTGCACTTGCACGTTCTCTCTGCGGCCGTCGCGATACACGGTGAGGTTTAACACGTCGCCGCCATGCTTGCGGTTCATCACCTGCACCAGGGAATCGTTGCCCTCGACCGGCTGGCCTTCCACGGCCACGATCAAATCGCCGCCCACGCCGAGCTGATAGTTCCCCACCACCACCACCTGGCGCGGGCCGCGCAAACCGGCTTCCTCCGCCGGCGAGCCGCGTTCGACGCGTTGGATCAAGAGGCCGCCCTTGGCCGGCAGGTCGAGCGCTTGAGCCAGATCGCCGGAAATCCACACGGTGGTGATGCCGAGCGTGGGCCGGGAAACATGGCCGCGCGCCTGGAATTCATCGAGCATTTCCTTGGCGCGGTTGACGGGCATGGCGAAGCCGATGCCGATGTTGCCCTGCTGGCCGTAGATCGCGGTGTTGATGCCAATCACGCTGCCGTGCGAATCGAGCAGCGGGCCGCCGCTGTTGCCTGGATTGATGGCAGCGTCGGTCTGGATCATGCCTTCCAGCCTCTCTTCCTCGGTTTGCAGTTTGCGATTGAGGGAGCTGACGATTCCAGTGGTGAGAGTTCCCTCCAAGCCGAAGGGATTGCCGATGGCCAGCACCTTCTGCCCCACCACCAGCGTGCTGGAATCGCCCAGCCGCAGCGTAGGCAGCCTGCGGCCGGCATCGATCTTGATCAGCGCCAGGTCGTTGCCCGCGTCCGTACCGAGCACTTTCGCGGTGTACGATTTCATATCGGCGAGCTTCACGGTGAGTCGCGAGCTGCCACGCACCACGTGGTTGTTGGTGAGAATAGTCCCGTCCCCGTTGACAATGAAACCGGAGCCGGTGCCCTCTTCCGGGTAAAGCTGAAAGAACCAGTCCTGGCGGTAAACGCGAGACGTGATGTTGACGGTGGCCTCGCGCGACGCTTTGTAAATGTCGATGTTGTTTTGCTCGTCGGACGAATACACAGACGCCGCCGACGCCGGCGCTTCCCAAAGGCGTCCGCTGGAAGAAAGCTGCGGCAGGATCTGGGCGAGCTTCCAGTGCCCCGCGGAAGTTATGGCCAGGAAGCCGGCCACCAGCACGACGGCCCATATAAGTGGTCGCATCAGTTTCATGGTTCTATTCTCCGTAACGCCTCGTAAACGGCCTCGGTTTGCCGCAGCGTGTTTTCCTTGGTCCCCGATGTATCGATGACGAAATGGGCGAACTTCCGTTTCTCCTCGATCGGCATCTGGCGGCTGAGCCGCGCGCGCACCACCGATTCCGCGGCGCCTTCGCGGCGCATGGCCCGCTCCACCTGCTGTTCCTCGGTGCAGACCACCAGAATCAGGCGGTCAAACCGCTTGTAGCTGCCGGTCTCGATGAGAATCGCGGCCTCCACCACGAAGATACCATCCGCTTTCCGGCGGGCAAATTCCGCCCCGATTTCTTCCTCGCGGCGCACGACCGGCGGGTGCACCAGGGCGTTGAGCCGGGCCAATTTCTCGGGCTGGTCGAAGACCAGTTCCGCCAGCCGCTGCCGATCGATCTCGCCCGCCTCTCCAACGATCTGGGCGCCAAATTCGCGGATCACCGCATCGTGCGCCTCGCCGCCGGGACTAAGCACCTGGTGTCCCAACTCATCGGCCTGCACCACCAGGCATCCGAAGCCCGCCAGCGCGTCCCCCACGAACGATTTTCCGCTGGCCAGGCCACCGGTCAGCCCGACTTTCAACATATGCCGGCCCGCCGCTCGGCGGAGGCTACCGTGTTGGCCATCAGCATGGCGATGGTCAGCGGGCCTACGCCTCCCGGAACCGGCGTGTAGGCGGAGGCTTTGGCGATCACATCCTGCGGATCCACGTCGCCCATCAGCACGAAGCCGCGCTTGTCGAACGCGGCCAACTTGTCAGCCGCATCGCGGAAGATGCGGCCGGCGAGCGCGCGATCGGTGACACGCGTGGTGCCGACGTCGATTACCACCGCTCCCTGCCGTATAAAATCGCCCGTGATCATGGCTGGCCGGCCCATGGCCGCCACTAGAATCTCCGCTTCGCGGCACACGCCGGCCAGATCCGCCGTCCTGGAGTGGCAGATGGTGACGGTGGCGTGTTCATGCAGCAGCAGCAGCGCGGCCGGCTTGCCCACAATGTCGCTGCGGCCCACCACAACCGCACGCTTGCCTGCCACCGGGATGCGGTACCGTTTGAGCAACTCCAGGATGCCCGCCGGCGTGCACGGGCGCGGACCCGGCAGCGCCGCCACCAGGTTGCCCACATTGCAGGGATGGAAACCGTCCACATCCTTCAAAGGCGCCACGGCCAGCAGCACGCGCTTCGTATCCACCTGGGGCGGCAGGGGCAGTTGCACCAGAACGCCGTCTATGTCATGACGGGCGTTCAGCGCGTCGATGGTGGCCAGCAACTCAGCCGTAGTCACGCTTTCCAGCGGCCGCAGCGTCTCCGAGTGGATCCCCAGATCGTCGCAGGTTTTGACTTTGTTGCGAACGTAGATTTCCGAGGCCGGATTGTTTCCCACCAGCACTACAGCGAGGCCGGGGGGACGGCCCTTAGCGGCCAGGACCGCGATGCGAGGTTTCAGCTCGGCCTTGATCTCATCGCGGACGCGATTTCCGTCGAGAATTTCGGGCATTCCCTAACAATCATAGCGTGCGCGGCAGCGTAGGCTGTGTGGGGGCGCCAACTCGCTCAAATCGGCGCCTCGTGAGCTATCCTGAAGTTGTTGGAGGCATTTCCGTGGAGTCATCGCAGCCCGACGCGATCAAGGATTTCCTTTTGTCGCGGCAGCAGCACGCGTCGCAGAACCGAGTCGGCCGCCGCCGCCGCGACCAGTGGATCGATGCAGTCGAGCGACTGTACCAGAAGATCACCGACGAATTACTTGCCGGATCCATCCAGCAGGGACTCGTGACCGTGACCCGCGTCGACAAAGAGATCGAAGAGGAGTACCTGGGAACGTACAAGGTGCCGGAATTGATCCTCGATATCAACGGCGAGAAGGTGCGGTTCTCGCCAAAAGGGCGCAACATCATAGGAGCCAAGGGGCGCGTTGATTTGGTCGGAGATCTCGACTCTATAACGCTTATCTTGGAGCCTGAGGGGCATTGGAGCATTGTCCTCTCACGGGTGCCGCGGCATGTCGTGGTCCTGGATGCCATCACATTAGCCGAGGTGCTAAAGAGGGTGATGCGATAGGGTATGCAGAGGTTCGAAGCCGAACGCCTCCAGGATCTGGATGAGGTGTTCCGCTGGTATGAACTGCAACTGCTCCTGTTGAATGAAGAAGACAGGCGGCTGCCGCAACTCCTGTCGAGCGATTTGATTCCCGATAGGTACCGCGACGAGAGCCTGGATGAATTGCGCCAACAGTTTGCAGCGGCAAGAAAGCACTTGCGGTACGCCGCCATGCTGCACCTTCTCACAAGTACGGAGGCGTTGTTGCGGCTGGCATTTGAGACCCTCTCGAAGCACAAGACCAAGCCCGCGATTTTTAGCCGGTTTCGCAGGATTGGACGCCAACGAGGCGAGAAGATCCGGCTGGAAGAAGACATCCTCGATATTTGGATCGAGGTGTATCCGGAGACGGCCCGCTCCATTCGGGAGTTCAAAGGCGTGGTGCCGCTGCGCGACTGGCTTGCGCACGGCCGGTACTGGAATCCAAAGATCGGCCGGCCCGTATACGACGTGAGGGACGTTTTCGACATTGCATCTGAGATGTTGAATACTATGCACGATGCTGGCTGAGCGAAACCTGAACGGTAGGCGACGGATCGAGATAGGAACAGGCTTAAAGACCGCCGACCTAACGCGCTGTGCGCCTTCTCCTAGAACGTAAATCCGACCAAAACCTCGGCCTGATTCTTGCTGCTGTTGAGCACGCCGGACAAATTGAAGTAATTGTCCGCCCAACGGGTGAAGCGCAATTCCGGAGACACGTGAATGACGATGGCGTGGATATCGACGCCGCCGCCAATCACCACGCCCATGGTACCCGCGCTGGAGGCTGTGGGAGGGGCTACCAGCACGTTGCTGCAAGCGCCGGCGGAGCAAGCCACGTTGTTCACCGTGTTTTTCAATCCCGCCAGCGTATCCCAAGCCACGCCCGCTTCCAGGTACGGCCGCACGATTTTACTGGGGAATTTGTACTTGAGAACCAGCGGAAACTCCCAGTTGCTAGACGATCCGACGCTGGTGACCGTGTTCATGGTTGGGCCGCCCAGCACGTTGGTGTAGCTGAAATGGCGGTAGAGCGCGTCGAATTCGATGCTCAGGCCGAGCGGCAGACGTACTTCCACTTCCGGGCCGACAAGGTAATGGCCGGTGTTGGTGGTGGAGGTTCCCTGCACCTCGTTCAAGAAGTCGTTCAACGGCAGCCCGCCCTTGATCCCGGCCGAAAACGGCTGAGCCAGCGCCGCCCCGCTCATCAGCAGTAGTAAGAATAAAGGCTTCATGTATTTAGATTACGAAGAAACGCCGCGGCAAGTTGCCGCCGACGAGCAGGCTGACTCTCAGCCAGCTTCAAAATGTGAACCCGACCAGAAACTCGACCTGGTTCTGGCCGCTGCTGAGAACGCCAGAGAGGTTGAGGTATTGTTGCGCCCAGCGCGTATAGCGAACCTCGGGAGCCACGTAGATGATGGCTGCGTGGATATCGACGCCGCCGCCAACCACCACCCCTACGGTTCGCCGGCTGTCTGGCGTGGGAGGATAATTCGTGTTCTCGCACACCACGCTGCAAGGCGTCGCGCTCGATGTGTTCTTCAGTCCCGAGAGCGCGTCCCAGGCCACGCCCGCTTCCACATACGGCCGGGCGATTTTGGCATGAAACCGGTACTTGGCAACTAATGGAAACTCCCAGTTACC